>JAZKBN010000011.1:31439-47362 GCA_040388605.1 Bacteroidota bacterium | reverse complement strand
ATGAAGAACAGTAGTATGCGTTAGCAGGAACACTTCCGCCCGCAATTGTACCGCTGCATTGTTCAGCAAGCACTACGTTATCTAAACCAATATCAGAGAAACCGTAATCACTTACTGCTGAGAACCTAATGGTATAATCGGCAGCGTTGATGTCGTTAAGCTGAATAACCTGGTTAGTCCACGAAGAAGCAGTGTTATAAGTACCCAGCTCAGTATAGTTCACACCGTCAGAAGAACCTGAAACAGTAAGAACGTCTGAACCGCTGGTATTTATGTAATCAAAGGTCAGCTGCCTGTTAACTGCACCACTCAGGTTCAGGTGAACCAAAAGGTCTGCAGCTAAATCTGAAGAAGCATCGTAGGTGTGGAACCTTGCAGAGTGGCTGCCTGTAGAAGCAGTGGGTGAATATGCACCGCTGGTTGAAGCCCAACCGGCAGATGAACCGTCGTCTTCACGCCTCCAGGAGGCATCAGCATCTTCGCCTACATTTGGCTCGCTTTGTACCCAGCTTACTCCGGGACGATCATGCGTTGCACATGCAGAAAGCCAGGTATCTTCAAAGTCCATAATGAAAGGAGTTGAAGCATTAACAACTGCCACAGTGTATTGCTGAGCGTTTACAGTAATAACATCTGAGTACGCCACAGGGCCTGCAGAGCAGGAAACTTTCAGGCGATAATAATGCGTGCCGGTGAGACCGGTTGCTGTTGTATAAGACAAAACAGTTTCATCGGAACCGCCTGAAGCAGTAACCCAGTTATACGGGCTGTTGCCGGTTGAGTGCTGCCACAGGTAAGATATACCCGGAGCAATAGAAAGCGGTTTCTGTGAAGTGTTAACAGCACGGAAGCTTGCGCCGCCGTCACCGCAATATGGTGCGGTTGCCGGAACAGAGCCTGCAAATGCGCCGTTGCATTGCTCAGACACTACAATGTTATCGATACCTATATCTGAAAGGCCGAATTCATCATCGGTGGCTGTAAAGCGAATTACAAAATTTGCTGTATTATAACCCAGGAGGCTCAGAGTCTTGGTAGACCATGAATTCTCGGTATCATAAGTATCAAGCTCATTAAAATTAGCTCCGCCGTCAGTTGAAACCGAAACGGTCAGCTCATCCCAGTTTTCATCGAAACCAACCAAATCGGGGTTGATGTAATCGAAAGTAAGCTGGCGGTTTACAGGGCTTGCAGAAGGGTTAGAGAAGTTCAGGTACAGACGCAAATCTGAGCCGGTAACGCTTCCTGAACCATCGAAGTTAGAGTGCAGCCTTGCAGAATAAGAGCCGTCAGATGCACTTGGGGTGTACGGGTGATCAGTAGGGTAGGTCCATCCGCCGGCAGCGCCGTCGTCGTTCCTGCGCCATGATGCATCGCCTGACCATTTGGCTTGTGACCAGTTGGCACCGGGAAGCTCACGGGTTGCACACTTGCTTGTCCAGGTATTTTCGAAACTTTCAGTAAATGGCAGAGTTGCGTAAACAGGACCCACAGAAGGATTAAGTGCAAGGGTATTGGTATAGGCAATTTTAGTTCCGCACTTCACTTTCAGCCTGTAGTATTGGGTTGTTGTTGCAGTAGGGCTGAAAGTATATGTTAAGGCAGTTGCACCCGAAACATCGGTGAAAGTACCTTCGCCGCCGGTAGCTGATGCGCTCCACTGGTAAGTTAAACCTGTTGTACTGCCGGTTGCCGCCAAGGTAACTGAAGCCCCGGGGCAGAAGGTTACAGATGTGGGTACAGTGCCTGCAGTTGGCGGGTTAAGTGTAATTTGCTGAACCACTTCATCTGAAAGCCCGCTTCCTGAACAGGTAAGCACTGCTTTGAACAGGTAGTTAGTAACTACTGAAGATTCGCTGCCGCTTAAAGGAACATTGGTGGTAAGAACCAGTGATGTGCCAATCGGGTCGCCCCAGGTCAGGCCATTGTTCACAGAGCGATACCATGCCACGGTAATGCCTTCGTCGGTGCTGTAGCCTTCTAAGCCCAGAGTATAAGAACGGCCTGTTGTTCCGTCGCAAGGGTTGGCAGGAGGAGTAACAACTACAGAACCTGCAGTCGGCTCACCTGAGCAGATTGGAGAAGATTCAACCTGTACATTATCAAGGCCAATATCTGAGCTGTTAGCTGCAGTATTTTGGCCGGTGCCGCTGAAACGAATCTGGACATTGCCTGAGAAAGAGGCCGGAATTGTTATGTTCCTTGTTGTCCAGGTAGCTGCGTTACCGAAGTTACCTAAGGCTGTCCAGGTGGTTCCGTTAGAAGAAACAGACACATTCAATACGTCTGCCCCGTCTGTATTTATATAGTCGAAACCAAGGCGTTTGGCGCTGCCGCCTGAAGCGCCCAGGTTAATATACAAATCGAAGTTAGATGTGGATGCTGTTGCAGATGAGTGGAAGCGGGCAGAGTAGGTGCTGTCGCTGGCAAAAGGGAAATAAGCACCGCTGCCTGCTGTTGATGCAGACCATGCCGATGTGTTATCGTTCCTTCTCCAGCTTGCATCGCCTGTAAGCGCGCTGTTGTTACGCCATGAAGCCGGGGCATCGTTGGTTCCGCAAACTGAAGCCCAGTTTTCGAAGTTCTGCGCATACGGCAATGAAGCGTAAACAGGTTGTATAATGCTGAAAGTGAATACCGGGGTTTCAACTTCCGTACCTCCTGAGCAGGCTATTGAAGCCTTGAAGTAGGTAGTGCCTGATATGCTTGTTCCTGTATTGTATGTTGCCGAAGTTGCACCGCTGATTGGGTTGAAAGGACCGCTTTCAGAAGATGAGCTTTTCCAAACATAAGTAAGGCCGGTGTAGCCTGATGTCTGATCAGATAGCCTTAAAGTGGTTGAAACACCGCTGCAGGCCGCATTCGGACCTGAGATTGTTCCGGCAACCGGGGTTCCTGAACATGCTGAAGGAGCAACAACAGTCAGGTAGTAATCTTCTGTTTCGCCCTCAGCGAAAGAAGTACAGGCGCTGCCGCTGTTCAGGTTGCTTTCTATACGTACACGTAAGCCTGCTTTGCCAACGGTTGCAACACCGGGTATAAGAATAGCTGCGGTTACAGGCTGATTAGCCACAGAGGCTTCGGTTACTGAGAAGAACTCAGATGTTTCAAAGGTTCCGCTCCTGTTTGCATCGAACCATGCGCCAATGGCCTGGCCGGATGCCGAAGGAGTTACTGTTAAGGTATAAGTAAGACCTGCAGTTACAGTGGCAGATGCGGCAGATGGGCTATAGGTTGAGTAACCTGAAGATCCTGCGGGGCAATTGCTTGTATTATTTAAAGTGGTAACTGTGCCTGGTGAGTTGGCAGGAGCCGCAAGCGATACCGTTTTAATATAAATACCGGAAGTGCTGCACGGAATGGTCTGCAGGTTGACTGCGCAATAGTTCAGGCCTATTTTAGGCGCTGTACCGGCAGGCGTTTGATTTGTGCTTATAGGGTCAGTGGCAATGCCGCTGATTGTAGCCTGGGTAAGGCGGGCGCCTACAACATCATCTTTTACAGCGCCGGGCTTAATGTCATAAAGCAGCCAGAAATAGTTGTGGCCGGCATTCAGGGCATAAGTTCCGGTGAACAGGTATGGCGATGAAGCTATGGCGCTGCCGAATTGAGTGGCAGTACCTGAATTGTAAACCGCGCTTGAGCCGGTAGTTACAAGGGTGGCACCTGCAAGGTCAGTAGAAGGGGCATCTGAGCCGCCGCTTGTGAACCTTAAAGTCGACAAATCTAAAGATGCGCCGGAGCTCATATTCAGATCAAGCTTAACCACAGGGTTAGCAGTTGAACCCGGAGTAAGCGGATCTTCAGTTGGATAAGTGAGCGCATAGCTTATGAAAGTCATAGGCGCTTTCAGAATGCGGGTGGCTGTGCCGCCGGATATGGTTGCAGGCGTTTCGGGAGCAGAGCTCAGCGTATAGCTGCTTACTGTAGCAGCCACTGAATTATTTGTGCTACCCGCTGCTGCAGTAACGTCATACACCACCCAGAAGTAGTTATCGCCGTTAACCAGTTTGGTTGAGCCTGAAACTGTGAATGCGCCGGTTGGGGCTGCCACCGTTGTACCGAACTGTGTGCCGGCTGCAAAAGTTGAGCTGTTACCGGTTGCATAAACTTTGGCATTTAATATATCTGCCGCATTTGTGGTTCCTGCAGGGC
Source organism: Bacteroidota bacterium (assembly GCA_040388605.1). Lineage (GTDB taxonomy): Bacteria > Bacteroidota > Bacteroidia > Cytophagales > Flexibacteraceae > JAZKBN01. The sequence continues at coordinate 43,207 of JAZKBN010000011.1, read as the reverse complement.
TTATGTTAAGCGTTTTCAGTGATATTGGGCTGCCAACACCTGTAACACTGAACTTAAGCGTCTGCATTTTTGCATTTACAGTACCAAGAGCAAGGTCTGTATTGGTTGCGGTACCAGAAGCTGAATTGAAAACCATTGCAGGCGGGAAAGCCGGCAGGTTAATTTCATCGAGCACTATATTGTCGCCATAGCCTGAAACAGCCCTGAAAACAATATACCCGGCCGCAGAGGCAGGCAGGTTAACACTGTAAGTATGCCAGCCTGTTGACTCAGAACCGGTAATTATCGGCGTAAACCCGTTGTTGGAACCGGCAGTTGTCGGGGTTCCGTCTGCAACATCGGTTTTCGTATTTATACGGTTAACATAATAAAGCAGGGTTGAGCCTGAAGGTAATGCATCGGTAGTTGTCGGCTTTGTGGGCGACAACCAAACCATGAGGTAATCAGGGCTTGTTGTGTAAGCACTGCTGCGATATGTTGAGAAGCTCACAATTGCATCGGCAGAGCCGCGGTTACCCAAATCAAGCACCGGCGAAACAAGATCAGCTATTGAACCTGCAGGGTAAGAGCTTGAATATGAGTTAAAGTAAGCAACATTGCCTGAGGCGGAACCGGCTGCGTCAACATTAATAACCGGGTCGGTTACTGAGCTTGCAACTTTGTTTTGCCATGTAATGCTCGGTGTGTTCCCGTAAACAGACCACCCGGTATTCGGAATGGCAGCGTTGAAAGGCTCAGTTACAGGGGTTGCCGCGCTGTAAACCTGGCGGAAACCTGAAGGCGCCGCTGTGGTTACTGCAGGTGTTGAAGCGCCGTTATATGTATTGCCGCTAATGGTGATACCTGTTAAAGAAGCATCAAGGGCATCATAAGTCTGCGCAGTGGCCTTTACGTCATAAACCAGCCAGAAATAATTGGCGCCTGTTGCAAGCGCCTGTCCTGAACCCGAAGTAAATGTAAAGTCGGCACCTTGGGTGAATGATGTTACAGCTGTACCAAACTGGGAGGCAGATGAGAACGTGTTCGCAGTGGTGTAGTACAACCTTGCGGAAGACAGGTCGGCTGCTGTTGTAATTGCTGTTGTATTAAATACTACGCTCGATACAGATATAGGAGCACCGAAATCAGTATTAACGGCAACTTTTACAATCTGTACATCGTTAGTGCCCGGGGCAACATTTACACCGTTGCTCAGCTGGCTTACAGCTGCTGAAGTAACATTCATAGGCGCTGTAATCAGGCGGTTGAGTGCAGGTGCGGTTACAGTCGGGTTACGAGGCGTAAACTGATCATCAATCAGTGTAATGCTTTTTACCTCGCCGTCAACCACATTATCAAGCACAGAGCCGTTAGAAAGTGTGGGCACATCGTAAGCGAGCCAGAAGTAATTGGTGCCTTCTGAAAGGGCCTGTGAGCCGGTTACAGTAAAATCACCTGTAGTGGCATTGTTGGCAGTTGCAGTTGCACCGAATTGCGTAGTTGTTGCAAATGTGGCGCTTGTGCCTGTGTAGAATACGCGTGCGGCAGTAATATCAGCGCCGGCGGCAATGCCGGGGCGTGTAGAGCCGTTCGTGCTCAGATTGAGCGCAGTAACTGATAAAGGTGTATTTGCACCTGTTATTACCACGGGAATCTGAAGAATCCTGGCATTTACAGAACCCGGAGAAACATCACCTGTTTGCTGTACTCCGGTAGAAGAGGTGTAAGCCTGGTAGGTAAGGCCTGCTGGGAAACTTGAATATGTAGGGTTATCAATATACAGGTAGTTTCCGAAACCGGATACGCCCCTTAAAACCAAATAACCTGATGCGGTGTATGAAGCGGGCACAGAGGTATAATACCTGTGCCATCCCTTGGTTTCTGAAGGTGCAACAGATGGAACCACACCATTATTAGATGCACCTGAAGGGTTACCGGAAGGCAAACCTGTTACAGTGTAGTAACGGTGAACAACATATAACAAGGTAGCATCGGTGCTTGGAGCAGCGCCTGCTGTAGGGGCAGTCGGGCTCCACCAAACCTGCAGATAATCATCATCATTAGGATATTGGCTGTCGTCACGGTAAACATCGAAGCTGATATTTGCCTGGCTTGTACCTCTTGAAGTAAAGTCAACTAAAGGAGAAATAAGGTTAGCCGAAGAACCTAAAGCTGCATTGTATGAATTAAACAAGGCAAACTTGCCGGCAGCGTTTCCGCTTCCGTCTGCTGTAACAGTAGGTTGTGTGGCAGCGGCAACAGTTTGTATAGCCCAGGTTGGTGTGGTGCTTGAGTTTGAAGAAGCATTAACTGTCCAGCCGGTGAAAGGGGAGGCGCCTTCAACATTTTCAGTAACGGGCAGGCCCAGTTGGTAAACATACTTGTAACCTGCCGGTGTGCAGCCAACACAGGTATGCGCCTCAGCCGGCGAAGTGGCCAGCGAGCAGCTTACAAATTCAGCATTCAGCACATTGAAGTTTGCTGCGTTTGGCGAAACCGCATAATACAGGCGGAAATAGTTATTGCCGGAAGACAGTGCTTTAGACCCGGTAACAGTAAATGCTGTTCCTGAAACAGTTGTTGTACCAAACAAAACAGGCGATGCAAAATCTGCTGTGGCGCTGTAATACACATTTGCAGCAGTTATATCTGCAACATTGGTGGTAGTGTAAGGGGCTGCGCCGGTATTGAAAGCAAGGCTTGTTAATGAAATTGGCCCGCCGGAATTCATTACCACGTTTACATCAAGAATTTGGCTTGTTCCGCCTTTTGGCGCCCTGCCTGTTTCATTCCTAAGCACAGCAATGCTGTTGAAAGTCATAGGAATAGTTAACAGGCGATTGCCTGCAGGTGCTGTTACCGTCGGAATCTTAGGTGTTGCCAGGTCATCGTTAAGAACTATGCCTGTAACTTCAGCATCAATCACGTTATTCAGAACCGCACCGTTTCCAACCGAAGGAACATCATATACCAACCAGAAATAGTTGGTGCCGGCAGTAAGAATTTGGGTACCGGTTATTGCAAACGCACCTGTCGCAGGGTCGTTTGTAATGGCATCGGTACCAAACTGACCTGTAGCGGCAAACGTTGAGCTTGTTCCGGTATAATACAGGCGGGCTGCAGAAATATCAGCATTTGACCCTGCTATTGCCTTGCGCGTTGAACCGTTTGTGCTCAGGTTGAAGGTTTTTGCCGACATAAAGTTGGTATTACCGGCAATTACCACGGGTATCTGCAAAATTTTTGCATTGGGCGTGCCCGGCGACAGATCTTCAGTTTGCTGAACTGCCGCGGATGAAGTATAAGTGGAAGACGTAAATGTCCCGATTGATATTTCATCCACAAAAATGTTATATCCCCAGCTTGAAGATCCCCTGAAAGTAACATAGCCCGAAGCCGGCAAAGTTGAAGGAATATCAACCGTGTACTGCTTCCAGCCGGCATTTCCCGAGGTGTAAGAGGGGGCAACACCCGGTGTAATACCGTTGTTACCCGCTGCAGTAGGCGTGCCGGAAGGCGCAGTGCCTATGCCTGAGCTACGACTTACCACATATAAGCAGGTTCCGGAAGGTGCACCGCCGCTTGCAGGCGCTGCAGCCGAATACCACAGCTGCATATAATCAGTGGTGCTGATGAACGAGGACGAGTTATCCCTGTAGACCCAGAACTTTACACTGATAGTATTGCTGCCCGATATATTTATTGCCGGCGAAATAAGGTTTGCAAAACCACTGCTTACTTCGTCTGAATTGAATTTACCTATTTTACCTGAACCTGAACCCAGGGCATCAACTCCCACGGCGGCATTACCTGCAGAAGATGCTGTAATGCTTGACCATGCTACAGAGCTGCTTGAGTTTGTAGACCAGCCGTTTGATGCAGGGCCACCTTCAAAGTTTTGGGTAATTGTTGTGCTCTTAAGGAATACCAGGTTTCCCGCAGGCGTTGAACAGTCAGGTGCTGTGCATGCACGCGTTGTACCCCCTATTACGCTGCTAACGAATTCAGCATTCAACACATCGAAATTAGACGCTGTTGAAGAAGGGGTATAATGCAGGCGGAAATAGTTATTACCTGCTGAAAGTGTTTTAGCCCCGGTAACTGCAAAGCTCGCGCCCGGCGAGGTTACAGAACCAAATAAAACGCTGTCGATAAAATTATTGCTGCTGTAATAAACCTGTGCAGTTGCAATATCAGATAAGGTGGTTGTTGCATAACTGCCTGTACCTGTATTGAAGTTCAATGTGGTTAAGTCAAGGCCTCCGCCTGAGCTCATATTTACAAGAACATCAATAATTTTATACTTGCCGTTGACTTTTGTACCGCTTGGCGCGCTGCGGCTTACCGTTTGGCTGTTGAAGGTCATAGGGGACTCAACCACCCTGGTAGCCAGGGTTTGCAGTGAAGCGGGCAAGGTACCGGGAGCATTTGCGCCATACGAGGCTGCTATTACCACAGAGCCGGTATTCAGCTTAGCACCCACAAAGTTTCCTGTAGCAGTAGGACTTAGGTCATAAGTTACCCAGAAATGGGAAGCTGAGGCACCTGCAAGGAATGTGCTCAGGCCCGAAAAGCTTGCTGTTCCGCTGCTGAACGTAACTGTTCCTGAAGAAAGCTGTGTTGCAGACGCAAAAGAGGCCGAAGTGCCCGATGTCCAAAGTTTGATATTTGTAACATCGGCATCATTGGCATTATTTGCAGTTACTGTAACGTCAGTAAGCTTGTATTTACCAATTATACCGGTAGTTGTTATACTGAAATGGCCGATGTTTACGTTTACCCCGCCCGGGCTTACCGAGGAAGCAAAAGTATTATCAAAAGCCGATGCTGAAACAGTAAGCGCACCGCCTGATGATTTTGTGCCGACAGTTAAATATGTTCCAGAAACAACACCTGATGTGGTGCTGCCTGCAGTATTCAAGGTTAACGGCGAAGGAATTGCAGTTCCGGTTCCGGTAGCAGCAATGGCTGTAAACGGACCGGTAAGGCTTGTGGACTGGGCCACTACCAGGTCGCTGTTATTACCGCTCATATTAGCAACCTCATCGGCAGTAAATGTTTCGGTAAAATTGGTGTTGCCGTTTGTGCGGAAAGGGCTTCCGGTACCTGTCCATTCAAGCTTATAAGCCCTTGAGCCGAAAATGGCTGTAACACCCGGTGAAGTAAATGTTGGCGCCGTTGCAAAAGGAACAAGCTCAACGGTAAGCAGGCTGTTATTGGTCATTGAAGCCATAGTTGTGCTGCTGCCCAATGAGCATGGTTTTGCGCTTACAGCATCGCCTACCGGGAAGTAACGAGTGTTACCTGTACCCGTTGGCATGGTGTAGCTGAGCTTACCCTGCACCCAGCTTGGCGATGTCACAGATATGCCGGATAAACTTGCATAAGTGCTGCCCGAGGCAGAAACATCGGCCCAGAAAAGGTTGCTGCCCATATTCAGGCGACCATAAACCGGTGTGAGGGCAGAAGAAGATGCAGATTTGGTGGTTATTGGCGTTGTGGCCACAAAACCGGCAGGGTTAAACAAATTAAGCATGTTAAACACAGGAGTGTTACCGCTGATTGTTTGAGAAGTGCCGCCTGAAAGCCAGGTTGTAAGCGAAGTGGCGTTTTGCAGGGCAAATGTGCCGCCCGTGTTATTGATATTACCGCCAAGGAACATGGTAATGGTGTTACTTGTAGTGGCCGATGCCCTGAACGATCCCGCATTTACAAGATCTCCAAGTATGTTAAATGTTTGCTGGTTTGTACCGGCAGTAAACGTTGCGGCCGAACAGGCATTAGAAGTTGTGCCGGCACCCGTGGTTGTGAAATCGAAATCGCCGCCGGCGCTGATGCTTACTTTACCGAAGTTATAAGTATTTACCGCACCTGCATTAGCTTTTACAGTACCGGCAACGGTAAGCTCTTTTACGCTTACAGATTGATCAAGTATAATGGTTGTGCCTGAAGGAACAACCACTTTATCGTAGCCTGTTGCTGGCGGAACCACACCATCTACCCATGAGCAGGCTGAACTCCAAAGGTTATATCCTTCTGTACCGGCTTTTACGGTATAGATAACCGGCGTGTACTCGCTGAGCACAACTTTATCAATAAATATGTCGTAGGCGCCATAAGCGGCTGTTACTTTAAAGCCTATTTTGGTATTCGCGCTGCGGTAAGCATTAGGAACCGCCACATTAAAGCGCTGCAATGCTGCTGTTGCTGATGCCTGCGTTCCTGTTGAACCCAGGGAAGCAATATCTGTCCAGGTTGTACCGCCATCGCTTGATACTGTAAATACCACGTTGCAATAGCCACCTGTGAAGGCATACAGGAACGATGCCCGCAAATCACTGCCTTCAGTAAATGAAGCAGTATTTACAGCAGGTGATTCAATGCGCCTTGTCATCAGCTGGGTAAAGCTTGAAGCGCTTATAGAATAATATTCATTAAAGAACAGCATACCCGTTCCGCTGAACGAAGAAGCCAACGGAACATTGCCATGGTTGGCAATTGTTCCGGCAGGTGCAGTGGTGGTGGTAAAGGTTGTACCTGAAACCGTTGCTCTCTGCCAGTCCTTTTGCCCGTCGGATGATGCCGTACCGGTTGGAGCGCCGTTATAAAAGCCCGACCTTGTCTGAGTCCAGCCGGTTGGCGCAGGTATGGTACCAGACCAATCGGTTTCAAAATCTTCTGTAATATAAGTCTGCGCATAACTGCCCTGCCCGTAAAGCAGCGCAATTACAAACAGCAGCGGTACAAGCAGGTTTTTCCTGAGCAGCGATATAGCAGTCGCCTTAGAGGAATGAAGCCCGAAGAACCGCCCGGTAAATTGTAGGGGTTGTGTCATCAGATTGTTTAGGATTAGAATATGATTAAGGTTTATAAAACACTATAGTCAAACACGCTTATCCCTTTCTTGGAAAAGCGGTTCGACCGGTAACAGGAACTTAATTCAGGGCCGTGTTAAAACACAGGCCTTGAACAGCGTAATTAAATTATGATTGTGTGTACTTATCGTTTCATCGGCAGGAGCAGTTCTGCCGTTTGAAGTATCTGAAGGAAACGGAAATTTAACACCATGCAGTTCCCGTAAATAAACAGCAGGTAAATAAGCGCGATACAGGCCGATATTAGCAGAATGGCCGGCGCAGATGAATTTAGATTTTCTAAAAAACTACAGTATCTCACGGCCTTTTACAGGCAGAGGCAGTAATTTAAAAGACAGTGGAGTCTTACAGCGGTAAATGCAGTAAGTGTTATATAAAGAAAGGTGGTGATTCCTTTATATATAGACGGAGGTTTCGGCATAGCAGTGCCGTGTGGTATCGAAAACCCGTTCATAGCAGTGAACAGGCATTCGGGAAAACAAATATAGTTAAGCTATTGATTATTCAAAACACCCAATGAAAATTTTAAAATCGCAGCATATTTAAAAATAATATTCTGATTGCATTTTGCCCTTTTAAACAGGTATTATTCATGTACTGCGCCAATTGGGCATGAATACAAAAAACGAAGTCAGATAACTTTAATGCTGCTTTTTCACTTGGGCTAAAGACCTGAAGTTTGTTGTTTATGTGGTGCGCAACTGATAAGTTTGCAAGAAGCAAAAGGCTAAATTATATTGAGCCCAAGCTTTTGCGAAAACGGGCCCGGCAACTTTTTGCATGTGGCCTGTTTAAATCTTCAACCCAGGGGGCATGTTTAAAAATCCATTTTCATTCGAAGGCAGAATCAGGCGAACAGAATACGGTTTAAGTGTTATTCTGTATGTGATTGTTGCCTGTATTATTGGGTTTATGACCAAGCTGGCATCAAGCTCCGGAATAATGCCCCTTATAATAGGGGGTGTATTATATGTGCCCATGCTTTGGTTTGCATGGTCGCAGGCCGCAAAGCGCTGCCATGACTTGGGCAACAGCGGCTGGTGGCAGCTTATTCCGCTATACGGGCTATGGCTTATTTTCGGAGAAGGAGAGCCCGGCCCGAACCAATACGGGCAAAACCCCAAGAACTTACCCATGCCTAACCAATACGGAGTCGGGTATTACCAGGCGCCTCAACAGGTTTACAGCCAAAACCATTATCGCCCTTCAGAGCCCGGCGCGGGTTACCAGGGCGGGTATTCAGGCGGGCATAACAACCACAACCCCGCCGGGCAGGGCTTTGATAACCCCGGACCCGCAAACCCGTATAACCAAAACCAAGGCGGCAGCGGCGAATACCGCAGCGGCGATTTATATAACTGATTTTAGATTTTAAGCACAGCTGCCGATTCAGCCTTTAATTCATGTTTGATATACGTAACCTTACCATAAGCAGTACCAACCCTTGCCTTATTATATATCTTATTGACCAAAGCGGCTCCATGGCCGACCGTTTCGGAAATGCGGAGCACAGCAAGGCAGCCGAACTGGCGGCAGCCATTAATGATGTAATTTATGAAGTCGGGCTTCGCTGCATCGGTAACGGCGGTGAGCTTAAAAACAGGTTCGAATTGGCAGTTATAGGCTACGGGCGCGAAGGCAACAAGGTACAATCGGCATGGGAGGGACAACTGTACAATAAGTGGGTGGTTTCCATTAAGAACATTTTTGATTACCCGCTTGACCAGGAAAACGAAAAACCTATTTGGGTAAGGCCCTACGCCATTGGCTCAACACCCATGACCAGAGCCTTCGAAAACGCGCGCCGGCTCTGCTACGACTGGATAAATTGGGGCAATCACCGTGAATGCCACCCGCCCATTGTGATCAACATAACCGACGGCGAAGCTACCGATGCAGGCACCAATTTTATGCCCCTGAAAAATGAGGCTGACCAGCTCAGGCGCATCAGCACCAATTACGGCAATGTGAATATTATGAACATCCACATTTCAAGCCGCAGCGGCGACAGGCTGCTCTTCCCTAATGAAATTTACGATGCCGGAGACAGGTTCGCCCGCCTGCTCTTCGATATATCGACCCCGCTGAACGAAAACATGATCAGGCTTGCCCAGCAAAAAGGATACAACATTGAAGACAATGCCAAGGGCTACGTTTTCAACGGCAACGCAACCGATCTTATTAACTTTTTGAATATAGGCACCCCGCAATAATGGCTGTAAAAATTTTACAACTGCATAAACGGGCATCCTACGAATTTAAGTACATTCAGGATAAGTACGCTTTCGATGCCGGGAACCTTTGCTATGCCATTGCCGACGGCACCACCCAAAGCCTGAACTCTGATATTTGGGCCGAAATTATTACCAAAGACTTCGTTAAGTCACCGGAATTTGACCCGCAAGCCTTAATCCGGAAATTTCAGCAGTCGGCGCAAGACTTTCGTGCCTGCCCTTTCACCTTCAGCGACAACCCGGCCAAGGCATCTTTAGAACGTGAAAAGCTGAAACGCGGCGCAACGGCCACATTCATCGGCCTTCGGTTTAAAGATGAGCAAAATGCTGAAATCATAAGCCTCGGCGATTCGAATGTATTTATAGTTCGGCAGGGTCAAAACGAATATTTCCCCTTCAGCAATGCGGCCGACCTTGATAACAACACCCATTTCCTGAACACAGAAAAGCTGCTTTCCAATGAAACTGAACCCGGCTTTTTTGTAACAGGTAATATTAAAATTCAAAAGAACGACCGCATTATACTCGCGACCGATGCCCTCAGCAGGCTCCTGCTCAGAAACCCGGAATGCGTAAATGAGCTCCTGCAAATTGAAAGCTTTAAAAACTTTGAGCAGTTTTGCTTAAAGTACTGGGAAGCCAAGCTGTTGGAGGAAGATGATATAAGCGCTTTAATTATCAGCCATTTCGGTTCTGCAACTGTTAAAGCGCTTTTGCCGCCCAAGGGCTACAGTTTCCCAAGGGAAGAGGAAATTGAATTTGTACCCGGCCAACAACCGGTATTTGAACCCAACAACCCGTATTCTGATTACGATATGCAGCAACTTTTAAATACCATAAGCCGCCTCAGCGATGAGCTCAGGCTCATAAAGCGAAAAGCATCATTACTTGAAACACTGATTTTATTGGCTATAGGGCTTATTGTAATCAATATGGGCATAATAGTCTATTTCAGGTATGAGATGGGCAATTTAAAAGAAATGGCCTCGGCGGGCACCAAGGGGCAGCAGGCTAAAACCGAAAAGGAATCTTCGGGGTTTGATATTAAAGGGGGCCTTGAAAAAATTAAAGAGAAAATTACCGGTAAAGACAGCGTTGAGCATGTAAAAACAACCGTTGCAAAACCCGAACCCAAAGCTGAAACAAAGCCTGCGAAGGCAGCAGGCAGCACGCCCGCAAACGCACCTGCCCCGACAGCAAAAACGGGAACAGCTCCGGAAAGCCCTAAAACAGGCAGCCCGGTAAAAAAGTAAACCGGTATAATGGCTGATACAGGTTTAACTATCAGCATTCTTTTTATTTTAACCTACAGGGGTATTTATGTTTCCTACCATTGCGGAATATAATAAGGCGATACAGAGCCGGGGCATCCTGGCGTTCAGAACCTTAAAGGATATTACTTTTATACCGTCGCGCACGGTTCCGGTAAGAATTTACTCTTATGGCTCCGGTTCTTATGCCGTGGTTTTTAAAGGCGTTGGTACCGATAAGGAATATGCCATACGCTGTTTCATAAGCGCCGAGCATGAGAATATTGAACGCTATCGCCGCATTGCGAAATACCTGGAAGGTCTTTCACCAGGCTGGCTTACGCATTTCGAGTTTATTGAAGACGAGATTGAAGTAAACGATACCGCCTTCCCGGTAATTAAAATGGAATGGCTCGACGGCCTGCTCCTGAATAACTACATCAGCCTGGTACTTAATGAACCCATTGCGCTTACAGAGCTGCAGGAAGAAATTGTGCAGGTCAGCGCAAGCCTTGAAGCCCTTAAAGTAGGTCACGGTGATATACAATGCGGCAACGTAATTATAACTAAGAACGATTCAGGTAAAACCGTTCTCAGGCTTATTGATTACGACGGTATGTATATACCCGAATTCGCCAATAAAGTTAACCTGGAACGCGGCAGAACAGAATTTCAGCATCCCGGCCGTTCATCGCTGCATTTCGATGAGAAAATTGACAGGTTCTCTTTCTGGGTTATCATCTGTGCCCTTGAGGCCATTAAAACAGACCCAAGCCTTTGGCAGGAAATAATGCAGGGAGGTTTTAATACCCTCGATAATGTTCTATTCACCGGCGAAGATTTCAGGTTTTTCCATAAATCTAAGCTGGTAAAAAAGCTTTACGGTTATAATCAGCCTGCGCTTACGTTTTACCTGAACAGGATTTACACTTTTCTGCAGCAAGGAACCCAAAGCGTTGAGGCACCATACTTAGCCAAAGGCGATAACCTGAATGAGGAACCGGCCATAATTTCAGAAAATCCTCTTTCTTTTGAAACGCCTGAAAACCATGCCGGCGGAGCGAACGCTAATGAAAATGCAGTATTCGGTGGAAAATCTGAAAGTGACAACGGGGATAATCCGGGTGATTCAGAGATATCAATTATAAGCCACCCTGCCGGGGCGGCAGTAATGGATTCAACCTTCCGGAATATCGGTGTGACCCCGCTCAGGATAAAGAAGGCAGATTACCTTGGGAAAAAGCTGGTTGTTGCTTACGGCACCCAAATAAAGCAATGCAGCATTATCCATGGCAGCAGCAAAATTGAGCTTAGCTTCGATAACCTAAAAAATAACAATGGTGCAAATTTCGATGGGGGCAATGTAAATAAACCGACTTATGCCCCGCCCCAAAGCAAAAGCACTTTTATTTACCCAGATAAAACCCTTG
>JAZKBN010000011.1:26936-31429 GCA_040388605.1 Bacteroidota bacterium | reverse complement strand
TGACGAAGAGGCAATGGGCAATGTTAACCGCAGGGGCTATTGCCTTTATAGTTATAAGCTTTGGCTTCTTTATAAAGCCCGGTGAACAAAAAAAGGAATACTCAGGAACCACAGATTCATTAACATCTCCGGGCACCGCTCCGGCGCCTTATGCCGATTACCGAACAGATACTGTACCCTTTAACAAGCTTGATTCCAGGCTGTCTGACAGGGACAATGCCGATGAAATAGGTAATACAGCCTATGAAACAATAAGAATATATTTCCGGGCTCTTCAATACCATGAGTGCGGGAATGCCTGGCAATACACCTATATACCGGAATGGGAACAATATGGCAAAGACTGGTTTTGCGCCGATACCAATTACGGGGCCCTGGATGCTGCCAATATTATTGCTATATATCCAAACCCTAAAATAAAGCAGACTAAAAACAGGATGGCATATAGAGTTGAGTCAAATATGTGGCTCTCAGGCTTTGGCGACTACTTATACACCCAACGCTTTACCATGGAAAAAACTACCTTCGACAGCACAACAAGGTGGGTAATAGTTGGTATAGAAAACATAAGCACCCCGATTCCTTATAACAGGGTAGCGAAGGAAGAGTAAATAAAAGCGGAATTAAATAAATTGCCCGCATAACGATACCAGATAGTAAAGGCAATAAAAAGCAAATTAAAAAAAATGAATCTGCAACCACGCATTGAATTAAAAGCCGAAAAAAAGCTGGTAGGTAAGCACATCACGATGTCGTTTATTGATAACAAAACCTTTGGGCTTTGGAGCAGCTTTATGCCCGGGCGGAAGGAAATAATAAACAATATCGGTTCCGAGCTGTACTCATCGGAGGTATTTCCCATGAATCATTTCGTGAACTTTAACCCGGAAAATGAATTTGAAAAATGGGCGGCCGTTGAAGTAACAGACTTCAACAATGTACCCGAGGGAATGGATACTCTAACCTCACCGGAAGGATTGTATGCCGTATTTACCTACAAAGGCCCGGCAAGCGAAGGCACAAAAGCCTATCACTATATATTTATGGAATGGCTGCCGAAATCAGACTATGAGGTAGACGAAAGACCGCATTTTGCTGTGATGGGAGAAAAATATAAGCATGATGATCCGGAAAACGAAGAGGAGCTTTGGTTGCCGATTAGGGTAAAGCAATAATACCTGCAAAGTAATATTACCGATAAAGCTCGAGAGCGGAATTGGAACCACAAAACGCAAAAAAGCCTGCCCCGATTTAACCGGACAGGCTTTTTTATATGCCGCTAAGCTTGAAAGCTTAAGAAATGCCTCAGACTTTAATTTCTACATCAACACCGCTTGGCAGGTCCAGTTTCATCAGGGCGTCAACAGTTTTGCTGCTGCTGCTGTAGATATCAACCACACGCTTGTAGGTGCAAAGTTGGAACTGCTCGCGCGATTTTTTGTTAACGTGCGGGCTGCGCAGTACGGTGAATTTCTCCTTCTCTGTAGGAAGAGGAATGGGGCCGTTCACTATGGCACCCGTGGCTTTCACCGCCTTCACGATTTTCTCGGAAGACTTGTCAACCAGATTATGGTCGAAAGACTTAAGTTTAATTCTGATCTTCTGGTTCATATTATCTTAGTTGTGGTGAGCGGCTGCACCTTTCATTTTCGTTACTACGCCTTCTGCAAGACTGTTCGGCATGAACTCATAATGCGAGAAGGTAAGGCTGGCCGAAGCACGGCCACTGCTGATTGTACGGAGGTCAGTTACGTATCCGAACAGTTCGCTAAGCGGCACATCTGCTTTCACAATTTGTGCGCCTGCTTTGCTGTCCATACCTTTCATGATTCCGCGACGACGGTTCAAATCGCCGGTTACCGGGCCTGTGTATTCATCAGGAGTGGTAACTTCAACGCTCATGATAGGCTCCATTAATTTAGGGCCTGCATTACGCGCTGCTTCTTTGTACCCAATTTTGGCAGCCAATTCAAAGCTAAGCGCATCTGAATCGACATCGTGGTAAGAACCGTGGAATATACGCACTTTCATGCTGTCCATCGGGAAACCGGCAAGAACGCCTTGTTTCATACCTTCCTCGAAGCCTTTTTGGATTGGGGTAATGAATTCTTTAGGAATTACGCCGCCAACAATGTTGTTAACGAATTCCAAACCTTCTTTACCATCTTCACGGGGACCAAGCTCAAACACGATGTCAGCGAATTTACCGCGACCACCTGTTTGTTTCTTGTAAACCTCGCGGTGCTCAGTGCTCTTAGTAAGCGCTTCTTTGTAAGCAACCTGGGGTGCACCCTGGTTAATTTCAACCTTGAATTCACGACGCATACGGTCGATAATGATTTCAAGGTGAAGCTCGCCCATACCGCGCATAATAGTCTGGCCTGTCTCCTGGTCTGTTTCCACACGCAGGGTAGGGTCTTCTTCTATAAGCTTGGTAATAGCATTGCTGAATTTATCAAGGTCAGCAGATTTCTTGGGCTCGATGGCGTAACCAATTACAGGCTCAGGGAAGCTCATGCTTTCAAGAACAATTGGTGCATCTTCAAACACAAGCGTATCGCCGGTTTTGATATCTTTAAAGCCGATACCTGCGGCAATATCTCCCGCTTCAACACGGTCGATAGGGTTTTGCTTGTTGCTGTGCATTTGCATCAGGCGCGAAATACGCTCGCGTTTGCCTGTACGCATGTTCAGCACGTATGAACCGCTGTCGAGGTGACCGGAGTAAACACGGAAGAAGCAAAGACGGCCAACGAAGGGATCGGTTGCAATTTTGAAAGCAAGCGCCGCGAACGGTGCGTTTTCATCAGGCAAACGAACTTCCTCAAGCTCGGTATCAGGATTTACGCCTGTAATTGGCGGCATATCCATAGGAGAAGGCAGGTATGCTATAACGGCATCGAGCATGGTTTGCACACCCTTGTTCTTGAAGGCAGAGCCACAAAGAATAGGGGTAATGGTCATGTCGATAACAGCACGGCGAATAGCCTCCATCAGCTCCTCGCGAGAGATGCTGTCCGGATTATCAAAGAATTTTTCAAGCAATTTGTCATCGTACTCAGCAACGCTTTCCACAAGGAATGCACGCCACTCAGCAACGGTGTCAACCAAATCAGCCGGAACCGGGATTTCTGTATAAGTACGACCTTCGTCTTTCTCATTCCAAATCATGGCTTTGCCGGTAAGCAAATCCACTACACCTTTGAAAGTGTCTTCAGCGCCGATAGGTACCTGAAGAGGCACAGGCTTGGCGCCCAGGCGCTCACGAATTTCCTTAACAACGTTAAAGAAATCGGCGCCGGCACGGTCCATTTTGTTTACGAACCCTATACGGGGAACGTTGTATTTATTAGCCTGACGCCAAACGGTTTCGCTTTGCGGCTCAACACCTGAAACGGCGCAGAACAAAGCAACTGCACCATCAAGAACACGCAGTGAACGTTCCACCTCTACGGTGAAATCCACGTGGCCGGGGGTGTCAATCAGGTTAATTTTGTAAGTTTTGGTATCCGGTGTAAACTCGCCCTGAATGGTAGGGTAGTTCCACTGGGTTGTGGTGGCTGCAGAGGTAATGGTGATACCACGTTCCTGCTCCTGCTCCATCCAGTCCATAGTAGCGGCACCTTCGTGCACTTCGCCAATCTTATGGGTTTTACCTGTATAGTATAGTATACGCTCGCTGGTGGTAGTCTTGCCCGCATCTATGTGCGCCATGATACCAATATTGCGAAGGTATTTTAAATCAGTCTTAGCCAATGTATTAGAATTTGAAATGTGAGAATGCCTTGTTGGCCTCCGCCATACGGTGGGTATCGTCTTTCTTTTTCACGGCAGCGCCTTCGCCCTTACCGGCAGCAATAATTTCACCGGCTAAGCGCTCCATCATGGTTTTTTCGCCGCGAAGACGAGCATACTTGATAAGCCACTTAATGCCCAGGGAAATTTTACGATCAGGACGTACCTCGCTTGGCACCTGGAAGTTGGCGCCACCTACACGGCGGCTGCGTACTTCCACGCTGGGGCTGATGTTGGCCAGCGCTTTTTTCCAAAGTTCGAGACCGTTGTCGTTGGTACGTTTTTCTACCAGCGCGCAGGCATCGTAAAATATGGTATAGGCAGTTGCCTTTTTACCATCAAACATTAGGTTATTAACGAAGCGGGTTACCAGGGTATCCTTAAATTTAGGATCAGGCAGAATGTAGCGCTTCTTAGGTTTAGCCTTTCTCATTGGAAGGGTTTAATTTGTGCTTTTATGAATATTTCAGAATTTTTGAGACAAGCTCCCGGCCTTAAGCGCGGATCAGCTTATTTCTTTTTGCCGCCTTTAGCAGGTGCGCCTTTTCCGGCTGCTGCTGCCTGGCCCGGTTTCGGACGCTTAGCGCCGTATTTTGAACGGCTCTGTAAACGACCTTTAACACCGGCTGTATCTAAGGCGCCACGAATTATGTGGTAACGAACACCCGGAAGATCTTTAACACGACCACCACGGATAA
>JAZKBN010000011.1:0-26926 GCA_040388605.1 Bacteroidota bacterium | reverse complement strand
GAAGGTTGTGTCCTTCGCCCGGAATGTAGGCGTTAACTTCACGGTTGTTGCTTAGACGCACACGAGCCACTTTGCGCATGGCCGAGTTAGGCTTCTTGGGCGTGGTAGTGTAAACACGGGTGCAAACCCCGCGACGCTGAGGACAACTGTCCAGCGCCGGAGATTTCGACTTGGTTACCAGTGTTTCTCTGCCTTTTCTTACTAACTGCTGAATGGTAGGCATTCTGTTTTTTTATTGTAAAAGCGCGACAGGGGAAAGTAAATAGCCTTTCGTAAGTCCCTGATTTTGTTTGATTTAATTTATCCGTTAAGGATAGGGCCTGCCAGCACAGAAAGCATGGCTTACCCCTCCAATTTTTTGGAACTGCAAAGGTATGGTTTTTCAATTTGCCGGCAAAATATTTTCGCAAGATAATATATACCGGCAAGCCCAATATTTACAAGCCGTTTGTTTGTGCCTGACTTTCAACACAAAGGCAGCAAAACCCGCTTAGTTTTGCGCAACAGAAACCAGCTCAAGCACCGATGAGCAAATATATGCCAGCTGCTCCTCATCAAGTTCAGTATGCATGGGCAGGCTGATTACCTGTGTGCATAAATGCTCCGCCACCGGGAAATCCCCGGCTTTGAAGCCCAGGTATTCATAAGCTTTTTGCAAATGCAGCGGGCCGGGGTAATAAACCATAGCCGGAATACCTTTGGCTGCCAATGATGCTTTCAGCTCATCGCGGTTTTGGCCTAAAACCTGTATGGTGTATTGGTGAAAAACATGTGTGCTGTTAGGGTCGCGCACAGGGGTAAGAATATTGTCGGCCGCGGCAAAAGCATCGTCGTAGTATGTGGCTGCATCAATACGGGACTCTGTAAAAGAGGTCAGGTAACGCAGCTTCACGCGCAGCAAGGCAGCCTGCACGGTATCAAGGCGGCTGTTGACACCTATGGTTTCATAAGAATATTTCTTTTTCTGCCCGTGGTTGGCAATCATCTGCATGCGGGCAGCCAAGGCTTCGTTAACGGTAAAAATAGCGCCGCCGTCGCCCATGCAGCCCAGGTTTTTGCTCGGGAAGAAAGATGTGGTACCCACATGGCCCATAGCGCCGGCGGTATAAACCTGCCCGTCGGGCATGGTGTATTTGGCGCCAATTGCCTGGGCGCAGTCTTCAATTACGAAAAGTTTATGCTTAGCCGCAATGGCTAGAATTGATGCCATATCGGCGCACTGGCCGAAAAGGTGCACGGGCATAATGGCCCCTGTTTTACCTGTAATGGCAGCCTCAGCCTTTACCGGGTCTATGCCGAAAGTGCCGGGCAGCACATCCACAAAAACCGGGACCATATCGAGCAGGGCAATAACCTCGGCGGTGGCTACATAATTAAAAGCAGGTACAATAATCTCGCTGCCCTTGGGCAAATCAAGGGCCATTATGGCAACCTGCAAAGCATCGGTTCCGTTGGCGCAGGGAATTACATAAGGCACATCAAGCCATTCCGACAGCTCTTTTGCGAATAGCTTTACATCGGGACCGTTTATAAAAGCGGTAGTATCAATTACATTCTGAATTGCGGCATCAATCTCCGGCTTAATTCTTTCGTATTGGCTGAACAGGTCAACCATGTGTATGGGGCGCATAGGCAAATTTTTCTTTGCAATTCCCTGCCCGGCCAAACCGAATATGCAGGTCGTGATTTTGTAATGCCGGGCAATTTACCCGGCCATACTTAAACGCCAAATTTCGGGATTTAGCAGTCGCAATGGGAAATTTATTTTCAGAATTTATATTATCGGCAAAAGTGGGCTACGGCCCGGAATGTGCAAATTTAAAACAGGACCTAATCAGCAAGCTTAGCTCAGCCCCTAAAACAGGAACGGCCCGCCGAAGCGAGCCGTTCTAAATTTATGATGAATGAAGGTTCCTATTTAACAACCTTAATCCAGCTGGTTTTATTGTTCTGGGGAGCAAGATTGTCTTCCAATACGTAGTAATACACACCGTTCGGCAGATCATCTCCGTTCCAGGTGTTATCATACGGGTGCTTGCTGTAAACTTCATGACCCCAACGATTGTAAACTTTCAGGGTAATGTCGCGGCTCACACCGTAGAAGGCCAGGTTATCGTTATGTCCATCGCCGCCCGGGGTAATAACGTTCGGGAAAGCGCTGCTGCGGAGCAGCAAGGTTTGGCTCTGGCTTGGCGTACAACGCTCTGCATCGGTTGCCTGTCCTACAGGATCAAGGAAGCGCAGGTTCACAATGTAAGTATGGTTATCTGAACCTGTGAATGATTCCCTAAACGTATGAGATACGTGTTGGGTCGTGTCATAGGTTACCGTATCTGTTCTTGAGCTGTTATCAGAAATAGGTGCCCCATCCCCAAAAGTCCAAACGAACTTGTAGTTGGCAGTATCGTAAGGTACCGGGCGTGGTGAGCCACCCGCGTATTGCATGTAGCTGGTGTTCCTGAAAGTAACTGTAGCAGGGAAGCTTGCAGAACCCCACTTAGCAGTATCCATTAAGAACTGGGTAATTACAGGCTTGCTAACTGATACTTTTATCCATTTCGTTTTAGACTCACAGTAAGTCGTATCGTGCATATCTGTAACAGTTAAGCGCAGGCTGTCTGTTGAATCAGCTACGAAAGTGGCGTTACGTGTGCTGTAAAGCTCAGCTCCGGCACCGTAGTTTTTACTTTCCCAGCTGAATTTGTATTGCGGCCCAACAGGTGCGAAGGCATGAATTGTAACCGGGTCACCATAACACCATGTAGTGGCGGTATCGGTAACAATATCAGGCAGTGGCCTTACATTGATGTGGAAATCAATAGAATCTTTACAGATTAAATCAGGACAGGTAGAACAGGTATTTGTTTTAGGATCTGTTGAGGTCCAAACATATAGCCTGAAGTTAAGTGTACTGTCGGCTTTAAATTCCTTTGGCACAACTGTAAGTACAGAATCCTGTAGGGTATCACCTGCAACGTGGGTAACAAGAACCTTTCGTAGTCGATTTGTCGGGTCTGAGAGAACCTGGTCATTATCTTTAACAATATTTACATAACTCCGTCCCCCATTGGCTGAACGCTTATAAAACTTCCATTCATAACGAAGCTTAGAGCGTTGATCAAGGTTTTTGTAATTACGGGCATAAATAGCCTGTGGCGTTAAACGAACTGTTGAACCGGTACAAACAGCAATTGTAGTATCTGAAACAGATTTAAGCCTTGGAATACTTACGCGTGCATAGTTCCACTTGCTGTAAGTGTCGCAGCGGGTGGTATCCGAAGTATCAACAACGTAAAGCCTGAGGCTGTCAGTTGTATCTGCGATGAATGAAATATCGCGGGTACGGAATAAAGTTTCATCAGGGTGATTTTTGCTTTTCCAGAAGAACAGGTAGGGACCGGTTGTATCAGGACTTGATGCTGTAATAGTAATCGGGTGGCCATAGCACCAGAACTTACCTGTATCGGGCAATACTACCGGGTTGGCATGCACCTTAATAATAAAGTCAGTTGAGTCTTTACAATCACCAAGGGTATCGTTACCGCGAACGTATGCACGGAAGCGGAAAATTGAGTCGGCATCAAGCCTTACGGCTTTAAATCTAAGTACAGAGTCTTTTTTCAAATCACCGGAAACCAGAACACCCGGGTGCTCAAAGTTTAGCTGAACCGAATCGGTCTGGGGATTCTTGCTTTCAGTTTGATTCGGCCTGATGGTTTGGAAAACCGTACGGCGGTTAGCACCTGTACCGGTATAGTAATATGAGCGCCATTCATAGCTCAAAGCACGTTCGCTTGAATCATTACGGTATTCCTTACGGTACTGGGCAGAGACAATTGCTGAAAGGTTAAGCGCACTGTCTTCGCAAATTACCTTGGCATAGCTTTGCGGTACAATCATCTTCTCCACATAGAATGGAATAGAATCGAGAATGTTCTCTGCAGGGCAAATGTCAATTACCTTTTTAACCTGCTTCAGCAAATACATGCTTGATGCATCATTAGGGTCTGTAGGGTGCAGGTAGCTAACGTATGCCAGGTATTCATCGGTATAACCAATGGTGGTAATCAGGGCAGGGTCAGCAGGTACAATTTTATCGATAATTGTTTTAGGATTATCAGGAGTTACGTTGTTGCCTTTTTTAACAATAGAGAATTGGTCTTTTTTAACCGCATCGTAATATACAGGCCTGTTGAATTTGAATTTGATAGTACCTGTAGAGCAGGTAGGAGCAGCTTCAATAGAGTTAAATTTAAGCGTTTCGCTTGGCAGTGTTACGTTCGCCGAGGAATCCTGAACAGAAAACTCGGGCTCGTTACGCCAGTTATGCCAGCCGCGACCGGTAAAATCTACCTGGCAACCGCGAAGGTTGGTGCTGAAGTTATCTACCGCAAGAACAAAACGATCACCTACAAAAACTTTGAAAGGTTTATTATAGCGGGGACCTCCTGCATTATTTTCATCAATATCTCCGGGTTCAAAAACGCCGGTTGCACCACGTGCGCCTGAATAGTTACAGCTTACTTTAACGCTGTTAGCGCCGCCAACATTTGCAGATGATTTAATTGCAGCACATGAAGCTGCTTTGTTTTGGCGGAAGCTCGTTACATTGTAAAGGGCCCAGTCATAATCGGTATTACCCGTACCGCCGGTTTCACCATCATCTTCAATTGTATTCTCAATTGAAATATTATTGCAATCACAAGGCTCAGCAGTAACAGAGCCGCTGCAATTGCCGTTGTTAGGCTCAATATCGCATGGTATAATTTTAAAGCGAAGAGTGCCTGCAGGTGCGCCGGGAAGATTACTTGCACCGGCCAGCAAATCGCCGTTTTCATCAACCAGCGGACGAACTTCAAAAACGTACCAGGAAGTCTGGTGCTCAGCAGTACCACATTGGCCGCCGCTCATTTCATTGGCAACGCAACCTGAACCGCAAACGTTCTCTGAAGAATCGACAGCATCAGGGTTGTAACCTGAGATAAAGTTAACCTGTGCACAAAGGGCACGGGCACCGCAGCAATCCTGCCAGGTATGATACCTGTAGCCAACAAATTGGCTTCGGCAGTTTGCCGGGGCCTGGGCATTACAGTTAGGTTCAGGAATACCCCAGTTGGTACAAACCCGGGCTTGCGCATTTACGGTTTCCTGAGACAGGAGGAATACCGCAAAGAGTGCAAATGAATATATTAAGTATCTGTAGATGTTTGACATTTGAAAAACTTTATAGTGGTACAGAGGTCTTATAATGAAGGCTTGTCGGTGAAAATTACATGAAGCTTACCGGTTAGGTCATTTGAGTATTTCGCAGGAATGGCGAAACCGATGCCCGGCAGGTTAACTTCATAGTCACCTGAAAAACTGTATTTGGAGCCGTTGCTGCTAATTGTAACGGGAATTTGTGCAGCTACTGACTTCATACCGAAACGAACTTTACCGTTAACCAGCAAACGAACAGGTTTGCCCGGTTTGGGACGCATGTTGCTGATTACCGAGCCGTCGAAATCGAAATCCTGGAAAGTTTTGTAATTCAGGGTTTCATAAAGCATGTCGGCTTTTGCATTCAGGCCTTTGCAGGTTGCAATCTTGCAGCGAAACCTTACAGCTACGCCGTTCGGACGAAAAGAAACGTATGAGTACATACTGTTTGTTTCAAAAATGTAGTTGTCGCTCTTACCCTCTAAGGTAAACGTAGAGATGTTAGAGCCGGACAACTGCTGACTAACCCCCGGAAAAAAGGCGGCACAGAGCAGCAGGATAAAGAAAATCCGCTTCATTTAGTTATGTGGATTAATAAATTGATAAAGTAGAGGAAAGAAGTGTAGTCAAACAAAATACCTGCCTCCCCGTCAGGAAAAAGGTAACTGTATATGACTCGGTGCAATATTAATAATATGTGAGCAAATTTCAATGGTATATTTTGAATTAAAACAGTCAACAGCGCCGGAAACCTGCCCCGCAACTGATTTTCATGCTTTTATTAGCCAAAAAGCTTGTTTTACCTTTTAAAATATAACCCTGAACTAAACCGGGCAGGTTAATTTAATGCCTGAGCTACGAAAACTAAATACCATATAACATATATTATGTATGGTTATTTCAACTAAACCTGCGTTTGCTCTCCGCACAAGCCTCTTTCTTTTCGGCGGGGCAAGGTTATTAATGCAGTTTTTTGGCCTCATTATATATTCGTTTTTATTCCTTAAATGCATCCGAAACAACTCTCTTATTAATAACCGCAATACATTACAAATAATTTTCATATTAAATACCCCACAAGGCAAAATAATTCGTACCTTTGCCCTCCGTATTGAATTTTCGATACGTCATTAAATAACCAATCGCACATACAGCTTTGGCCCAAAAACAAACAAGTGAGCGAATAAGCTTCGCTTCGGTGAAATCGGCGATAGAATATCCCGATTTCCTGGACGTGCAGCTCCAATCATTTCAGGACTTTTTCCAACTGGAAACGCCCGCTGAAAACCGCAATAAAGAAGGTCTCTTTAAGGTATTCAGCGAGAACTTCCCCATATCTGACTCCCGCGAGAACTTCAAGCTCGAGTTCATTGATTATATGGTGGACCCGCCAAAGTATTCGGTAGACGAATGCATTGACCGCGGACTGACCTATTCAGTGCCCCTGAAAGCCAAGCTTCGCCTATCCTGCTCAGACAACGAGAACGAAGACTTCGAAACCATTGAACAGGAAGTGTTCCTGGGTAACATACCCTACATGACACAACGCGGCAGCTTCGTTATTAACGGCGCCGAACGTGTTATTGTAAGCCAGCTGCACCGCAGCCCCGGTGTGTTCTTCGCCCAAAGCAAGCACACCAACGGTACCAAGCTTTACAGCGCACGTATTATTCCGTTCAAAGGAAGCTGGATTGAGTTTGCAACCGACGTTAACAACGTGATGTATGCGTACATAGACCGTAAGAAGAAATTCCCGGTTACAACGCTGCTTCGCGCCATCGGTTTCGGTACCGATAAGCACATTCTTGATCTCTTCGAACTTTCTGAAGAGCTTCCCGCTAACAAAACATCGCTGAAGAAGGCCATAGGCCGTAAACTTGCCGCCCGCGTGCTTCGCACCTGGACCGAGGACTTCGTGGATGAAGATACCGGTGAAGTGGTTTCTATTGACCGTAACGAGGTATTGCTGGAACGCGACTCTAATATTAAAGAGGAAGACGTACAGGTAATTCTTGATTCGGGCAGCAAATCAATCATCCTGCACCGTGATGATGTGAACGTGGCCGATTTCGCCATTATTTACAACACCCTGCAAAAAGATAACAGCAACAGCGAAAAAGAAGCCGTTGAGCAAATTTACCGTCAGCTGCGTAATACAGAAGCGCCTGATGAGCAAACTGCCCGCGACATTATTCACAGCCTGTTCTTCAGCGACAAACGCTACGACCTTGGGGAAGTAGGCCGTTACCGTATTAACAAGAAACTTACCCTTGGTACCAGCATAGACGTTCGCGTACTAACTACCGAGGATATTGTAAGCATTGTTAAATACCTGATTGGCCTTATTAACTCCAAAGCGGTAGTTGATGATATTGACCACTTAAGCAATCGTCGTGTACGTACAGTAGGCGAGCAATTGTATGGTCAGTTCGGCGTGGGATTGGCCCGTATGGCCCGTACCATTAAAGAACGTATGAACGTGCGCGACAACGAGGACTTTAAGCCCGTTGACCTGATTAACGCACGTACATTAAGCTCGGTAATTAACAGCTTCTTTGGTACCAACCAATTAAGCCAGTTCATGGACCAGACCAACCCCCTTGCCGAGATTACGCACAAGCGTCGTCTTTCAGCATTAGGTCCCGGTGGTTTGAGCCGCGAGCGTGCAGGCTTCGAAGTACGTGACGTTCACTATACGCACTACGGCAGGCTTTGTACCATTGAAACGCCTGAAGGCCCGAACATTGGTCTTATCAGCAGCCTTTGCGTTCACGCCAAGGTTAACGGAATGGGCTTTATTGAAACCCCTTACCGCCTTGTTGAAAACGGAAAAGCCCGCGTTGATAAAAACGTAGTTTACCTGACCGCTGAAGAAGAAGACGGCTACAACATTGCACAGGCAAATGCCGCTATCGACAGCAAGGGTAACTTCCTGATTGACAAAGTAAAAGCCCGCTTTGAAGGTGACTTCCCAATTGTGGAGCCCGGCAAGCTGAAATATATGGATGTGGCCCCCAACCAGATTGTATCTGTTGCGGCAAGCCTTATCCCCTTCCTTGAGCATGACGATGCCAACCGTGCCCTGATGGGTTCGAACATGCAACGCCAGGCTGTGCCATTGCTTCGTCCGCAGGCGCCTATTGTTGGCACCGGCCTTGAGAAGCGCGTGGCACTTGACAGCCGTACACTTGTATTGGCCGAAGAGGATGGCGAAATTGACTACGTAGACGCAGACAAAATTGTAGTAAAATACGATTTGAGCGATGATCAGCTGCTTGTTGATTTCGATACCCGCCTGCGTACTTACGAGCTGATTAAATTCCGCCGTACCAACCAGGATACCTGCATAAACCTGAAGCCTATTGTTAAGCGCTTACAGCGTGTTAAGAAAGGCGAAGCGCTTTGCGAAGGCTATGCAACAAATAACGGGGAACTTGCCCTTGGCCGTAACCTGCAGGTTGCATTCATGCCATGGCAGGGATACAACTTCGAGGATGCGATTGTAATCAGCGAGCGCGTAGTGCGCGACGACGTATTCACCAGCCTTCACATTGAAGAATTTGAGCTGGAAGTACGTGATACAAAACGCGGCGAAGAAGAATTAACCTCTGAAATACCAAACGTAAGCGAAGAAGCTGTTCGTCACCTTGACGAAAACGGCATTATCCGCATAGGCGCTGATGTGAAGGAAGGCGATATTCTTATCGGTAAAATTACCCCTAAAGGCGAATCTGACCCTACCCCTGAAGAAAAGCTTCTTCGCGCCATTTTCGGCGATAAGGCAGGCGATGTGAAGGATGCTTCTATGAAAGCGCCGCCAAGCATGAAGGGCGTGGTTATTGAAACCAAGCTGTTCAGCCGTCCGCGTAAGGATAAGGACTTGCGCCTTAAGAGCAAGAAAGAAGTTGACGGCCTGAAATCAGGTTACGGCAAAGGTCTTTCCCAGGTTCGTGCACAGGCCATTGAAAAGCTTACCACCCTGCTCGAAGGTAAAACCAGCGCAGGCGTTAAGCATAAGTTCGGAACCGAGCTTATAACCAAGGGCGTTAAATTCAACCGTACCAATATCACAGAAAACCTGTTCCCTGAAAAGAACGATTTCCGTGACGAGAGCAGCTACAACGTGCCCGAAGAAGTTAACCTTTTGGCCGATACCGTTCTTGATAACTGGACAGATGATACGCACACCAACAAGCTGATTATTCAGCTTGTGAAGAACTACATTAAAAAGCGTAACGAAATAACCGGCCGTTTCAAACGCGACCGTTTCACCCTTGAGGTTGGCGATGAGCTTCCTGCAGGTATTGTTAAGCTTGCCAAAGTTTATATTGCCAAGAAGCGTAAGCTTAAAGTTGGTGATAAGATGGCCGGTCGCCACGGTAACAAGGGTGTTGTAGCCCGTATTGTGCGCGAAGAGGATATGCCCTTCCTGGAAGACGGCACTCCTATGGACATCGTATTGAACCCGCTGGGCGTACCAAGCCGTATGAACCTTGGGCAGATTTATGAAACCGTACTCGGCTGGGCAGGTCTGAAATTGGGTCGCAAGTACGCCACCCCCATTTTCGACGGCGCTACCGAAGCACAGGTGGTTGCAGAGCTTGATGCTGCTGAGCTGCCAAGCTTCGGCCGTACATGGCTGCAAAACGGCCTTACCGGGGAGCGTTTCGATCAGCAGGTTACAGTGGGCGTGATTTACATGCTTAAACTGGGTCACCTTGTAGACGATAAGATGCACGCCCGTTCAATCGGTCCGTACTCACTTATTACGCAGCAGCCATTAGGCGGTAAAGCCCAGTTCGGTGGTCAGCGTTTTGGCGAGATGGAGGTTTGGGCGCTTGAGTCGTTCGGAGCCAGCCACGTACTGCAGGAAATCCTGACTGTGAAGTCGGATGACGTGATAGGACGCGCCAAAGCTTATGAAGCCATTGTAAAAGGCGAAAACATGCCTAAGCCGAATATACCGGAATCTTTCAACGTACTCGTGCACGAACTGCGCGGCCTTGCGTTGGAGATAACACTCGACTAAGGTTAAGCTGCTATATTTATTTAAGAAGGCCTCCCGGAAACGGGAGGCCTTTTTTTGTGCAGCTGCATTTTGACAACCGGGTATTCTTTTACTAATTTAGCCTCACAAAGCATATAGCTTTTTTATATATACCTTGAAAACAGCTATATATGAATTTATATTCCTGTTCCATCCCTGATTTTAATAAAGCAACTGATGTATAATCCATTAAAAGCCCTTTTACTTATAGCAATCATTACCTTCTCGGCAACGGGATGCTCAGCTCAAAGTGAAGAGCTGCCGGCAACCTATAGCAGCTCGAAAAACATAACAGAATTTACTTTTTACAAAGTACTGCCAATTTACGTGCCCGGAAACTGGAAAGAGCTTTTTTACTCCAAATCAAGCGGTCAGCATTTTTTCGAAAGCGCTGCCGAAGGCAATATAGCCATTGCAATAAACCCGTTCGATCTGTACCCTTTCCACAAGGCCGGGATGGGCAATTCAGATTTTGTAAAGGCCTTTGCCAAATGGGATATTGATTACCACCGGGAAAACGGACTTACCGTTGAAGTGCTTGCCGACAGTACTACTGAAAAAGGATTTATTGTCTGGAAATCGACTGAAAAAGACGGGACCCGGAATGTGTACCTTTTTACCGGTAAGGAAGGCCTGGTATTTAACTACTTGGCCTACTCTAAAACCACGCCGGATAAGGATTTGATGAAGACGGTGTTGGGGATTTATAGGGAGAACAGGTGAGGGGGCTTTGATTACTTGGGACTCTCAATGTACTCGGGCACAGACTGTGGCGAATTGTTTCGGAGATAACGCTCGTCCATTATAGTTAAACAGCTTCTCAGAAACCAAGACCTTTTTTGAGGATGTTCTGCCTTTTACGTTGGCTAAGCCGGAAATTTGCTTGAAGGACTTAAACAGCCTACATTTATACATTCAATTCCCATTTTCCTCTGAAGCGTAACCAGTCACTTTCAAGTTCTTGGGTGTAGAATAAAATTGCCCGCTAATATCTGATTGAATCAGGTTGACGGGTTTTGGTTTAAGTAATAAGTGTATAACAGGCACAAAGAGCGTAATTATAAGGCATCAATTTCATTACAAATACTTACAATATCTGCTACCTCATCAAGTAGAACTTGCCCGTTAATACCCATCCAGCTAAATACCTGGATAATTAAATTGTAGTTACGACGACTATAAGCCGTATTTTTAATTGGTTGGCCTAATATAAAGCAAACAGGCTCATGATGCGCCAATCGATTTCTTAAGCTGTTAATTTCGCCGAGCAGTAAAAAAACAAACCGTTGATTATATGTAATTTCTCTCGTGCTGCGTGGTTTAAAAGGAAAAACCTGTAAGAGGCAGCGTTGTGCAGCTATATACTGTGGACCTGCAAATAAATATCGCCAAAACCCAAAATCCATCTCAGCAATCAGTTTTGCATGAGTATAGTTTAATGTTCCAAGTTTTCTGTAGGATGAGCTAATCAGCTCTTTGGATTTAACACAATCCTGATTATCAAACATGCCCCCTGCTGCGGCACTGTCGCGAAGCCAGTCATTACCATAGCGGCTTATGAATAATCTGTCAATTCTGTTTCTGAGGGCTACTTCAAAGCAACCAACTACTGTAAACAACTCACGAGAAAGGAGCAGATTACTTTTATAAAGTTCTGCTGCCCTTATAGGATTACTACCCATGGATAAGTTAAACCGCTCCATGCGCTTGACTGACATAATATCCTGAAGGTCATTGAAATCCATAGCAAATTTGCATTACGCCCTTATTTGTCTTAACTTTACACCATACTATTCCCGGCTGTCACTGAAGTATCCAAACTTCCGGGTCCAGATTATTCCCGATAGATTTTGAAGCAATTCAAGCTATCGGGTTTTTTATTTACCATTCTCTGTTTCTTATCCCATTTTTTAAAGATAGAGTTTAATCGCTAAAATCCGAAACTTCCTGACCAAAGCCTACTCTTTGCCAATATAAGGCCGCTTTATATCCGCAGCAGTATACAAATCCTCTTCCTCCTTCAAAAACGCAAACGCCTCACTTTCTTCCGTAAGCTTTTCAATCCCGGCTGATAAAATCCTGTCTTCACATTTGCTGAGTAAACCTTCCGCAAAGTCAGCCACCTGTTCAGCTTCATTTTCCGGCAGCAGGTTTAAGGCTTCAATAACCCGATTAACAATAGCTTGCTTATCCATATACGAATATAGTAATTCCATAAAAAAGCGCCCAGTTCCCGGGAGGCTCCATGCAATAAAGCATTAAATGCTGTTAGTGCTTACCCATTGGTATGCTGAGCGCAACACCGGCGCCTACCTTATTCAGGCTTTTGTCGTCTACAGGACTATTAGGGAAAAACATATAGCGTGCACGAACCGATAAATCAAGATCAATACCACCCAATGTCCGGAGACCATGTAAAGCTGCCTGCTTGTACATAATCAGTTGTAGAAGAGTAGTTTTCGATAAAACCGGGAGCAGAAAGCCTGCCGACAATATGGCGGGCATAACCGAATTAAACAACTGCATAGAGGCAGGGCCAATACCTCACTTTCCTCAACAAGTTTTTCAAAGCAAACCTATATTAAGTGTGGCTGCCACAAGTACCCAATCTTACATTAAAATAACCACACCCTTAAAAACCACCGGGCCCGGCATGGGCGCATTTATAGAAATACGCGCCCACGCACGGGCCTATCCGGTAGTATTTTTAATGCAGCAAACTCGTTTGCAGGAAGTGCTGTAACGCTGCCTTACCTGATGTAGATGGTTACGTCGGTGGTTATTGCTTTACCACTTTATGCACTGACGTTGTGCCCAGGGAAGTGCAGCGCAGCCAATAAACGCCCGAAGGCAGGTGCGTAATATCCAACGTGGCATGGTTGCTTATCTCGGTGGTGAGCACATTTTTTCCGGCAGCATTGTGAAGGGCTATGTCGGCTGTTGCGCCGGGCAAGCTAAGCTGAATTGTGCCTGTGGTGGGGTTAGGATACATGCTCAGCAGCCTGGGCGCTGCATTTGCTGTGCCGGTAACAGCATTGCTGCGTACCAGCTCCAACCTGTTATCGAAACGGCCTGCTGATGTAATGAATGTATAGGGGAGGGCATGCTGTTGCATATCTGCGCGGTCCAGCACATACCAGTTACCGTCGGTGGCTTTGGCGGTAAGGGTATGTGCCTGCGCCGAGGAGGCAACGTATGCCAGGGCAACGCGTGTTTCGGCGGCGCTAAGCGCTTCTTCGGGCAAGGCGTTTATCGAATAGCCGGCTCCTATGCCGCTCAGGCTGTAGAGTGCGAGTCCGCCGGTTAATACTTTGCCTGCGTCCATGCTGTTGTCGTAGTCGCCTGTTGCGCCCTGCTGAAAGTACACTGTCGTTTCGTCGCTGACGTTGCCCGGAGCCGAAAGTTCTATGCGTACCAGGTCGGCGGCTGCCGCATCGCGGTAGAACGACGGGTTGACGTATGTAGTGGCTCGGGCTGCATTGGTGAAGTTAAGACTGCCGCCTCCTGTATTGGCCCTGACAAAGAAGCCCTGCATTACGCCCAGTATGGGGCTGCCGCCGTTATTGCTTACCCCGTTTACATAGGTGCCATAACGGCCGGTATATGGGGCGGTGCTTTGGGCGGTGTACACGGCATCCTGCAAATTGGTTTTGCCAAGCAGCCGCCAGTCTATAGGTGCGGGGTAAGGGTTGCCCGCCAGGAACCAGCCCGATTGGCTTACGCCGCCGTGCGTTGCATTTACGGTAAAAGATCCGTTATTCAGTGTGCCCAGCTCCTGTAGCTTTTGGTTGGCGGCTATCTGTAAATTATAGCCGCGTCCGGGCTCCATATTGCCGGTGGGTACAAACCAGCCATTTGCGAAAACGTTGTTGGCAGCTGTTATAAGATTATCGGAGAAAGAGAATACGGTAGGGAACGGAGTAACATTTGCAGGTACAGGCGCAGTATTATACGCTGTATTCAGAACGGTTCTGAAAGTGCCGCTTTCCGAGCCCAGGCTTTCCAGCGTTTGCCCGGTTACTGCAACGCCATAGTGGCGGTAGCCGCTTCCGCTGTTATAGTCCTGGCTTATATAGCGCTGAACCAAGGCCATGCCGCTGCTTGTGCCCCCCGAGTTTACCACCATACCGGTAGAATTTTGATCTGAAGCAATAATAAGCAGGCCGTTGGTGTTCAGGTTGCCGTCGGCTAAGGTTAGTATGCCGGTAATTGCTGTGCTCTTGCTCAGGCTTACACCTGACGCATTATCTATGCCCAGGTTTTTTACCGTGCCGGGCAGTCCCGTTCCTGTAGTCTGTGCCGAGGTGCCGTTGTACACATACGTGGCACCTGAAGAGAAGCTGCGTGCCGATGTCTGTATAGCCCCGCTGCTTCCGGTTTGTGAAATGCCGTCTGTATTGCCTATGCTTAATGTTGCTCCTTCGGCAAGCGTAAATGTGCCCGTTCCGGTAATGGTGTTTTGGTTGGTTACCAAAGTTGAGCCTGTGGGCACTGTTATGTTGCCAGTTAGGTTTAAGTTGCCGTTAAGGGTAACAGTGGGTGTGCCGGTAATAAATACGTTCTGGTAATTACCGGTTAAGGTTCGGCTGGTACTTATACTTATATCTCCCGGTAATGCAGGGTTTACGGTAATGACCAGTGTTTTTGCAATGCCTGTTCCGCATGTATTAACGCCCCTTACAGTTAAAGCGCCCGAGGTGGCGTCCTCCGAAAAGGCCGCCGATACAGATATGCCGCTGCCTGATAAAATAACGCCCGTACCGCTGTATTCCCAGGTGTAAGAATCGGCATTGGCCAGGTTAGCTCTGGTGTAAGTTTCCGTTGTGCCGGCGGTTACTGTTGAAGGACCTGTTAAAAAATCCGGAGCCGGAGGCACAGTGCTTACGCTTACCGTGATGCTGTTGCTTACCGCCGAGGTACAGGTTCCCACAATCTGGTAAACGGTATAGTTACCCGCTTCGCTTGCCGAAAAATTATCGCCCTGTCCGTTGGGAAGATCTGCGCCGTCTTTTTTCCAGGTATATGTTATGTCCGGAGAGTTCACGGCGTTGCTTATGGTCAGCAAAACAGAGCCGCCGGTACATAGTGCTGTAGCTCCGCCGGGAGCAATAAGGGGCGTTGTTGTATTTAACAGGCGAATGGTTTTTCCCTCGCTCATATCGCTGGTGCATGCGTCTGATATAACGCTTACCGTATAGGTGCTGTTTGCAGCGGGTACGGTTATATCCTGTGTGGTCTCGCCGTTGCTCCAAAGGTTGCCCGACTGCGACGAGCTCCTGAGTACCGCTGTTCCGCCGGCGCAAAGGTCCGTGCTGCCCGATGTCGATGAAAGCAGCGAAACTGTTGGCTTGTCAGGCTTGCTGCTTATGTTTAAAGTTACCGTATTGCTAAAGCCTGATGTGCAGGAGCCAAGTACAGTTTTTACCCTGTAATCTCCGCTTTGGGTTACTGTGTTTGTGCTTCCGGGGCCTGTTACGCCGCTTCCGCTGTTATAGAAATATATGTAGCTGTTTGCATCGCCCGGGCTTACTGAAAGCTGTGCATTTACGCAGGCCGATGTACCGTTCGGCGCCGAAAGCACCGGTGTGGCAGGCGATGTGTTTACAGTTATAGTCCGGGTGGCGCTTACAGCGCTCGTGCATGATCCGTTAATTACGCGTACTGTATAGTTGGTGGTAGCTGTAGGGCTTACGGTTATGCTTTGGGTGGTTGCACCGGTGCTCCATAAGTTATTGGCCGCAGCAGAGCTTCTTAATGTTACAGAAGTGCCGGAGCAAATGGTGCTGCTTCCCGCTGTTATGCTGGTTGAAGGCTGCGGGCAGGTTAAAATTGTAAATGAAGGCGATACTGCAATGCGGGAATTGCCTGCTACGGTATATACCAACTGAACAACGCTTGAACCTGAGGCGGTTGAAGGCACGTTGAGCGTTACGGTGTTACCGGTTACCGTATAAGCCGGTTGTTGGCTGAAAAAGAGCAGGATGGGATAAGTAGCCACACCCACCTCCGAGCCTCCGAGCGTTAATGTTATCTGTTGGCCCGGAATGCCCGATGCAGGTGTAATGGCAGTTATTGTAACATCTGCCATGGCTGCCCTGCCTGGCAAAAGCAGCAGCGCCCACAGGCACAGGTTAAGAAATCTGAATTTGTAAATCTTTTTCATCAGTTGTTTGATTCGGTTTAAATGTTGTACAACCGGCTTTTGATACGGCCGCAGTTCTTACAGGCTACTCCGTAAATACCAATATAAAGTTGCTGAATTCATCTCTAATATGCAATCTGATAACCGTATCTATGATTTTGCGGTTTTATTGAAAATTAAACTGTTTTTTTCTGCAACGTATTTTTTTTTACTGCCTTTACTTTTAATGAAATTGCAGCCTCCCTATTTGCCTTTTCTGAAAGCGACAATACCTGTATTTAACTGAAAATTACACAAGTCGGCCATACAATTCCATAACAAACACTTCCCGAAGCCCTTGCGACCAAGCCTCATCAAACACTGCCGATCGTTTAAAAAAAGAGTTGCTCACTGCGATAAAATTGAACCTGTCGAAGGATAAAATGTATGTTTCAGATCTGCCCTCAAGATGAAGGCGGCGCTGAAAATACATACCTTAATTTTCGGCCCATAAGCAATGGCTAAAGGTTAGGTTACCGTAAAGCAAAGGCCAAGCCTTTCCGCCATTGTTAATGTGTTTTTGAATAAGATTCCTGCGCCTGCGAGCGGGTCTGTCGCGGCAAGAGGCAAACTGACTGTTGCAAAGAGGTTCAACAGAAAAATTAACAATAATTTAACATAGCAGGGCAGGTTCTGATTGTCTTGCCGGTTCTCCGGCGGTCGAATAGTTTTTTTCATTTTTGTAAATCCGGAATTAGTGGCGAATTCAACATTCAAACGCAAATGCCTCAATTCTTATGTAAGCTTTTCAATCCCCGCCGTTAAAATCCGGTCTTCACATTTTCTGAACAAATCCTCAGCAAAGTCTGCCAACTTTCAAGCCTCATTTTCAGGCAGCAGGTTTAAGGTTTCAGTAACCGGCTAATAATAGCTTGCTTGTCTATTTACGAGTCTGGCAGTTATTAAATCAAAAAAACGATGCCAAATCTCAATGCCTGCCCATAGGTATGCCGACCGCAATACGAATACCAACTAAATTCAGCTGCCTGGTCTTAGTAGGTCCATTGGCCAATATCATAACTCTGAGGTGCAATGACAGATCAAGATCAAGCGAACCTGTTTTAATTACACCGCCTAATGCAGGCGAAGCTGTAAAACTGCCTGTTTGCACGTAAGCTGCACCCGAAGCCGAAGAATAGCCGGAAATAAACCGGGCCGCAGAGCTCTCCTTAACAATATGGTACGCATAGCCTGCTTCACCCGAAAAGTAAAATTTTGACGGGAAAGTATAACGCAGGCCCAAGTTCAAAGGCAGAGTTTTTACAGGGTGCCTTTCACTTTCAATATTATAGCCCGTTAACATACCGTTTTCATCGTACTCACGGATCGTTTTTTCTGAGGTTACAATATTGGCATTATATCCCACGGATGCTGTAACACCTAGCCTGTTCTTCTTACCCGTATAATAAATAAAAACGAGACTGCTGCCAGGGCCTATTCCGCCGGCGCCATAGTCGATGGTATGGCTGTAATCGCCGGTTACTGTATTTGCCTCTAAACCAACAAAGAGCTCGGTACGATTATTACGTGTTTCATCAGCAGTGCTTTTAAGGCCCAACTTTTCCGCAAGCGAATTGTATTTCTTATCCGGCCGGAATCTACCCCCGTTGCTGCCCGTTTCAGCAGAAAGGGAACCCGCAAAAACAAAAGCAAAGAAAAGCAGGACAAGCGTTTTTTCCATGACCGATATAATACATTAAAAATGAATTCGAATTTAGTAAAAACCGATATATAAAAACAAAAGCCCCCCGTTCCCGGGAGGCTCTGTGCAATAAAGCAATTAAATTCTCTTAGTGCTTACCCATAGGTATGCTGAGCGCAACGCGTGCGCCTACGTAATTCAGGCTTTTGTCGTCTAAAGGACTTTTAGGGAACGACATATAGCGTGCACGAACCGATAAATCAAGATCAATACCGCCCATTTTAACTACGCCGCCTATAGCAGGAGACCATGTAAAGCTGCCGGTTTGAACGTAATCAGTTGTAGATGAGTCATTTTCGATAAAGCCGGGCGCAGAGAGCCTGTCTACTATATGGCGGGCATAACCGAATTCAACACCTGCATACAGGTAAGGTAAAAAGTTGTAGCGAACGCCGAGGTTCATAGGTACGCTTTGCACAAGGTTGTCTTTATACTCCCAAACATAGGTGTATGAACCGTTTGGCATCTTAACAGCTGTTGACTTTTCGGTTGTGATCTGGAAAGCATTATAGCCTAATGACGCAGTAATGCCAATTTTATTTCCGGCATCCACATAGTAAACAAAAGATATAGTGCCGCCTAAACCTGTCTTATTAGACAATGCGGTGTCGGCAATATAACCGCCAAGTGCCTGCGATACGTCGAAGCCGAACATAAGGGCAGTACGATTTGTACGGGATACATATTTGCCGCCGGTTATACCCATTTTCTGTGCAAGAGATTGGGTAGTGCCAACCTGGTTTGCGTTAGCAGATGAGGTTTCCCCTGTTTCGGCAGATACGGAACCCGCAAAAAGAAGAGCAGATAAAAGAACAGTAAGCGTTTTTTTCATTGCAAGAAGGATAGTTTGAAGGTTTTTATTGAAAAATATTGCGCGAAGATATGGAAATTAGCGTCTCCGATGAATTTATGACCAATTAATGCAATGGAAAGAGGCGCTAACGGTAAATACGCATGTCCATGCTGCAATTATTATACACTTGAAGAACCGCCGAATACGCAGCCCACATTTGAAATCTGTGACGTTTGCTTTTGGCAGGAAGATTGGGTTATGCAGGATAGCCCGGATGTTGGCGGTGGCGCAAACATCGTAAGCCTGAACCAGGCCCGTATAAATTTCAAGGCTTTCGGCGCTGCCGAAGACCGAGGTATTCCGCACGTTAGGCCGCCAAAACCTGATGAGCTAAGATGAAGTACCAAATATGCGCTGAACCACGGGCTCCCGGGCTGCCTGCAAAAGGTAAATTATTACAGCAACCACAAAGGCTATTACCCGGTTGTTCTTTACAATTTCGGCAATACCGTTTACTGAAAGGCCGTAGATTTTAGCCGGGCCAACATTTACTTTTAAATCCCCGGCATCGGCACGGTGAATTACGCTTTCCATAATATTGAGCTTCCTGAGCGTTGACCTGTGAATTTTAAGGCATTCACGCGCCTGGTTGGCCGCGGCCTCATCTTCCCCCGACATTACATCGTGGGTGCTTATTCGGTTTCGTTTTGCCAAATTAATAAGCCTGCCCGGCATTGCGTTCACCTCGAAAGCGAAGGTGTAAAGCTTACCCAAAATGCACGAAAGGTTGTAACGCCGGTTTTACTCAATGTCGAAAGGCGAGCCGCCCAAAATTTTGTACCTGTTGGCAATGGCCTAGAAACCGTAATTGGCGTCGCGTATGTTCCAGTGAATCCACTTATCGTCTTTATGCTTTTTGGCGTAGGTTTAAGTGTAAAAATATCGCTTTCGTCACTCTTCGTAAAATCAAAAGCAGAACGTTGCCGCAAGCACAACGCGCGCCTTTAAACAGAAGCTTATTACCATAATTATAAGTAAGCTATTCACCAAAACCTGCAGTTTTCTTTGATTCCTCTTCCGGCAGAAATCCTGATACTGTATTAATTCGGCCGGAAATTTCATTTTTTATCCTATCGTCGAAAATCCCGGAACCATTTTAGCTTCAAAACTTACAAATCAAAAATATGGATGCAAATAATTATAACAATAACAGCTTATGCCTCATAAGTTGTTTTCTAAAAGCCAATTAGAAAGCTAAGCGGAAAACAGTACAAAACCGGGAACAAAGCGCGCATAAATCAGGCTCTTACCAATACGACAATTAATCAAAGCATAATTATATTTCAAAAATCTCCTAAAAGCCGTTTGATTTTTCCGCATATTTTTCACGGTTTGGTGGTTAGTAAACCGCATTCCTTTACTTCGTATCTTTGGATGTCCGTATTTGTATAAACTCACACAGACAACGCCATTTAACCTATCTTTCTCCGGCTTAAATATGTTTCCCGTCACTCATATTCAGCATCTTCGCGCTTTGCGG
This sequence comes from Bacteroidota bacterium, assembly GCA_040388605.1. Taxonomy (GTDB): domain Bacteria; phylum Bacteroidota; class Bacteroidia; order Cytophagales; family Flexibacteraceae; genus JAZKBN01. The sequence continues at coordinate 6,464 of JAZKBN010000011.1, read as the reverse complement.
AGGGCAGTTTTTTCTTTTTCAGCTTTCATTGTATTCTGCTCGCTCACATCAAACACGGCTTTTGCACAAAACTATGTTTTTGCAAAGCTTGCCGGCTCTCCCATGGATGTAACCGGCTGGAACCTTGATGGGGAAGCCCGCATAGGCGATACCTTTGGCGACAACCAGGCGGGGGCGCAAAATGAGCTTATACTCTGTACGCCCAATGACTACACCAGCGGCTCTGCATTTTATACCAAGCCCGTTAACATCAGCCGATGCCAGAAATGGGTGGCTACATTCGATTTCAGGATGGGCGACGGCAGCAACCAAGGCGCCGACGGCATTGCATTCTGCTTCCTGGCAAACCCGCCTACAGGTTTCCAGAATGGCGGGCGCATGGGTACCCCAACCAAGCCAAGGGGCCTAATTGTTGCCATGGACCAGTTTAAAAACGGTAACTGTTCAGGTGAAGTACCAAAAATAGAGCTTGTTTACTGCTATGGCCAGGCCGATTACCAGGAATGTCCCAATGCCGGCGGAAACACCGTGCTGACTTACAACATTCCGCCTGCTTCTTTTTCAAGGCAGAATTACCACCAGATGACCATTACTTACGACAATGGCAATATCACCATTTTTCTTACCATGGCCGGCGAAGCCAGCCGACAGGTACTTACAGGTTTTTACAACATAGATTTTGCAGGCTACTTCGGCTTTACAGCCGGCACGGGCAGCAATTACGATACGCACAGCATACGTAACTTTTCGCTGTTTACATATAAGCCCATCCTCAGCGCACCCGATGCCGGACCGGACAGGGTAATATGCAGCAACAACCCCACTGAAATAGGCGTTCGCCCCGGTGACCTTGACCCTTATACTTATTACTGGACCCCGGATTCAGGCCTGAGCAACCGCAACATTTCTAACCCTACCTTAACTGTTACCAACAATACAGGCAACAACCAAATACTAACCTATTACCTGACCAAGGACAGCCTTGTACCCGGCGCAGGCTCGCTTTGCGCTTATGCCGATGCGGTTACCTTTACAGTAAGACCCAACGGAGCCAATGCGCCCCGCGAGTTTAAGGTTTGCGGCGGTCAGCTTTCGCAGCCATTAGTCATGCAGGACCGTGGAGGCTATGCCAACAACAATACCACCTGGGAAGCCATAGACAGCATCGAACCTTCGGGCCTTGTGCCGCCTAACGGGGTAGGACGTACCATGCGCTTCGATATACCCATTCCGCCGGGCTTATTAACGCCTATTTTAAGAACTTACCGGGTAACGGCAGTCAGCAATAATTGCATTGATACCCAAACTGTTCGGGTAACTGTGTATCCGCCATTATATGGCATGGCGGGAAAAGACACCGTGTTATGCGGGGGCGGAGCCCTCCGTATCGGAAAACCTCCTGTGGCAGGCGGGGGCTATACCTACCAATGGGTAGGCCCCGGCATCAGCGATACAAGGCAGGCAAACCCCACCTTTACCGCCCCGGCCAACAATACCGACAGTACCATTACTTATTTCCTGTTCCTGAATATAACATCACCGGTAAGCGGCAACCTGGTTTGCGAAAGCAAGGACACAATTAAAGTAGCCGTTCCGCCGAAGCCCAAAGCTTATGCAACTCAAAATGCAAGCATTTGCGCAGGCGGCTCATTGCAATTAGGCGGAAGGGCAATACCAAGATTTAAATACAAATGGCTGCCTGCCAACCTGGCCGTTTACTTAAATAACGACACCCTGGCCGACCCTGTATTTATATACACAGGAACCGTACCCGGCGCGCCGCTTATTATGACCCTGCAAACCACCTATATAGTTGGTAACACCATTTGCAGGAACTCAAGCCAGGTATTTATTACCATTACCCCGGGCCCTGTGTTAAAACCCGCATTTGCCGTAAAAGCATGCCCCCTTGTGAATGCCACCCTGCGCCTCGATCCACTTGCCGGGCAGATAACCACATGGGATACCAGCTCATTCCTTACCCCTGACCCTGCCAACCAACACCAGGCTACAGCCCGTGCCGACAACAATACTGCAGATACCATTATTGTAAACTTCGGCTATTCGGCAAGGGTGGGAAACTGCGTGGTGCATGGCCTTGCACCGCTGAAAGTTGCTCCCGGTCCGCTTTCTGAATTGCCGGCTGCTATTTCAAAATGCTCGGGCAGCACTTTTACAATGCCGCAGGCACCCAGGAGCAATTATTCTTACCGATGGTTGACAACGGATAATTTAAGCGATCCCAATATTGCCAACCCTCAACTTAATCTTAATGCCGCCAATGACCAACCCACACTTTTCAGCTTCGAGGTACAAATAACAGATAACACGCCCGGCAGTTCGCATTGCGTAAAAACCTACAGAACCGTTGTTACAGTTAATCCCCTGCCCTTTGCCAAGCTGCCTGCTGATACCATACTTTGCCAAAGCACACCTGCGCAAATAGGCTTTACACCAAGGCCAAACTGCATTTACCAATGGAGCAGCCGCAAAGGCCTCAGCGACAGCACCCTTGCCAACCCCTTATTCAACTTCAGCAACCCGGGCGGGGCATCGGCAACACTGCCATATACACTTACCGTTACTGATACCGTAACGCACTGCACAAAATCGGCAAGCGTGAATATCAGGCTAAAGCAGGCGCTTACGGTTGATGCGGGCAATGCCAGAACCATTTGCCAGGATATAATTACAAGGCTGGGAAGCACCCCAATTGCAGGCTACACCTACACTTGGCTCAATGCAGGCCCTGCTTTCGATAATGCCGCTGTTTCGAACCCAAACCTGAATACGCACAGCCTTTCACCCGGGCCGCATACATTCATTGTAAGGGCCGGAAACGACACCTGCTCGGCAACCGATACCGTAATAGTTACTTTACTGCCCCGCCCCGAAAGCAATTTACAAAGGACCATTACAACCTGTTCCGGTCGCCCGGTAACCATGGTAAACCCGCCTGTTGCCCGGTATAATTACCAATGGATAAACAACCTGCAGGGCCTGACCGGTGTAACCAATGCCGAAGCAACCATAACCCGCTACAACACCGGCACCTCAGATTTAATCATACCTTATTACCTCCGCACCGAAGCTGAAAACGGCTGCCTGAGAACCGATACGGTAATGCTTACCGTTCAACCAAACCCGGTACCTGATTTAGGCAGCGTGGTTAAGTTCTGCGCCAATATTCCAACCCGCATAGGCCCGAATCCTTTAAGCGGCTATACTTATTCATGGAGCCCTAACAGGCTGTTCAACAACCCGGCATCGGCACAGCCTGAAATTACAGTTTTAAGCTCAGACACAAACGAATCAGTAGTATCGGTTACGTTAGTTACCACCAATGCCAAAGGCTGCGATACTACTGCAACCCTGAACCTCACCATGAAGCCGCTTCCGGTACTTGATTTACCCGACAGCCTGGAAGTCTGCTCAGGCGAAACTTTGGTAATTGGCCCTCCCCACCACAGCGTTCCCGCAGGGCAGGACCCATATACCTACCAATGGAATACCGCTGCCAACCTGAACAGCAGCACACGATCCGATGCTTCTTTCAGCATGCAAAGCATTGTAAAGCAAACATTAACCTATACTCTTACCGCCATGCGCGGCGGCTGCCCAAAAACCGACAGTGTAAGGGTTATAGTTCACCCCTTACCCGCTACCCCGGTTATAGTAGGCAGGCACAGCATGTGCCCCGGCGTGCAGGGCGCTGTTTACCGCGTTCAGAACAGGTTGCCCGGCATTGTTTACAACTGGGTGCTCAGCCCCGGCGCAAGCATTGTAAGCGGGCAGCTTACCGACAGCCTGGTAGTTAATTTCAGCGGAACCCAACCTACCATTAATTTCAAAGTAACTGCTGTCAATCTAAAAGGATGTACCAGCGATACCGGCCGTTTCACCCTCAACTTCGAGCAGGGTGTAATTCCCGAAACTCCATTAAGCCCCTACAGCAGGGATACCCTTTGCCGCAGCAATGCCCAGTTTGTAACCTATACCACCGTACAAACCCCTTTCAGCTCATGGAAATGGCATATTAACCCGGAAGCGGGAACCATACTTTCAGTTGATACAACATGGTTTGTAAATGTGCGCTGGAACGGCGATGCAAACGGAAAAGTTTGGGTAGATGAAGTCAGCCGCACACCAACAAACACCTGTTCCGGCCAATCAGATACTTTACGGGTAAGTATACTGCCTTCGCCTATGCTGAAAAACAGCATATCGGGCGATTACCGGGCATGCCAGGGGAAAACATCGGTATATACAGCCCGCCGCACAGCTCCCGAAAGCATTTTCACATGGGAAATTACCGGCGGAACCGGGCAAAGCAGCACCGAAGCCATACAGGTTACCTGGAGCACTTTAGGCCCTGTTCACCTGCGCGTTACCGAAAGCATAGGTGAATGCTACGTTACAACAGATACCACATTCAGCACATTCCCCGTTCCTAACCCCTTGGTTACCCTGCGCGACAGCGTTATTTGTCCCGATGACATAAGCCGCCCATACAATTACCGCGTAAGCGGCCTGCCGGGCTCGCACTATGTCTGGACAATTACCGGCGGAACCTTTACCACATCAGGCGGTTCCGACAGCCTTGTACGCGTAACCTGGGATACCGTAAGCTTCCCCAAAACAGTGTCGGTAATTGAAGAGCCACTTGGGAACTGCAACAGCAGCAGCCTGAATTTTAATGTGTATTTCGAGAGGCCGAGGGTTAATTTCATATCGGTTACCCGCAAACCGGCCTCGCCTGATGTAATGCTGGTGCATTATAAAATCACATCAGCTACTACCGTTACGCCGGAACCTTTTGTAAACAGGCGTACATTATTCCCCACCCAAGGGCCTTGGGAAAACCTGGGCAGCGCCCGCCTGGGCGACAGCCTGTTTATAGACAATAACGCCCCGGCCACCAAGCAGTTCGAATACAACATTGCCATTAAAGACGGCTGCGATTTTACCACCACCAGCGATTCGCGCTCTAACGTAGTACTGTCTGCCGACGCAAAAGCAGACAGCAACAGCAGCAGCCTGAGCTGGACCCCGTACAGCGGCTGGCCCAACGGCCTGAACAAGTACGAAATCTACCGCTGGCTTGATGGTGCAACAGATTCGGTACTTGTTGGCACTGTACCTGCAGGGCAAACAACCTGGATACAGGCCAATGCCGGCGACGGCTTTGTGCAATGCTATCTTATACGCGCCATACAGAACGGCGATAACCCGCCTGTAAGCTACAGCAACAAGGTTTGCATAACTTTTGAGAACCCGGTTAAGGCCTATAATGTAATATCGCCTAACGGCGACGGCCATAACGACGAATGGAAAGTAGGCAACCTGCACCTATACCCCGAGAACGAGGTTTCCATATTCAACCGCTGGGGCAAGGAAATGATGCACCAAACCGCCTATAAGCAGGATTGGGGCGGCGATGATTTGCCGGCAGGCGTATATTACTACATTATAAAAGTAAAAGGCGCAGTTGCATCCAAAGGCTGGCTGAGCATTAACCGATAATTTAATTTACACACATTGCCTGTAAAGGAAAAAATCTTACCTTTGCAGTCCGTATTTTCAAACCATACCCAAAATAAATGTACGCAATAGTAGAAATTGCAGGTCAGCAACTGAAAGTTAGCAAAGACCAGTATCATTACGTCAACAAACTGACTGATGAGATTGGCGCTGCCCTCACCTTCGACAAAGTGCTTTTGGTAGACGATAATGGCAGCATTACCGTTGGCGCCCCCACCGTTCGCGGTGCATCTGTATCAGTTCGTGTTCTTGAGCATGTAAAGGCAGAAAAAGTTCTCGTTTTCAAAAAGAAACGCCGCAAAGGCTATCGTAAGAAAAACGGTCACCGCCAACAGTACACCAAGGTTTTAATTGAAGCTATAAACGCTTAATTAAACCGGGGTAAACCCATTAAGACCTTAAATGCCGCAGGCGTACATCGCCGGGCTTTTTAAATAATCATATAAAAGCAATACGGGGAATACAGGCCAAAAGCCTTTTGCCCGAAGCATAAAAAAACATGGCACACAAGAAAGGCGTCGGCAGTTCCAAGAACGGACGCGAATCGCATAGCAAGCGCCTCGGCGTTAAAATGTTCGGCGGCCAAAGCGTAATTGCGGGCAATATTATTGTTCGTCAGCGCGGCACGGCACACCACCCAGGTGTGAACGTGGGCATAGGCCGTGATCACACCCTGTTCGCATTAGCGCCGGGCGTGGTTGAGTTCAAAAAAGGCGAAAAAGATCGTTCATACGTATCTGTAGTGCCTAAAGCTTAGGTAAACTTTTATCGGCCCCTGGTCGGTATTGGTTTGAAAGCACCCTCCCCTTCATAGGTAACTATGCGGCGGAGGGTATTTTTGTTTCGGTTTTTTAGATTAACAGGTCTGGGTAATGTGGTCAAAAGTAGTTGGTGTTTTTAGCCGAGAAGTTCATTAAGTTACG
>JAZKBN010000010.1:0-20937 GCA_040388605.1 Bacteroidota bacterium | reverse complement strand
AGGCCCCTGTTTTGGGCGCTTCAGCTGACTTCGCGCTTTTTTCAAAAAACGGTGCGGTAAGTAATACAGGTCTTTCTCAACTCACGGGAAATGTGGGCACAAACAACGGTGCAGTAACCAATTTTGGTAACGTAGACGGTGTAATGCACAACGCCGACGGCGCCACAGCAACCGCCGCTGCCGATTTAACTATTGCTTACAACCAGCTTAACGCTGCTGTACCTACGCTGTTTCCTGCTTCTCTGCTTGGTAACGGGCAGGTGCTTACTGCAGGTATTTATTCTGTGGCAGGCGGGGCAACCCTAAGCAATTCTCTTACCTTAAACGGACAGGGAAACGCTAATGCCGTTTTTATTTTCCAGGTGCAGGGTGCCATGTCATCCACTGCTGCGTCAAGTGTACTGTTAACCAATGGTGCACAAGCCTGTAACGTGTTCTGGAAGGTGGAAGGTGCAGTCAGTTTCGCTGCCAATACTGCTTTCAAAGGCACTTTAATAGCCAACAATGCTGCCATTGTGCTTAACGCAGGTACCAGCATTGAAGGCAGGGCATTATCTACCACCGGGGCAGTTACTGTTTCCGGTGTAAAAGTAACCACTCCTTTAGGCTGCGGAAGAGCAGTACTTAACGGCCCGGCCTCACCGCCGCTTGCCTCTGTTGCCTGCTACACCTTATTCTCGGGTAACGGTGCGGTAACCAATACAGGCATTAGTTTTGTTACCGGCGATGTGGGTACAAATGTGGGTCTTACCACCGGTTACCAGGCATTAAATGTAGCGGGAACCGTGCACCCTAATCCCGATGTATCCACTGCACAGTGTGCAGCCGATCTTGGTACGGTTTATACCTTCCTTAACACTTTGCCTACCGATATTGAGTTGTTATATCCGGCCTCTTTTGGAAATGGCCTGGTACTTACTCCGCATACATACCTGTTGGATGGTGCAGCAGTGCTTACAGGTGAGGTATCGCTAAATGCGCAGAACAACGCGAACGCAGTGTTTGTCATTAAAATCAAAGGAGCACTTTCAACAAGCACCTACGCTTCGGTTGCATTGCTGAATGGTGCCCAGGCAAAAAATGTGTTTTGGAAAGTAGACGGCGCTGTGAACCTGAACGACTATGCTGACTTTAAAGGAACCATAGTGGCAAACAACGGGGCTGTTTCGCTCAATACAGGCGTAACCGTTACCGGAAGGGCACTTACTACCAACGGCGCATTTGCTACCTTCGGCATTAATGCCCAAATGACTCCCGGGTGCAACAATACGGTAGCTACAAGTCCGCTGATAAACAGCAAGCCGTCTGTAAGCATCTACCCAAGCCCCTTTAGTTCAGAAATAAATGTTTCCCTGGAAGCACCGGTTGGTGACGAAGGCGCAAACTTAACCTTTTACAACTCATGCGGTGTTGTGGTTTTGCAAACTAAACTTACCCAAAAGCAGAGCAATATACCCCTTAACCTCCCCCGGGGTATCTACATCTATAAAGTAGTAAGCAATAACAATACCTATACAGGTAAGCTTGTTTCTCAATAGAAAAACCGGAATCCCAGATTTAAAAATAAGCCTCTTCATTAAATTGGAGAGGCTTATTTATTGCATTGTCTCGTACAGACAGGATAAACCGGTTGAAAAAATCCAATTTATCATCGATGATATTAAAGCATTAGACAGCGCCTTATTGAAGGCATGTCCGTTGCAGAACCCGACGTAGGCGATATAACTCCTGCCATGAAAATTTTGGGAGTAACCCGAAGTTCGGTGTATGCGCCGGTAAACCAAGCAAAAATACCATTCTGGTAAACGCCTGTATTTCTCCCGCAAGGCTTTATTGGAATAAATAATCGATGGTAAAGCCAACCTTTACCGAGCGCGTCAATAAGTTACGCACAGGCAAGGGAAGAAACTGAAAATGCCTTAACATACCACCTGAAAAGCGCCTCTGAAGGCGCTTTCTCTTTAAAAAGGCCATAACAAAACGACACCAGGGCAAGGCGTAAATGCCTAGGCTTATGTTGGGCAAATTCCATAAAAAAAGGACTTACATTTCTGTAAGTCCTTGATAATCTGGTGGACACGTAGGGAGTCGAACCCCAAACCTCCTGATCCGTAGTCATACGAAAGTATTTGTTTATGTTGACTATCGTACAAATATATAGTTAATATTCAGATAGTTATAAATATATTTCTTTCCCTTATTTTGATATATAACGCTATATTCCGAAATTTGTTTGCAAAATGTTTGCAAATGCTTCCTCGGCAAAAATATGGAAAATAAGGCCACAATCGCGGTAATCGCAGATAAAAGAAGTCAAAAGAAGGATGGAACCCACCCGGTAAAGCTCCGCGTTATCTATATGCGGGAAACGCGGTATTTCAGTACCGGGCTCGCAGTTTCATCGGAAGACTGGGATAAAATAGTTGCCCGGAAGGCAAGAGGTACGCTCAAAGAAATTCAGGACCAGGTTGTTGCTATTGAAAGCAAGGCATATGAGGTGGCTGCCAGTATAGGAGCCTTTACGCTCAACCGATTTCAGGATGCTTATAACGGCCTTCCAGTACAACAGGAAAAAGAGGCTGAACCTATGCCTAAATTGAGGACTGTGTACGATGTTTTTGAGGTTTATATTGCTGACCTAAGAGCAACAGATAGGGCTGGTACAGCCAGTTCGTATAATACGGCTAAGATTTCGCTCCGCAAGTTCTGCGATAAACTCTATTTTGAAGACGTTACTCCTAAGTTTCTTGAGAAGTACCAAAAAGCAATGACGGGGGAGGGAACAGGAAACTCGCTCACGACTGTGGGGATGTACTTACGGGCACTACGTACTATATTTAACTATGCCATCGAGAAAGGTATTGTTATGTCGAATTTCTATCCCTTCGGTAAGCGTAAATATCAAATCCCGACAGGGGCAAATGTAAAGAAAGCTCTTACACGGGCAGATGTGCTTAAAATAACGAACTATGTTCCGAAGTACCCGGACACTTGGGAAGAGCAAGCCCGTGATTTATGGTTATTAAGTTACGCTTGTAACGGGATGAATATAAAAGACCTCTGCAACCTCAAGTATAGTAGCATAAAGGGTAACAAGATTTTTTTTATCCGTCAAAAGACAGAGCGTACAACTCGGAGCAATCCAAAGCCAGTTATTGCACACTTACCGGAAATAGCCGTTAAGATAATTGAACGCTGGGGGCAAAAGCCGAAACATCCTGACTCCTATATATTCCCTTTTTACGAAGCTGGCATGGATGCGGAGCGCCGCTTTGTCGTATCCAAACAGATTGTCCATAACATAAACCGATGGATGAAGTCCATTAGTGCCGAACTCGGTATAGAGGTTCCTGTTACTACTTATACAGCCCGACATACGTTTTCTACCGTGCTTAAGCGCTCAGGAGCAAGCATAGAATTTATATCAGAGAGCTTAGGGCATACGGACGTTCGCACGACCGAAAGCTATTTAGCGGACTTTGATGATGAGTTGCGGGAAGAAATGAGCAAGCGACTGTTTGAGTAGACTAATCTTTAAATAGTACTTTCACAAAATCTCTGGCTTCTTTCAATTTTGCATCATTTACAAGATCTGTTACTTCGTGAAATACCTGACTAAGCCAACTTGGACCATGACCTGATGCCCTTTTATAAAACTGCTCAAGTTCACCTACTTCAATTATATACAATCCTTTAGTTATACAATACCCAACTATATTTTCGAAAGCGATTGTTGCTTGCCCTTGCTGAAAATATGTCTTGCCTGAATTTTTAACTTCCTCCCATTTTTTTGTTTTCTTTAAAAGAGCAGTTATCTTTTTTTGCTCTTCCTCTGAGAGTGTTTGGCTCACGAACTCAGTCAATAGCGAATTAAGTTTAGTTTTAAATTCATTAGTGTCAAGCTCGGGCCTTTTCTGAGAAACACTGTTAGTAATTACTTTAAAGTCTGCTTTTACACTCTGAAAATCTCCATCTAAAGATTCTAATAAGGTTTTAAATGTAGTTTCATTATCAAGTATGTCAATATCAACAATAACTTTTACAGGCATATTTAAACCTTTAAGTGCCTTCACACCTGTCTTTAATCTGTGCTTACCATTCACATGAGTAAATAAAACATCAGGGCTAGCCTTGCTTTCCGACTCAAATAACGCATCAGTTATTGCTGAAAAGAAACGGCAATCTCCATCGCCCTCGCATAGTATAACTTGCTTGTGAAATATACCAGACAAGATATTGGAATATCTCAAAAGAGGATCGCTCCAAAGTGATTTTAAGTCTTTATTGTCAAATGTTGATACATGATTTACATTTCCCACTAAGTCTATACGCACCATATTAATAGTACGTGTTCCTTCATTATCCAGTATCCCTTTAAGGACCTCTTCACTATGGGTAGCTATAATCATTTGCTTGCCTTTAGTAAAATCACTGGATAATAATTGCCCCATTAATTTAGCTTGAGGGGGATGTAAAAACGCTTCGGGTTCATCAAGTAGTATAATTTGCTTATTGGGAACAATGCAAGATAATAGCACTCCACAGAAAGCCTGCATCCCATCACCTTGATCACTAATTTGCTGTAGTTTATGTAAGGCTTTAGAGTATTCTCTGTCATATTCAAAATCTTTCTTATTTGGCTTTTCTCCAATATGAAGACTGAAATTTTTTCCTTGTGTATTTAAAGTAATATCGATATCAAAGGCTCTTTTAAAATACGTACTTAGCTCTTTTTCCAAAATTGGGTTAATATAGATGTAATCCAAAGGATGTTTAGCCCTATCATCGAAGTCAATAGATGCTCTCTTATTTGAAACATTTAATCTCTCCTTTGTTGTAATATTGCCTACTAATATATCTGCAATTGGGCCTAATGTATTTAAGCTGTTTTTATAACTGTTTATACTTGATATTTGAATGTTTTGAGTTGGGAATTGCACAAAACCAGCGTTTGTACTGTAGCTGTCATAAATATATTTTTTTAAATCATCTACTAAGCCAATATGTTGCAGAGATACTTTAATCACTGCCTTAGACGGTTCACTACCTGTTTTATTGCTTAATAAGTTATAAGCATCTTTAAGGCTTCTGCTTTTGCCAGAATTGTTTGAGCCAACTATTACAGTGATGGAGTCTTCGCCCAAAGAAATTTCTTTAGTATCACTAAAAGTGATTTTATCAATCCAAGCCTTATAATTTAAGTCCATATGTGTTAAGGAAGTTATAAATGGTTTATCCAGAATATACTGACAATGTAGTTATACCATCTTGCAAATCAAATCATTTGCGAATATGGAAAAGAAAAACTCACCCCAAGACATCTACCAACAGGTCACAGACCTGATTATCCAAAAGTTAGAACAAGGCATAATCCCTTGGCAAAAACCTTGGTCAAGCTACGGCCTACCCAAGAATTACATCACGGGCAAAGAGTATCGAGGCATAAATGCTTTGCTGCTCCATATGCTACTATACGAGTACCCCTATTTCCTAACCTTTAAGCAGGCAAAGGATTTAGGGGGCTCGGTAATGAAAGGCAGCCGGGCTTCAATAGTAACCTATTGGAACTGGTTGTACTATGACCGGAACGGTAACAGGGTAACCAACCCGAGACCTGACCAAATCAAGTATCTCGAAAAGCGAGCATTCCTTCGTTATTTCAACGTGTTCAACATCAGCCAAGTGGAAGGTATTGAATGGAAACTGCCCGCCCTGCAAAGCAACAGCCATTTGGGTGTTCCTGTAAAGGCTGCCCGAATGGTCTCGTTCTTAAAAGCCAAGTTGCCCGATATTCGGGTAAAAGGTGACAAGGCATACTATGTTCCCGCAGAGGACTGCATAATAATGCCTGATTATAAGCTATTTGTGATACAAGAGGCATTTTATGCTACCCTGTTCCACGAAATCATCCACAGCACTGGCCATCTCAAAAGATTAAACCGTGATGGCATAACCTTACCTACCCACTTCGGAAGTTATGACTACGGCAAAGAGGAGCTGATAGCTGAAATGGGCGCCAGTTTCTTATGCCAAGAAGTCGGTATATTAAACGACACGCTCGCCAATTCTGCTGCTTACCTGCAAAGTTGGTTAACAACTATCAAGCAGGATAAACGTCTTTTGGTTACGGCCGCTGCACAAGCTCAAAAGGCTGTTGATTGGCTGCTTGGCTCGCGCCATGACGAAGACCATGCTCACGCATAGCAGACAATAATTATGATAATTGTCAAATCAAAATGGACACGACAATCAGAACAACCTCGGGGTACTGGTATGCTCGCTGTGCCAAACATATTGGCACATCTAATCACCTTTAAAAAACCATACGAAAAGATGGCAAGGAAAAACGAGTTACCCGAAGAATTACTAAACAATGAAAACGGCTACCCGCACGCGGACAGCAAAGAAGCGCCGGACGAAGGCCCCAACAGCGAACAGCAGTTCGCTGAGCTACAGCCCAAGCCCAAAGCGAGCAAGTGGCAGCGCTCCGAGCAATACTTTCACTACGATTTTAACGGCGACCTGGTTATAGACCGCGACGTTCTTCGAGCCATACCCGTAGAGGAAGTGGCTGAAATTGTATCGGAGGTGTACAGCAAGGTTAAAGAGCAGGAAGGCCTGAAAACCGACACCTTGTACTTTAACAACGACGAAGGCTACCGCCTCGTCGTTAAAGACAGCCATAGCCGTGAGGACTTGGGCAACGAAAGCCTGAGCCGGAGTGGAAACTGGCATCGCAACAATAATCACAAGACTACTGTGAGCATTGAGCGAGCTTAACGGAAATGCCCGTAACCTGTATCTCTTGTTACGGTTATAACACTTCGATGAGGCCCAAACTTGGTACTTTACTACTAAGTGCTTGTCTTACAAATTATTACAATCCTGCCTGATTTCTCGCAGGATTGTTTTTTTAGCTTAAAAAGATAAACGCTACTTTTTTGCTTGGCTTTCGAGCCAAGCTATTTTTTCTTCGAGGTATTTGATTTTGTCCTCCAGTAGCTTGGTCTTGTCCTCGTATAGCCTTTCAAGCTTACTGGTATCCGATACGGTAACGGCGCAGTTTGTGTTTTGGCTTCCCTGACCGTTATAATTATTAAAAATGAACTGCTCATCAAATTCGATAAGCGCGCTTGGCGATACGCCTAACACCCCAGCAATTTTTTCAAGCGTAGTAAACGACACTTCAACCTTACCTCGCTCAATATCAGAGTAGTTAGCTTGGCTTACACCTAGTTCAAAGGCTATATGGTCCTGCTTTAAATCACGCAGTTCCCTGATTTTCTTGATGTTACGTCCTATTTTCTCTTTTGCTGTTGCCATTTCGCCCTTTTTCTTTGAAGGCAAAGATATAAAAAATAATGCCTGGATATATTTCATAACGTGTAATTATATATTACTGATAATCAGTGATATAATTTTATAGAAGCGTTTATTGGTGTCATACCGCAGCGCGTTCGATTTCTCAATCTAAACCTGAAACTCTCAATGCGTCTCTTTTCCAAAACTTTTATAATCCTCCTTATGAGCATAGCGCCAAGCCTTTTGTATGCCCAATCAGGTGCTACAAAGTCAAAGGCAAAGGGCAGTTCGCATTCAAAATCAAGCAGCTACGGCAACAAAAGAACTACAGGAACTCAAAAGCAAAAATCGGTGAGCAACCATGATGCGGTTATTGCAGGATTACTGGAGCTTTCAGATAGCGCCGATGCCGAACTTTCAAAATCTACTGCCAAAGAAGAAAAATCAAGGCACGAGGCAGCATTGGCTACAGAAAAAGCCAATAGGTCTGCTAAAGGCGTGAAAATATCTTCAGAATTGGCAAAGGGTATGAAGAAGCTATCCAAGAAGCGCAAGTAACCTAAAGGTATAACTTATGTCAAGGGCATAATGCTTGGTGATGTTCTGCATTTTGCTCCACAGGGAAAGATGTATATAATAGGGTGTTTATACTGGTCTGAATTTAATGAGCGAAATTCCTGCTTATGTACAGATTGAAGCACAAAAGGCTCCTAAAATCGAGCAGGTTTTACCGACCGATGATATTGTGGAAAAGTACGTTGACGTTTGGGAAAGGCAACAGGCGGAGTTTATTATTGGTATTATCAGGCAAAAGCATAATGCTGCTTCCATAAACCCGGATGCGCTGAAGAACACGGTAAAACGCATAATAGATAAAAAGCTGCAACGAAAAGCATCGTTGCCAAAATTAGCCCAAGATATAGATAATCAGATAGTTGCCATTATAGAATGATTTTACAGCAAGCAGGTAAAGAACATATCCAAGCTAAGGAGCAATCAGAGTAATATTGAAGTCAAAAAGAAGATGATTGATGCTGATAATAATAATCAGGAAATCATCGCCCAAAACATATCTGCAATTAAAACCGAACTCGCCAACCTGTCTGCCGATAAGGATATTTTCGACCTACTTAATAACAGCCAGTGAAGCAAAGACTATATCACCAAAGCGCAGGCAGACCCGAATAATGAGATTATCCAAACATTTACCGACCCCGAACAGCAGGCTACCTTACTGAAGGCCAAGTACCTGCTTGAGTATTTCCAAAGCAACCCGACCGACAAAAAGGCACAGGCGCTCCTTTCCAAAAACCGAGTTGCTGTAAGCAGCCTGGCCGAAAACTATAACAGCATAGCAAACACCAACGGCTTCAAGGCCATTGAAATACCTGAACCAGAGGAACATATCAGGGATAAGGCAAAAGAAATTAAACGTATTGGCCTGACTGTTGAACAGTTTGAGAAAAATAAGGCTGCTCTATTTATAGCCGCAGCAGACTCTCCAATAGCGTTGGCACACGCCGTAAATACCGAACGCTTGCAAGAGAATGCCGCAAATCTCGTGGGTTCAGACCTGACTAATGAAGACGACCAACCACTGAACGAGCAGGGAAAGCAAAATTTCCAGGAAAACCTTGTAAACCTGCTGTCGGAGAAACAAAAGGGAGCAGGAGTGTTTGGGTTTCTGAAGGGTATAGCCTGAAATTTTCCTCAAAATCTGATGCGCACCAAACTAAACCCTGAAACTATGAAGTTTGATGCAAACGGAAACGTGGTGCTGCCCTTGGATGCCGAAGATGGAATAAGTGTACCCCTTACTGCAAAAAAGGATGGTAGTCTACATCTGACAGACCCAATGCCGTTTGATATGCTTAGTAGGCATAACATTGAAGCAAAGGATGTGGTATTGCCGGAAGGGTTGCCACCTTTGGAACAATATTATGCTTTAGCCTCTTCTGAGGAATTTACCAATGCCTTTGCTGCCAAATTTAAGGCAGAACTTCAAGCGCAGCACATAAGTAAAACGGATAAAGCGCTTGAACTGGCGGGTCAAGTATATACTGACCTGTATAACGAGCAATTAAGCAGCTTACCAAAAAGCAGCATAATACTGGCCGACAGTGTTTGATTTTATATTGAAAAAAGACTACTTTTTGAGGCGGCCAAAGAATGCTACCCTCTTAAAGACGGTTTGGAAAATAAAAGCGCATTCGACCAAACCACTCCTGCGAGCTCGCAAAGGGTTAGATTTTTCAATATGCTCAATAACCCTGCTCTTGAAACAGAAGATATAATTAGTCTAAGAGAAGCTTTGATGACCTTGAAAACAGTGCAGAAAGCAGCTATGAGCATTAATTACAAAATAGACCCCGACAAGCCGGAAACCGAAGCAGGAATAATGAGAACAAAGCTAGACCCGCTGGTGGCCAAGTTCTTTGCGCCGTTCAGCCATGAGCCGGAAGCCTACAAAAACAGTCTTATAGTTCAGAATCAAGGGCTTAGAACAACAGCTAATACCTATGTTGGCGCCATGCCGGACTTCATGGAGCTGTTCGTTTCAGACCCCAAAAACGAGTTGGGCTTTAGCCCAACTGATATTCGCCTAATTAAACTTTGGACAGATGCAGTCAATAGCGGCCTGCCCGTAGATGCGCTCGGGGATCTTCTTGACAAAGCGGGCCGACCCCCAAAGCTCAAAGAGTTTTACGAACACCCCCGTGCTTTGGCATACGACGCACAACTTCAAAAGGACTTGGAGGGAATTAGCGGCGGGAAAATATAAGGTTTATAAGCCGATAGCGGGTATTTACTGTCCCAGCCGATTCAAATTAAATAATCGTCCAAACTAAGCACCACTCCTAATTTCCGATTAATGTTTGTAATGGCTATAGCAATTCCAACTATAGTAAGTTCCATTGTACTTATATAAGTACCTTTCCAGTTTTTCGACAGTTCACATAAATAAATTGCTTCATAGCTATCCAGTTTGTGATACTCAAGGATCTCCACAGTGATGCGATTGTTGAGTTTCCAAAGCTCAATAGCTTGATTTTCATTTAAACCAAAATTTGAAGCCGTATTACAGATAGCTATAAGGTCTGTAGAAAAAACTTTAAAGTTGTATGGGTTATTAGGACATATTATTAGCATCTCTATCTCAATTAATTTATTAGATTTTCCGACAATACTAATAAATTCATTAAATGTAAAGCCTTCACTAAAGAGGTTCGTGTGCTTATGAAAAAAATTAAGTAAAAAACTGCTACTGTTTTTGTTTAAGGAAACACACCCTGAATACAACATGTAATTTACTTCATAAATATTTGTTTGTTTCTGAGAATCAAAAGGTTTTAAATAATTTTCTATATAGTCTTTTAGTGATGTTTGGTAAATATCGTCTCCCTTATATACGAATGCAAAAAAATGAAGACTCAATGCATTAATTTGCTCTATTGTTAATTTCGGAACTACTGTCATGCACTCATTTAGCAGAACTTGAGTCAAGTTCCTTTCCGGCAATGCAGCAAGATTAACGAGAATTTCTATAAGGAGTTCACTGGTAGCAATTTCGCCATTTTTAGCATACTCCCTCTGTATTGAATATAATGAGTATTGCATACTTGGCTCCTTCATCCGGCACAATAACTCAGGAGAGGCAGCCAATAACTTCGATAGAAATCTATCGACAATTTCTTCTGCCCTTTTGCTTGCAATTTCACGTGCTTCTGATGCTAGCTGAATGAAATTTTCTTTGAAAACTTCTAAGGCCTTTTCCTTTGCAATTTCTGGAGTAACCCCTTGAATAATTGTAATAGAATTGGCTTGGTAATTTGTAGAGCCTGCGCCACCATTCTGTTTTAAATTTGTATCGTTTATCATGGTTTGTTCACGTTAATATCATTACCTGCTTGATAATTATTGCTCCCATTACCGCCTTTCTGTTGCATCGTACTTTTTCCGGAGTCTTTATTATACTTATAGAAAACTTGTACCACGAGTGTACCAATTAAAGTTAATGAGCCCGCTAAAGGCTCCAATTCATCGCTTCTCTTATACCATATCAGTGTAATGATAAGGGCAATCGTATTAAGGATTATTAGTATGTTACTAACTATCATAGGAGGGAGTGAATAAAGTTACGCTTAAAGAATGCGAATTACTATAATATTTCCTCAAAATCAATATAATTTGAAGTTCAAAACGCGCAGCAATAAAACTCACTTACCATAGCTCCACATCCTGTCCATCTAAATCCTGCCAACCTTTGTGAAAGGGCTGGCTTTTTAGTTGCTCGTAGGGCTTGGCAAGGAAATACTCTTTTGCGTCCGCATAGTCCTCATTATCTGAAAGCCTTTGCCATGCGGCCTGTAGCTGCGGCAGGAACTCAAAAACGCATAGAATACGGTAGCCTTTATCGTGCTTATGCTCACGGGCTGCATTTGCAGCAAGATGTCCTTCCGTCAAGGCAACAAGATGTTGATAAAGCTGCCTTTCTACTCTTCCGGTATCTTTACCATTATACATTTCTATTGCAAACAGGTGCGTTCCCTTTAGGTCCTGCCAAAAAGTAACGGCATCGGCAATTAGGTAGGAGCCATCGTCCAAGTCTATTTTAGTTTTACTGCGTGCGCTTGCGTCACGGCGATTGTTGCCCTCATGGTCAAAATAGGTATCAAAAAATACCATTCGACCGTTGCCAGCCTGTTCCTCTTTCAACAGAGCTACCTGTATATCTATCGTATTCCTGCGGTGCTGGTAGTCTTTATAAAATAGCGAGCTTTTACCCACGGGCCTTCTGATTTCCCTTTGTTCGAGCCCAAGCCCTTCCATAAGTAGGCGTTCGCCATACTCCGTAAGGAAATGTACACTTTCGAGTTTGCCTTCCGAAGGATGTGACCCAAAGTTTTTGTTTCCCACGGGTGGTTTTTTCCAGTCCCTTAGGGACTTAAGTTCTCGGTTGATATTCGCCCTATCATTTTTAATACCAAGGTCTATCATCTGCCCAACGGTTAAAAACTTGCACCTTGCAAGGGCCTCCAAAATTTCCTGCTGCGAAGGTTTAATGAAATCCATAGTTGAGTAATACAATAAAAGCCTCTATATCTTGAATTTAGGGGTCATTTTTTTCTTCCCACTTGGCCCCTTGGTTGCAGTGGGAATGGGTGGTGCTTGCGATGCAGGAGAGATTAAACCTCCGCCGTCGGCATCACTATCATTCTCCGGTTGGTCCGGCTCAAACCATGATGGCTTATATTGCCCGGACACTTCTATAATCCATTCACGAAGCTCGCCTGCTTTTTCCGGCGATAGGTAGAAAGGCGGGGTTTGCTCCAAAAGGTAAGTATTAGGCTCGACGGTATATGCCGAGTTGTTGCCGGACTTTACATAAAATTGATATTTGGACAGCAACTGCATTTGCTTTATGGGAACGCTGATTTCATCGCTCAAATCCTTTAAGTCCTTATGGCCGTTTGCTCCAACAATTTTGGTGTACGCGTTAGAAAGTATGGTACGAAGGAGCTTCTTGTCGTCAATTTGCCCGAGGTTTTGGTTGGCGATTATCAGGTGCAGCCCAAACTTGCGGCTCTCTTCCAAAATGGTACCGATACTTGGGCTTAAATAGGTTTGGAACTCGTCTATAAAAAGAAACAGGGGTTTTCTCTGCCCTTTGGGAAGGTCTGCCCTTTTAAGCACAATGCTCTGCAATAGGGCAATAATCATTTTATTAAAAGCACGACTTGCTTCTTCGCCCCTGTTTTTTGTAAAGCGGACAATTATAATCTTACCTGCGTTGATGGCCTGTTCTAAGTCTACAGTACTCTTGCCGCAAGTGATACGGTAAAACCCATCATTATTTAAAAGGGACTGGATACGTGTATATATACCTGCTTTAGTTGTTTCATAGCTTTTGGATACGAAGGCAGTATTAAAAAACTCCCTATGTGCCGGAAAAGGGCTGTTACGACCAAGAGCAATAAGTGCGGGGTCGTTTTGCATAAATGCTTGGAGGTCTTTAAGAGTACGGTTGCCACTATAAAGCAGGGTGGCAATACATGGTATAAGCAAAGTCTGCATTTGCATAGTCATTTCAGAAGTCGGGATTAGCTCCTGAAATACCCTTGCGAGGCTTTGTGCATAAATATCAATGGCTGGTAAAGACCTGTCGCTTATTTCCAACGGATTGAGTACCGGGAAGTGACTGGCATCAAAAAACGGGTCGATATACACAACCCTGTCATGGTCTTTGTTTAAATGCAAGGCAAGTGCCTCCCTGGATAAGTCGCCATGCGGGTCAAGCAGCATCAGGGCATGTTTTCTGTCATGTTGGCTTATTTCCTGTAAATGATACCAAAGCAACTTTAAAAGCTCGCTTTTACCTGAGCCGCTTTGCCCGGAGATATAGCAATGTTTCAATAGGTCGCCCACACGTAGACGCGCGGGCAATGGACTAAAAAACGACGCAAGTATCGGAACCCTCGCCTTTTGAAGAGCTTTGAGGTAAGATATTTCATCGGTATCAAGAAGATTAATAAAGTCCCTCCTCATCTGTTCGCTGCCCAGCATAAGCACCTCGAATATCGGATACTGTTCAAACTGGTCAATAGATACTTTTGTATTGAACAGTACCTGAAATTCTGCATAGGTAAACCCGCGAACGGCCAACAATCTGTAGCGCTTATCTTTATCGTGCCGTGAATAGGATAGCTCATTGTCTACAGCTGCCACATGCCTTTTCATGGCTGCTATCACTACCCCAAAAAACTCGGCAGGAATTGTATGCCCAAACTCTACGCTATCCGGCTCATCCGGCCGGGGTAGGGAAGCTATTGCATAGGTTAAGGCTTGAATGTCTTCGAGGCTCATCATGGTATTGCAGGAGTATAGACGGAAGCAGCAGGTAGCATTTGTAAATGCAATATAGCCATTATTATTCAAAATAATCACTGCATGGTTACTACATTTTCACTGCATCCTATTGTTCACTAAGAATGTATGAAAACCGCCTTAAACACACGAATTAGACGGTTTTAGACCCGTCGAAACAATTCAATAATCTCCTGATTCCTCATTCTTTGTTGCCTCCTTTCCGTGCTAACGCACTTTACTACAGCACTGCATCATTCAGTCCTATGGATAACACCCCAAAGCGGGGTACGGGGCCGGGGGAAGTTGAGAGTAACAATAAAAAGCAGAAAAGGGCGGCGGACGAAAAAGTTTCGCAGCTTAAGTTTTCCAACCAAAAAAAACGGATTTGGCCGACGACTTTTTCGAGGAAGTCTTCCGGAAATTTTTAAATGAATTTTGGCTAAAAGTGAAGTCTTCTTTCGAAAGAAACAATTTAAGTGCGAGGGTAAATAATCGGGATTAGATGGAGTATATTTGTGTAAGCCACATGGCTATTCGGCCAGTTAATTATGAAATACATGAAAATAGAAGATACCACAAACCTACAGGTGAAAAAAAGAATGGCAGAGGTCATTCTAACAGAGGTGGGTATCAGTGATAAATTGCTCAGCATGATATTGCTTAGCGATATCTTAGAAATACGCTCTGATGTGGACGGTAATGTTGACCCTTATAGCATAAGCATGAGGCTCTACGACTTCTTTGCGGAGCATGTGAGTCCGCGTCTGCAACCTTTTATTGAAACGCAGGCCAATACCCTTGATTATCTCTCCATATGGCAAAAGGCCATTTATTTTGAGCAACAGGTTATTGATACAAAGGCAAGCTTTGACCAGCTTTATAGCGAATGGAAGGATAGTAAAGAGATGGTGTTCCGTGGGCAGAGCGAAGCAAAATGGAGGCTATATAATACCTTACAACGCCATTGCATTTGGAATAACATCAAGACTGAGTCTGAAGAATATGGTATAATTATAAAGGACGCTGTTCGTAATGGCAGAAAGGAACATGGAGCTAAAATTTTAAGGTATACCAAATCGGTAGGCTTGGAAACAACTAATGATATGGCTTTGTTAAGCTATTTACAACATAATGAGCAGCCTACACCTTTGTTAGATTGGTCGCATAGAGTACAGATTGCTCTATATTTTGCAACACAAGGAATAAATACACAAAGCAGTTTTTTGAGCTTCAACGATATAGATGATTATTTTAGCGTATACCATATGAACAAGGTGGATCTTACTAAAGGCAGTATAAGTTTTTTACTTACAAATGGGCATGATTCTAACGCTAAATTGAATGATGATGAGTTTAAGGCACGTATTTCCGAAGCAGCAGGTATTTCTCTCGCTGCTGCTGAGAAACTTGTAAAACCCCTAAGGAAAAAGATGGCCTCGAAAGATGCACGCAGGCGGGTAGAGGGTAAAATGGTGTCTGTGGAGCGTATGATGAAAATTCCATTGATATATCTTGGCGAAGAACATATTGGGAAGGTTTCGAGATTTGGCATGTATAATAACAGAAATATAGTAAACCAAGCTGGGGCTTTTATTTGGAACCATTCCTCATTTAAGCCAATTGAGGTTATCGCAAAAGAACAGTATGAGAAAAACCGGAAAGAGGGTACTCCTATAGAACACAGGCTGTGCGGCTGTATCAATATTCATAAAAGCCTTGCTGGTTACATTCGGACACGCTTGGAAAAAGACGGAATAACACGCAAATTCATATATCCTATGTGGAAGCAGAAAGTAGCTGACGTGTCTTTGTAGTCACTGTAAAATAATTCATTAGGGCTAATCAGAAATTTACAGCCCACCAGGTATACTGCCGGGCGTTTACTTTCTTACTTAAACGCTATGAATGTCATTACAACCATTTGCAAAGCCATTATCCCTTATCGGGGTTGAAAAAAGGGCATGGCTGCAACCATTATCCCGATGATACCTCCTCATAAGGTCTATGTTGAGCCATGTTTCGGATGAGGGGCTGTGTTCTTTATGAAGGAGCCATCTACTCTTGAAGTTGTAGGCGACATAAATAACAACATCGTCAACTTTTACCAAACCTGTAAAGACAGCGAGCTGTTTCCGTTCCTACAGAAAATGGTAGATGCTACCCCCTATGCTCGCGAGCTCCGACAGGAGGCAAGGTTGGTGCGAAGAAACTCTGATGTTTTTTCGGCCTTGAAAAGAGCATGGGCTGTATGGGTGCTTGCCACCCTTTCATTCAGTGCCAATTTAGGCTCAGGCTTTTCTTACGACAGAAAAAATAACTTAGTCGGTAAGCGTTTTAATAATAGGAAAAGGGATTTTGGTCCACGGATTATGAAGCGCCTTGAAAACGTCTGCATCGAGAATATGGATGTTTTGGAACTTATTAAGTCCCGCGACTCTGAGGATACGTTCTTTTATGTAGACCCACCGTATATATCAGAGAGCATGGGGTCTAAAACCTGAAGCCAAAAAGCTGACCAAGGCCATTATAGGGGTTATACAGTACAGGATTATGATAACCTCTTAAGCCTGTTAGGAACTATCAAGGGCAAATTTATCCTAAGTAACTATCCGTCCCTGCTGCTTCAAAAGCACATAGAACAGAACGGGTGGGTAGTTAGGTCTATCGAAAAACCTCAGCAAGCAGGCATGAAGCTGGATGGCGTTGCGAAGAATATTAAGGTCGAGATGCTGGTAGCAAATTACCCTTTACCTACTATACCTGCCTAATATGTCTTGACTTACCATAGAAGCTGCTAGACAAGAGCGAGGAAGTTTTGCCGATTGAAAAACTGATGACGAAATACAACAACTCATCTATAACCTTTGGGAATTAGCAGAGATGGCCGTAGACCATATAATACGCACACAATCGAAAAGTCAAATTTAAGTTCTGCTCCCGGCTTGAGTTCGGGAGTTTTTTGGATAAAATCCCATGTAATTTACCTTTAATTTTAGATGCTATGTTAAACCTCTCAGGCCAACGTGCAGTAATATATTGCCGTGTTTCGTCAAAATGACAAGTTAAAGACGGTTCGGGACTATCCTCTCAGGAGACAATTTGCCGTTACCATGCAAATTCATTGGGTATCGAGGTCGTTGGAGTGTTCCAGGATGGGGCTATTTCAGGGAGCCAAACCAAAAGGTCGGCTGTTACAGAACTTACTAACTTTGTTAAGAAAGCAAATGCCGAGTGAGATAGACCCGTTACTATCCTACTTACGGACCGTCTGAACAGAATAGCCCGTGATATGCGTGTACACTTGGACCTGAGGGATGCCTTCGATGCGCTTGGGTTAACCCTTGTCACATTGGAAGGTGTATTTGGACAGGATGCGAGCAGTCGTAGTCTTGAAATGAATTTGGCTTGAGCTGCCGAGAACTATCGCTTGGCAAATATTGAGTTGGTAATCAGTAGGCAAAAAGGAAGATTACTGGCAGGTTTTCGGACACGAGGAGAGCCTATCGGCTATAAGTATGTAAAATCTCCAGCAGGTGGTAAAGTTTTAGAAATAGTTCCGGAGGAAGCTAACTTAGTAAGAGAGGGTTTAGAATGATACGCATTCGGAAGGTTCTGTTCTGTACGCGAACTAACACGCCGACGGAAGTCCGTTTGATTGGACATTATAGCAGCTCGCAGAGGAAGGTGTATTTCAAAGGCAGGTACACAAAGAATGCTAAGAAATGTTTTGTATGCAGGGTATATCGAAATGGTGAACAAGAAAGCGGAAAGGAAAAAGCATAAGAAAAAGGCACTTACTCGGAATATACCGCTCAGACAAGCCAGGCATAAAGCTATTATCTCCTATAATACTTGGCTAAAAATTCAAGACTTGCTCACCGGAAGGAATCGTGGCAAGGCGAAGACTATGGTAAACTGAGATTTTCCGCTGCGTAGCTTCTTGGTTGATGAACAAAAAAACCATCTTACAGCCGGGCGGTCAAAAGGCAGAAGTAAAAAATATGCCTACTACCGTTTTCAAGCGCCAAGCATATTTAAAGAGAAATCAATTTCAGCTATAAAAATCCATAGCCGATTTACCGAAAAATTAAAGTTAATGAAGCCCAATAAGAATCTGCTAAAACCACTATCAGTTATGATCTGGAAAATGCTTGAGCATAGAGATGGCAGGATAGCACAAACGCAAGAGCATCAGCAACAAGAAATTGAGCAAGTTAACAAGCAAATCAGGCAGCTCACTGATAAAATAATGGCGGTTAATGTGCCTGAGGTATACCAGCAATGTGAGGAGAAAATAAATGAATTAAAAAGAAAGAAACTTGGACTAGAGTGTGCTCAATCGGAACAGCCTAAATTAATAAATACAGAAAATATAAAAACTGGACTGGAATGGTTTGCCAATCCGGAATATGCCCGGAGAAGTGCCCCTGACCTTGATAGGGAAAGGCTACTGCGCTTACGGTTCAATGAACCGCTAATTGTGAATCCTAATGAAAATGATTTCTTGAACCGACCAATCAAGAGTTTCTACCTATGGTTTCAGAAGAATAAACAGCAAAATTTTAGATGACTGGAAATGGCTAACTTTATTTTGAACCCAAATGTTGCAGAAAGGAGCGAATACGCCCAATTAGATGATGAGGAGATAATGGAGTTTGCCGTTCGATTGGAAGAATATGGGAAATTAATGTGATTTCTGCTTAGTAAGTAAGGATTCCAGTAAATCCAATAACCCGCTCGTACAAAAAAGCAAATCAAGTATACCCTTTCATTGTAGCTTATAATAATCATTCAGATGGATTTTCATCGGGCCAATGAGCCAATTCAGGGCCAGGTGCAATGCGCCCATCGGCCGCATCTTTATATATCAGACGTCCTACTTGACGAACAAATTTGATTGGGATTTTGGGATTATTAATATCCCTGCCACGCCCATCAGGCCCCGCTGAATTATGCCAGTCATTCTCCCATTTTGAAAAGTAGTATTCTAAATCAGTAGGCCTGACTTGGTACATTTCTACAATTTCAATTCCATCATAAACACAGAATACCCAGTTTACCTTTCTGTATTTTGCAATAATTGTAGGGTTAATATGGTGATGCGTTGAGAAAGAAGTTGTTAGGCTTCGATTTACGGTTTTTAGTTCATACTCATTACCATGTTCATCTTGGGCATCATTGCCTTCTCTACCTTTTAAATTCTTGAGCCGCGTAATAATTAAGGTTTGCAAGAGTTTGCCGCCATTATCCTGAAAAATATCATTAATGCCGAATTCATTAGCAAGATTTTGATATTGTCGTATATATGGAAGCAAGGCATTAATACGCTCAAGCTGTGTTGGAACAGCATCAATATTGCCATTTTGCTTAAATTCTTCGCGTTCTATGTTATCGGAAGTGAATAGCTCAGCAACTGCTACCTCCAAGGCAAGAGCTAAGCGATTAATGATTTCTAAGCTGGGACTGTTCCGTATGTTCTCGATATTTCCAATATGCGTTTCATTTACTCCCGCTGTTTCTGCCAAAATTGCTTGAGTCATCCCGCGTTCCTTACGGATTCGTGTTATATTGCGTGCAAGGAGTTGATGTATGTCGAAGGCGTTAGGCATTGATTCCATTTAATACTGCAAATTTTAGGACTCAAAAGTGCCGTTTTACATTAGCCTTACCTCGCTAATATTTTAGGTATTTTACCCAAAAATGTCGTAATTTAGCCCAATATTCACGCCACAGTCCTAAAGAATGTCTGACCACTTCATTAACCACATGGTACGCGGCCTAGAGCCAGCTTATTTAACAAAACTCGGTGCAACTTTTCTTACCGATTCTCGACATTTATTGGCATCGCTTCCCGATGAAAGCGTTGATTTGATTATTACTAGCCCGCCCTTTGCTTTGCTTCGTAAAAAGGAGTATGGTAATGAGGACCAGGCAGATTATGTGGAATGGTTAGGTACCTTCGCAACTGCAGCACTGCCTAAGCTTAAATCCACTGGTAGTCTTGTTATGGATATTGGCGGTGCTTATCAACGCGGAACCCCTACTCGTAGTTTGTATCCTTTTAGGGTTCCAATACACTTCTGTGATAACTTGGGGTACCATTTAGCGGAAGATTTTTATTGGTTCAACTCATCTAAGTTGCCTAGCCCTATTGAATGGGTGAATAAACGTAAAATTCGCGCCAAAGATTCAGTAAACACTGTATGGTGGTTCAGTAAAACTGAATGGCCTTATGCTGATGTTAGCCAAGTACTCACTGAGTACAGCGACCGTATGAAAAAACTATTGAAGGACCCTGCCAAATTTTATGATGCAAAAAAACGTCCAAGCGGACATGACATAGGCACAAGTTTTGGAACAGACAATGGTGGAGCCATACCTTCCAATTTGCTCCAAATTCCTAATTCGGAATCAGGGGCACATTATATTACCAGTTGCAAATTGCTTGGGGTTAAAAGCCACCCTGCGCGTTTCCCGGCTCCACTTCCTGAATTCTTTATAAAAATGCTTACCAAACCTGGGGACTTGGTAATAGATATATTTAGTGGATCTAATACCACAGGCGAAGTCGCAGAGCGCTTAGGTCGTCGTTGGATAGCATGTGATATGGATAATCAATATGTGGCAGCATCATCGTTTCGATTCCTTTCCAAACAAATTGGTGCTGCAGATATACTCGAACATCCATATCACAGTATCCTTAATGGACAAATGGTAGATTTGAGAAATTACAATAATTGGCCATTACCTATATTGGTTTAGATTTTA
>JAZKBN010000009.1:29155-40038 GCA_040388605.1 Bacteroidota bacterium | reverse complement strand
GGGATTTAAGTTCTTAGAGCTTGTGTATTAAGGTTTGGAGCATTGAAGCGCAAAAAGGCTGCGCAATCCGGCATTTCTGCGGGGCAGAATTAGGATCGGGCAAAAATCAGTAAATAAATGGCAGAATACAAACAACCTGCATTTAATTGAACAGGGTAAACACAGCCGACTGTGCTATAGCGCTTCCGGACCATTCCGCAGAATGATTGCTTACTTAAAAAGATTATTATCAATCAGCCCGGTATTATAAAACTGCACCGAAGCCTTCAGGTAAAGTAAATAATCTTCTTTTAAATGCTGCTCGTAGGCAGTTGGGTTAAAAATTTCCCGCCTGTCGGCTATGCGTACAAGGTGTGCTTCGGTGCCCGGTGGCCATTTTAAATAATATTTGCGCCCGAAGCAGTAATACTGCCCGTCGCCGAAGGTGATGGCCCGGGCATTTGAATCAGGCTGAAACACGCTTTGCCCATAGCAAAGCGCCGCCTTTGGCTGTATGCCCAAAAACTGCAATACCGATGGCGTAACTGAAAGATGCTGTGTTACCTTACCGGTATCAGCTGCCGGCAGGTGTCTTCCGGGGCGGTAGAATACAAGCGGAACCCTGTATTGGGGCTCTTCACCGCTATAAAGGGGGTACTCATGTTGTTGGGTATGGTCGCCTGTGAGAATAAAGAGTGTGCTGTCGAAACCCGGTGTCCGGCGCATGGCTTTAAAGAAGCTGCGTAAAGCATTATCGGCATAGCCTATTGATTCGTGAATGGGCAGCCTGCCTTTGGGGAACGAGCCTTTATATTTTTCAGGAATGGTATAAGGTTGGTGCGAGCTCAGCGTAAAAATGCAGGCTGCATAAGGCTGCTTCATGGCTGCCAGCTTTTTGGCTGTCCATTGCAGGAAGGGTTCATCTGCAATGCCCCAGTTGCCGTCATAGTCTTTTTTGTCGGGGTACTCGTTCATGCCGTAGTACTTTTGGAAACCTGCCGCCACGCTGAACCAATCGAAACCCATTGTGCCGTTGCGGCCGCCATGAAAAAAGGCCGTGCTTCTCCCGTTTTCCACCAGGGCATTGCCGAGGCCGTAAACAGAGTTGGTACTGTACGGACCTGTTATAAAGGAGTCATCAGTTAGGGTTGGCATGCCGGCAAGAATAGCCGGGGGGGCCTCTACCGAGCGCCTGCCTGCTGAATAATTATGCGGGAACACAAGACTGTGCCCCATTAAAGAATCGAGGAAGGGGGTAAAGCCACCGTAAGGGTTACCATAACCCACATATTCGCTTGCAAAACTCTCCAGTATAATAATTACTACGTTGCTTTGTCTTTGCGGCATGCCTGCCGAACCTGCATTCACTTTTACCGGGGGCATATTGGCATTGCATAAAACAGCCTGTGCTGAGGCCCGGTTCGGGAGGTAGTCCGGACGCGAAACGCCGGTTGTGCCTAAGGTTTTGAAAAGCACGAAAGGGGTATTCAGGGCAAGGTTGCCTAAAACGGCGGGTTGCAATACAAAAGCATTACCGGGTATGAGCGGCTTCAGCTCAAAGCTGCCGCGAATTGCAGCCACTGTAATGGCAGAAAATATAAGCAGCTGCAATGCTCCAATACCGGGTTTGGGCATGGGTATCGGCAGTTTGGTTTTTGGGTAAGTGTAAAAAAGTATGGCCGTAAATACAGCCCAAAGCAAAATTATGGGCCAGAAGTTTATAAAAAGCTGGGCGGTTTGGTCCTGTACATCGCCGGCCATTTGCAGCAGCTCAGCCGATATGCGTTTGCCTGTAAAGCGGAAGTAAACGCTGTCGGCAAGGTTCATCCATAAGAATGGAATGTTGCAGAGCAGGTAGGTGGCTTTAATTACCTTTTGCCATATTACCCGGTTTTGAACATTAAAAGGAATAAGCGAAAGCAGGATAACAGGAGCATTCACGCTGAAAACCGCGCTGAGATCGAAACGAAGGCCGGTTAAAAAGGCAAGCGTTTTTTGCCAGGTTCCGGCTTCTGAAAAAACCAATGGGTTGGCAAACAGGAAAATAAACCTGCAACCTGTATAAAGGAGCATCACCACCGCCAAACGGCGACAGAGCAGCAATAAGTTATATGCAGGTAAGGTTTTGGTGTTAACGGTTTGCAGAATTATTGCCCTGTTTTAATATCGGGACAGCTAAAGTAGGTAATAATTAAATTTGTTCATGCGTTTTAAGAAAGCCGACTATTGCGGGAACCTGAAATTAATTAAAGCCGGAACCCCTCTGCTTAAATTATCCTGCCCTGAACAAGCCTTAATACTTACTTTTGCAGCATCGGGGTACATATATAATATGTGTTTTTGATACATGCAGCCCGCCCCTTTTAATGACATATAAGCCCGTGCTTGGTTCAGCAGATGATTTGCCGCAGGTAAGCCTGCTTATTGCCGCCCGTAACGAGGCGCGCAACATTATTCGTTGCCTCAGAAGCGTGGCCGCGCTTGATTACCCGGAAACCAAACTCTTAGTGCTTATTGGCGACGATAATTCAGAAGACGAAACAGCATCATTAATCAGGTCTTTTATAGCCGACAAGCCCGCCTTTAAGCTTATACACATTACGGCCGCGCAACCCGGGGGGAAGCTGCAGGGTAAAACCAATGTGCTTGCCCAACTGGCACACCGTGCCCAAGGCGATTATTTATTTTACACAGATGCCGACATTGCCCTGCCGTCGGCTTGGCTGAAAACCATGTTGGCACCCCTGCAGGCAGGGGCCGGCATAGTTACGGGCGTAACGGTAATTGAAGGCAATTCCCTTTTTTACCGATTTCAGTCGCTCGATTGGCTGACAGCCACATCGGTAATAAGTTTACTTGCACAAATTAAGGTGCCTGTAACGGCCATAGGCAACAATATGGCCCTCAGGGCCGATGCCTATAATGCGGTTGGCGGATACGAGGCTATACCCTTTTCGCTCACCGAAGACCATGCCCTTTTTATTGCCGTGCTTGAAAAAGGCTATGGTTTTGCGCACCTTTTCAGCAGCCATGTTACTGCCCTGAGCACCCCGCAGCCAGATCTGCCTGCATGGTTCTCGCAGCACAAACGCTGGATGTATGGGGCCATGCAGGTGCATCCCCTGGTAAGGGCCTTGTTTTTCGGGCAGTTTTTAACCTACCCGTTTTGCCTGGTGCTTGCCTTTTTTAAACCTGGAATAGCTTTAACCCTTGCTCTATGCAGGTATATACCCGTTACATTATATGCCGCCACAACTGCATTATGGCTCAGGCAGTTTAAAGCTGCCGTCGCAACTTTTCTCTACGACCCGCTTTTCTGCATACTGTACCCCATCCTGATTATTCGGTATTTCACCAACCGAAACATCAGCTGGAAGGGCAGGAGCTATGCCGGTAATGAACCTATTCAGGAGTAGGCATTTAATGCATTTGTTTGCCTGTGCTTGAATATCTTTGCGCAGGCGCATTATTAAACCAAGCCCCGGCATTCATTCAATGGAACCTTATTTTCCGCCAATAACTCCCCCTGATAACAAACCTGTTATACCCACCCTTGACCTTACAAGGTACAGGATAACTGCTGCTTTGGCATTTTTAATGGCACTCGCCTTTTGGTACACTTTCAGCCCCTATATCATTATTTTCCTTGTGGCAGATTATGCCATGCGTGGGTTCGGGACACCTTATTACAGCACTCTCAACTGGCTGGCAAGCAAGGTGCAGGGCGGGCCCGGTAAAGCTGTAAAGGCAGCGCCTAAAGTTCTGAAAGCAAGAATAGGCTTTGTACTGGGCCTCGCGGTATTTACATTAGCCAGCTACGGCCAGGCTAAGCTTACTGAAATATTGGCAGGTGTAATGCTGGTTTATACGGTGTTTGTTATTGCTTTCTCGTTCAGGAAAATGGAATGAGGCGGGGTGAAGAATTTAATTCAATACTGTCGGGTACATTTGTTGCCTGAATAATATTACATATCTTTAAATACTGAAAGTATGTACTGCTATGCTTAAAAAGGAATATAACTGGTATCTTGATAATCAGGACGAGTTGCTGAAAAGATATAACGGGCGTGAACTGGTAATTAAAGGGCAGAAAGTGCGCAAAGATTTCCCGAACCTTACC
Source organism: Bacteroidota bacterium (assembly GCA_040388605.1). Classification (GTDB taxonomy): domain Bacteria; phylum Bacteroidota; class Bacteroidia; order Cytophagales; family Flexibacteraceae; genus JAZKBN01. Next base: position 35,939 of record JAZKBN010000009.1, on the reverse strand, counting down.
GATGCACTTTTATGGGGCAATAAAAACTTTGAACCTGGTACTTTCATTATACAGCTTTGTGAGCCTGAACCTGAGCCTCGCCAACATACGGAACTGAAACTTGTATCTTTTAGGAAGTAAGGTTTTATGTCGGAGAAAAACTTTGCTTATACCGTAAAGCGATATTACAGGTACCCGCTTGTTGAAACTCTTATTACAGTTTTCCCGGAATTTGACCATAATTTACCCAGGCAGGAATGGCCCGACGGGGCTGAGGTAAGAGCAGTTTGGGATACCGGCTGTTCTAATACTGCAATAAGCTCAAGGTTGGCTAAGCTTCTTAATTTGCGGCATTTAGGTTATGTTACTGTTCAGAACAGCATTAAAAGTGCGCCGAGAACAGTCTATGGTGTTAGCCTTTGGATAAAGGAAATAGATTTCCATACTGTTGTTTTCAGAGTTCATGAATTTAACGAATCAGAAGGGATAGACGTATTGATAGGTATGGACATTATTAAATTAGGCGATTTTGCAATTACTCGTGATGATAATAACAATACAGTTATGTCATGGTGTCACCCGCATAGGGAACATATTGATTTTGAAATTAAATAGCTGTTGAGATATATGAATCCGGTGCTTTGGCTCCTGCCTGTTACAACACATATAACAGCCCCTCCACCCTCTTTTGCACCGATCCATAAAAAATTTATATATTGCATATTAGCCCGGCACGAAGCCATACCCAACAATCGCGCAAAGCGGGAAATTTAAGCCCTTGCCGATACCCTGCCTATGCAGCAAACTTATGCAACCCACACGCAGGCCCAGCCCCGCGACCATAATAACATAGAGCTTGTAAGCAATGCCGCTTTCCGGTCAAAGGTAATGGGCAAGACTTTTTCGGTAGATATTTATTTGCCGCTGAATTACCGCGCAAACCCCGATAAAAAGTACAAAGTACTCTATGCCAACGACGGGCAGGATATGCCCGCTGTTCGCCTGCGCGAAACACTCGACAGCCTGCAAAGCAATCACCTGATGGAACCCGTAATTGTGGTTGCCGTGCATGCCGATTCCACGCGCCGTATGATTTACGGAACTGCTAACCAAAGCAATTACAGGGGTTTCGGGGCCCTGGCGGGCAAATACACGCTCTTTATTTTGCAGGAGCTTATGCCGTACGTTGAGCACAATTTCAATGTACTTCGCGGACCTGAAAATACGGCCTTCATGGGCTTTTCACTCGGTGGTCTTTCGGCTTTCGATATTGTTTGGAACCACCCCGGGGTATTCAGCCAAAGCGGTGTGTTTTCAGGCTCGTTCTGGTGGCGCAGCAAAGGGTATGATGATGGCTATACCGACCTTGACCGCATCATGCATGCTGAGATCAGGAACGGCAAACACAAGCCCGGCCTTGGCTTCTGGCTGCAAACAGGTACCAAAGATGAAACCTCAGACCGAGACAAAGACGGTATAATAGATTCTATTGGCGATACCATGGATATAATACGCGAGCTCAAAAAGAAAGATTACTCTGACCGCGATATTCGCTACCTCGAAATTGTTGACGGCGAGCATAATCAAAAAACATGGGCCATAGCCATGCCAGATTTCCTGACCTGGGCATACGGGACAAATTCGAAATAAGCCCCGTTCCGGTATTCTCCCGGTAAAAATTTACTTATAGTAATAGAGTACGAGAGGCAGGTATTGCCGGCCTCTCTGCATTTACATTGTTTAATTCCCGGCACCGGGTAACTGTTCAACAGGCTGCAAATTGAATACGCTGTCGGGGTAGCCTGTTGGTTTATATTCTGGCAGCAATGGTTTAATTACTTTTTCATTGCCTTCTTCTTTTGTGAATTCGTATTCGGTAGGGTCGGGGTGGCCGTAAAGGTATTGAATGCAGGGCACATAATTCCAGTGGAACTCTATGAAGTTAACCGGCACAATGCGGCGTTCGTAAATAACGCGGGAGGTATAAATCAGGTCCGGCAGGTTATTCATCCAGGGCAGCATCAGGTAACGAACCCCGCCTTTGTAAGCCTTGCGCTCGCCCAGGTAGGCCAGCTTAGGAGTATCTTTAGCAAAGTAATAGGCCGAATAATACATCAGGGGCAGCGATAGGCCCTGTAAAATGTAAAGCCCCCAAACCAGGTTTTCAGATACGTTTTTAGTGAGCCTTCCATAAGCGAATGAAGCCAAAACAGCCAGCAATACATTCGGCACAAGGTAAAATACATAGGCATCGGCAACGGGGTTACGCAGGCAATAGGCGCTGTAAACGGCAACCATGTACATGAGCAGCAGGGTGGTTTCGCGGCGGTGCTGCCATGCCAGCCAAACGCCCCATGCTATTATAGGTATAAAGAAACCATAGTTCCAGATGAAGTAAAAAATACCGTCGCGGCCCAGCTTAAGCATTACCCCAATAGGCGGAATAAGCCATTTGCGGCTGTAATGAATGTCGAAGAAAACCTGCCCTATGGTATTCTGATGCCAGATTAGCGGCGACAGCCAGAGTATTGATGAAGTGGCTATAAACAAAGCCAGGCCTTTTAAAGCCCTGGTACCCCCGCTTCGGTACAGGTACCAAATAAAAACAGGCATCATTAAAACGTGCTGAATATGCAGCAGAATGGCCATGCCGTACATAAAAGATACGAGGTACACATGCCTGAATGCCGGGTTCGGGCCGGTATTAAAGCCTGCAATTATTTGTTGCCAAAAAGCGGCGCTGAACGGCGAGCTCCCGGGTTTTTTAAAGAAATCATCGGCATTCAGCAAATCGCGGCAGAGCGGTATAAGGGTAAGGAACAGCAGGAAGGTGCCTGCAGTATATACTTCTATAATTTCGGCCTGCCGCCACCATGTGAAACCCAGGGCCATAAGCAGCATGGCGAGCAGTGAGCCCCTTTCAGAACCTGAAAGCAGGTAAGCAAACCTGTATGCCTGCCAAAGCGACAGCACCCCGAAAATGATGCTTACAAAAACCAGCTTGTCTTCAAGCGGGTTCCAGGGCCATAGGGGCAACAGGGTACTCAGGGTATTGGTATAAAGCCAGTGGTTGGTGGCATTGGTTTCGGTGCACCAGCCGGCGTTTACACCGGTTACAAAAACAATGGCATCGCCGAAGTTTATGCCATGGGTGCGGCACCATATATATACCAAAGCTAATGCGCCCAGCAGTACATAAAATGAAGCATTGTATGGCGTTCGCCTGTTGATTATTCCCTCGTAAAAGTTTTTTGTTTGCCTGTTTTCCAAAATTGTGCTTCTGAATTTACTGTACTAAACCTGCCTTGATTTGCAGCATGGCTGCAAATATAATATTGCCGGGGTTAAAGGATGTAATATGGTTGAATGATTGGCCTGCTTCAGCTTATTTCCTTTTTTACCTGCCTCAGTAATCCAATGGCTGAAACAGCCTCGCCGGGTATGCCTGCAAGCAGGGAAAACATACGAAAGAAAGCCACAAGCTCTCTTTCATCGGTGTTTTCAGGAGTAACCGGGCGGCTGCCGATGCTCTTGCTCAGTTTTTCGCCATCGGGGCCGGTGAGCAGGGGGTGGTGCAGGAACAATGCATCCGGGAAGCTTTGTTCGCCCAACAGGGTTGCCATGTGCAGGTGCAGGGCCGTTGAAGGCAATAAATCATCGCCTCGCACAACAAGGTTTATTTTATAATCTATATCATCGGCAAGGCTGGCAATGTGGTAGGCAGGTATGCCGTCTCGGCGCATGAGTACAGGATTTGGTATGCCGGTTAATAAATGCACATTAATAGCTTTTCCGCTTAGGTCGGGCACGGTAATATGCAGGTCGGCCGGTGTATGCAGGCGCAGGGCAGTATCATGCGGAACTGTATAGCCAAGAGCTGATTCCGGATCTGATTTAAGTTTATGCGCATTTAGCAGGCAGGGGCATTCATGCGAGGTTTGGGCAGCAATATCCTTTCTGCTGCAGGTACATGCATACAGGTGCCCGGTTTGGTACAGCCTGCCCAACAGTTGCAGGTAACGTTCCTGCCTGAGCGTTTGGCTGAAAAGGGGAGCCTCGGCCGGGTTTTGGGGTCCTTCATCCCAATCAAGCCCAAGGCGGCGCAGGCTGCGGAAAAGATCATCACTGTATTCGCGTCGCAGGCGGGTGCTGTCGTTATCATCAATACGTAGCCGCAGGCTGTTTCCGGGGCCTGAGGCACGTGCCAGCAGCCATGTAAGCACAAAACTGAAGGCATTGCCGGCATGCAGGTAACCGCTGGGCGTGGGGGCAAGCCTGGTTCGAATATTTTGGTTTTTGACCTTGGCAGCCTCCAGGATTTTCCTGAAATTCAATAAAGGCGATAATATCATTTTTGCAATTATTAATTTCAATTAGCTATTATTTGGCTTACCTTTTGAGGTGGAAGCATATTCAACTTTGTTGGGCGTATTTGTAGTACATTACCTTGAAAACGCCTTTAAAGTACCTGTTGCCGGTTGCTTAGTGTTTTTGCAATCGGCACTAAAATAGTGCTTCAAGGCATTATTTAGGCGGTTAAGCAAAAGTTTATCGAAAATTTTCATTCCCTGCTTGACTAATATTTCTAATACTTGCTATCTTTGACAAACAAAGGGCGTACTCAGCTGTGAAGCAGGCTGCCCCTGAGAGCAAAACACAGTGACATACTCAGGCAAAGGAATTACCTTATTCCGGCCTAAAATTACGGGTTTTATTACCCGTGCTGACAGGAAATGAATCCGATAATTCATGGCCTGCGGAAATTATCAGTACATGAATGAATAAATCGGCTTAGCCAAATAATCCCTTAAACGTTTCCGGTTTGCCTTTAACAGGTCCGGGGGCTTATTCTGAAAATGAAAAAAATAATACTTCTCTCTTTTGCTCTCTGCCTTACCGTTCTTGCGGTTCGTGCCGACGTATGTGTACCTACGGATCCGGATTATGATCCGATAGACTGTGCCGAAAACGGTGGCGGCAATGTAAATGCACCCGGCCCCGGTGTTATCCCGGTAGATGGCGGTGCTTCTTTATTGTTGGTAAGCGGTGCTGCTTACGGTGTGAAGAAATTAAAAGCCGCACGCGCAAAAAAGAAAGCTGCTAACGAAGCATCGGCTCGCTAATTTATTAGCATAGCTAAATATACATTTTGCCATATTCAGCCCTGTCGGTAATCCGTTCAGGGCTTTTGGGGTTATATACGGATGTTTATACCCGTTTTTATACTATTCAGTACTTTTATTGAGGTATTGCCGGCCATTAAGGGTCAATCTTAAATGCTTAATCTACGAAATGATGAGCGAATGCGTGGCAGGCCCAAAAAAGACCAAAAATTATAAGTCGGCCTGGTCTTAACGGGGTTGCTGCCGTAATTTCTTAAAGCGCAACGTACTACATTTACACCATGCTGCATAAAACACGCGGAATTGTATTGGGCTATGTGCGCTATCGCGAAACCTCTATTGTGCTGAGGGCATATACCGAGGCTTTCGGCATACAGGGGTATGTTGTTAACAGCGTGCGGAGCGCAAAAACAAAAACAGGTATGGGCATGTTTCAGCCCCTTTCCCTGCTCGAAATGGTGGTTTACCACAAAACCGATTCGGGCCTGAACCGGATTTCTGAAATACGCTCTGCCCGTCCATGGACAGATATACCTTTCAGCGCATCTAAAACCGCAACAGCCATGTTCCTGGCCGAATTGCTCGGGAAGCTGCTGAAAGAGGAAAGCGCCAACGAGGAGCTTTTCCATTTTCTTTTTTCATCGCTGGAGTATCTTGATTTAATGCGCATTCAGCCAGAGAATTTTCACCTTCATTTTATGCTCGGGCTTGCTTCGGTAATGGGTGTGGCGCCAAGCTCGCCGCTTGATATTTTACCCCTGCCAACCCGTAATATTGCAGATTACCATGCCGCTGTTGCTGCTTTCGATACCATGATGCAAAATGGTTTCGGGGCCGAACTGCAAATTAATACGGCAATAAGACGCATCATGCTTGACGGAATGCTCAATTGGTATAACCTGCATTATCACATTGGCGAGCTGAACTCACCGGCAGTTTTCAGGGAAATTAACGAGGGTTAGTAAAGCAATTCGCTGTACCTATATTATACGCTTTCCTTCCGGCAATCTACTGGGAAATTAAAACGAAAAGAATATTTGCAGCCCGCTAAAATGAATTGTAAAACTGCCCTTTTAACTGAACACGACATTAGAGGAACAATGCAATAAACAGGTTAATGAGCCCGGGTAATACAAGGCCCAGCACAATAATGCCATGAATTTTAAGCAATAGCATATTAAGGCCGTATAGCTGCGGAATGCTCAGCTTTGAGCCGGCCCGGGCAATCAGGTATTGTGCAATGAGTAATCCTGCCATTGATGCAGACGCCAATGTTAATATGCCCGGTACCGAAGATGTTTTCAATATATAACCCAGGTTACGCAGGCATAGCAGGCTGCCTATGCTGAAAAAGAGAATTTGCGGGTCGCCCAAAGTAAAGGCGAAACCGGATTGTACCTGCATGTGGGTACCCGGGGTTTCCACATAAGCAGTTGCCGGTTTTCTCACAAACAAAAAGTATATGCAGTAGCCTGTAAAGGCCAGCAGCGCCACCCCGTTTATAAATTGTTCCGGGAGCTTTAGGCCTGCCGGTACAAACTGCATTTCAGCAGCGCCTGTCACGAACAGAAAGAGCGCAACGGCATTGCCTATTGATAATGGTATTGAACTTAAAGAGCCCCTGTGTGCGGCTATGCGAAGACCTTCGCGCCCGGCCGGGCCCATTTGGAATGCGGCTGTTA
>JAZKBN010000009.1:18352-29145 GCA_040388605.1 Bacteroidota bacterium | reverse complement strand
ATACCTAATAAGAATCCGACAGTTAAATTTGCAGTCAGCAACATGTACTAAAGTTTTAGTTTATTTTCATTCCGTAAGCTTGGTGTTTGAGTATTAATAATTACAAACGTTTAAACACGTGCTTAAAAAACGCATCATTAAAAAAGTACCGGAACATACCTGCGGCATAGTTAAAAAACTATACAATAATTAGTTCAATATCAGCTTATTATAGTTAAATCAGCCTTTCGGTATTGAGGTTTTAAGAGCCTTAGAATATAGTTTGTAGAGTAATTAACCAAAACATGCCAAGATCGCATATGCGGCAGCAGTTTAGGTATAGGTATTTACATGGTAATGTTAAAGATTTCCATTGCAGGCAACAAAGTAAAAGCCGGCCCGAATGCGAGCGCAATATAGTAACGCCGCTTTAAATAATATACCAGAATAATGGGTAAAGTGCTGAAAATAAGTATTTAATGGTTTTTATTGCTTTACGGGTACGTGTTAGGAATTAAAAATTTAAAACATTCACGGTATAATGTAAATTAATATTTCCCGGCTTACAGAACCCTGCCGGGGTTAATTAACCAAAGATCTTATAAGGTTAATTATCATAGGAGTTACCGCTGCAAGTACCAAAAGACCGTGAATCTTAATACTGAGTATGGTAACGCTCAATATTTTTTTAAGATTAATGCGTTCACCTAGCATGGCTACCAGCAGATACATAGTGAGCGCCCCGCATAACGCGCCAGTTGCGAATACTACAGAAGTGGTTTTGCCGGGAATAAGCCAATCGTTCATACGGGCAAATGTTGTGGCCGATATCCAAAAAAAGTAATGCATCGGATCGTTAAAAGCGGCAACAAAGCCTTGGCCTATGCTTTCGTAGTTGCCCGGTGTTGCGGCATAGGTGAACCTTGTTTTTCTCCATAACAGGTAATGCAAGCCGTATAGAAAAAAGGCTATCATTACAAGGTTAGAGAAAATAATAAATGGAGAGCTGTTTGCGGCAGGCAGGCAAACAGCCGTTGAGCAAAGGAGTGCAATAAGAAACTCGGGAAAAATACCGCCTATTAATATAGGCAGGCTGCGTTGCATGCCACCATTGCCGGAAAATTGTAATACGTATCGGCAAACGGGCCCGGCTTGCAGTGCACCTGCACCTGCTATTATAAACGCGGTAAGAAACTGACCGACAATATGCATATGGTTGTTTTATATAGAGTTGTTTTCATTAGTTTTAGCCGGTGAGCTTTAAAGTAAAAATCAGATATTCAAAGGTAGCAAGGCATGGCCAAAATAGCAACCTGTTAATATTAACTTTTGAAGAATAAAGTCAGCTTTCTTGATTATTGAAAAAAATAATTTTTATAACCGCTTGACAGTGTGCTTGATAGCTTTTGTTTTTCAATGCCGAATATTGGCTGCTTATAAATGCCCGGCAGCATAACATGCAATAAACCAATGGTTTGTTTTGGTTTCCGACGGCCGTTTAGCTCATGCTCTGTTTTCTGTTTTATACGGCTGTATGTACTGCAGGCTTTTATTTTATAATTGGTTTTGTAATTGTACTTTATCACCTGAGCGGCAGTTATATTTGCAGGACTTTGCTCAAGTAATTTCTTTTAATACTATGCTTCCTGCTATGAGTCTCCCTGGTGTTAAGTGCGTTTTCAATCGGCTTTGCCGAGTTTTGTTCATCTGTTATTTTTTAGTGTGCGTACAAATTGCCTTGGTCCATATTTCTGCGCAAGCAAACGCGGGGCATAAAAATAAAAGCTCCGCCGGTTTTCAAAATACGAAATGCCAAGGCATGTATAAGCAGTTATTAAAGCCCGAAAGCATTACCGATTATGTGCTCAGCCGAACCACTATTACAACATGCAGCGGAATAATTGCAGACCATTCCCCGGCAACAGTCAATTATGCCGACGCCCAGGATATTATTCAGCCCATTCTGCCTGCCACACCCGGCAAACTGGTTAAGCTTACCTTCCAGGAAATGAACACCGAGCTCAATTTCGATAAGGTATATATATATGACGGAGATACCTCGGCAGCCAACCTCTTGGGCGTATTCAGCGGAACCCGATTACCACCTTCATTAACAGCGAGCAACGCGGCCGGTAAGCTTACGCTCAGGTTTAAATCTGATTTAAGTTTAAACTTCAGCGGCTTTAAAGCTGTTGTAAGCTGCGCAGACTATGTAATTACCAGGTTTTCCCCTCAGCATGGCCGTATTGGCGAAACCGTTACGGTTACAGGCTCTCATCTTGAAATGGTTACAAGCCTGAAATTCAACGGCAGATCGTCGCCTTTCACGCTTGTTAACGGTAATACTATTACCACAACAGTTCCGGCAGGCGCCACATCGGGGCCATTAAACTTTACAGCAGCTGCGGGTAATTATAATACCTGGCAGAATTTTATTGTAGGCGATGTAAGCTATATGACCGGAGCCACCATTTACACCTGCGACGGCGTTATCATAGACCATGAAACAGGCCCCTCATATGCCGACAATACAAACCGCATACAGGAGATTTGGCCGGGAACCGCGGGCAGACAGGTGCGCATTCAATGGCAGTCTTTTAAAACAGAACCGGTTTACGATTATGTAAGAATTTTCGACGGCGACACTAACGGCACTCTTTTAGGTACTTACAGCGGCAATGAGCTTCCCCCTACATTTACCGCCACAAACCTGCAGGGCCGCTTAACCATACATTTTGTAAGCGATAACAGTGTGGGCGACGATGGTTTTTCCTTTTCAGTTTCCTGCGCCGATTTTTCAGTACGTGATTACACCCCAAAGCATGGTATGCCGGGTACAGTGGTTACCATAAACGGTACAGGCCTTAATGTTACAGGTAAAGTAAAGTTTAACGGGGCGCCGGCAAATGTTACCGCCCGCAATGCCAATACAATAGTAGCTGTGGTTCCGGCAGGGGCAAGCACCGGCTCGCTTTCGGTGCACAGTGCCGCTGACAGCGTTTACCCGAATCGCTGCTTCCAGGTAGATTCCTTTTATGTATTATCGGGCATGCCTGTTGTTGCCTGCAGTGGCCGCATTATGGACCACGACGGCTGTGGAAATTACGAAAACAACCTTTCGGTAATACAGGAAATTCGGCCGGGAATACCCGGCAAAACCATTAAAATACATTTTGAGAACTTCAGGACCGAAGCCGGTAACGATGTGCTTAAAATTTACGAGGGCGACCTGAACGGTCGCCTTATAGGCACATATAGCGGCAGTAATACCCCGCCTGATATATATGCCGATAATGCAGAGGGTAAGCTCAGCCTTGTTTTTACCACTAATTCAGGCATTACCGACAATGGTTTCAGTCTTAGCTTCAGTTGCGAAAATTTCCCGGTACCTGATATAACTTCAGTTATACCGGCAAATATAAGAGCAGGTTTTCCATATACGGTTTATACCAATAACGGTCAGTCTACAGATTCCCTTTTTCTTGACGGGGTAACGGTAACAGGCGCGGTTTTCAGCGGAAATTCCTGGAAAGGCCTTTTCCCAACCGGGTCAAGCTCAGGTCGTTTCATGCTTAAGAACATGCACGGGCAGGATTATGCACCCACAGATATTAATGTATTACCCGGTAATTATTGCCTGGGGAAAAATGAGGAATGTACAGGCAACGAAACTGAGAAAATTACCTTGGTCGCCATTGCAGGAAGTACGTTGCATAACTCTTCGGCTTGTAATTTGGGGCTTATCTATAATAATATTGCCTGGCCGGCCGACGACAGCACCACAGCTAAGCTGGAGCAGGGCAGGCGATATACATTATCTTTAGTTTCGGCCGGTGTGCATATTGCAGCGGCCTGGCTTGATTATAACCGCGACGGGCAGTTTAGCAATGAGGAGTTTTTCAGCATAAGCCCATTAACAACACCCAATGTGCCTGCAACTGCAGACTTTACGGTGCCGGAATCTGCTGTAACGGGCCGGGCAGTGCTCAGGTTAAGAACAAGAACAGCCGGTAACTTTATTAACCCCTCAGATGCCTGTACCGATTTCCTTTCGGGTGAAGGTGAAGATTATACGGTTACAATCACTTTTCCTGTCGGCACAAAGCAATATACCGGTAAGAATACACCTGCGGTTTGGCCTAACCCGGGCAACGGGAACTTCAGTATAGATTTAAGCACATCAGGCGGCCCCGGCGTAATATCTGTTTCCGATTGTGCCGGCCGACCTGTATTCCGAAAAGCTATTGACGGTAGTGAAAGCGGAAAAATTATTAATGCTGATTTGACGGGGAACCCGGCCGGGATATATTTACTCGAAACGGTTTTTGACGGCATTAAAAAAGTGCAAAAGTTATTGATTAAGGAATAGAGGAGCCCTGAAATAATTATACATTAGGTATTCGCCGAGCTTATCTCTGCCTTTAAATGGTATGAACAGGGGCGCTTATCAGGCAGCCCTTTGGGAAGCTTTTAATCTGAAACCATGTGTTAACATGGCAGAATGCGATTAAATATTTGATAATTCATTTTTTGCGGAATATAATTTTGCCTCCCGTGTAAAAAGCAGGCGGATATTATTTTCTCATTGAGCATGAATGCTTAAATTCTGTATCTTTGCTTTTGGTTGCCTGTGCGCTTGGCAGAGGCTGACTATTGTTTTCTTTTACCCGCCTGACGAACGGGACATACGTACATTCTCAAAACCCTTTTGTTCCAATGATAAGAATCTTTACACGATTCAGCTTATTGCTGCTCACATTGCTGTTTTTCGGTATAGGAGTTACCTATGCGCAGAATAGTTACACTATGACTGCAGATACATCTGTAACCACCTGCGACGCCCTCCTGAGCGACCACACAGGCGCAGACTATTACGATGATTTTACAGACGTTATTACTGTTCTGCGTCCTGCGCAGGCCGGTAAGCTGATCCAGATAACCTGGAACCGATTCAGCACAGAGTTAAATTATGACTTTGTTTATGTTTACGACGGCCCAAATGCAACTTACCCGCTGCTTGGCAAGTTCCATGGCGCTAATTTGCCCCCAACACTTACCGCCACTAATGTTGACGGGGTACTCACCATTGTTTTTCATACCGACCTTAGCGTAGTTCGAACCGGTTTTGAAGTACATGTTGGTTGTGTAGATTATGCCATCAATGATTTCAGCCCGCACAGCGGCGTAGTTGATGACATAATTACTATATACGGAGCACATTTGACCAGTGCCACCGGAGTGTACTTTTACGATGGGGTTCAGGCCCTTGACGTAGCCTTTTTTGAGGATCACATTACCGTTCGTGTTCCTGCCGGTACTCAAACCGGCCAGCTGACTGTTGTTTTTCCTGATGAAAGTCTTGTAACACGGAGGAAGTTTTACCTGGGCCGCCAATACGTAATGGGCAATGCAACAGATATTAACACCTGCTCAGGTCTTGTTCTAAGCCACGACCAGGATGCTAATGCCACCTATACCAATAACCTGGATTACGGCATTCTTATTAACCCCGGCACACCCGGCAAAAAAGTAAGGATAACTTTCAACGAATTCGATACTGAAAATAACTTTGATTACGTGTATGTATATGACGGGCCTGTTCGTGACCCTCAGACTTTGCTGGGAACATTTGCAGGAACTGCTTTGCCGCCAACCATTACAGCATCAAATCCTGCAGGTCAACTTTATATATTCTTCCATACCGACGTTTCAGTAGTTCGTACAGGCTTTAACTTCAGCGTTGATTGTGGTACCATAGGTATTTCAGGCTTTACACCACACTCAGGTATTAATCCTGATATAGTAACTATTACCGGTTCAGGTCTCGACAGCGTTTCACGCGTAAGGTTCAATACCAGTCTTCCGGTTACTAATTTCCTTTCTAAAACCAATACCCAGATTAGGCTGCAGGTACCACCTACCGCTACAACCGGTAAGCTTCGTGTAGTAGCCACCTCCGGTGGCCTTGTGGTAGACAGCGTAAACACTTCTGCCATATTCCATGTCGGCCGCGAATATTATATGCCTACAGGTACAATTACCACTTGTGAAGGTACCCTTTTCGACCACGACCCTAACGATGGTATTAACTACCGCAACGGTACAACCAGCGTTCAAACCATTATGCCCGGCTCGGCCGGCTCTATGGTGCAGCTTGTTTGGAATATTTTCCGTGTTGAACCCGGCGCTGATTACGTATATGTTTACGATGGTCCAAACACAGGCGTAACACAGGTTCCGGGCTCACCTTTCACAGGTACTACCCTGCCCGGTACAGTAACAGCAACAAACGCATCAGGCGCGCTTACAGTTAAGTTTGTAACCAACGGCTTTGGAATAGACGCCGGTTTCAGCGCAACCATTCGCTGCTCAGATTTTGGTGTAACAGATTTTACCCCTAAGCACGGCCAAACCAACGACCGAGTTACTGTTAACGGTACCAACCTGAACAACGTTCAGCAAATTTGGTTCAATCATACACTTTGCCCTTCTTTTGCACACAACGGAACAAGCGAAATTACAGTGGATGTGCCTTTCGGCGCAACCTCAGGTCCGCTTCGCTTTAAGTCTTCCCTGCCGGATACTTTTGTAACAGAAAAAATATTCCAGGTTGGTGATTTCGATATTCTGACAGACGGTGCTTTAACCACCTGCGCCAGCACCCTGCTTTCGCATGAAGGCGGCGGAAATTACCCGCTCAACTACTCAGCAACAGAAACCTTTACCCCTGCAACGCCCGGTAAAACCCTCATGGTTGTGTTCGATACACTTCGTATTGCAGCCGGTGACTCCATAAAAGTTTATGACGGTGATTTCGGTGCTCCTTTACTGGGTTCATGGTCAGGCAATACATCTGACCCTGATACGCTGATTGCAACCAATGCAGAAGGTAAATTAACCATCCGCCTGGTATCTGATGCAAGCGCAAGCAATATCGGCTTCATAGTTCGCCTTTCCTGCACAGAGTTCAGGGCGCCGGTTATTTCATCAATATACCCAACCACGCTGCGTGCGGGCTTCCCATTCGTGGTTTATACCAAGTATGCCGGCGGTTCATCTACTTTAGCAATTGACGGAATTAACGTGCCGGGTACCCGTGTCGGAAACATGATTAAGGGAAATTTACCTACTCGGTCAACTACCGGTTTATTCGAGCTAACCAACAGGGTTGGCAGCTCAACAAGCTCTGTGGAAGTATTAGATGGCAACTACTGTGTGCCTGTGCATGCAGCCTGCTACAATGGTACCGGCGAAATTATTTCAAGGGTTAAAATTTCAGGCACCGGTCTTGATAACGAAACCGGCTGTAACGATAACCTGTTGAACAACGTGGTTTCTTTCCCTGCACATGGTAATAAAACAGCCATGCTTTACAGCGGCGTACAATACGTAATTGGTGTAACCACTCAAAACAACCACATTGTTTCCGGTTGGATAGATTATGATACTAACGGCACTTTTGAGGCTTCTGAATGGTTTAATATAGCAGAAGAAACGGGCGGTGCCGGCTCACAGTTTACTGCTGAAAACCTTCTTGTAGTGCCTGCAGGTTCACCTGCAGTTAAAACTGTAATGCGTATTCGTACCCGTTCAGCCACTTTCGATAACGGACCTGGTAACAGCTGCACTACTTTCGCCAGCGGTGAAACGGAAGACTATACTGTTTACATAAACATGGACTCTATAACTGCAGTAAATGGTAAAATAGGCAGCAGCCTTGCCCTGTATCCTAACCCGAACACAGGTTCATTTAACCTTGACCTGACTCGTATTTCCGGCAAAGCCCAAATGCGTATTATGGATGCCCTTGGCCGCACTGTTGAATTACGCGAGCTCACTGCTGATAAAGTAGGAACTATGGCTGCATTCACTGTGCCTAACCTGTCTACAGGTGTTTACTCGCTTGAAGTAAGCAGCTCAACCGGCCGCAATATTCAGCGATTGGTTATTCAGAAGTAAATCTATAAGGGTTAATTAAATCCTGATATCAGCGAAAGCCGCCTTTTTTACGAAGGGCGGCTTTTGCATTTTTAATAAATTAACGAGAATTCGGGTTAAGGAAATAAGGGCGCGTATTTAGGCTGGGCCCCTCAATCGCCGGGGCTTGGCTTGCCTTTTCAGGATAAAAATAGAAACTTTTGGCCCGGCGCTTCGCTTCTAAATCGCGCAAAAAGCTCGATTTGCCAAAACTTTCAAATATTTTTATCCTGAAAAGGCGGGTATTTCCAACGGGCGTAGCGATTTTCTTTAAAAATTCCTTAATCCGAATTCACGTTAAATTAACGTTAGCCTGTACTCTTATTGTTGTATTTTATATTAATTTTATCGTATGAAGAAAATAGTTGAATATAGCATAATTACCGGCAGGCCGGTTGAGGTTTTTGAGTCAATAAATAGATCTCTTGGCCAATATAAGCGGAATAATAGCCGCTATAAAATAGGGATTACAGGCCGGCATCCTCAAAGCCGATTTGATGAACACTTAAGGAACGACAGTAATTGGGCAAGAATGGTAGTATTGTACGAAACAACGTCACTTAGGTATGCTAATAATTTGGAAAAAATGCTTATTGACCACCACTGGTCTTATATACACAACCAAAAACCAGGTGGCGGAAGTTTCCTATGCGAAGAAGGTAAAAACTTCCTTTATGTATTATTAGGTAACTAATGTATTCAATACCATGTTGTTAATATAAGACAAGTTAAATACCTACATATCACGCCCTATTAGCGCAAGGCAATATTTTTCAAGTTCGGCTTTGGCAGCGGGCCTGCCGGGAATTCCCGCAAGGCCGTTCAAGGCACGGTTATAATATTCCTGCATTTTGGCCTCTGCAACGGCCCTGATATTTAATTGGTTATAAATAGCTGTAACAGCAGCCACTTTTTCTTCCGGGTTATAATCTTCTGTCGAAAGCAGGTTTTGCAGTTCGCCGGCCTGCGCAGGGTTGGCAGTTTCTAAGGCCTTTATGAGCAGGAAGGTCTTTTTATTAGATACAATATCACCGCCTGTTTGCTTACCGAATTTTTCAGGGTCCCCGTAAACATCCAATATATCATCCATAAGCTGAAAGCCTATACCAAGGGCGGTGCCAATGGCATGCAGGTTTGCGGCATCGTTTTCTGTGGCACCGCCGGCAAGGGCGCCTAATTCAAGGCTGAACCCAAGCAGGACCGCTGTTTTCAGGCGAATCATTTCAAGGTACTCGGCCTCTGTAACCTGGTTGCGGGTTTCAAAATCCATATCAAGCTGCTGGCCTTCGCAAACCTCAAGGGCTGTAGTGCTGAATCTGCTAAGAACACGGCCTAATATAGCAGGTTGTACAGATGCTATTTGCTGATAGGCCATTACCAGCATGGCATCGCCGCTGAGAATGGCGGTTTGTGCATTCCAACGGGTATGTACGGTTGGTTTGCCGCGCCTGAGCGGCGCTTTATCCATAAGGTCATCATGCATCAGGCTGAAATTATGGAAGGTTTCAACGGCCATTGCAGGCTGTATGCAGGGTCGTTGATCGTCGGCATGCAAGGCGTGGGCAAGCAGCACAAGTGCAGGGCGAAGCCTTTTGCCTCCCAAACCCATTAAATAATTTATAGGTTCATATAGGCCGGCGGGTTCACGGTTAACGTTGCTTTGCGTGGTTTCGGCAATTACCTGCTGAAGCGCTTCTGCTGCATTCATTGTTTTCATATAATGTTGCAATCTATCAGCTTTTAGCTGAATTTAATACCCGGCCAGGTAATAAAGCATTCAGGCCTGAATGGCTTTTGCCAATTACTAACCCGCGAATAATTTTACAGGTATGCGTATATTTGTATGCCCGCGTTATAAATACGTGTGCCGGTATTTCTGAAATACCGGGTAGAAGAATTTTTGCACGGCGCCAACTGCAAACCCTTAGGTTTGAAACCGGTTTGTATTTTGCATGCCTGCCAATTATTGCGCCGTTTTCAAATGTGCCGCTTTGTACCAACAATCAAAACACGCCACCCGAAACTATGAAACTATTACAGAAGCTGATTGCATGCCTTTGCCTGCTTATTCTGACAGCTAAGGCTGATGCCCAAACCACAATAACACTGGCATCAATACCTGCGCCGGGTACTTATGTTGTGAATACAAACGGAAGTACCGGCAACGTCCAGGCCGGCGACAGCGGGGCAGGCCTTATTTGGGATTACAGAACTGTATTGCATGGCCTTACCCGCGATACTACTTACTACATGTTGCCCTCAGCCACTCCTTATGCCGGTCAATTAGGTAACGCGGCAAATTTTGCATCGCTCTCAGGTTTCCAATACCAGTTTTATAACCGCAACGCCACGCAATTCGCTCTTTCGGCTGTTATTGCCGACGCCGGCATACCCGGAATAACGAACCTGACCTTTAAGCTGAACCCAACCTTTACCCTGCTCAGGTTCCCGGCCACATACGGAAATACTTACCATACTGTAAGCAAAGCGAGCTATGCATTCCCCATAGATTCTGCCACAGTTGCACAATTGGGCTCACCGGTACCACTCGATTCTATAAAGGTTGAGCTCACTCTTACCGGCGACAGCCGTATTAACGGCTCAGGTGAACTGCTTCTGCCCGGGCCCGGAGAAGAATACCCCTGCCTCAGGCAGCAGATTAAGGAAACCACCACCCAGAAGATTTATGGCTATACCTATATAGTACTTTTCGGGAACAGGTTTTATACCTGGATTGCGCTTCCTATTGATATTCCGGGCTTTACGCAAACCTACATTAATTACTGGACACCCGCCAAAACCGCCCCCGTACTCTCTATGCTCACCGACAGCGCCGG
>JAZKBN010000009.1:13003-18342 GCA_040388605.1 Bacteroidota bacterium | reverse complement strand
TCGACCACAAAATTGTCAAATGCAGAATTACATAATATTACTTTTCAAAGCAATGCCCCGTTAGCGGGTACCGATGCAAAAACAGCAACAGGTAAGCTTGGGGTGTATCCAAATCCGTCTGGGGGGGTATTCAATATTCAAATACCGACTTCCATAAATTCCGCCTCCGGTGCAGAACTGTTTGTTACAGACGCATTGGGAAGGAACATACTACGCAAGCCAATTCAGGCAGGAACAAACAGTGTTCAGCAGCTTGATTTACAGGGCAATTCCCCCGGCCTGTACCGGGTAGTGCTTAGTAACAGCACAGGTAATAAGCTGGGCAGCGCTTCTGTAATGCTTAAATAGAATTTTACCGGTTGTGGTATAACATTAAGCCGCCTGATTTATTGTCGGGCGGCTTTACTGTGATATTTGTTTCGGTTCCGGGGCAAAGTAAGCTTTAGCATCCGGCTATAAATATAAATGCTCCCTTATGAAGTCACACGGGAGCATTTATGAAATACAGGAAACAAGGAAACTCTTATTTCATCTGTCTTATTTTGCCGAGCAGCTCCATGGTGCCGCTTGCATCTTTACCGCCGGTTTGGGCAAGGGCAATGGCCTCGTTGGCATATTTGAGCGCTTCTTTCTTATTGCCGATTTTATACCAAAGGCTGGCATAGGTATCCATATAGCTATAGCTTTTCTCAATTTCTATGCTGCGCTTAGACCATGCAAGGGCTTTTTTCAACAGGCCTTTGTCATCAATTTTCTCATAAAATGTCCATGCTTCATTGTTGAGCTCGTTGGCATCTTTACCGCCAAACTTGGCAAGGTATTTAACGGCTGCCGGGGCATATTTTTTCCAGTCCTGCTTCAGCTTGTAGACTTCCATATCGGCGGTAAGGTTCAGTTTGTCTGAGCGTTCGAACCCGGTTGCCGATATTTTCTCTTTCAGTTGGTTGAATTTTACATTCGTTTTATCTTCTCGGGCAGCTGTTATAAGTGCATCAAAGTAAACAGCGAATATTTTTTCGTTCACTGAGTCAGCTGTGTATTTGGCAATATATTCGGCCCTGCGCTTTACAAGCACATTAAATTCGCGGCTGTCGGCATCATAAACTATAGATTTTATAAGGGTCCAGTTGCCGCGGTTCAGCAGTTCGTCGTCGCTTTGGGTTTTCCAGTATTGCTTAGCAGCATCTTTAAAGTCACGGCCTCCCTGGTCCATACGGGCAATGTAATTGCGCAGAAATTCAGGGTCCCGGCTGCCGTCGTTATAGGTTTTTATAAAGGAGGCTAGGCGAGCTTTTGGGTCAAGCGCCTCTTCGCCCAGTTTAATAAATTCTGTTGTACCCCTGGAGCCTAGGCCCACATGCAGCAATTCTCCGTCGCCGCTTATATAGAACAGGGTAGGGTAGGCCGATACTTCGTACTGCTGAGCCAGCCTGATGCCTTCGCCGGCCTCCATATCTATTTTTGCGTTTATGAAATTCTTATTGTAAAAATTGCCTACAGTTTCATCTGTAAATACGTTGCGGGCCATGTATTTACAGGGGCCGCACCAAGTGGTGAAGGCGTCAAGAAATACGGGCTTGTTTTCTTTTTTAGCTTTGGCCAAAATATCGGCCCAGGAGCTGTGCTCAAACTCTATACCTTGGGCATACAGCGGCAGATTTGCAAACAGCAGCGCAAAAGCTGCTATTGCCGATAAATAGGAACGTGTTTTCAGGAGCATATTATCAGGGAAGAGTTTCTTACGATTGGTTTTATATTTTGGCCTCCACAGGCCGCATGCTTAGTTCCCCGTAAAACGATAGGGTGCATAAATTTATTATTAATATGAAAATATGAAAAATAGTAAGGCCCGGCCAATGCATTTTTTTAAATGCAGGGCCGGAACTCCTTATTTGTATCGCATTCAGAATGCTTCAGCGCCCGGCTTGCTTACCTGTTTTTAAATACCGGCTTCCTTTTTTCCATGAAAGCGGCAGCGCCTTCGCGGAAATCTTCGGTACGACAGCATTGGCCGAAGCTGTTGGCCTCTGTTTGGTAGCCGTTGTCGTCGTTATAAACGGCGTTAACGCAGGTTATAACATGGCCAATGGCAATGGGGGCTTTGGCTAATATTTTATTCAGTATTTCGCGGCACTTCGGAATCAGGTCGGCCTGTTCAGCCACAACATGGTTTACAAGGCCAAGGGTTTTAGCTTCTTCGGCGCTGATAACATCGCCTGTCATCATGAGTTCAAGCGCTTTGCCCTTGCCTGCCAATTGGGTAAGACGCTGGGTGCCGCCATAACCTGGTATAATACCCAGGTTTACTTCCGGCTGCCCGAATTTAGCGTTCGAGGATGCAACGCGCATGTGACAGGCCATTGCCAGCTCACAGCCTCCGCCCAAGGCGAAACCGTTTACAGCAGCAATAAAAGGCTTGTCGCTGTTTTCAATCATGTTGAAAGTTTCCTGGCCTTTTTCTGCGAATTTACGGCCGTTCATTTCGTTCAGTATGGCTATTTCGCTTATGTCGGCGCCGGCAACAAAGGCTTTTTCGCCTTCACCTGTAATTATGGCTGCACGCACATCGGGCAAATCAAGAACGGCCTGTACAGCCCTTCTTATTTCAGCCATTGTTTCAAGGTTCAGCGCGTTCAGCTTAGCCGCGCGGCTGATGGTAATGGTACAAATTCCCTCGTTGCCTATCTCGACAAGCAGGTTCTTATATTCCGGCTTTAAGGCTGCGGAAGCTGTTTCAGGCATGGTTTTGTTATTGGTGCTTTAGTAAATCAGCTTATTTGTTTTGCGGGTTCGGCCAGGGCCTTACCTGTTATATGTTAATATGCCCCGAGGCAAATCTGTAACCTGCCTTAATCACGCATTCCGGCTCTTCGCAGGGTCTGTATTTCGTCTTTGCTCAGGCTTTTAATTCCCTGCCTCGATATTTTATCGAGTATGGAATCTATCTCGGCCTGGTTGGGCGTACCGTTTTTTTGAATGGGAGCGTTAACAGATTTGGTTCGTGTATTCGCGCCGCCGCCCGGCCCCGAATTACTTGTATTCCTGTAAGTAACCCTCATGGTAGGCCTTGGCTGGAAGAAACCTTTCACGGTATCAATAACCCAGCGTATTGGTTTACCTATATCGTGTCCGTGGCGTAATTGCTTAATATAAATATAGCCGGTAAGCGCCCCGGCAAGGTGGCCTATATTTCCGCCCAGGTTAGATTCGTTCAGGCCTATAAATGAGATTAAGATATAGAAGGCCGCAATATAAACTATGCGAACCCGGCCTATCAGCATTAAATGGAAAGCATGATCAGGCAACAGGGTGGAGGCCGCAACCATTACTGCAAATACCCCGCCACTTGCCCCCAACAATGTAACATGCTCAAGGTTGGGGAAGGGGTAAGGCGCATATACCGGATTGCTGTTGAAGCTTTGTATAAGGTTGTAAATACCGGTTTGATATAATGGCAGCAGGAAATAGATGAGCATAAAGAATATGCCGCTGATTATACCCCCCAATACGTATATGGCAGTTAACCTTTTACTCCCTATATATTCTTCAATGAGCTGCCCGAACCAATAGAGCCCCAGCATATTACCCAGAATATGGAACAGGTTTTCATGGAAGAAAAAGTAGGTAATAATTGTCCAAGGGTGAAAGAGCAGGGTTTTAAAGTCTGCCGAAAGGGCAAAGTTTGGCCGTATATAAAGCTGATATACGGCAGTGAGGCCCGAAAGACCAAGAATGGTCTTTACCAGTACCCCTATAACCAAGAATATTGCAACGTTAACCAGAATAATCTGCACCAGGCTGTTATCGGTGCGCCGAAAGGCTGATTTAATGTCGTCCTGAATGGAGCTCATAGTAAAAGGAACCTAATTTTCCCGAATGTGCCGGTTAATTCAGGTGCGCAAAAATAGTGATTTTTACAGCGGATTAAACTCAATAAAACCGCTTTCGTTGCAGTTGCCAGATACGGATGAGCAAGAACCCTACCAGCATACCGCCAAGGTGCGCAAAGTGTGCCACATTGTCGCGGGATGTGCTTATAAAGCCTTGGTATAGTTCTATAAGCGTGTAAATGCCCACAAGGTATTTGGCCTGTATGGGTATAGGCGGAAAGAGCAACATCAGCTCAGTATTAGGGAACAGCACCGCAAATGCCAGCAGTATGCCGAAAATAGCACCGGAGGCACCAATCATTGGCGTATCTATCCTGTGTTTGGTTATTTCCATAAGGCTCTCGGCCGATGCGCTCATAATAGCGGGCGAGTTTGGGTTGTTGTAATAATCATTTATAACGTTCTTATCAACAATAACTCCTTTTGCGTATTTGAACAGGAAGCGTTCAAGACCTTCCGGGCTTGGTTCAACGGCGTAGGCTATGGCATCGCGTTGCATGTTTCTGACCTCGTAACCGTTTACGGCCAGGTGAATCATACCGCCGCCAATACCGCAAACCATATAGTAGATAAAAAAACGCCTTGCGCCCCAAACCATTTCCAACAGCGGCCCGAACATGTACAGGCCTATCATGTTGAAGAAAATGTGCATCAAATCTGAATGGACAAACATGTGGGTAACCACCTGCCAAATTCCAAAGTATTCCGATGTCCAGTGATGCAGCCCGAACAAGGCTGTTATTACGCCTGAACTTTGGGTAACAAACCCAATAAGGTGCACTAAAATATTAACCGCCAGTATGTTTCTGACGACAGGCGTTATTTCGGACCCCATAAACTGCATTGTTGGCACCTTATTTTACCAATCATTATATTCATGGCTAATACCGTACCGGGTTCAACCACAGTAACAATGGTAGCTTAAAAACCCGGTATCGGCAAATAAATTGTGCTTATAGGTAAATACGGCAGGTAAACTGCTTCATTTGCCTGACATACCGGCTTAAATTCAGGGTTGCGTACAAAAAAGAACCGCGCCCATTGCTGAACGCGGTTCTTTAATAAGTACTTATGCTGTTTAAAGCGCGGCTCTTAAGCCTGGCCTAATTGCTTGCGGAAGAAATCGTAGGTGATTTTCAGGCCTTCGGCGCGGTCTACCTTTGGTTCCCAGCCAAGTATTTCTTTGGCACGGGTAATATCAGGCTGGCGTTGCTTAGGGTCGTCCTGCGGAAGATCTTTGTAAACAATTTTCTGCTTAGTGCCGGTAAGGGCAATAATTTCTTCGGCAAACTGCTTAATGGTAATCTCGTTCGGGTTGCCCACGTTTACGGGGTAAGCGTAATCGCTGAGCAGCAGGCGGTAAATACCGTCTACCAAATCAGATACATAGCAGAATGAGCGGGTTTGAGAGCCATCACCAAATATTGTAAGATCTTCACCACGTAAAGC
>JAZKBN010000009.1:0-12993 GCA_040388605.1 Bacteroidota bacterium | reverse complement strand
GTCTTCGCCTTGCAGGGCCTGGCCAATGAATGCGGGAAGCGCACGGCCGTCGTCAAGCCTCATGCGTGGTCCGTAGGTGTTAAAAATACGTACTATGCGGGTTTCCAAACCGTGGAAGGTGTGGTAGGCCATAGTAATGGCTTCCTGGAAACGCTTGGCCTCATCGTAAACGCCGCGCGGACCAATGGGGTTAACATTGCCCCAGTAATCTTCGTTCTGCGGGTGAACATGCGGATCGCCGTAAACTTCGCTGGTGCTCGCAATAAGCATGCGTGCGCCTTTGGCTTTGGCAAGGCCGCAAAGGTTGTGGGTACCCAAAGAGCCTACTTTCAGGGTCTGGATAGGAATTTTCAGGTAGTCTATAGGGCTGGCAGGGCTTGCGAAGTGCAACACATAGTCCAGGTTTCCGGGTACGTGAACAAATTTGCTCACGTCATGGTGGTAGAACTCAAACTCTTTCAGGTGAAAAAGGTGTTCTATGTTTTTAATATTACCGGTAATCAGGTTATCCATGGCTATTACATGGTAGCCTTCGGCAATAAACCTGTCGCAAAGGTGCGATCCCAGGAACCCGGCCCCGCCGGTAATAAGTACGCGTTTTTTTTCCATCAGCATGAAAAGGTTCCCGGGCTTAAGATTCCCCGGTAACATGTGTTTTGAAGGGAATTTCCGGAATTAATTTTGTGAATTCAGCCGCAAAGATAGAAAACAGTAGGGATTATTTTTTGTAAAATGAAGCCGCGCACCGGTTTATAACATAAAAAGTTTTAAATCACTGTTGTTTTTTCTTTAAAGCCGCCAGCAGGAAATCGGTTCTGAAGTTGACAAAAACGCCGTAGCTATATTCCCATTTGGCATAATCTGTTTGGTAAACCGGCTCCAGGCGGGTGGTAACAGTAATGCCCTCGGCAATTTTAAAATCACGCATCAGCCTGATTATGATTACGTTCCGATTGCGCAGGGTGGCCCCGCTCAGTTGCTTGCCTTCCACAATATAGGGCCCGGTTGCACTGTACATATTGCCCAGGCTTTGGTACAGGAAACCGCCCTTCAGGTTCATGTACTGGTGCCCGTACCACAGGCTGCCCATAATACTGAGCCACTTGGTTTTAAGCAGCAGGTTGGCATAAAGCCCGCCGCCGTTATTCCAGGTATGGGGAATAACCAGGCTGTTGTTGTTTTGCCCTAAAATGTAATTTTCTGTGCGAATGGATTTCAGCCAGTTACCGGGTCCGAATCGTTTTTCGAGACCAATGCCGAGAGCGCTGCTCATTTGGGTAAACTGCTGCGCCGAGCTTGTGTCTATTTGCCCGCCGTTGTGGTAGGCGGTGAACTGGAACGGGATATCGAGCCCCCAGTCAGGCGTGTTAATCAGTGCAGCATTTACAGATAGCCCCCCGAAAATGCGCTCATGGTAGTTTGAGCCGAAGTATTCGGTTGCCTGCCAGTCTACCCAGAGATCGCCTTTGAACCAACGGTTTTTATACAGGAATTGGCTGCCGCTTTCGAGCCGGTTGTTAATCACCTTCTCGAAATTATACATTGGCTGAATCAGGTTGTGCTGCAGGCTGCCGTCGAGGTTCCCGAAAATAAAGGTGAGTGAATCGTACTTAACCGTGAGCGAAAGGGTTGGCTGTATTTGCGCAAAGTTATTGTTCCCGAAATCTTTACGAAGAAACACCCCGGCATCTATGCGCATATTGGGCCGGGCATAATATGAAAGTCCCGGGCTGAACTGGTTCCCGAAAAGTGTATAGCCATCGAGCCCGGTACCGAAGTACTCGTTATTCTGCATATAGCCCATATCCTTTATATTCAGGTACAGCTTACCTTCGGCCTCTGGTTGCCAGGGGGTGGCATCATAAAAGGCGCTGTTGTCGAGCTGGGCATGGGCGCTCCCGGGCATAAGCAATATGCAGGCAGCAATGCAAAGCAGGGCTTTTGCCAACAGGCGGAAAAAAGTAGAAAAGGGCAGGGCAGTGTTCATATTCGGCCTGCGAAAATAGGCATAAGCGGGCAAGGGGCCGAAAAGGAAAGGAATTAAATTAGCGGCAAGGCCATTTGAAACAACAAAAGCACCGGCTTAAACCGATGCTTTTGTTGTTTCAATGTAGTTATCAGTCCGGCCTTATTTGCTTACCAAAACCAGCACATCAAGCTTATCCCAGCTTAGTGTAAAACCTTTTTTAGGATCTATGGTGTAAGCCAGCCTTTCTTTTTGCTCTTTAGCTTCGCGGGGTTTTACCCTTACGCGCAGGGCATCTTCCTTATCGGTGTACTTATAGGCGCCCCATTGTTTAGCAACTTTGTTGAATATAATGGTCCATTCAGCTTCAGCGGGAATGGCGAACAAAGAATATTTACCCGCAGGCAGCTTATTGCCTTCCACGCTGATGTCTTTATCGGTTGTAAAAATAGTGGCCTCGTTGGCACCTGCGCGCCAAACCTGGTTATAGGGTACCAAATCGCCCCAGATTTTGCGGCCTTTTACGGCGGGGCTGCTGTATTCAATGGTAATGTTGGCTTCGCCTATTTTACCTGTGGCGGTTGCGGCCGGGCTCGGCTTACTTTCAGGGGTTTGGGCAAAGGCTGTAAAGCTTAGCAGCAATATGAATACAGCCGATAGTATATTGGTTTTCATCAGGGGTTTGGGTTTTATAAATTACGTTAGTTAAGAATTACAATATTGAAGACAGGCTTCAGGGCAGATGGTTTAACCAATGCCTGCACTTAAGCCTGCAACAGGAATTATGCCTGAAATTTATCAGGCGAAAACCTCGGCTGCAACCAGGCCGGCTTCGTCGAGGGCATTGCGGTTTATGCTGGGTTTTTCGCCAAGAGATTCAAGCTCGGCAATCATGAGCTCAGTATCCATATTCCCGGTTAGGGTGTCGGCGGCCATGGGGCAGCCGCCATATCCTTTTAATGCGGCATCGAAACGTCGGCAGCCGGCCTCGTAAGCGGCACGTACTTTGGCAGCGGCATCTTCGGGACGGGTATGAAGGTGGGCTGCAAACTGCACCTTGGGGTATTTGGGTGCCAGCTCACGGAACAGCGGGCCAATATTATCGGCAGTGCTTACACCGGTGGTGTCGCTGAGGGCTATATGCTTAATATCCATAGCGTTCAGCTTGTCGCATAAGGCACTTACCTGCTCCGGATTATACGCATCACCGTAAGGGTTGCCGAAGGCCATGCTCAGGTAAACCACGAGGTGCATATTCCGGCGCAGGCAGAGGTCCTGTATTTCGGCTACCTCGGCAAGGGCCTGAGCTATGCTCTTATTGGTGTTGCGTTGCTGAAAAGTTTCAGATACCGAGAGCGGGAAGCCTGTATAAGATATGGCATCGTAAGCAAGGGCCTGCTCGGCGCCGCGCAGGTTGGCAACTATGGCCAGCAATTTGGTATCTGTGGCGCTCATATCGAGGCGGCTGAGCACTTCGGCGGTGTCGGCCATTTGGGGTATGGCTTTTGGGCTCACAAAGCTCCCGAAATCAAGCACCTCAAAACCTACCTTTAGCAGGTTGTTGAGGTATTTTACCTTTAAATCTGTAGGTACAAATTCTTTAAGTCCCTGCATGGCATCGCGGGGACATTCAGTAAGATGTATTGATGTATTGGGTATCATATTGCTGTTGGTGTATTAATTCGAATGCCTTTCGGTCGGGTGGTTTAATGTATAATGCAATTCATGCCCCGCTTGTTTTGGCAGGTTTTTGCTTTGCCATGGCTTTTGCTGCCTGCTTAGCTGCAGCTGCCACCGCTTTTCTTTCAAGATTATGCTTTACAGCCGATTCAAGCAGTTCGCGAAGCTCATTTTCAGGGAAATTTGCCGCATCAGGAAAGCCGAAATAGAGCATTGTGGTTTTGTTGTCGTACAGCAGTCCATGCGGATCGGGCAGGACTTTTCCTTCAGCAAAAACCAGCTCTATACCGCGCTTGGGGCTGTTGTTTAAAAAACAAACCATACCCGAACAGCTGTAAAAAGGTATGCGCCATTTAACAGCCTCCTCAATAGGGTAGTTGAGCGACATAATAAGCTCCCTGAGCATCCAAAGGCGCTCCTGCACATCTTCGCTCCACTTGCTTATATACTCTTCAATTCCTTTGGCAGGGGGTATATACATGGCTTTGGCTTGGGGTTTTGCATATATTGCCCGCAATATAATAAGGCCTGTACTCAATTAAGCAGGCAAGTGTTGAGCGGTAAATAAATTGATTTTTTTTGAATGCCTTCCCCTGCACTTTGTCCGCTTTGCGGTTGGTAAAGAATGTAAACAGACTTTAAAAAACGGGTTAACTTAAACCCAAGGATTTTAAACTGCCCGGATATGTAAACTCCGAATGATTGTTTTATAAGCTTATGTGGGCTTTGTTTTTTTTGCGATTCTGAATAAAACAAGCTTCGAAATTATTTATTAGCGTACATTTTTTGGCTGTTTTTTATTTTTAATTTACGTTTGCGCGTACCGTCAAATTTTCACCTAAGCGCTGTGCAGGTAATTAGGGTTAATTTTTATAAACAGCCGGAACAGGCATGCAAATATGATTACACTAAACCTGGCCAATGCCGGGAATTCTGATATTGCTTATAAAATTAACCGTTTCCCCGATGGCCAATCAGGGGTGGAGCTTACAGGGCAAATGCCTGAGGAACCACAGCCTGTAACTATAAAAACGCGCCTCAATTCTTTCATTGACCTTGAGATTTTGCTTTGCGCCACGGCAATGCTCAGGAACCAGGGCTTTAAAGAAACAGATGTTTATATTCCCTATTTCCTGGGTGCCAGATCTGACAGGGCTTTTACTGAAAACGGGGTAAACTACCTGAAACAGGTAATATGCCCCATTATTAACGCACAGCATTATAACTCGGTTACAACCCTGGACCCCCACAGCGATGTGCTGGAAGCATGTCTCAATAATTTCAGGAAGCAGGATAACAGCGTGCTGTTTGAAGCATCGCTGGCTGCTATGAACCTGCTGCCGCCTTATGATAATGTATGCCTGCTGGCGCCCGATAACGGCGCTGTAAAAAAGGTAAATAAAACAGCTGATAAATTTAACATAAAGCAGGTAAGCGTAGCCACAAAAACAAGGGATGTAAACGGCAATATTTCTAATACAGAAATATTTAACCTGCCCGAAGCCGACGACATGCGATATATAATTGTTGACGATATTTGCGACGGCGGCAGAACTTTTACGAACCTTGCCCAAATACTGAAAGCTGCCAAACCTGCTGCAAAACTGTATCTTATTATTACGCATGGCATATTCAG
This sequence comes from Bacteroidota bacterium, assembly GCA_040388605.1. GTDB lineage: Bacteria > Bacteroidota > Bacteroidia > Cytophagales > Flexibacteraceae > JAZKBN01. The sequence goes on along the minus strand of JAZKBN010000009.1, from coordinate 7,711 downwards.
CAACGGTTTCAATGCTTTGCTCAATAATTTTGAGCAGGTATTCACCACTGATTCTTATAAAGCCATTGATACCGCCGACCCGGCATTGCAGGGCAGAATTATACAGTTCAACATATTTTAATACTGAAGCAACAGGCGCCTGAAAGAGCCAATCAATATATGCACATTAACCCCTTCCTGCTTACAGACGGTTATAAAACAAGCCATCATATTATGTACCCCGAAGGTACAACGCTTGTGTATTCGAACTTTACACCGCGAAGCAGCAAATATGCGCTGCCGGGCACCGATAAAGTTGTATCCTTCGGGCAACAAATGGTGGTTAAGCAACTACACGAAATATTTGATCTGTATTTTTTTAAACAGCCCAAGGCACAGGTAATCAGCGAAATTGCAGCCGAGCTTACCATGTACCTGGGTGCAGAATACAATGTTGACCACATTGCTGCCCTGCACGATCTCGGCTACCTGCCCATTGTTGTAAAAGCCATAGAGGAAGGTAGTCTGGTACCGTTTAAAGTACCGGTGCTCACTATATACAACACCCATAAAGACTTTTATTGGATACCTAATTACCTGGAAACCATTATTTCCAACATGCTTTGGAAACCACTTACATCGGCAACCATTGCTTACCAATATTTAAAAGTGCAAAAAGCCTGGCTTGAAAAAACGGACCCCGAAAATATAGGTTTCCTGAACTGGCAGGGGCACGATTTTTCGATGCGCGGCATGGATTCTGTTGAAGCGGCTATATCGTCGGGCCTTGGGCATGCCACATGTTTTATGGGTTCAGATACACTGCCCGTGATTTACGGGGCAAGGAAATATTATAACGAAACAGGTTTCGTGGTAGGCTCGGTTCCGGCATCGGAGCACAGTGTTATGTGCGCGGGCTCTAAGGAATCGGAGCAGGAAACGTTTCAGAGGCTGCTTACACTTTATCCGGCAGGCGTATTATCGGTGGTGTCAGATACCTGGGATTTATGGAAGGTAATTACTGTGTACCTGCCTGCCCTGAAAGAAATTGTGCTGGCCCGTAACGGTAAGCTGGTCATACGTCCTGATTCAGGCAACCCGGCCGATATTGTTTGCGGACTCAATACCAATAAGCTTGATACCACTGAAGGCGGTGAATCACCTGCAGATAAAGGCGTGGTTGAGTTGCTTTGGGAAGTATTCGGCGGCACTGTGAATGCAGCAGGCTATAAGGTGCTGGACCCGCACATAGGCGTAATTTACGGCGACAGCATAACCCTGCAATTGGCCGACAGCATCTGCGCCCGCCTGGCAGCCAAAGGTTTTGCAAGCAGCAACGTGGTTTTTGGCATAGGAAGCTTTACATATACATTCAATACCCGCGATACTTTAGGCCTTGCCTGCAAAGCCACCTTTGTTGAAATAAACGGGGAACAAAGAAACATTTTCAAAAACCCTGTAACAGACGACGGAACAAAAAAATCGGCAAAGGGGCTGATTAAGGTTATGAAAACCGAAACCTCGTTTACGCTAATCGACGAATGTACATGGGAGGAAGAAAACACAGGGGCTCTGCAGCTTATTTACGCCGACGGTAAATTCAGCAATACCACATCGTTAACTGAAATCAGGGCAAGGGTGGCAGGCAGTTTTAACTGATGGCGTTGCAAGGGTTTTGTGTAAGTAAAAATATAATTGTTATTAAATAACGTGAATTCGGGATAAGGGATTTTGAAAGAAAATCGCTCTACCCGTTGGAAATCCCCGCCTTTTCAGGATAAAAATATTTGAAAGTTTTGGTAAATCGCGCTTTTCGCGCGATTTAGAAGCGAAGCGCCGGGCCAAAAGTTTCTATTTTTAGCCTGAAAAGGCAAGCCATGCGCCGGCGATTGAGGCGCCCAGCCTAAATACGAGCCATTATTTCCTTAACCCGAATTCACGTTAAATAAGTCATATTTACTTGCCTCAAAATTACTAACCCGTTCATTCCCGGAGTTGGTTTTCAGGGGAATATGGTTTTAAGCCTTTAGAAAGTATTTCCTGTTGCCCGGTATTTATCCAGCAAAAGACTTTCCGATTTCGGGTGTTTCCCTGTGTTAAGACTGTTCAAAACCGAAGTCGATACAGCCCGCTGTTAAACCCAAAATCGAGTGCTTTTACCTTGGCAACAAACCATTTTTTCGCCTTTTACAGGTCGTAAGTTTTATAAGCTCCATGAAAACCGGGGTAATTGACCGCAACAATAAAAAAATATTTTTTCATTTAATACGTTGTTTTACAGTGTGTTAAATGGCTTTACCTAATTCTTTTATTAAATAAATTTGCTTTAATCGTTTTATCTTGCGGATATTTACAACGTTCAATTAAAGTAATACTTCCTGTAAGGGTTCGGCTTTAAAACCGGCAGGCCAAATCAAAGGCATGGGAAACATTAACCATCTGCATTAAATACTAAAATCACAATGGCGCAAAATACTGAATTCCGCATCGAAAAAGATACCATGGGCCCGGTAAATGTTCCGGCACATCGTTACTGGGGTGCGCAAACTCAGCGTTCCAAAGAGAATTTTACAATAGGCGGGCACCTGATGCCCACGGAAGTAATATCGGCATTTGCCATTCTTAAGAAAGCAGCCGCATTGGCTAACAATGAGTTAGGCGTACTTTCTGCCGAAAAGACCGAGCTTATAGGCAGGGTTTGCGACGAGATTCTTACCGGCGCTCTTGCCGATGAGTTCCCCCTTGTGGTTTGGCAAACAGGCAGCGGTACACAAAGTAATATGAATGTTAACGAGGTGGTTGCCAACCGTGCCCATGTGCTCAACGGCGGCAATCTTCTTGACGAGAAAAAAGTGCTGCACGCTAACGACGACGTTAACAAAAGCCAAAGCAGCAACGATACTTTTCCCACTGCCATGCACATTGCAGCCTATAAGTTGATAGCTGAACAGACTATTCCCAAAGTGCTGAAGCTGCGTGAGACGCTGGACGGGAAGGCTAAAGCATTTGCAGGTGTAGTGAAGATAGGTCGTACCCACCTGATGGATGCGACCCCGTTAACCCTGGGCCAGGAGTTTTCAGGCTATGTTTCCCAGCTTGACCATGGCCTCAGGGCGCTACGGAACACATTGGCCCACCTTGCCGAACTGGCATTGGGCGGCACAGCCGTAGGCACCGGCATTAATACCCCCAAAGGCTACGATGTACTGGTAGCCAAAAAGATAGCAGAGCTGGCCGGTCACCCTTTTGTAACCGCCGAAAATAAATTTGAAGCCCTGGCCTCGCACGATGCCATGGTTGAAACATCAGGGGCGCTGAAGCAATTGGCGGTATCGCTGATGAAAATAGCGAACGATGTGCGCCTGCTTGCCAGCGGACCCCGCAGCGGCATAGGCGAAATACTTATTCCTGAAAACGAACCCGGAAGCAGCATAATGCCCGGCAAAGTAAACCCCACCCAATGCGAAGCCCTCACCATGGTTTGCGCGCAGGTGGTTGGTAACGATGCAGCCATCACAATCGGCGGCATGAACGGACACTTCGAGCTCAATGTTTTCAAGCCCGTAATCATATTTAACCTGCTGATGGCCGCCCGCCTTGTTGGCGATGCATCAGAGTCTTTCAACGACCACTGTGCAGTTGGCATTGAGCCAAATTACAGCCGCCTGAAAGATAATTTGGAGAACTCGCTCATGCTGGTTACCGCGCTCAATACCCATATCGGTTATGAAAAAGCGGCATCCATAGCCAAGAAAGCACATAAGGGAGGAAGCTCTTTACGCGCAGCAGCCCTTGAGCTTGGTTACCTTACCAGCGAGCAATTTGACGCCTGGGTTAAACCCGAAGATATGATTGGAAGCCTCAGCTAAGGCTTTCGGTTAAAAGGCAACACCATTAAAAGAATTTAAGGCAATTACCGGCCTGCCCTGAAAAATACAATTTTCGGCAGGGGGTGGAATGCTTTGCCTTTTGAAAATATACTTACCATGCCTCTGCATGAATATTACATTAAAACCATTGTTGCCAATCCCGGATGAGCAAATACACAAGACGGGAGCCTTAGGAAAATAATTCTGTACCATATTAAATAAATCTAATTTATGCGCACTCTCAGGCATATACGGACCCTTATTGTCATTTCCGAAAAAATAATAGCAGCAGTCAGGGTTTTTCGCCCGGGGCTTGCCGTTGCAGGAATACTGGCTTTCAGTACATTCGGCAGTGCATTTGCGCAAACCGATACGGCAAAGCACGTGCTTACCAAGGAGGAAAAGGCTTATTTAAAGCAGGATGAGAAAGCCTGGAAAAAGGCAAAAAGCAAAATGGCCCCGCTTGAATTTAAGCAGGTGGTGCAGGAACGCGACCAATTCAAGGTAGACGTTGACAAGTACAAAGAAATACTTGACAAAGTGCAGGCCGAAATGGATACCCGCATGACCGAAATAAGCGGACTGAAAGCAGAAAATTCCCGGTACAAGGCTTCAATGGACTCGCTGCGCATGGTGAACAATACCCAAAGCGGCCTGCTTGCCGATGCCGCAAAAAGCTCGCCCGCTTTTGCCAACAAGCTTAAAGCATATAATGCCCAGGCCGCTGCTCCTGCAGGCACCAACAGCCTGACCGGTAACCTGAACGGAAGCCCGGTTACAACCGGCATAGAGCCTGTTCAAACTGTTGCCGCACAAACTAAAACCGCTGCAACCGGGGTAACCGGTAAGGCAAATAACCTGATAAAATCTGCTTCGGTAAATCGTAAGCCTGCAGGGGAAGATGCTGAAGCAGACAACACCGGTACAACAGCCGCTGCCGGCACTGCCAAAGAGCCAATGGGTGTGACTGCAAATGTTGGAACTTTACCCGCAGGTGTTGTTTTTAAAGTGCAGATTGGTGCTTTTCGTAACCGTAACCTGCAGAAGTACCTGAACAACAGCCGCAATTTTACCGGCGAAGTAGACCCCGACGGCCTTCGTAAATATACCCTCGGCTTTTTCGGTGACTATTGGGAAGCAGATAATTTTAAAAAATACATGCGCGAAATGGGCGTTAATGATGCCTGGATTGTTACCTACAAAGACGGTAAGCGTGTAAATATTAAAGACGTACTGGAGAAAGCGGTATCTGCAACGCCCCAACAGGAGGCAGAGCCTGAAGACTTCTCTAAAATTCCTGCCGGTATGATTAGCATGGCCGGCCCAAGGGATTTTAAATGATTCATTATTGTGAGGATTAGCACTGTTCCGAAAGGACAGTGAAGCAGGTGGATTGTCGGGCAAGCCGGATTACCATGTTTTCCGGCTTATGCCTTCAAAAACGCCCCTGAGCCCCAATTAAAACACATTGTTCAAAGATTTTACACTATGTTCAATAGTGAAGCAGGTGGATTACCATGGCAAGCCGGATTACCTTGTTTCCGGCTTCTGCCTTTTCCCTGCTAATACTGAGCAATTAAGAGCGCATCGTTCATTAAAGATTTTACACTATGTTCTATAGTGAAGCAGGTGGATTACCATGGCAAGCCGGTTAACTTTGTTTTCCGGCTTCTGCCTTTTATACCATAAAAGCCAGGGATTATAATCGGCTTCAGAATAATTCACCTCCGGCTTGCTTATCTTTGTATTTCTGCCTTTGTACGGGCAGAGTACCTGCTCCAGATTTGCACTATGAGTGATGTTATCCGCCTTTTACCCGACCACGTAGCCAACCAGATTAATGCCGGCGAAGTGGTGCAGCGTCCGGCTTCGGTGGTAAAAGAGCTGGTAGAGAATGCCATTGATGCCGGGGCCACCCGTATTTTCTTAACTGTTAAAGAAGCCGGCCGCAGCCTGATACAGGTTGTTGACAACGGCAAAGGCATGAATTTCAACGATGCCCTGGCCTGCTTTGGCAGGCATGCCACCAGCAAGCTGCGCAGCACCGAAGATCTCTATACCATACGTACCATGGGTTTCAGGGGTGAGGCCATGACCAGCATAGCAGCCGTTGCGCAGGTTGAATTAAAAACCCGCATGCAGCCCGATGAGCTGGGTACCCTTGTACGCATTGAAGGCGGTGAAGTGAAAGAGCATGAACCGGCGGCATGCGAGCCCGGAACCGTTATATCTGTCAGGAATTTATTTTTCAACGTACCGGCAAGGCGTAATTTCCTGAAGAGTAATTCGGTTGAGATGCGCTATATATTAGAAGAATTTCAGCGCCTGGCATTGGCGCATCCTGAATTGCATTTCAGGATGCAGCAAAATGATTTAGACCCTATTAATTTTGCAGCCGGTAAGCTTAGCCGACGTATAGTTGACATTTTCGGGAACAGCTACCGTGAACAATTAATTGCCTGTAAAGAAGATACCGACCAGGTAAATATTATGGGCTATGTAGGCAAACCTGAACATGCAAGAAAGGGAAAAGGGGAGCAGTATTTTTTTGTCAACAACCGCTTTATCAGGAGCTCATATTTGCACCATGCCGTTCTTACTGCCTTTGATCAAATGCTGCAGCCTGAAACGCACCCGTTCTATGTATTGTTTCTTGAAGTTGACCCCAAGCATATAGATGTAAACGTGCATCCTGCTAAAACGGAGATCAAGTTTGAAGATGAAAGATCTGTTTATACCATTCTACTGACAGTAATCAGGCGAATGTTAAGTATGAATAATATTGCGCCATCTCTTGATTTTGACAACATAGTTCAAATACCGGGACTGGCGGAATATGAAACCGAGCAATTCAGGAAAAGGCAGCCATCAGATAAAGATCAGGTTTCAAAGAGTTTCGGTTCAGGAGAGCGTAAAGTAATGAGCAGAATGCCCGGCTTAGCCCAGGACAAAAGAGAAGCCAATAACCTTAATAACTGGGAAAAGCTATATAACCCCGAGCAGGCTTTACAGGCTTTCGAGAGGAAGTCTCCTTTCAGCGAGGCGGGCAATAAAGCTTTTTCTGAGCCGCGAATTGTGATGTCGGGACAACGGCCGGCGCCGGGAAATACCGGAGTTCAGGGCGGCTTTTTACCGGAAGCAAAAGAGGAGCAGGGGCCGGCACTCGCCGGCGATATCGTGTTTTTGCAGGCCCAGGGTTATGTTTTTACCCAGGTAAAATCGGGCATGATGATGGTAAACCTGCAGGCAGCCAAAGAACGCATTTTGTATGAAAAATTTCTTTCCGCAGCCGAGCAGCATAAAGGACACAGCCAACAGGTACTTTTCCCAAAAACGCTTGAACTCAGCAGGGCAGACTTCGGGGCCGCTGTAGAGCTGCAGGAGGAATTTGCGGCATTCGGGTTTTTGTTTGAGGTGTCGGGTAAGCAGGCCTTGGTTTTCAGGGGCATACCTGCAGACTTAAGCAATACCGATGAGCGCGACCTGTTCGCCCAGGTATTGCACAGGCTGCAGGAAGATAAAGATACCAAAGTGCCTAAAAGAGAGCGTATTGCACTGTCGCTGGCAAAACGTGTTTCTATGCAGGGAAAGGCTCAACATACCCAGGATGAGCTGCGCGAGCTTGTAAACAGGTTGTTTTCCTGCAGGCTGCCTCATAACAGCCCCGATGGTGTACCAACTATATCGATACTCGATACCCAAAGCCTTGATGAAATTTTCCGTTCCGGGAAGCGCTGAAGCTAAGAATATGGCTTGAAAATGGTGCAAAAAGCGCTACCTTTGCAGGCCATATTGAATTCTCGGCCCCGTAGTTCAACGGATAGAATAGAAGTTTCCTAAACTTTAGATATGAGTTCGATTCT
>JAZKBN010000008.1:62073-66767 GCA_040388605.1 Bacteroidota bacterium | reverse complement strand
TATTAGTGCAAACTATCTAGGCAAAAAATATGATCTTTTTTTCGGGGTGAGGTAGACTTATTGCCTTAATTCAACTGTTAATCAGCATTTTACAGGCAAATAAAACTTTCAGAAATGGGCTATGTATTTTTTGGGGTGGCGTATTAGGTACCTTATTGCGATTCAAGGCCCAAAATATGCTTTTATAAAACGCAATGCCTTGCACCATTAGCTGTATCTGTACCCGGTAAGCTTTCCGCATTTCATTCTGTATGGTTTTACATGCCTGCTAAACCAGGTCTTTCTTATAATCGTTTGCTTCTTCAATAAGCACATGCGCATGTTCGGGGCCCAACCATTTGTCGATAAATGAATGGGCCAGGTACAATAATGGGGTCAGCAGCAGGGCAACAGCTCCCTTATATATATAGTTTATAATACCCACCGATACCACCATTTGCCAGCTCCAGTTCCCGAACACATAAAAGGCAATGCCTAAAACCACGAAACTATCGGCTAACTGGCTTACCAAGGTGCTGCCGGTTGCCCGTAACCAAATTTGCCCCGGCCCGGTTTTACGCCTGAGCCAGTGGAAAACGGTAACATCGAGCACCTGCCCAAGTAAAAAAGCGCTTATGCTCCCCAAAATAATGCCGCCGCCCTGCCTGAAAATGTTGTTGAAGGCCGTATTGATGTTAAAATCTGCCTTGCCACCGGTATTCTTATTTACATCAAGCCAAAATTGGGCGGGAGGTAATTTGGTGGCTACCGTAATCATCAGGAATGCGTATGCGATACAAAGCACTGTTACTATACTTATGCGCTGCACACCCGTTTTACCGAAGTATTCATTAATAATATCTGAAGTAATGAACACAAAGGGCCAAATAATTGCCCCGGCTGTCAGGTTAAAATCAAGTGCGCCGCTAAGCAATGGTATTTGCATAGGCTGCAAGCCCAAAGTACTTTCTGCCGAAAATATTTTAACGCCAATAATCTCTGCAAGCAGCGCGTTGGTCAGGAAAACGGCGCAGAGTATAGTATAGAGTCGGTTTTTGCGGGTACTGAAACCGTTGTCGCTGAGGTTTATGGCCATTAATACCAGGTTTTATATTCAAAAATAGCACTTTCCCGGCTACCGGCATACATACGGTAATAAGCATGCTTCGGCTTTGGCTAAAAATCATGATTTCACTATTACCATACCGGTATGAACTTTGGTAATATATGGCAGGCGAATTAAGATTATAAGGCTAAAGAATTCTATCTTATTGATATTGTAAGGTTTAATAAACCGGTAAAGCTAATTTGCAGCCCCTTAAGCGGGTTAAACCTTTACGGTTATGGGTAAAAAACGCTCCTGCCTGCGGTCTTAATCTAAAGTAAAATTAAATTTTCTTTGTTCAAAACATTATGATTCGCTTTCGTAACGGCCGAAAACGAATTTAAACTGCCCATTAAATGCCGTAAAAAGATGCTGATAAGAAACGCCCGCCCGGAAGATGCCGAGGCATTTTGCGCCATTTACGCTCCTTACGTAATCAATTCGGCCGTAAGCTTCGAAACCGAAGCACCCGATGAAGAGGAAATGCGTCGCCGCATGGCAAAAAACATGGAGAAATACCCCTGGCTGGTTGCCGATATTAACGGCGAGGTGGCAGGCTATGCTTATGCAAGCGCCCACCGCGACAGGGCTGCTTATGGTTGGAGCGTCGAAACTTCGGTATATGTATCGGAACGGTTTAAGAGGCGGGGAATAGGGCTTACGCTTTACAAAGAGCTTATTGCGCGCCTGCGAAAAATAGGCGTGGTAAACCTGTACGGAATTATAACGCTTCCTAATGTGGCCAGCACATCTTTACACGAGGCGGCAGGCTTCAGGCCCCTCATTATTTTCCCGGAAATTGGCTATAAGCTGGGCAAATGGCATAATGTAGGCTGGTGGGAAATGCGCCTTAATGAAAACGCCGACAACCCCGGTGCGCTAAAAAAGCCGGAATAGCCCTAAATTGCGCCCTGAAAACGGCAATGCCGACAATATGGAAGACTTACGCGCAGGCAAAGAAATAGTTGAATACGCCATGCAGCTGGCAAAACATAACCGGGAAATGGCTTTTTTAACCGGTAAGGTGGGTAATACCATTTCGTCGGAAGATGTTTTTTCAATAACCCGCACCATGGCAAACGGGGTTTCAAAGTATTCTGAAATCATATTTAAGGCCACAAAGGGCGCCCCGGAACGCAACATAGGCATTGCCACCATGGGCGAAACCCTTGAAAATGCATATAATTTTTACTTCGACAAAACGGTTGAGCTTTGCTGCCAATACATTTTCGGCAACTTGGGCACTATTGATTTTAAGTACGAAGATCTAAAAAACAAGGCAGGGAAAAAGAATATTCCCCCGGTGGTTGCGCTCAGGCTGGTACCCGTTGTAAACAAGCTTAACCTGATGCTCCCCGAGCTTTGTAAGTACATAAGCAGCAATAAATATATCCGTAAAAAGCATTTGCCTTTGGCCGATATGGTTGAAAGCGTGCTCATGGCGGCTGTTTTTGTAGCTACCGAGTTTTGCCGGGAAATGGATTTGGATAAGGAAACTGAATTGGAAAGCCTGTAATTAGGCCAACACAATTAATCATACTTAATTACATGAAAGACAATAGCTTAAGTGATATATTGTTCAAAGCGGCAGAGCTTGCAATATCTCATCCGGAGGCAGCTTTTTTGCCTAAAGAAAACGCATCGCTCGTTAACTCAGAAGAGTTTAACCAACTGCTGCTTGAAATGAGTATTTCCGTTCAGGGTTTCTGTGACTCGGCTGAATTTTACGGGGCAGATTTGGTTAAGAAAAACTACATCACCACTTTTCTCGATATGGCTTTTCAGCTTTTCTTCTGCAAAACATTGGAATTGGTATATGCCAAAAGGCATAAGATCCCTTTTGAATTGTCGGTGAGCATAGATGATATACAGCCGGTATTTTACGGCAGCAACCTGGAGCCGCACATGCAGGCCCGCCTGCTGCCCATTATCCCGAAGCTTTCTTTAATAGTCAGCCTCTTGATTCAGCAGGCGCACAGTTCTAAAAAGGCAAAAAGATCAGGTGTCGAGATAAAGGATATGGCCGAAATTTTAGTGCTGAGCGGCATATTTTTAGCCTTTTGCTATTATGGCGAGCTCGATTATTAAGCGGCTGGAATTCAGAATTATATAAATTTTACAAAGCGCATCAGCCCTTTACAAACCCACCCATGAGAGAAAAAATACAGCAGGAAATACTTTTCCTCGCCATTAAGCTGGCCAATGAGAACCCCGAATCGGCATTTTTAACCGGCGACAAAAAGCAGCTTATGGGCGAAGAGGAAGCCGAGGGCGTTGTAGCCCTGATGGCAGAAGCTGTATCCATGTTCGCTGAAGCTGTAGATTCAGACCCGGAACAATTCAGCAACCTGGCAGATCTGCATATACTGCTTAAAAAGGCATATATATACTATTTCAATAAATCTATAGAGGTTACCTACCTCTGTGCCACCGAGCAGGAAAAAGAGATAGAATTCAGCTTCGAAGACCTTGAAGCAGGCCTCGGCGGCGATGGTACAGAACCTTATATACAGGCCAAGGTGCTGCCTTTAATTCCTAACCTGGGGGCGGTATATAACGGCCTTATCCGCTTTGTGCGCAATAACGGCGATTATGTAAAGGAAGGCCTCAGCCTGCCGGAGCTTTCAGAAGCCATACTTTTAAGCGCTGTTTACCTGGGCATAGATGCCTGCGCAGAAATGGATTTCAACAGCGATGCCGAACTGAAAGCCATTTTAGAGGCCTGATTGCCATTAGACCGGGAATTATTCCGGCAACCTGAAATTCCGCCTGTCGCGGCCTTTGCCCCATACCCTCCGGTTTCTTTCGCGTTCAGCATCACTTTCATTTTTTAATCCCGGAACCGGCATTGTGCCGTTGGCAATAGCGGCATTCAGCATTTCCTCGCGCACGTTCAGGGCTTTTACAAGCCACGGCAGGGTAAGGCCCTGCCCTATAAGCGTAAAGAGCACCACGGCTACGCTCATAAATATAATAGGGTCGCGCATGGGGAAGGGCTCCCCGGTTTGCAAAGTGGCAGGCAAACCTATTGCCACCGCCAAAGATACTATACCCCTCATACCCGACCAGCTGATAATCAGGCTGTTTTTAAAATCGAGCAGGGCATCTTCGGTAACGCCGTTCTTTTTTTTGCTGAATGCCAAATCAAGCCCACGCTGCTGCCAGAAAACCCTGATGGTGCGCAGCACCAATGCCACCACTGTAATCAGGAAACTGTAGCCGATATAGGGCCACAGCTCATGTTTGGGTATGCCAATGGCCACAAAAGGCAATTGAAGACCTATTAATATGAAAATGAGCCCGTTGAGCAGGAAAATAATGACATCCCAAAAGGCTTTATTCTGCTGCCTCAGGTTTTCGGGCAGCTCTGTATTGTTAAACCTTGATATGCCGAGGCCCAGTAATACCACTGCAATTACACCTGATACATGGCAGGTTTCGGCAAGCAGGTAAGTAAGAAAAGGCGTAAGCAGCATAAAGCTGATGCACACCACCCCCTTATGATTTACGCGCTTCAGTATAAAAGCAAGGGCATGCGACATAACAAAACCAATAAGCACTCCCCCGCCCATCATGAGCGCAAAATTGAGGCTCGCTTTCCAAATCACGA
>JAZKBN010000008.1:56857-62063 GCA_040388605.1 Bacteroidota bacterium | reverse complement strand
TGTAAGTCACCAGTGCAGAAGCATCGTTCACAAGGCTTTCACCTTCAAGAATGGTATTGGTATTATGCGAAAGGCCCAGGCCTTTGGTTATGCTTAATGCAGCTACGGCATCGGTGGCGGAAAGAATAGCGCCCAATACAAATGCAAGTGGCCATGTAAAACCCGGTATCAGGTAATGTGCGGTAACAGCTATGCCCGATGCGGTTATAAACACCAGGCCAATAGCCAAAGTGCTTATGGTGCTTATATTGGTTTGAAAAGTTTTGAACGAAATATTATATGCGGCATCGTAGAGCAGGGGCGGCAAAAAAACAAGGAAAACAATATCGGGGTTGAGCTCAATGTTCAGGGGCAGCCTGGGAATAAAGCCCGCAACAATGCCTGCCGATATGAGCAGGATAGGGTAAGGCAGCTTTATCTTTTCGGCCATAGCCGAAAGGCCAATCATTACAGCCAAAATAAAGAGCACAATGCTGTAATTTTCCATAATGAGAACGGGAATGAGCTTAAATGTTTTGCTGCCTGTGCTGATGCGCCTTTTGCCTGAGCAGCTTATCGAGCTTTAAAACCTGTTGTAAAACGCTTTGCTGCTCGTTGTTATAAATTATAAAATCGGCCCGGCGGAGCAGCTCCTCATCGGGCATCTGGTTGGCTATTATGGCTTTTACATCAGCCTCGGTACGCCTGCTGTCGCGGGCCAGAACTCGTTGTATGCGCAAATCATGCGGGGCCGATACCCCTATTACCAAATCGAGCATTTTATAAGATCCCGATTCAAACATAATGGCAGCTTCCTTTAAAGTATAAGCCGCCTGCCGGTTGGCCGAAGCCCAATCTCGGTAGTTTTGCCCTACCCTTGGGTGCACAAGGCTGTTTAGCAGGGCCTTGCGTTCAGGGTTATTGAATATTTGGGCGGCAAGGTAAGCCCTGTCGGGGTTCCCGTTCGGTAAATAGCCGGCAGGCCCGAAGTTATGAATCACTTCTGCTTTAAGGCCGGGGTCTGTTACGTAAAGTTCCTTCGCGCTTGTATCGGCATCGTAAACCGGTACGCCGAGCACATTAAAAATACGGCTCACAAGGCTTTTGCCGGTACCTATGCCCCCGGTTATGCCCACCTGCAAAGGCAGAGCCCCTGTATCTGAATTGCTGTAGGCAGCAGAAGGAATCATTTTCTTTTACCCCTGTTCAGGTCTATTTCCTCGGGATAGATACCGGTTTTCTCAATGCCCTCGGGCATTTTAATGAGCACAATCTGCACCTTGCCCCGTTCTTTGCGGCTGCAATCGGCAATAAGCCTGAATTGATCAAAGGGCCTCGGACCTTCGGGCAAATCTTTTGGAACCACGTAGCCCACACGGGCCATATAGCTTAAAGAATCGGGCATGCCATTGCAATTTTCGAGATAAACGGGCAGCAGCACCTCGTAATAATACCCGTTGCCGGCGGCAAATTCTATTAATACCTCCTTGTTAACAGGCGTTATCAATTTGGTTTCGGGGAACGGAAGCGGTAAAACCTCCTGGTACGTTTCATCTACCGTTTTAGAAGGGAGCTTTACCACTATGCGCGGCGGCATGGCGGCAAGCGCAATGCTTGCCCCTGTAACCTGTACACAGTCAGGCGATATACGAATAGGGCTCAGCCTGCGGTAACCATCGCTGAATTTAAGGGCAGTAGTATCTGCCACCACCCGGAATTTGCGGGAGCCAACGGGGCTGAAATCGGTATAAAGGGAATCGGTAACTACGTAATTAATCTGCAAATCGCTCATCTGCTCCTTGGCAGCCGAAAGCAATTGCAGGGCAGTTACAAACTTGGTGGCGGGCAGACCGGGCGGAGTATAAATAACAGGGGGTATTTTATACCAAAAAGTGCGGCGAAGCAGGTGCCAGCCATCGGCGCTCACGTTCATATCTATGGTACGCGGCAGCTCTGTTACGGGCAGAATTTGCTTTTCGTCGTAAACCAGCCTGATGGGGTAAGATATTTGGGTAACGTAATCTTTATTAAGGGCGTTGAGCAGCCAAATAACAGTTGCGGCTAAAAGGCAGGCCGTAACCGCACGCCATTCGCGCCATTTGCGCACGAACAGTGCCCGGAAAATAATAATCCACAGGTTGCGATCCGGTTTTACGTTTGAAGCCAAGGTAAATTACAGGTAACATTTGGTAAACAGGTGCAACAGGCTCAGGCAGGTACAGGCTTGCAGTATTCAGAAGCTCTGATGCAATAAGCCTTTTGCTGCCGAATCCGCGTTAAAACCGGGTTTCCGGTTTTAAGCAGGGCAAAACCGGGCGAAAGCCGGGGTACTGTTAATATGGCTTTACAGCCCGAACTCAGTGCATTATAAACCCGGCAATGCTGCCGGGTTACAATGCTTAAATATGCTGATTCCTAAGAATCTGACTTGGTAACGCCGGCGCTTTTTTCTTTGGCGGCCAAATCATTCATTTTCTTAGTGCTTTCGCCGCTGATGGCTACTTTTTCGAACTTGATTTTGGTGCCTCGGTCCACATCAATAACAACGTGCTTATCGTCTATAGATACCACTTTGCCATGCATGCCGCTTGCCATAATTACATCGTCACCTTTTTTAACGGTGTTAATAAATTCGGCGGCGTCTTTACGGGCCTTTTGCTGGGGCCTGATCATAAAGAAGTAAAATATAACTGCCAGCAGCCCGAACATCAGGATCTGCGAGTAATCAACTCCGGTTTTGCCGGCCTGTAACAGTATTATTGTTAATACACTATTGCTTGTAAACATCAGGGGTTTTATACGATGAACATTACGTATGCCGCAAAAGTAGCGAAAATGCGCGGCAGGGGCAAACCCGGCCTCGGCTTCACATCAGCGGGCAAAAAATCCTGCAAATGTGCAAAAGCGACAGATAAGGCCGTCGCGGGGCTGGGTGCTACAGGAACACTACCTCATCAATGGAATCGCTTTTGGCCTCGGCGTTCAGGCGTTCACGAATGAGGGTACGGCTCAGGTTCAGCTGGTGCTTGAGCGGCGCCGAGCTGAGCTCTACATACAAAGTTCTGTCGCTTACGAAAATGCGGGTGGTGCGGCGACTTACGGCCATGCCCATTACGCGTTCCCATGAATTGAGAATATGCGTTTCGTTATACTTGCCTTCAATACGATAATGCTTTAAAAGACCGCCTATGGCATCTTTAAGCTCTGCGGGGGCATTGCTCCGGCGATCCTCGTTGCGGGCGCGCCTGAAATAAACGGTTGCGGGTTTTTCCATATAGCCGGTAAATATATTGGTAAGAGCGCCTGTCGGCATGGGGGGGCCTTAATGCCTGCGCTGCCGGGAAAGCCGGCAGCAATGGGGTATGCAATATAACATCAAAATGCAGGCAATTTTCAAGGGCGCAAAAGAAAAAGAGCCGGTATTTATTGCGGGGCTTATGCGGCGGCTGAGCAGGCTTTTATTTCCGGCTCGGTAAGTATCGGGTACTCATCGCAGTTGCAGTATTGGTGGCTCCAGGCGCACAGCGAATCAAGTATGGGCAGCAGGGCTTTGCCGGCTTCGGTAAGGCTGTATTCCACCCTTGGCGGAATTTCCCCGAAAGCCTCGCGCTTCAGCAAACCGTCTTCCTCCATTTCCTTAAGCTGCTCGGTAAGCACCTTGCGCGATATAACCGGTATCTGCGCCGCCAGCATACCGAAACGCAGGTTGCGGTCTTTTATTCTGTGTATAATAAGCGGCTTCCATTTGCTGCCCAAAACCGCCATTGAGCGCATCATGGGGCAGCTTGCCGTTTCAAACTGTTCGTTTCTCATTTTCTGAAAGGGGTAAATTCAGCAGGAATAAGCTGCTTAGGCATAACATATCATGCGGGCCGGGCCCCATAAATTCCTGCTTAAAGAAGCCGTTTGCCCTAATGGTTACATGAAGGTAACCGGTATTTAAGCTTGTTTTTGCCCAATAGTTGCAGATTGAAACTATCAATAGTTTCTTTGCGTAACCAAAGGAAACAAATTCCCCGGACAAAACCAACAAAGAAACAAAAAGCTTAAAAACCACAATGAGCAAGACAGTATTAGTAACAGGTACAAGCACCGGCTTCGGCAAGCTTACAGTAAAAACATTAGCGAAAGAAGGCTATACCGTAATAGCCGGCATGCGCGGCACTAAAGATAAAAATGCAGCGGTTGCCGCTGAATTATCAGGCATACCCGGCGTTGAAGTGGCGGAGCTTGACGTTACCAACGATGCTTCGGTAAACTCGGCTGTGGCCGATATTATTGCCAAACACGGGCAAATAGATGTATTGGTAAACAATGCAGGCGTTTATGGCGGAGGCGTTCTTGAAGCTTTTTCGGTGCAGCAGGTACATAACCTGCTCGATGTGAACCTGTACGGCGTTCTGCGCCTGAACAATGCCGTGCTTCCGGGCATGCGTTCACGTCGCGAAGGCCTGATTATCAACATCAGCTCGGGCCTGGGCCTGTTCTCTCTTCCGAACTCGGTGCCCTACAACATCTCTAAATTTGCGCTTGAAGGCTTAACCGAAGGCCAAAGCGCCGAGCTTGCTCCTTTCGGCATAGAAACGGTAAGCATACAGCCGGGCGCATACCCTACCGAGATTTTCGGTAAAGCAGGCGTTTCCGCCGACCGTGAGCACATAACAGAAGCCTACGGCGACCACGCCAAACAGGTAAGCGAAAAAATAGGCGCAGCCATGTTTGCCGGTTTCGACAAGCATAAATCTGACCCGCAAGCCATTGCCGACGGCGTATTGCATCTCATTAAAACCCCCAAAGGCCAACGCCCGCTTCGCCTGCCCCTCGATGCAGCCGGACAAGGTTTCGATAAAGAATTTGTTGAGGTATCTAAAACGGCCCGCCATAACTGGCTTAATGCCGGCGGCCTCTTAGCCTAAGCCTTTGCATCCTGATAATGCGAATATTTGCTGAATTAAACCGGGCAGGGCTTATGGCTTTGCCCGGTTTTTTTGTTGGTAATTGAGAATGAATGCTGTTGCTATCAGGAAGTGAATCTCTTACCTTGCACCCTGAAGAATAAAACTGAAAGAGCATGAGTCCGCGCAGCCGAAAACATTTGTTGCCAGCCATTATTTACGGCCTGCTGAGCATTGGGCTTGTTTTCGCGTTGGGCAACAAATGGGGACCTGTGCCGCCTGCCGGACCTTTTTTCAGCCCCTATACCGGCTTCCTGAATCTTGCCGAAGAC
>JAZKBN010000008.1:52220-56833 GCA_040388605.1 Bacteroidota bacterium | reverse complement strand
TGAAATGCCAGACACCTCAGGCATTCCGCCTGAAGGCCTGAAAGCGCCCTTGCATGTAGGCACCGACAGCAACCTGATTCACAGCATTTTTGCCAAAAACCTGCATGACCTGTATTATGCCCAGGGCTACCTGACTGCAAAGCAGCGCCTTTGGCAAATGGAGTTCCAAACCTTCGCCGCCGCCGGAAGACTATCGGAATTGGTTGGCGACAAAGCCCTTGAATACGACCGCTTCCAGCGCCGTTTCGGAATGGTATGGGCCGCAGAAAAGGCCCTCGACAGCGCCATGCATGACCCTGAAACCGCCGAAGCCCTGAAAGCCTATTCCGAGGGGGTGAATGCCTATATAGAAAACCTGGGTCCGAGAGAATACCAACTGGAGTACCGCCTGCTTGATTATGCCCCCGAGCCCTGGAGCCCCCTTAAAAGCATGCTCCTGCTCAAATACATGGCATTCGATCTCAGCGGTCACAGCGACGACCTCTATCTGAGCAATATAGCCCGTAAGCTGGGCCTTGCCGCAACTGATTCCCTGTTCCCTAACCGACTCACTAACCCCGATCCCATAATTCCCAAAGGCACTCCATGGAAATTTAAAGATACCGAGGCCCGCCTGCTCAACCCTGCCAAAGAAATAGAAAAGAGCCTTGGCACAGCAGGCTTAGCGCCTTCCGAAAATACCGGTAAAGAAGAGCCCCTTAAAGCATCATTTGCAGGCGACTTTGTCGGTCCGTTTAAACAGCCGGAAAATGATGATGCCTCAGAAGTCGGCAGCAGCAAGGCGGTTTATACATCGGGCGAAGCGATTTCGCAGCATAAGGGTTACCGGGCCAACCCGGCCAACGGCAGCAATAACTGGGCATTGAGCGGCAAATACACGCAAACCGGTTACCCCCTGCTCTCTAATGATCCGCATTTGGGACTTAACCTGCCATCGCTTTGGTATGTGGTGCAGCTGAGCGCTCCGGGCTTTAACTGCGCGGGTGTGAGCCTGCCAGGGGCCCCCGGCATCATCATTGGCTTTAACGATTCAATAACCTGGGGCGTAACCAATACCGGAGCCGATGTGCTTGATTTTTACGCCATGGACATACCCAAGGTAAAAGGCGTAAAAGCCAATAAGCAGTACCGCGACGCCGCAGGTCAATTGCAAAATTTCATACTGCGCCCCGAAACCATTATAGTGCGCGGCGGGGAAACCGTTTACGATACCATGCGCATTGCCCCGCAGGGCCCTGTAACTTACCTGCCCGATGAAAAGCCCTTCCATGCCGATATTCCGCCGGGTTATGCGGTGCGTTGGGCGGCGCATGATGCAAGCAATGAGCTCCGCACTTTCCTGCGCCTGAACAAGGCCCGTAATTTTTCTGATTTTAACGAGGCCCTGCGCACCTATAGCTGCCCCGCCCAAAACTTCGCTTATGCCGATGCTGCCGGCAATATTGCCATGCGCGTTATGGGCAGGTTCCCGAAACGCAGGGTTGGGCAGGGCAAATACCTGCTGAACGCCAACAAGCCCGAAGATGCCTGGCAGGAGCGTGTGCCCGAAAATGAAAATCCGGTTGTGCTTAACCCGCCTCGCGGCTACGTAAGCTCGGCCAACCAGGTTCCTGCTGACAGTACCTACCCATATTACCTCGGCGCCGATTTTGCCACCTCTTACCGGGGAAGCCGAATCAATGAAAGGCTTCATTCGTTTACCGAAGCCGGGGCCGCACCGGGTGTAAAAGAAATGGGCGAAATGCAGAGCGATGCATTCAGCCTGCATGCGAAAACTATGTTGCCTGTCTTCCTTCGCTATGCAGATATGGCAGATCTTACGCCGCCCCAGCGCAAAGTAATGGATGACCTGCGCAGATGGAATTACATATTTTCGCCGGAAAGTAAGGCTGCCGAAATGTTTAACCTCTGGTGGGAGCGCGTAATGTATGAAATATGGGAGCCAAGCCTGGGCGGCGGAGACTTAAGCTACCCGAGCCGTGAACTTACTGCACGCCTTATTCTCAGCGATACAGCATCTTGGCGATACGACAAGCCCGAAACACCACAGCGCGAATACCTCAGGCATGTGGTACAGTTTGCCTTTACAATGGCCTGGCGTCAAAGGCCTTCGCCAAAGGATGCCAAAGAATTTAACCTGCAATGGACCGAGCGCAAAGGCACCGGCCTGCGGCATTTGGCAAGGCTGGCTCCCTTAAGCCGACTTAATTTATATTGCGGCGGGGCCAAAGGCACCATTAACGCCCTCAGCGACAACCATGGCCCGAGCTGGCGCATGAATGTGCAAACAGGGCCCAAGCCTTTTATGCTCTGCATATACCCCGGCGGCCAAAGCGGAAACCCCGGCAGCAGGTATTACGATAATTTCGTTGAGCTGTGGCGCAAAGGCCGTTTTATAAAAACAGAATTGAAAAAGCGGTAATCGGGCTGCTTAGCCTGGTGCCGATAAACACGTTTACTGAATTGCAGCGTTAAGATTTACCTATACCGGAAGGCCGGTTTAAACAGGCGATCAGTTGCCTGCGGCTTCCGCAGCGGCTTCTTCGGCAGCGTATCTTTTCTCGCGGGCCCTTTCGTTGGCACGTTTTACTTTTTTACTGTATTTCCTTATTCTGCCGAAAGTTTGCAGCAGCACTATGATGCAGAAAATAATTACCGCGCCTAAAATGCAGTAATAATATACGGGCACAGCTGTGGCCGCAGATCCGTTATCAGAAACATAGGTATCGTACATGAGCCAGGATGTTACCATCATGGCAAAAAATGAAAGGCCAAAGTATGCGTAATACTTCAGTTTTCGCATAATTCCCGGAAATATTATGTGTGGAGAGCTGTTATGCAGTAAGCTGGTATTACTTGCAAAAGCTAAGGTACTAAAAATTTCTCAGGGCTGTTAACTAAAGAAAAAATTGGACTATAATTTTTCGGGCTTGGAATACATGCAGTGCGGCCTTGGCAGAATATTATTTTTTCTTACCAGGCAAGGCTGTTCATTACAAATTTCCAAAAGAAATACCCTAAGCTTAGTAAGGCAATTAATGTTGTACCGCTAACAAACAATACGCGTACTCCTGTTCCAACTTTTGCTTTTCGGCCGAAACTATTTAGTCCCGGTAGCAGGAGTTTGAACCAAAGGGCATAAAAACCCAAATAAAGGGCTATTAACCAAATAAAGATGATGAGGTAAAATACAATGAGATTATCTCCGAAAGGGGAAACTAAGCCTAAAACGGTAAAAACTAAAAGCCAAATAAGTACAATAAACAACAGGCAGCCAAGTGCGAAGCGGAGCGCTTTCATGCTATCTGCTTGATTTTTACAAAGGCATATTGAATCAGGCTCAGGAAAGCTGAAAAACTTATGACCATAACAGGGAGCACGTAAGAAAAAACCGAGTAAAGCCGCTCCTCGGTCATATGCGAACTGCTGCAAATAATCAAGCCCATAAAAGCAGTCAAACCAATTAATATCACTGAAACAGCCATTAAAATAACGTACCCTATTATTTTAGCGTTTTTATGATCAACCTGTATTTCAGGCCTTTTATAGCTTCCGGGGAATGCTGCAGGTCGCAACTTATAACGAATAAAAAACTTTGCGCAAAGGCAAAGCACAGCAACAGAAACGCAATATAAAATCACATTGCTTCCGTCTTCCCTGCTGCCGGCTGAATCAAAACTGAGGGCCCAGATTAATACGCTTATAATAAACCCTGTCAGGAAAATATTATAAATGAACAGGTAGGCGGCATTCTTCAGGTATTGCAGGAATGGGTTCATGCTATCTGCTTAATTTTTGCCTGTGCGTATTGGAATATACTTAAAAACATGGCGGAGGTGCTTATGAAAACAATAAGTGGCTGCGGCGAACGCTCAAGCGTCATGTGTGAGGAGCCTGCAATTAACAGTCCCCAAAAAGCACTGGCGCCAAGGCAAAGCAATGAAAAAACAACTAATGATTGCCATAAGATTCTCTTAGCGGTTCTGTGCTTCAAAATATGACCATCCGGATAATTGAAACTTCGGTAGGTAAAGGGTCTGAATTTACGAAGGCGCAGTACTAACCCTAAAGAAAACGCATCAACCAGCGCTACGCTAACAATTAAGGGCATGCCTGTTTTCATTTCCTGTGGCACGTACATTCCTGAAGACAGCCCTTCCAAAAGAAGGAACAGAGATGTTACAACAACCAACATCAGCGTCAGGTTGTAAATCAATAAATATGCAAGCAGTGCCAGGGTAAATTGCAGTTTCAGGATATTCATGCTTTTAATTCAACCCGGTTTCAGGGCCCGGAGATTTTTATTTATAAAAGCAAGCCTGTTTAAGAATCTGCTTACAGCAAACAGAATACTTTTCGGAAATAATTATTGCCCTTTCTACAGGCAATCAAATGCCCTTCCTGATGCAGGTTGTGCATAAGTCGGGCGCATCGGCAAAATTCGGGCGTTCATTTATTCCCTGTTTCGAATAAAATTAATTTGAGATGTCGGCTATTTGCCTAATTTTGCCTTCCCCCTTTACAACAGCTGTTACTAAGGCAAGGCAGGTTAGCTTAACCGGCCCGGGGCGCAGGTGTCATGCATGGCAACCTGTTTTTTTACCCGTTACTAA
>JAZKBN010000008.1:0-52210 GCA_040388605.1 Bacteroidota bacterium | reverse complement strand
GAACAACAACAGGCTGCCCGGCATGGAGAGAACTTTACCAGATGAAACAACCAAGACCCATATATCGGTATGGGACAACTGCCTGCGCCTGATAAAGTCGCGCGTAGAGCCCTCTGATTTGCGTACATGGTTTATGCCCATTCAGCCCCTGAGGGTAGAGGGCAGCACGCTTACCATACAGGTGCCCAGCGAATTCTTTTACGAATGGCTTGAACAGCATTATGTTGACCTGCTCAGCGAGGCCATACGCCAGGAGCTGGGCCCCCGCGGAGGCCTGGAGTACAGCATCATCATGGACAGCGGCAACGGAAAGAGCAAGCCCATAGGCATCAGCATTCCGGCCAATAACGGCACCGCAAACAGCGGCGGCTACAACCGCAGCACGGGCGGCTATGCCAACGGAAACGGCAGCAATAACGGTAACGGCAACAGCCGTAACGCCGCCCCCGCAAGCGGACCCATCCGCAGCCCCTTTGAAGATCGCCGCGACCTTGACCGCAATATGCTGGACGAAAACCAGCTGAACGCATCGCATACCTTCGAAAATTATATTGAGGGCGCCTGTAACCGCCTGGCCCGTTCGGCAGGCATGGCTGTGGCCAACAAGCCGGGGCATACCATCTTTAACCCCCTCATGGTTTACGGTGGTGTGGGTTTGGGCAAAACGCATTTGCTGCATGCCATTGGCAACCGCATCAGGCAAACCCAGCCCGATAAGTTTATACTCTACGTAAACACCCAAAAATTTACCGACCAGTTCATTGATGCCGTTCGTACCGAAACCATACGCGATTTCAATGATTTCTACATGCGTGTAGATGTGCTCCTGCTCGACGATATACAGTTCCTGGCCAACCGTACCCAAACGCAGGAAATACTGTTTACCATTTTCAACCACCTGCACCAGCGCAACCGCCAATTGGTGCTCACCAGTGATTGCCCGCCGGCGGAACTCAACGGCCTTACCGAGCGCCTTAAATCGCGCTTTAAATGGGGCCTGGTGGCAGACCTGAGCATGCCCGATTTTGAAACCCGGGTAGCCATTATACAAAACAAAATGGCCCGCGAAGGCATAGAGATCCCGATTAATGTTGTGGAATACCTGGCCAATACCGTAGATACCAATATTCGGGAGCTTGAGGGCGTTATGGTATCGCTTATTGCGCAAACCAGCCTGAACGGCCGCGCCTACGATCTTGACCTCGCCAAGCAGATAATACGAAACATAGTGCAGAACATTGAGCCCGAGATGGATATTGACTATATCCAGAAGGCGGTGTCTGATTACTTTAATGTGCCGCAGGATCAGCTGAAAGCCAAAACCCGGAAATCGGAAATAGTGGTGGCAAGGCAGGTAGCCATGTTCTTCGCCAAGGAGTTCACGGGCTTTTCATTGGAAAGCATAGGTAAAAGCTTCGGGGGCAGGCACCACAGTACGGTTATTTATGCCATACAGGCCGTATCTGAAATGATGGATACCGATTTGCAGTTCAAATCAAGCATTCAGGAATTGCAGAAAAGGATGAAGGTGAAGTAGATACTTCCGTTTTAACAAAACCCTTATATTTACGCGCCGCTGTTTATGTTAAAACCATAAGCAGGGCGCGTTTTTATTTAATGGCAATTGTAATATGCAAAGCCATAAATCAGTTTATAAGTACTTTAAACCCTGACTTTAATTATGCGCGCTTTATTTATTGGCTTATGCTGCATGGTTTCACTAAGCCTTTGTTCCTGTGCAAGCCTGCCAAGCGTTTACACCGGAACAACGTATGTACCTTATTCAGCCTTCGGTAACAGGCATTCAGCATCTAAAACGGAAGTGATTTTAGAATCGCGCAACCCCGGTGTTGAATTGCGATTTCCGGGCTGGTGGACAGGCGCAGGAATGCCCTGGGGCAACTTCGGCAATATGACCGACGGTTCACTTATTTCTATAGATGTTTGGGATTTAAGAGTATTGCCCGACTATACTGATTCAATTCCTGATGCCGATAAGGTGTACCTGAAGCACTTTACCGATGATGATGTTGAAATAATGAATAAGGAAACCCCCGAAGCTGCCATGCACATTATAACCGACAGCCTTGACTCCGGTTTCCGCATTTACCGTTACAAGGAGAAAGAAAAACTGACCACGGTATTTTTCGGTATTAAAAAGGGCATGTTCTACAGGTATCACTTCTTTGCGCAGGGAACACGTCCGGCAGAGGAAAAAAACAAATTCATGGTCAGCCTTTTCCGTAATAACCCATTTCGGCAACAAAGTCCCGGTACACCGGTAAGGCCAATGAGCAACCATAACGAAGGCATGAGGGTGGTAGCCACACCTTGGTAATTAATCAATAGGGTTATGTCTTAATTTTTATAAATCCCGCTCAGCTTGAATATTATGAAACTTACTTATTTGCCCATGTTTTTCGCCTGCGCTTTGTCGCTCCTGTTTTTACAGGCCTGTACGAGCTACGTTTCAGTCACCGGTATGTATGTGCCTGCTCAAAAAAGAACACTTGTTTCAGTAGACCCGATAGCCCGCCTGGCTTTCCCGGGAAATTGGGGCATTGCCGGCACCTTTACAAACGGACATCATGTAGTTTTACAAAACGATTCAGCTACGGTATTCGCTACTGTGCGCACAGAATCTTCCTACAAAGCGCTGAAGCACACGGAAACCGACATTGCTTTTTTGCGGGAATATACAAACAGGCAAACCAAGGATTTTAAGCCGGGCGCAAACGGCCAAACTTTAAGTGTGCTAACCGACAGCATTGATTCCGGCTTTATTATTTTCAGCAGGAAAGGAGGTGATAATGAGGACCTGTTTTTATTCGGGGCAAAAAGCGGGGTATTGTACCTTTACCAACTTGGTTTCAGCAAGCTATGGAAACCTGCCTATGCCGCAAACTATATTAAAGAACTGTTTAAAGTAAACCCGGTTGACCAAAACCCGAAAATAATGGCCCGGAAACCGGCAGGTAAACGGTCATAAACAGGCTTTTGCAGAACTTTTACATTTAAAATACTTTAAATTATTAATAGCCAATCACTGTGAACATTCGTTCTTTAATACCTTATGCCGGGCTCATGCTGCTCTTAAGCGCATGTACAGGTTTCAACGCGGTTAACACCCGTAAAAACCATGTCGACATTTTTACAAGCTATTTCCCTAAAACCGATTCTACCATCGTGTTTTTCAGCCCGGTTGCCAGGTTGGGCATACCGGGGAAATGGGAGTCGAACTATATAATTCGCGGGGGCAATGTTGCTGAACTCTATGGTCTTGATTCACTTGCCTTTGGTTTGGACGTTCAGCTTGTGCGGAATTTTAATGCCTACAACGATACATTGCCAAACCCCGAAAGGCAGCTCTTATTAGATTGCACCCGCCAATATATTGAAAGCTACAAAGCAATTGCCCCCGATAACATTATTCGAATTACCTCTGACAGCAGCGCTTCCGGCTTTATTATCATGCGCTACCGCGATACAAACTCCCGGGATGTAACGGTTCTGAACGGGGTAAAAAAAGGCATTCTGTACCGTTGGTACCTGCAATCTTACGGACCATGGACAAAGGAAAAAAGAGATGCTTTCCTCATAAGTGCATTTAAAAACAACCCGCTTGATCAAAACCCTAAAATTCTGCCGGAAGGGGCATTAAAAACAGCTGTGAGGAAGTAATGTCGGTTTACTTTTCACATAGGGTATAGCAATGAATAATCATGACCTTAAGGCGCCTTTGCAAATGCCTGCCGGATTTTCATAGCGCTCAAATCATTTTTTGCAAAAAACAGCTTTAAGCCGTAATATTACATTTCCGTTCATAAAGCTATATTCAGCGCATTAACGGACATTTAATTTACATTATTACAAGATCCTTAACTGAATTTAGTTCATACAAATACCATGAATGAAGTATTTATAGTATCGGCAGTGCGTACACCTATAGGCAGCTTCGGCGGCATGTTTGCCGGCCTTTCGGCTACCCAGCTTGGAGCGGTTGCCATTAAAGGCGCCCTGGAAAAAGGAGGCATTTCGCCCGACAAGGTTGAGGAGCTTTATTTCGGTAATGTATGCTCGGCCAACCTGGGGCAAAGCCCTGCCAGGCAGGCTGCCCTGGCTGCCGGCCTGCCCAATACCGTGCCCTGCACCACGGTAAACAAGGTATGCGCCAGCGGTACTAAATCTGTTATGTTTGCTGCCCAAAGCATAGCCCTTGGCCTGGCCGATATACTGGTTGCCGGCGGCATGGAGAGCATGAGCAATATTCCTTACTACGTGCCTAAAGCCCGTTTCGGCTACAAGTACGGCAATGCCGAGCTCGTAGACGGCCTTGTGCGCGACGGCCTTGAAGATGTTTACCAAAAGAAAGCCATGGGCGTTTTTGCCGATGCAACTGCTAAGAAATACAATATCAGCCGCGAGGCGCAGGACGAGTTTGCCATAAACAGCTACAAAAAAGCAGCGGCTGCCACCCAAAGCGGCGCTTTTAAAGACGAGATTGTTCCTGTTATGGTTCCGCAACGCAAAGGCGATGCCCTTGCGCTTACCGAGGATGAAGAATACAAGAACGTAATGTTCGATAAAATACCCGGCCTGAAACCTGCCTTCACGCCCGATGGTACTGTTACTGCCGCCAACGCCAGCACCATTAACGACGGCGCAGCCGCATTAATCCTTGCAAGTGCCAAAGCAGTTAAGGAGCTTGGCCTCACCGTACTCGCCCGCATAGTAAGCTATGCCGATGCCGAGCATGAACCCGAATGGTTCACCACTGCCCCTACCATTGCCGTTCCCAAAGCCATAAAACGCGCCGGAATAAGCATGAACGATATTGATTTGTTCGAAATCAACGAGGCATTCAGCGTGGTTCCCATGGCCTTTAACCAGGTTTGCGATGTGGATAATGCAAAAGTAAATATAAACGGCGGCGCAGTTGCCCTGGGCCACCCGCTTGGCGCATCTGGCGCGCGCATACTTACAACCCTTGTTCATGCGCTTAAAAATTCAGGTGGCAAATACGGTGCTGTGGGTATCTGTAACGGCGGCGGCGGCGCTGCTGCCATGGTTATAGAAAAAGCTTAAAGCAAAGCGGCTGCAAAAGAACCGGTGTGCAAAATTTCCACAATTTCACACTGATAGCATTGGCCCGCTTATTGCATATTTCATATTAGACCCGCATCCTGGAGTATAATTATTCGGCAGCTCGCCGGAATTATCAGGATTGACCGGGCAATGTAATATCGCAAATAATCAGTGGTTATGCCCTGATACATATTGTAATGAAAAAGGCCGGATTCGTTCGGCCTTTTTTGATTTTATGTTGTAGGTAAAACCCACAGGGTTCTGATTTACTCCTATTACTTGATTCCCTGCGAACCGATCAAGGTTCGCCCAAATCTTACCAATCTGAGGCGTTATTTGACCCGGACGTGCACAATATCCTGTCCTTCAGGTTGAAAATATTTCAAATGTTCGGCATCGCGTGAGCGATAATCTGCGAAGCAGATGGGCCGAAGATTTGTATTTTCAACCTAACCAAGCGCGAGAGCGCGAAGGTTACAGGCGTAGCCCTAGACGAGCCCCTGCGGCGGTGAGCAGTTAACAACCAAATACACGCCCCCTGTATACCGTCGAAACACAATTTAAATACATATAAACAATTCAAATACCTTAAGCTTTATTATCGTTTTCCTCCTGCGATGTTTCGGGCGCATCAAGGGCGCTTGGCCTAACCCTGCGAATAGGCAGGCATTGCGGGTAATTATCACCTATATAAGTTATCAGGTGCTCACGAACATCGCACCTAAGGTCGAAGGCTTGCCCGGCGCTTCGTGCGCTAATAAGTACACGTACTTCCATGGTGCTTTGGTTGCAGTCTGTTACCTGCACCACGGCCACACGACTGTCCCAGAGCGCGTGAGCGGCAATAAAATCAAGCGCAACTTTTCTTAATGGTTCCAGGGGCATGGTATAATCTACATGCACATAAACAGAACCTACAATCTCAGAGCTGCTGCGAGTCCAGTTCTCGAATGTTTTTTCAATGAAGAAGTTAACGGGCACCATCAGGTTGCGCTGGTCCCAGGTGGTAACCACTACATTGGTGAGGTTTATTTCCTCAATGGTACCATACTGGCCTTCAATAATTACCACGTCTTTTATGCGTATGGGCTGGGCTATGGCTATCTGAATGCCGGCAAACACCATGCTCAGCGTTTTCTGTGCCGATATACCCAAAATAACACCCGCAATGCCCGCCGACGCCAACAGGCTTATTCCAATGCGCCGTACCTGCTCAAAGCTCATAAGCACTATAGCTAACGATATGATGAATACCGCGCCCACCATGATGCGTGCAAATATCCTGCTTTGCGTAAGTACAGATCTTGCCTGTGCGCTGTTCGTGCTCAGGGCATCGTACTTATTGAGCACCAGCACCCTGCCGCCACGAATAAGCTGGGCCAGCAGGTAGGCTATGCTCCCGATGAGCAAAATATAGAGTACATGATCTACCTGCCTGTCGAGCTTTTTGGGCATGGTTACAAATGTAGAATCAAGCCAGAGCAGGCCTAAAACCCAGCACAGTAACAGCAGCGGCCTGTAAATATATCGACGCAGGAAATTTTCCCAAACCTTATCTCCGTCTACCAAAAAGCGGAGCACTGCCCACCAAACCAGCCTGATAAACAGCAAAATTCCCAGGAAGGTAAGCATGGTTGCCACGCTGGCCTCCCAAATGCCTAAAGAGATTCTTATGTCCCTGAAAATATTTGCTATTGATTTGCTCATAATAATATTGGTAAGCCCGCTCCCGAAAATCGGGAAACTTTATTTGCCGCTAAGGTAAGGCATTTACAGTTTCGGTAAGCCTATGCGGGCCGCCCGGTAATTGATATGTAATTTTACAGCTTCTTAATCAATAGAGTAAAACCACTATTACATTTGTACCCTACCCTGCTTCACCTGCATTCGCTCATGCGATGGCTGCTGCTGCTAAGCCTCTTGTTCAGCATATACCGTGCCTTTTCAGGTTGGTTCGGCAATAAGCCTTTCAGCAAGACAGATAACGCATCGCGACACTGGACCGCCACTTTCTCGCATATTCAGCTCAGCATAGGTTACCTGCTTTGGTTCCAAAGCCCCATGGTCAGCTTTTTTCGTACGCATTACGAAGCGGCTATGAAAAATCCTGAGCTGGAGTTTTTCGGTGAAATACATATTACGCTCATGACAATAGCCGTAATAGTGCTCACAATAGGCTCGGCACTTGCAAAACGCAAAGAAACCGACAAGGCGAAGTTCAGAATTATGGCCATTATGTTCAGCCTGGCTTTGCTGATTATATTTATAGCCATTCCCTGGCCCTTTTCTCCTTTCGCGCACAGGCCTTACTTTCGTTAATACAAGCCTGCCCCAACATATTGCCCTTCAACACCATAATAAAATTACAGAAATGCTGAAATTCATAAATACAAACATAGGCCGCCTGCGCCTGATTGCCCTTACCGAGGGCCTGAGCCTGATAGTACTGGTAGCCATAGGCATGCCCATGAAGTATATGTTTCATGATCATACAATTGTTAAGGCCGTAGGTCCGGTTCACGGTGTGCTCTTCCTGCTGTATGTGCTCAACACTTTAACAGTGGCCATTGAATACAAATGGAAGTTCTTTTCAACCACCTGGAAAGTGCTGTTGGCCAGCTTTGTACCCTTCGGTACTTTTTATGTGGACCATGCAATTCTGAGCAAAATGCACGTGAAGAAAGTATGAGGCCGGAGTAAATAATTTCACAAACAACTACTCTTTTGGCCGGGAATTTGATTTTGAATTCCCGGCTTTATTATTTATATTGCAATCAATAAAGTTAAAATAACCATGGAAACTGTAATTCCAAAAGTTACAATTGCTGAGAACGAACTTAAAAACAACGAAGGGAAAGTTATTGGTAAAGTAGCCGTTTTTATTGGCGGCTTGGGTATGTCGAACCCAAAGGCAATTCTTGATAATGCAGTTGCCAAGTATGTTCAGGATGTCCCCTATTACCAGTACATCAGCAGCGGGCTCGATAATCCTTGGCTAAGGGTTATAATGTATGGTGTAGATGCTATGGACTTTAAAGAATTTAACGAGCAAAAAATAATCGAGCATACTTTCGCCGGCGCATGATTCCTTTCGAGATTGGCAAGTATGCGGCCGCAGTTACATCTTGGCTTAATTATCAAATTGTGATTGGTAAGGAAGCTGTTTTTTCGGAAGGCTTTATGGCTTTCCCCATATCGGAGTATATTAATATTTGTGGTAAAGATAATTTTAAGCCGGAGTTCCCGCATCCTGCTTTTTCCAGGCGCAGAATCGATTTTGTTGTTGAAAACATAAGCACCGTTAAAATAGGCGCCGAAGCCCTTGAGTACAAAGTGGATTTGGTTTTTGAAAACAAGTGGGTATCTGAGCGCACAGGCGATTTCGAGGAAAAATGTAGGGTATTTGCCGATCTTATGCGCTTGGTATTCTACAAGTTAAATGCAGTATCTGAGCATAAGCAAATTAAAGCATACTTCCTTATTGCCGGCAGGGCCGACTTTTTTAACTCCAACTTTGAACTTCTTAAAAAGAAAATCCCTGATTCCAATGCTGCTGTATTGCAGCATTATAGCGGGGGGCATTCCCAAAACACAAATGACCTGTACTATGCCGAGTGGTTTAATTTTTCAGATTACCTGAATAAGCACACAATACTTTTGAACAAAGCTGATGAATCTTACCGAAGTGTGTACCGCGATTTTATTGATTCTTACAGTTCAGGATATAAAGCTGCAGGCAAAACAAACCCACCTCTAATGCTTCCGAATTCAATTTCTACCCGCTTGGTATATTTAACTTCTCCGGAGGATGCCGGTTTTACAAGTGCCGACTCAAAAGTTCGCGTAGGTATTTGGGAAATCGACACGGATGGCACGGAACTCACTATCGCCAAAGCCGACATTGATGTCTAACCGCCGAAAAATCCTCCTTGCCTTACTGCTCTTCCTCTGCCTGCTCGCCTTCATTTTCCGCGACCTGCTCAGCTACGGCATAGGCCAGGCACGCGGCGAGGCGCACATGCTGCTCAACACCCGCCCCATAACCGAATGCCTCTCTGACCCTGCTTTCCCCGACAGCCTCAAAACAGGCCTGCGCATGGTTGGCGAAATTAAGAGCTTCGCCCGCCAAAACCTCGGCATACTCGGCGACAGCGAAGCCGTTTACACCACTTTTTTTGATTTAAAAGGCCGGCCGCTCATGCATACGCTCAGGGCCTGTGCGCCTTACAGCATGCAGCCTTATACCTGGTCTTTCCCCGTGGTGGGCCGCTTCCCTTATAAAGGCTTTTTCAATAACAAGGCCCTGCTGGCTGAACAGGCCGAGCTGCGCGCCCAAGGCCTGGAAACCGAAACCGGCGAGGTAGCCGCTTTCAGCACCCTGGGCTGGCTGCCCGAGCCTGTACTCAGCAGCATGCTCCAACGCGGACCGGGCAGCCTTGCCAACCTCATCATTCATGAGCTTACCCACGGCTGGGTCTTTGTGCCCGACAGCACCGATTTTAACGAGAACCTGGCCAACTTTATTGCCGACGAAGGCGCCCGCCTCTTTATTGCCCATAAATACGGCCCCGCTTCCGAAAAAATGCACCGCTATAAGTATATACGCACAGATCGTGAACGTTATATGGCCCACCTGCACCGTGGCTATACGCAGCTCGATTCAACGTATAACAGCGCTGCTTTTAAAATCCTGCCCGATTTTCAAAAAGCAAAATTTAAGGCTGCGCTTATGAAAAGCATTTTCTCCCGCCTCGATACCCTGCAATTCTCTTATCCCGAACGCTTTTGCGGCATGCCGGATTCTGTGAACAATAATTACTTCCTTGGCTACAGCACTTATGAATTCCGGCAAAGCATGTTTAAAAAAGAGTTCGAGGAACGCTTCAAAGGCAATTTACCCGCATACATTGTTTACCTCCGCAATAAATACGGCGGACCAAAAGGCAGCTGAAAACGCCTTGACTAATTGCAGCTCAGCTTTATTAGGCCTTATATTTTTTTACTCTTCAGGTAGCGCATACCAAAATAAACAATGGCTCCTAAAATTAACAGGGTAAGGGCCAGGTTTACTATCGACTGGGCTATATTCGAAATTACAAGCAACAGCGGGATAGCTATTATTGCACCCACCGCCATTCCGGCTATACCTAAATACATATAAATTTTAAACTTCTGCTCGGTGGCAAGCCTGTGTTTCATAAACAGCAGGAAACCGCCGTAACATAAGGGCAGGCCTATGAAAGCAGAAAATAATAACCGGGTAATGTTAGCCATAATAACAGTTCAGAATAGTATAAGCCCGTTTGGGCTCATTATTAACAGCAAAGCCGGAAATGCAGGCATTTATACCGGCAGGTACTTATTGAGTATTTTCCCGCCTTTGTAAACAGTTGAACCCTCTGACTTAAGCAGTTTTAGGTCACTGAAAATTGAAAGCCCCTTACCGATTGCAACCGGGCAGATGAAAATATAATATTCGTCAATAAGATTGAGGCTAATGAGCGAGCTTACAAAATTAGCCCCGCCGTAAACCATAATATCTTTGCCCGGCTCATTTTTAAGGGCCTGTATTGCCGTGGCAAGGTCGCCGTTTTCAGTTTCCAGGTTCCTGCCTTTAATGTTGGTTTGGGTGCGGCTGAAAACTATCTTTGGCATATTCACCATGCGTTGGGCCAGGGCCTGTTCGGGGCTGTCGGGTTGGTTATCCACTACGTTTTCCCAGTAGTCAATAAATTCGCGGGTCATTTTGCGGCCCATCAGAATAGTATCGCAGCTGTCGGCCAGCTCAATTGCTTTTATTAAAATAGATTGGTTTTCATCCAGTTGACCGTTATCTGCCCACATCCAATCAAGCTCGCCATTAGGTCCGGCTACAAAGCCGTCAAGCGACATTTGAATCTGTAATTTTAGTTTTCGCATATCAATCAAATTGCTGAAAGTGATTACGGACCAATACTACAAAATTCAGGAATACAATAAAAAGCAATTTCACAGGCATCAGGCTTCATCGTTCTTTTTCTCTTCCAACAATTTCATTTCCACGAAAAAAGTGGTGCCTTTATCGGGCTCGGTATCGAACCAAATGCGGCCGCCTAATTGGGTAATGCCCCTGCGCGCTACCGCGAGCCCAATGCCTGCCCCGGCAGTTTTGGTGCTGAAATTGGGCATAAATATTTTCCCGCTCAGCTCGTCGGGAATGCCCGAGCCGTTATCGCTCACGAGGGCCTTTACAGTCAGGTTGCCGCGGTGCAGCTCCACTTTAATATGCGGCCTGCGTTCCGGCGGAACTGATTGTATGGCGTTCAGGATCAGGTTCATAAAAATGCGGCTCAGCAGGCGGGCATCGCCGCGCACGTAAGCCGGCTCTGCGCCTATGGCAGTTTCAAGGTCAATTTCCTGGTTATTCTGGTGCAGGTTGGCCGAGTTGCGCAAAACTTCGGCAAGGTCTACCACCTCGTTACGCGGTACAGGCATTTTAGCGAATGTGCTGAAACCCGTGGCTATATCGTTGAGGGTATCTACCTGGGCGAGCAAAGTGGCAATAGACCTTTCAACGGGGGCCTTTAAATCGCTGCCGCGCTGTACCAGCTTTTGCAAATGCTGCAAAGTGAGCTTCATGGGCGTAAGCGGGTTCTTAATTTCATGCGCTACCTGCTGCGCCATTTCCCGCCATGCCGATTCTTTTTCTGAGCGGCTCAAAGCTTCGCGGCTCTTTTCAAGCTTGGTCAGCATGCGGTTGTATTCTTCGGCCAGCATGCCTATTTCATCTTTGCTGTTCCACTCCATTGGCCTTGCCTTACCGGTAGCGGTACGACGCAGGCGTGCGGTTATCAGCTTTAAAGGCACCACCAATTGCTGCGAAGCATAATAGCTGAGCGCCAAAAAGACAATGAATATAGCCGTGAAAATTATGAGCAGGCTGCTCACCACATCTGTTATCTGGTGGTTGAGCTCGGTATCAGATTCAAAGAAGGGTATGCTCATAATGCCGGCCTGCTTCCCGGTTTCAGCGCTGCGCAGTACTACGTAGGCCGATTTATATTCGAGCAAACCCGCAGCTTCGGCCAACAACACGCTGTGCTGGCGCTGCTCGGTGAGGCGTGCCATAGCCTCGGGGTTGGCCAAATCGGAAAGCAGCCCGCGCTCATAAATCATGGGCCTGCTGCTGCAAATAAGCAAGCCGGTTGGGCTGAACAGGTTCACATCTAAGCCACTGTACCGTGATACCTGCGAAACCGTACTTTGCAGCAGGCTCATGCTGAGCTCGCCCATCAGGTATTTTTCTGCGGCAGGTGCCAGGTGCTCGCTGAGCTCCTCGGTGCGCTTTACAAAATCAGCTTCAAGATCGTTTCTGTAGCTGCTGCTCATTACGCTGAGGGCAAGCAGGCAAACGGTAATAATGGGCAGCAGCGATGCCGCGTTCAGGAATATCCTGATCTTGGTAGCCAGTGTAAGGTGCACATCATCGAGCCGCTTCCTGAAAATATAGGCGGCAATAAAGCATATCACGAAAAATATGAGCGTAAGGAACAGGAAGCTGAAGTTGGCCGATAAGCTCTTGAGCGAATACGTTTCCGAAGAAACCACCACCAGCCTGCCACCGCTTTCGCGCAGGGCCAGGTGCCTGAAGCCGGAATGTACTATGCCCCTGCTGTACAGGTCTTCGTCTGATTGCAATACAGCCGGGAAATTGCGCTCATAATTATAGCTCCCGAAATTATAAATCAGCTTGCGCCCGTCGTAAATGGCGTAGCTGAAATCGCGGCTTTGGAAGGGGGGCACCAGGCGCTTATCTACCAGGAGCTCGGGATATACGTTGCCGGGAATAATTTTTTTCAGCTTCAGGTCAATCACAATAAAGCCGGGGCTTTGCCTGCCGTCGGCCAGGGGCACAAAGCAGAGGTAACGTTTAAAAATATTTCTTTCAGAGCGGTTCAGGAATACAATGCCGGGGTATTTGGTTTTGGTTTCCGGGCGGTTGTAGGCGGCTAAAAGACTGCCGTAATCGGGGTTACCCGGCTCAGGACTCACATTTTGCCCTGCCGAATTAAATATGCTCACCTGCACATCGTACCTGCGGAAATAGGCATCAATGTAAGCCTTCCGAATTTTCTGCCAAACGGCATCTTTGTTATCGAAGGGGTTGAGCATGCGGCTGCGAATAAATTCGTCGGCTTTAATATGCTGTGCCATCTCGTTGAGCAGGAGCTCGGCGGGTGCATCGTTATCGGTAATAAGCTGTGCGGCAAAACGCCTGCGCGCCTCCATAGATTCAGACGCCTCGTAATTCCTGAGCGCATAAGCGCCGGTAAAAGAGCAGGCCAGCGCGCAAACAAACAGGTAAGAATAGCCCTGGTATTTCTGTTCCCTGAGCCTGCGCGGCAGCCTGAAGGCAGTGGCCAGGCCGCAGCATGCCAAATTGCAAAGCAATAATGCCGGGTGAAACTCCCCGAAAATGCCGGTGATTATGCTGAATACAAGGGTGCCTGCCGCAGCATTAAAAACCTGGTTTTTAGCTTCGGGCGAAAGCTTGAGAAAAATAAGGATGCAGGTATGGGTAAGAAAAAAGCAGGTGAATGAAAGCAGTATGAATATAAGCAGCGATACAGCTTTAAACAGGTTCAGGTGCAGCCCGGCAGCAATATCGAGGGTCCATTGCTCGCTGAAAAAGAGGGTGCGCAACAGCCTGAACAGCCCGAAAATAACCAGGTGGCTGAAAACGGTTACACACATGCCCAATATGGCCCTGCGTTTTGCATTCAGCAGCGGGAGCCGGCGGAACTGCCCGGTATCAGGTACCAGCCTGAAAATATAGCCGGCCATAACGGCCATCATAAGCACCGAAATCAGTAAATCGCCGAGCGAGGGGTTCAGGAAATCGCCGCCATAGAATTTCGGGTCGAAGAGAATATAGGGTACGGTTCTGAACGGGAAGCCATACCACAGCATGAGCATGCGCAGGGCCACCAGGCTGCTGAATAAAACGGCAAGGCCTGCCAAAATTTTCCTGCGCCTGAAAAAATACCGGTGCACATCTGTTAATACAAAGGCGCTGAACAGCAGCATGCCCAAGCCCATGAGCCAAAGCCATATAAGCCTTACATTGCTGTCTGATGTAGATTCCCTGTCATATTCTGCCGGGAATTCTACCGAGAAGAGGAAAGTGCCGGCGGCATCGCTGATATTAAAATCAGGCTCGGGGCTGTGCCTGTCGCTGAGTATGAGGCCTGAAAGGGCAGGATAATACCAATGCGGCTTCAGCCAATCGTTTAAAATGCCGTACCTGCGGTACAGCGGCAGCAGCACCAAAACTTCGGCAGGCTTGCCGTTCAGGGTATCGGTATGACGTGCGAGCAAAACCTTATTGTTGCGCATGAGCATGGTTTTGCGTGCAAAAGCACCTTCGGGCAGGTTTTCTGCCGGAAAGGGCAATGTGCTGCTCCAGCAAAGCAGGGTTCCGTTTTGCCGCACCACCAGGGGCAAGGTATTGGGTATGCCTTCAATAGCGGTAAAAGGATGCCGGGGATCTTTGCGAATCCTGTCGAGGGCTTCGCGGGCAATATAGGGTAAGGGGCTTAAATCAGATTGCAGCTGCGCCTGTATATTGGCTGCAATACCGTTATGCCCGGGGGCGGGCATGTTGTTCTCACAGCTCCGCAGCAAGGCCGCCGGAATAAAGAGCAGCAGGCTTGCATAAAAGAGCAGGTATTGTCGGCGAAAAAAAGAGGAGGTTGGAGCCAATTGCCGGGTTAATTGTTATTTTCGGCAAGATAGGAAAAAGCAGGGCGGAATTGGGGGAATGCGAATTATGGGCTTTCCATAAAAATAAAACAGGACCGAAAAACCCGGCCCTGTTCAAATTCAATTGTGCAATAAATATCAAAATCAGTTTTTTACCAGCCTGAGCGTGCGCCCTGCAACCTTCACCTGGTAAATGCCGGGGCTCAGGCTTTGCAGGTCAATATCTGTATCGGGGCGGGCTTGTATGCTGAGCACTTTTTGGCCGGTAAGGCTGTATATTTCTGCCGGGCTTTGGCGTTTGAGCCCGTTAATGCGCAGGGTGCTTTCGGCAGGGTTGGGCATTAAGCTGAGGCTTGCTGTGTTTATAAGGGTTTCGTTCCCGGTTATAATAAAGGGATCTGAATGGTCGGAATAGCAGCCTTCTGCGGTTACATAGAAAACACGGTAAGCGCCGTCGCCCAGCGGCGGAATGGTTTGTGTTCTGCGGCCGTATAATATTATTCCGTCCCTGCTCCATTCATAGCCTACACCGCCCGGGCCGGCATCAAGCATGCCGAAGGAAACAGTTATTACAGGGCGACCGGGGGCAGGTACAGGATTTACTTGTGCCGGGGAGCTTGAGGCAGATGTGCAGCCCTCAGCAACAAGCTTATAGCTATAGGTGCCTGCAACATTTGTCTGTATTGTTCTCCCGGTTGAGCCATCAGACCATATATAACTGTCAACGTTTGATGTAAAACTTATGGTCCTTATTTTGAAATTACCCTTATCAGTAATAAACAATGTGCCGGGACTTGCAGCGGCTACAGCAACCGGGGAGCTGAATTTTGCGGACATGCCGAAGCCTTCAACATACCCGCTTTCCACCTGCCCTGCAATGGTGCTTACATACCCGTCAGTTGAAATTTTGCGAATGCGGTTACCATCGCTTACAAAAATAACACCGTTGGCATCTATGGTAACCGACACCGGATCTGTAAATCGGGCTGTTGCTGCAGGGCCGTCTTCGGTTCCTGTAACACCGAAGCCTGCAAGTGTGCTTACCACTCCGCCCGGTGTTATTTTTCGAATGCGCTTATTACCCCTATCTGCAACAATAATATTTCCTGCCGCATCAAGCACCATACCCGATGGTTTGTAAAACCTGGCAGCGCTGCCTGTACCTTCAGCATAACCGGAACCCCAGCCACTGCCGGCAAGCACTGTACGGCCTGTCCAATCGTTTTTATATCTTATTATTGAATGGTAATAATCATTAGATATATAAATATATCCGCGGATATTATCGAATGCAATATCGTATGGAGAATCTCCTGAGGCAAGATTTCCGGCAAGCCATTGACCACTTACTGTAAGCTTATTGACCCCATAACCAGTAACAACATACAGGTTTCCGTCTGTATTATTATAGCGAATATTATGTGGAAGATTATAAAAAGCTTGCTCGATTGTACTTACAATTCCCTGTGGCGAAATTTTTCGAACTTTGTCATTCTCAGCCACAAAAATATTACCTGACATATCATAACAAACACCAAAGGGTGCTGTGAAAGTTGCTTCGGATAAAGCACCGTTAATGGCTCTGCTTCCATTGCCTTTACCTGCAAACCATTTTACATCGTAAACTTCATCAGGCGCACTAAGTGAAACCGAGCCTCCTTCACAAAAAGTGAGCGGACCGCTGGCACTTACTGAAAGAGCAGGAAATTTATAAGACACCTCAACCGGAACGCTGCTGAGTGAGGTGCATGAACCTGCTATTGCCATCAATGAATAATTACCTGAAACTGAAGGCGTAATACTTTGGGTTGTTTCCCCGTTGTTCCAAAGGTACCTTTCTGCAGCAGTGGCAGTAAGTGTTACCGGCTCACATACCCTTACAACCGGACCCGATGCCGTAATTAAAGGTATTGCCGGGCGGTTAGTTACTGAAACAGTAATTGCTTCCGCAGCATCAGAGGTGCAGGTACCTGAAACGGTTCTTACAGAATAAGTGCCGCTCACTTTTACAGTAACAGTACCGGTGTTGGCATTAGCTCCGTCTGACCAAATTATTTCATCGGCTTCAGCGGGCACTACTTTACGAATGCGGTTATTGTTTTGGTCGGCTACCAGCAGTTCGCCGTTGCTGTTTATAGCAAGGCCGGCCGGGTAGTTGAAAGAACTCAAATCGCCGTAGCCATTGGTATAGCCCCAGTTACCTGAACCGGCCACCACGCTCACTTTCCCGGCCCTTGTAACTTTTCGTACCTGCTGGTTCCAGGTATCGGTAAAGTAAACAGTGCCGTTGGGTGCCACCACCAAACCGAATGGCCTGTTAAGGGTTGCGGCAAACCTTGAGCCGTTTAAGTTACCACCGGTACCCGTGCCGGCAAAGGTGCTTACTGTCCCGTCAGTCGTTATTTGGCGTACACGGTTATTTTGCACGTCGGCAACGTACAGGTTGCCATCGGCATCAAAAGCCAAACCTGCCGGGGAGTTAAACATTGCAACTGCACTTGTACCATCTGCAAAACCGGCAATGCTGCCAGCTACTGTAGATACTGTTCCGTTTGGCAGAATTTTGCGTATTCGGTTGTTTTTTTCGTCAGACACAAAGAGCGTTCCGGCTGCATCAAATGCGAGCGCCACGGGGTGGTTAAATTTGGCCGCTGTTCCGGCGCCGTCGGCATAACCGGCGCTTCCATCACCGGCAAAAGTTGTAACAGAGCCGTCAGGTGTAACTTTCCTGATACAGTTGTTGCCGTAGTCAGTTACATAAAGGTTACCATCGGGGCCTGTTGTAATGCCTGCCGGGTTGTTGAATCGGGCAGCAGAGCCAACTCCGTT
Organism: Bacteroidota bacterium; assembly: GCA_040388605.1. Lineage (GTDB taxonomy): Bacteria > Bacteroidota > Bacteroidia > Cytophagales > Flexibacteraceae > JAZKBN01. Next base: position 34,555 of record JAZKBN010000008.1, on the reverse strand, counting down.
GGTATAGCCGCTCGCAGTGGCTCCGGCAAGAGTGCTTACTTCTGTTGCTGTTATTTTCCTGATTGCGTTATTAGCCCTGTCGGCAACATAGATATTGCCTGCAGCATCTGTAACAATGGCTGTTGGGTTATTAAAGCTCGCATAACTGATGCTGCCGTTATACATCATTGAAAGCCCATCACCCGCAACCAGGCTCACTACCCCAAACAAACCGTTTGTTGAAAGCTTTACACTGTCGCCCTGGCAAAAACTTACAGGGCCCCCTGCTGTTAACACCGGCGTTGGGCATGCCTGTGTTTTTAAAACGTGTAATACGGACATTGTACTTTTCACCCATTCAGCAACACCCCAGTTTTTGAACTCTTTCCCCGCAACCGGCATTCCTGCAGTGATCCGGTTTGTTGCTTTGTTGCCGGCATTTGCATCGGCAAGGCTCAACCCGCAGTTTAGGGCAATACAAAGTACAATAGCAGATTGTAAAAGCTTTTTCATGGTAAGAATTAAAAGGTGTAATATTTATTATGCTACATACGGTATTGCAAAAAGTAAGCCCCCGGGGAAATAATTAATAAAGGAACAAATTTTATAAAGCACTTAACTGTCTGAAAGTAAAACCTATAAACAAAAACAGGGCCCGGTTTTAAGCCGGGCCCTGTTACAATATAATCAGAATAAGTGCTTATTGAACGCTCAGCTTGCGGGCAATGGTACGGTCACCTGCATCAATATGCAGAATGTAAGTACCGGCGGTTAAGCCTTGCAGGGGCACATTAATTTCATGCGTTCCGGCATCGAAGGAACCTTCGTTGATTAGCATAAGCTCCTGTCCGGCTACGCTGTGCAGGCTGGTGCGCACTTTACCGGCTGCAGGCATGGTGAACGATGCGCGTGCATTGTCACGTGCCGGGTTCGGGAAAATGCTGAAATCAGATACGGTAAGCTTGGCTATACCGGTTACAGGCGCAGGGCGTTCAGTAAAAACGAACTCCTTGGTGGCTACGTTAGAAGAGTTTTCGCTTGAGCCACGGTGCGATGCCACAAAGAAGTGTAAATCACCTGTGCCGGCTGCAGGGGCTTTCCAGGTAAATGTCCATGAGCCTGTAGTGCTTGAGCGAGCGTGCTCAAAATAAGTACGGCCGCTTAGAGTAAGCTTTTTAGTTACATTATTCACTGCTGTAAATGTGCCTTTGCTCGCATTAGCATCGTTCAGGCAAAGCATTTGGAAACCGTTGGTACTGCCGGTTCCGTTCGTGTTTGTAAGTATAATAGAATAAGTGCTGTCAGGCTTGTACTCTGTGGCATTGTTCACGAAGTGCATAGTAAGGCCGGGCGCATCTTCAGTTAAATTACCACGGTGGCAGCCGCCTTGTAAGCAGGTGGTTTCACCCAAAACGGCAGCGCCGGTATTACCGGCCGGCGGACCTGCTGCATTTGTTAGTGCACGCTTCCCGCTGAATAAATTAAGGCCTATAATTATGGTACAGGCAAAGAGTATTGTTTTTTTCATTTTTGAACCTAATGTTGGAGCTTTTAAATAATGCTGATTGTTTGTTGCTTGCGCGAGAAGTGTTTTGGCAGAATTTGGTTAATGTCCCAAAACTAACAAAAAGTTTGGTAAAATTAAGCTTTACTGTATTATCGTTTCGTTAAACAGGCGTTTTAATACGATATTTATAATCGGGTAAATTAATTCCTGTTTGATTTCCGGGCTTTTAATTTGCTTTGCCTGCATATATAACGCTAATATTACCTTAGGCCCGGCCAGGAACCGGGAACCAAAACAATGGAGCACAAAGCAATATCCCTTCGCCCCTTTATAGGCGCTAAAGATTTTAACCTCTCGCGCAGCTTTTACCGCGATTTAGGTTTCAAAGAAACCGTTATCGACGGCAGCATGTCGGTTTTCGAAACCGGTGAAATCTCTTTCTACTTACAAAATGCGTATGTAAAAGACTGGATAAACAACACCATGCTTTTCTTAGAAACAGACAGCGCCGACAGGTATTATACTGAACTGAAAGCGCTTGATTTACCTGCCAAATACAAAGGAGTAAAACTTACGCCCGTTCGTGCGCTTGACTGGGGCAAAGAATGCTTCCTGCACGATCCTTCGGGGATTTTATGGCACTTCGGCGAATTTTATAAGCCTTAATTAAGGCCTTAAATAGGTACAACCAAAAGTACACGCGCAGCTAAACCCAAAGCAGCAGGCATTCGCATACCTGTACTATACAAGCGCAGGTACAAAAAGTAAACACGGTAGGGCAAAAGTTTAAAAAAAATATGTCCGCTTGATTTTGCCTTGCCTTTTGCCTCCTGTTTTATTTGGAAATCTTCGCATTCAGGTGCACCTCCCGGCCCGGCACCATGGCCGGCATCAGGCCCGATTTCAATACAATCCGTTGCCCTATATGGCTGAGCGCATAAGTCATAAAGCCCGAAGCCAGCCCGAAATGCCCCTCACGTGATACCAATATGAGCTCGCGGCGCAGGGGGTACTCACCCGTTTTAAGTGATGCCTGGTCGGGTTGATAATAGTTGAGGCCGGCCATGCCGTTGGTATCAGATATGCTTGCCACCCTGATTGATTCGCTGAAAGTGCGGTGCGTTGGGGCATCGAGGTCGCTGATCCAGTTTACACCTATGAATCCTATAGCGCCGGGGTGCGTTCTTACATATTCAATTACGGCAGTATTGCTGCCCGCGGCAAATACCTTTCCTTTCACTTCCTCGGTTTTAAGGGCGAAGCGGCTCTGCATGTAATTTATATTGCCGGCATTGCCCCGGTCGAAAACGCAGACTAATGAATCGTTATCGGCGGCTTTGGCGTTCAGCTGCCTGCGGGTTTTTAGATCGCCGGTGAGTATGGCGCGTATTTGGCCCAGGGTAAGCAGGGTATCTTTAGTTTGCGGATGCAGAATAAGGGCAACACCGTCGCGGGCCATATAGCCGGTACGCAGCTTCGCGGTCTGCTTTTCGAAGGCTGCTGTTTCGGCAGTGGTGGGCATGCGCAGCATTACAGCCATGCGTATGCTGTCGGCGAGGAGGAGGCGCATGGCCTCGCCTTCCGATGTATAAACGGCACTGATTTGCGCCTTGGGGTAGCCCGCCATAAAGGCATCAAGCTCTTCAGCAATTATTGGCTGCACCGATTCGTCGGCGGCAATTTTTATGCTGCCCGATGTGGCATTGTCGGCCGCCTGCTCTTTATTAGCCCCGGGACCGCAGCCGTTAAAAACCGTAACCGATACAGCCAAAACCATGATTACAGCAACAATGCGGGGCATAATATGTAGTTTCATTTCAAAAGGGAAGTATGTTTCCGGACAGGTTTTTACCGGCCCTGTATTTGAACCTGTGGGTAAAATTACGTATAATTGACAATGGGGTACCCAAAAATGAGCTTAACCGGCAAACAAATCAGCAAAACAGGACGTGAATTAAGAAGCTTGTTTTTAATTGTCTGCGGCATTTTTTCGGCAGGCATGGGCCTGAAAGGCTTCCTGATACCCAGCCATTTTATCGACGGCGGAGTAACCGGCATCAGCATTCTGCTAAGCCATGTAACGCATCTGAACATAGCCGTATTGCTTATGTTTATTAATGTGCCCTTTCTTATTCTCAGCTACCGGCGCATAGGCAGGCTGTTTGCCATAAAAAGCGCCTTTTCAATTGCAGGCCTGGCTTTGGTGCTTTACTTTGTCCCTTTCCCCGATATTACGCCGGATAAGCTGCTCACTGCCGTTTTCGGGGGCTTCTTTATAGGCGCCGGCGTTGGCCTCAGCATACGCGGCGGCGCCGTCCTCGACGGTACCGAAATTGCCGCACTCCTCATTTCCCGCGACAGCCATCTTGTAAAAGTGGGCGATGTTATACTTATACTCAACGTATTCATTTTCGGGGCGGCGGCTTTCCTGCTTGGTATAGAGCCGGCATTGTATTCCATACTCACCTATTTCAGCGCCACTAAGGTGATGGATTTTATACTTTACGGTATAGAAGGCTACAGCGCCGTAAGCATTATATCTGAAAAGAGCGATGAGATAAGGAATGCCGTAATGAGCGAGCTCAACATAGGTGTAACCATGTACCACGGCAGCAGCGGACGCAACCGCACAGAATTAGAAATTGTGTATTGCGTGGTGAACCGCCTCGAAATAGGCAGCATTAAAGCCCTCGCCCGGCAAATAGACCCATCGGCCTTTGTGCTGGTGCACCCGCTATCTGATGCCGACGGCGGAATAGTGAAGAAGAAAATGCTGCATAACCAGAGCCCGGAGGTGGGGTAATGGGGTGACTGCAATAAATATTTTGCATTTACTGAACAACATATTTTCATGTTCTTTACATTTGGCAACCAAATGCACTGAACATGAAATGTTTTTACTTAATTTTTGCCCTATTGATTTTCTGTATTTCGCAGGTTTTAGGCCAACTTTTTGATCCTGTATTTCCGGAGCAATCTTACAATGCTAATTGGGTCAAGGTTTTGCAAAACCCACTTCAAGGTGGTGCAACCAGACCTACAATACGGGAATTTAATCCCAATTCTTCCAATAATGCCGGTTATACAAATTTATGCGGCTGGATCGGTGAAGATTTGATTTGCAACGGTAAGGTGATTTATACTTATGACACCAAAGGGGAAATTGTGCATTGTACTGTACTTAACAGTTCTGAAACCGATACAACATACGATATTAATATTGAAAGAACGGCCAACACTTATACAGAATTAACTTTCTTAAAATCCCCCGGAAGAAACCCTGCTTGGAGACCATGCATTTTATCAAAAAGCATTTTTGATAGTAGGGAGAACGACTTTTTTCATGATACAAATGAAGTGAGTGTTTATGATACTCTTGATGATATATTTAAGCGTATCACCTATACTGAAAAAGAATACACGTTTAGTGGTTCAATATTAAAAGTGGAGAAATCATTTGAACGGAGGTATGCAGACTTCACATATCCCAATCCTTATGATTCTTCATTTGTGGTTGACAGCCTGGTTGCTGCCATGCCTGACGGAACACCCATTGATTTAATAAGAAAGGGAAATGATTATTCAACACGCATACATTATGATTCATTGTATTATTGGAACAATACCTCTTTTTCATCAATAAAGCCGTTACGCTTCACAAAAGAGCTTAGTAATATAGGTCTTGCAGACAAGACAGAACGACACACATTTACCTATAATCATTTAGGTACCCGTATTGCTTATCTCGCAGAAAACCTTGTTAACGGGGCTTACAGGCAAACATATTTTTCATATTGTACCTTTAACTCACTTAATAATTGTGATACGATATACGAATTCAGAGAATCTGTAGATACAACAATTCAAGACAACAGAGTTTTTAATTATATATATGATGACAATAACAACATAACTGAGTTTACTGAAAAACATTACAATTTCAAAACCCACCGGTATTTTAATTGGTATAAAAAAGAATTCGGCGATTATAATAATGTCATTTTACCTGGTAATACATACACAAAAGAACCAAGTACCTACCCCAATCCCTTTTCAGGGGAATTAAACATTGAATTGCCAAAATCTTCTGCTTATTTAATCAGCGACTTACGCGGTAAAGTACACCTGCAAGGCACATCTGGCCCGCTAAACGGTAAAACCATAATTGAAACCGCTGATTTATCGCCGGGTATGTACCTGCTGAATGCAGGCGGCAGAACGGTGAAGGTGGTTAAGGAGTAATAACCTCATAGATATATGGAAAGCAGTACTTCCGGTGAAGCCGATGACAATTTATAAGGCATTGCAGATAAAAATGAGCTAAACGAATTCGAAGCGGAAGGCTTCACCCGTTTATACGAAACGTTTATCCCCGAACTTCCGACAGACATTTATATCGGGCCGGCTTTGGCATTAAATATCCATAAGACAGCTTTAGGCAATATTTATTCCTGGGCCGGAAAATGGCGAAATATTGATGTCACTGTTGGTGTACATATACCGCCTGACTATGGCCAAATACCTTCTCTTATGGCGCAATGGGCAAACGAGGCCGATTACAGAATAGGTAAAATTGAATCGGGTAATGATTTAATAGCAGCGTTGGCATGGCTACATCACAAGTTTGTACAAATACACCCTTTTAATAACGGTAACGGCAGAACTGCCCGAGCCATTACTGATATTGTGGCTCAGCTTTTCGGCTTTAAAAACGTTAGGCTTTATAGTCGGGATGAAGGAGCCGCCCGCAATGCTTATATTATTGCCTTACGCGCAGCTGACCAACATGATTATAGTCTACTTGAATCCCTTATAAAATCAGGCCTTAGTTCTTAACGCCATCAAAGCCTCTCTTATTTTTTCCTTACTCACCTGCTGTTCTTCTAAAGCCATTGTACCGAAAACTGTATCTATAACAAACTCATCCCGCTTAACACGATCAGCATATACCGGGTTCAATTCACCCAGCGTTTTTCCCTTTTCTCCGCCCTTTAACCTTGTAACTTTCATAGCGACTTTCCTTTATGTAAATATAAGCAATAATCTTTCCAATCAAAAAACCCGGTCAGCCTGCGCTGTACCGGGTTTTTTGCTGTGTATCAAGGTAATCCTGATGCTTAGGCTTTAGGCTACTATGCTCAGGCTGCGGCTGATGAATGCGCTCAGCTCGGCCCCGGTAAGCCTGCCCTGGCTTAAAAGGGCAAGGTCGTAGGCATAGCGGGCCAGCCTGTCTTTGTCTTCATCGGTTTCCGATGCGGCAATTTTAGCATTCAGGGGATGGTTGGCATTTACCACCACGTTATATTCATCGGGCATGCTGCCGAAAATTCCGGCATTGGGGCCCTGGCTGTACATTTCCTTCATGCGGCGCATCATCTCGTTTTGCGTAAGCGTTACCGGCAAATCTTCCGCCGATAAGGATGCAAAGCTGATGTTCTTAGCTGCCGTTCCCAGCGACTTTTCAAAAACCGCTTTCAGGCTTTCTTTACCTGCTTCATCGAGGCTGCTTTGAGCAGCATCTTCGGCTTCGCCTTTATCAATCAGCTTGTCGGCCGAATCGGAATCAACGCGCTTGAGGTGCGTTTTTTCAAGGCTTTGCTCCAGGTGGCTCAGGTAATGGTTATCAATTACGCTGTCGAACAGCAATACATCATACCCGCGGCGCTCAGCTGCCTGTATATAGCTGTGCTGCCTGGCGGCATCGCTGGCATAGAGCCATACCTGCTCGCCGTCTGCGCCGGTTTGGTTGGCGGCCACTTTATCTTTGTACTCGCCCGATGTATAGTACTCACCGGCCACGTTTTTCACCAATGCAAATGCGGTAGCTTTTTCGGCAAACTTGGCTTCGCTGATGATGCCGTATTTTACGAACAGGCCAATATTGTCCCATTTTTCTTCATAAGCCTTGCGGTCGGCATTGAAAAGCTCGGAAAGTTTATCGGCTACTTTGCGGGTAATGTAGCCGTTAATTTTCTTCACATTGCTGTCTGCCTGCAGGAAGCTGCGGCTTACGTTCAAAGGAATATCGGGGCTGTCTATTACGCCGTGCAGCAGCATCAGGAACTCGGGCACCACGTCTTTTACCTCGTCGGTAATAAATACCTGGCGGCTGTAAAGCTGTATTTTATCGCGCTGAACCTCGAAGTTATTACCGGCTTTAGGGAAGTAAAGTATGCCGGTGAGGTTGAAAGGGTAATCTACGTTCAGGTGAATCCAGAAAAGCGGGTCGGCAGCGCTTGGGTAAAGCTTGCGGTAAAAGGCAAGGTAATCTTCATCGGTTAGCGATGAAGGGGCTTTGGTCCAGGCCGGGCTGGTTTCGTTGATTACTTCTTCGCCCAGCTTAACGGTTACGGGCAGGAAGCTGCAATACTTTTTCAGTATGGTACGCAGGCGGTATTCGTCCAGGAATTCATCGCTGTCGGCGCTCAGGTGCAGAATGATGTCGGTGCCGCGGGTGGCTTTGTCGCCGGGGCCTATTTCAAATTCGGTGCTGCCGTCGCAAATCCAGCGTGCCGATTCGGCATCGGGCTGAAAGCTGCGGGTGTTAATTTCAACCTGGTCGGCCACCATAAAGGCAGAGTAAAAGCCAAGGCCGAAATTGCCGATTATCTGGCTGCGCAGGTCTTCGCCCTGGCCTTTGAACTTTTCTACAAATTCAGTAGCCCCGCTGAATGCAATCTGGTTGATGTATTTGCGAATTTCGTCGGCGGTCATACCTATGCCTTCATCGCTGATGGTAATGGTACGGGCTTCCTTATCGAGGCTAACGGTAACGCTCAGGTTATCAATATCTCCGTCGAGCTCGGTGCTGCCGGCCAGGTGCTTCAGCTTGCGCGTGGCATCCACGGCATTGCTGACCAGCTCCCTGAGAAAAATTTCGTGGTCAGAATAAAGGAATTTCTTAATAATCGGAAAGATATTTTCCGTGTGTATGCTGATGGAGCCTTTTTCTTCCGCAACCATGTTTATTTTTTGTATTAGGGTTTAATTATTACAGCCGAAGCAATGCAAACAGCGGGCCGCAGCCCGGCAGGCTGACAGAGTGACAGGCATAAAACCTACCGCCCATTATTTACCGGCTCTGAATTATGTAACAGGTAAAGAGTATCGGCATTTTTGGCAATGCCCGGTACTGCATTTATATTGCGCCTGATTCTGATTTAAATATTGAATATTTATAAATAAACCAATCCCCGGGTAGGGCCGGGAATCTGCATAACCTTCAAACAAAAATGTCGAACGGAAACCCAACGCAGGCAAACAATGAGCCATGGTATAACAACACCTGGCTGGGCGCAATACTCTGTTTTTTCTTTTTCCCCGTAGGCTTATATGCCATCTGGAAAAACAAGCCCATGGACCCATTCCTGCGTTCAATACTTACCGTTGCCACCATCTCCTTTTGGGGATGGGCCATATTAAGCAACCATTCCGATACACCGGCAGCAACTGAACAAACTAGCCACACCGAGGCCACAGCCCCGGTTCAAACCCAAGCCGCAGCAGCAACCGACAGCGCATCGGCCAATAAAACCGATACTGCCACAGGCAATACCCAACTGGCTGCTGAAAGCCAAACCCCTGTAGCGAGCACCAAATCTGCCGAAACTCCCGACCCGGATGCCGCCGCCAAAAGGGCCAAATTAGAGGAAAAGCTTATTGCCAAATATAAGCGCCATTACCCTAACGATGCATCTATGCAGGAAATCCTGGTAAAAGCTAACCTTGAAGCTTACGATTACATGCTAACCGTACCTGACAAGGCCCTTAAAGCCCGGGTGCAGGCAGATAACCCTATGGAATTCACCTCGCAAATGACCCAATACAACGCGGAAATAGACCGCAGGGAAGCGGCGGAGATTGGGCAGTAATGGGAGTGCAGGAATTCCGCATACCCGCTGTTTATTGCTGTGCAGCGCTTAACTAAGTATATTGCGAAAAATTTCAGGCCGCAGGTTATGAGCAAGATAAGGGTAAAGAAATTCGGACCTATAAATGAAGGGTATATAGAAGACAGCGGCTTTCTTGAGATAAAAAAAGTAACTGTTTTCATTGGCAACCAAGGAACCGGCAAGAGTACCATTGCCAAGCTGATTTCCACTTTTAAGTATTTGGAAAAGGCGTTGAATAAGGGTTTTGTTACTTTAACAAACTTTAAAAGAGGCAATATATTTAAAAACAAGTATTGCAGGTATTTCCGGATAGATACCTATTTTAGGGAAGGGACTGAAATTGAGTTTGTCGGTAGCCTGTTTCACTTTTCTTACTCCGGTCAAAAGCTAAAAGTAGCTAAAACCGGGACAGAAGACAGCTATATACAGCCTAAGATTATGTATATACCCTCTGAAAGGAATTTTTTGAGCATCATTAATCGCCCGGAAATGCTTGTAGGGTTACCAAGGCCAATATATGATTTTTTAGATGAATTGTATAAAGCCCAACAGGATATTGCTGATACTACAGAAGCCATAAATGTGCCCATTGGTAGCTTGAAATACAGGTATGATAAGAAAAAGAAAGTAAATTATATTTCAGGCCCTGATTTTGAAATAGCCTTGCTTGATGCCTCCAGCGGAATTCAATCTGCCCTACCCTTGTTTCTTGTTTCAAAGCATTTACAATCAGCAGTTAATAAAGAGGCTGACAATTCTATAAATGAGATCAGTGTTGAGGAAAAAGCCCAAATACGTAAATATTGGCTCGACATTCTGGGGGAGAATAAACTAGGCAATGAATACATAGAGAGCTTCATTCAATATACAATTTCAAGAAACAAATCAAGGACTAATAAAATATTCATCAACATCGTTGAAGAACTCGAACAAAACCTCTTCCCAGATTCCCAAAGGGCTATGTTGTACCAGCTGCTCGAATTCAATAACGATAAAGTGGGCAATGAATTAATACTGACCACGCACAGCCCTTATGTAATTAACTACCTTACCGTTGCCATAAAGGCAATGGAAGTATCAAAAATATTGGGCCCGGTCGCCCCGACAGAGCTCACTGAAAAACTGTTCAGCATTGTACCTGAAAAATCATTTGTATCTTTTGAAGACGTAGCCATTTATGAGGCTTCAACAGACGGTAGCATTCATAAGCTTGCATTTGAATACGGCATACCTTCCGACAATAATTACCTGAACACATCTCTTGGTGAGTTTAATAAAATTTTCAGCGAACTGATAGAGATTGAAGATCAATATGAAAACAGACTTTTATAATCCGGCATGCGAAAGCCTGACAAGTGCCCATGAATTTGGTGTTTATGATACAAAAAGCAAGACAGCCCGAATTGATTCAGACAACCGGGAACTTTGGGTGGCCTGCGTTTCCAATAAAAACCAAACTCCGGTTGTGTTTACAGCAATAGATAACTGCATATTTTCAGGCTCAGACGAAAAGGGCAGGCGTTGCGACGGAATGATTACCTACCCCGATAATATTATTTTTATAGAACTTAAAGAGCAGCGTACATCCCCATGGGTAAGCCATACAGTTGAACAGCTTGAAAACACTATCTTGTTATTCGTTACCAATCACAACCTGGCAGCTATAAGGAATAAAAGGGCATTTGCCGCTAATAAAAGCTTCCCAAATTTTCAGCATCCGCAGCCGGCAGATTATCAGCGGTTTTTCAAAAAATACCGGGTTAAACTACATATCGACACTAAAATAATTATTTAGCGTTCAACAACTGCTGTGGAGCGAGCCCCGGACTTTCAGAACATTATTTTCATGTGCAAATCTGCGCCTTCAACACAATATTTATAGCTATATTGCTTCCCTGTTCCACCTGCCTGAAACCCTACAGCTATGCGCGCCGAAAAAGAAGCCTTTATGACCCGTTGGTACAATGAATTGTGGAACAGGGGTAACGAAGATATTATTGATGAAATGCTGCATCCCGAGTGCAAAGCTTATGGCCTGGGCGCAGAGCCTTTTATAGGGCCGGCAGAATTCAAGTACTTCTACCGCGCATTTAAAAGAGATTATTCTGATATTAATGTGGTTATTGAAAGAACGCTTGTCGACGGTAATTTTGCCATTTCTATATGTATAGTGAGCGCAACATACCTGCCCACCGATAGGGAAGTTAAATTCTCAGGCACTTCTATTGCTGAAATAGAAAACGGGCAGCTCATAAACGGCTGGAACCATTTCGATTTTCTGACCCTTAACATGCAAACAGGAAAAATTAAACCCGAGCAATTGGCTTAAGATTTTTTTGTGCTGCGCATACATGCTGCGCCGGCCATATTATACCTGCCGCACAGTTTCTGCTGCAGGCGCTTCCTGCAATACCTGCCTTACTTCCCAAAGGGTCCAGCAAGCAAAGCCTGCCTCGCAAAGCATAGCGGGTATTACTGTTAAAGGTACTAAACCGCAGATTGCCGATACTGTAACCACCGATGTAAAAAACCATCGTCCGTAAACGGTTCCCATAACTGCCCGCTCATTTCCGACGCGAATTATTTGGTAGTAGGTAAAGCACAAGGTTATTACGAACAGGCCCATAGCATATATCCATGGTTCATCGGTAGGCTTGAAACCAAAGAGCGGTATAAGTGTATTGGGCATGGTCAGCAGGCCTATACCTGCCGAGAGGTTATAAAAAAGCTGTACAATAATAGATTTATAAACCTTCATTTCCGGGGGCAAATCGCCTGTATTAATTCCGCATGCAATTACCTGCCTTACAAGCTTCTGCCCGCTAAGGTAGTCTGCTATATATTACCGCCAAAAATTGTGTTGCCGCAATAACATGGCCCTTCATTCAGGCTGTGGCATTCTGCCTGTTGCAAATTATAATCATATACAGCCATTCATGTTTCTTTAGCTGCGGGCCTGCCTGCACGGCCTTGCAATTATGCCTATATTTGCCCCGGCTTGTTGCACAACTTATATGCATGCCCGTTTACAGGGGCAAAATAAAATATGACCAAAAATCGCTTTACACCCGGGCGCATAGTAATGTTCCTTTGGGCCGGATTTCTTGGCGCGCTGCTGCTTTTTACCGGGTTTATTTTTACAGTAATATATAATCCCTTTAACCTGGCCGGCGGCATGCCCGGGCTCGATAACCTGGCCAACCCAAAGAGCGAGCTTGCCAGCGAGGTCTACAGCGCCGACAACGTACTCATAGGCAAATACTTCCGCGAAAACCGCAGCCCTGTTGAATTCGAGGAAATCAGCCCCAACCTGATTAAAGCCCTCTATGCCACCGAAGACATTCGTTTTGATGCGCACAGTGGTATTGATCTTAAAGGCTTGGGCACCATTGGCGTTTACCTCATGATGGGCAAGCGCCGCGGCAGCAGCACCATTACACAGCAGCTTGCCAAAAACCTGTTCAGCACCCGTTCAGAGGCTTATACCGGCACGCTGATGGGCGTACCCGGCCTGCGTACCGCCATTATTAAAGCCAAGGAATGGATAACCGCCATTAAGCTGGAGCGCGCTTATACCAAAAAAGAAATTATTACCATGTACCTGAACACGGTGCATTACGGCAGCAATGCTTATGGTATAAAGGTGGCTTCCAAAACTTTTTTTAACACATCGCCGTCGAAGCTGAATATTCAGCAGGCGGCATTGCTGGTGGCGGTTTTAAAAGGGCAAAGCTATTACAGCCCTGTTTATCGCCCGAAACGAGGCCTGGAGCGACGCAATATTGTAATAGACCAAATGGAGAAATACGATTTCCTGACCGAGGCACAGGCCGACAGCGTTAAGAAATACCCCCTTCAGCTGGTTTATAAAGTGGAAAACCACAGCGACGGCAGCGCCACTTATTTCCGCGCCGAGCTGCGCAAAGACCTGTTAGCTTTCTGCCGCGAACAAAACCTGGATCTCTTCTCTGACGGCCTGCGCATTTACACTACCGTAGACAGCCGCATGCAGCGTTATGCCGAAGAATCGCTCAGCAAGCACATGACTTTTATACAGGACCGGTTTTTTGAGTACTGGAAAAACCGCAATCCCTGGTGCGACGAAACCGGTAAAGAGATTCCGAATTTTATTGAAAACGCAGCCAAACGCTCCGAGATTTACCGCAGCTTCCTGGAGCAAAGCAACGGCAATGCCGACAGTGCCATGGAAATGATGCGCACCCCGGTTCCTATGACCGTTTTCCATTGGCGCGGCGAAAGAGATACTGTGCTCAGCCCCATAGACAGTATAAAATATTATAAGCGTTACCTGCATGCCGGCCTCATGAGCATGGATCCGCATACCGGATGGATAAAGGCCTGGGTGGGCGGCATCAATTTCAAGTTCTTTAAGTTTGACCACGTAAAGCAGGGCAAACGCCAACCGGGTTCATCGTTCAAGCCCTTTATGTACACGGCCGCCATGGAGCACGGCTATACCCCCTGTTCCGAAATGGTGGACGCCCCTGTTACCTTTTACATTCCCGGCAGCAAAACCTATTGGAGCCCCAACAACGCCGACGGTGTTTTCACCGGCGAGCACATGACCCTCCGGAAGGCCATGGCATTAAGCATTAACAGCATTGCCGCTGCATTGGCACAGCGTGTCGGCATACGAACGGTGGCAGCCTATGCGCATCGCATGGGTATAGAAAGCAGGCTCGATACCGTGCCCTCGCTCGTGCTCGGCAGCTCCGATGTATCTTTATTCGAAATGGTGGGCGCTTACAGCACCTTTGTAAACCAGGGTACCTGGACACGCCCATACTTTATAACCCGCATTGAAGACAAGCACGGTACCGTGCTCAAACGCTTCAACCCCGAAAACAAGCAGGTATTAAACGAAGAAACAGCTTATACCATGGTGCACATGCTCCGGGGCGCCACACAGGAACGCAACGGAACCAGCATGGGCCTCTATAACCTGGGTAAAACCCTGTACGGCAACGAGGTAGGCGGAAAAACCGGCACCACCAGCAATTATTCCGACGGTTGGTATATAGGCATTACCCATAACCTTGTAACCGGCGTTTGGGTAGGCGGCGACGACCGTTGCATACACTTCCGCAGCATGCAGTACGGGCAGGGCGGCCGCATGGCCATGCCCATCTGGAGCTATTATATGGATAAGGTTTACGCAGATACCACCCTCGCCTACAAAAAAGGCCGTTTCGAAAAACCTTATAATTACAGCACCGAGCTCGATTGCGCCAAGCTGAAACGCACCGGCATAGACGATGATTCGGCAGGGCATAACAACTTTGTAATGCCCAACAAAACAGATTTGGATGAGTAATATTAACATTGCCTTTTAAAGCCCTCTCTATTATTCATCAAACAGCCTGTTAAAGGCAGCAGGCTTTACCTTGAAACCTGCAGTATTTCAAGTTGGTTTAGGCGCCATGCGCGTGTTTTACTTTTAGCATTGGCAATAGATTTTAAGGCCGATGGTAAGGAGCATCATTTTGAAGCACATGTACGCGCATTAGGTTGCCTCAATTTTATGAGGTGTTTTCACCGGAGCGGGCTCAATTTATTGCAAAGAATGATTTAGGCCAAACCCTCTGAATCAGGTATTTGGTTTACGGCAAAATCTTTTCTTACCATAGCACATCACCCGGGGGGCTTTCTCCGAAAAACCTTTTCAAATAAGTACTTTTTATTTGCGTTCACTCATCAAAAGGTAAAATATGGATTCTGCTCAATCTGATATTACCCGCAGGCAACAGGCATGGCAATGGCTCCCCGTGGTTTTAATCATACTTGCCGATGCCCTGGTTCGCTTCCGGAGCCTGTCAACCGGCAATATGCTGCTCTTCGGTTCCGACGGACCGTATTACCCCATGCAAGTGCGCAGCCTGCTTGAAAACCACAGGCTTGCTTTTCCTGATATGCCCCTGCTTTTTATGGTGCAGGCGGGCATAGCTCAATGCCTCTTTTGGCTGCATGCCGGCAGCTTTACCGAGTGCATTTTAATGTCCATACGGTTCTGCAATTCGGTATTGCCGCCCCTGGCTGCCATACCTGTATTTCTTATTGCCAAAGAGCTTAACAGGCCGGGCAAAAGCATAAGTGTGCCTGTTTATATTTTGCTTGGCTTCTCGGTTTTTAATTTGGGAGCCATAGCCGTTTTTAACAGCAGCCTGCAAAAGAATGAGTTCGCCCTTGTTTTTGCCTTTGCTTACCTGCTTTTCATTACCCGGTTGATTAAACAGAGGCAGGCATCTTCTTTTTATTCAGGGCTTTGTATGTTGGCGCTTTGCGCGCTTACGCATTTCGGCACATTTTCAATTATGCTGATGCTTACGGGTTTTATTGCCTCTTTTTGGCTTTCTTCAAACAGGAAAGCGCTTACTCCAACTGTGAAAAAAGGACTTTGGGCCTTTGCAGCTTTGCTGCCCCCGCTGTTTGCCGCCATAGCCTTTTTTGATTTTGAACGCTTTATGCGCCTGCTGAGGCTGCCTGCAAAATTGTTCGAGGCCCCTGTACTGCTGTTCCTGCTTTCCGATATTGAATCGGGCCTACAACCGCTTAACCTGCTGAACCTTATACCTATTCACCTGCTTTGTATTACAGCATTTATATTCCTGCTCCGAAGCGCGCGGACCGGCAATTTCGGGCCCGGCAGCAAAATGCTTCCCTTGGCTTGGGCCATGCTTGCAGCAACATTGTTAATGGCATCGCCTGTACTCGGGCTGGAGTGGAGCAACCGCATGTTTATTATGAGCTACGTACCCCTGACTTTGCTCTACCTGCTCCTGCTTAATGCATACACCCGGACAAGCCAACGCATTTTCCCTGTAACTGTATTTGCGGGCTCTGTGGCATTGTCTGTTTTGCATACAGTATCTATGCCCGACAAGGCCTCTATGGCTGAAGTGGCTTTTAATGAGATGGAGCAAATACCTGCCAAAGCAGGCCTGCGCCTCGGCCCCGATGATATGATTATCGGTTTGCAGGATGTGCGCATGCTGGGCAACTGGCTTTACAAAACAAAATCGGTGGCAGATTATATGCTAAGACCTGCTGATTTCAGCAAATACCGAAACGTATATGTGCTCAACAGGCAAAAAGGAAGCGTATTAACCGGCAACAGGTTCAGGCCTATACAGGTACCCGCCGGTTCCGACACTGTATTTAAAGGTGAGTATTTTACCATGTTCAGGCTCAATGGCTCACAAGGCTGGAAATTTGGTAAGGGCAAACCTTCCCGCACCCTGCGCGGACGCATTGTTGAAATAAATAATGAAAGCGGGTTTGTTCTTGAATACAACAACGCAGCATCGCACAGAACCGTGCTGCACGGGCCCGGTACAACTGTAAGCCTGCTGAATAATGCCGGGAGTCTTAAAAAAGGAATGCTTGTGGAAGTGCCCTGCACATGGCGCATTTTCAGCCTGGCGGTTGATGCCGATATAATCAGGGAAGTAAAAAGTTTTGAGTAGGCTTAATTATCACTTAAAGGACTCGGCACTGCCAATGATGATTAAACGAAACCGAGGGGCTTGGTTACATAAGTGCTCACCCAGTTAGGTATGGTATCATAATACTGAATAAACTCTTTTTGCTCGCCGTTAAAAACTTCTGCTACCGGCTCTAAGGGTTTGTTATCTACTGAATTATCGAACAAATAGGTACGGTATGTAAGGGGGGCGGTTTTGCTAAGCAACTGCAGCGTGTTTGTATATCTTGAACGAATATGCCCTTCATCAACAGCATGACCTTTTTTCCTGACCCTTTGCGCTACCCTGCTTATGTTTATTTCCACCGATTCTGTTGCCACAAAATACAGGTACACCTTGTAACCGGCAGCAATCGCGCGTTCCATAAATTCAAGCTTAGAGGGGTGGCTCATTACAGTTTCAAAAGTAAATGGCTCCCCGGCTGCCAAAAGCCTGTCTTTAATAAACTCCCCTGCAAGGGCTGCTTCGTAAGAATTGGTATCGTCACCTATCAACAGTACATTTTCCTTCAGCTCCAAATCAACAACTATTCCGGCGGCAATAGCCTTAGCAACCATACTTTGGGAAGTATCCTTTTGCATGAATGCTACAAACTGATCTTGTGTTGCAGGTTCAGAAAGATATTCACTTAAATCTAAGTACTTTCTTTCTTTCAGAATCTTCTCAATATCATCTGTATTGATGTAAGTTCCGCAGCTTACTTTTTTATTTAAAATATGAATAAGCGTGCTTTTTCCTGAACCATTGGGGCCTGCAATTATTCGGAGTCGCTTACTTCTTGGCATAATAAACCACTCCTTTTTTGAAAGGTGAAGGCATCCGTTCCGGAATTTCAGATATTACTTCAATGCGGCCATCGGGGTATTTGGTAACAACCTGGTTGCCTACCAACGAGGTAATGGGTATTTGTAACACCCTGGCCACTCGTATTGCATTCTCACCGGCCTCTTTGCCTACTGCCCGCAGAAAATCAATGAAGCCTTCACTTTCTTCGTCAAGCTCGGGTTTACCGGCCCAAACTTCGTTTCCGTTTTTTATGTTCCCGTTTTCCATATACAAATATACTTAAAATATTAACACCCTATTCACCCGCATTCTTGAGGCAAACAGGGTGTTATGTAGTTTTTAAGGCCAAACTGATGCCAAAGAATACGCAGCGAAAACAGCCTTACTTGCTCTTCTCTGTTGCTATAACCATGGGTATTTTGGCTTTGTTTACGGCATCTACCACCTGTATCAGGTTTTCAACGGTTACGCTTTTATCTATGCGAAGCACAACGGTGGGGTTTTCGGCGCCGGTGGCATGCAGCTTCAGTGCATTTTCGAGATCGGCAAGGGCTACGGGGTCTTTGTCGATAAAAATGCTCATATCGGCCTTAACGCTCAGGTTAATGGTATGCTTGGGAACGGTTTGGCCTGTGGCGGCTTTGGGCAGCAACAGCTTAATGGCGTTGGGGCTGGCCAGTGTGCTCACCATCAGGAAGAAGAGCATGAGGAAGAAAAGTATATCGGAGAGCGAACCGGCTTCCACCCCGGCATGCCCTTGTTTTTTTCGGCGCAGTTGCATCAGGCTTTGGGGCTGTTTGGGCTGAACATTGGGTTTGTAAGGCCTGCACCAAGCGGGTTAATTAAACCCTGCTGATGCATTTCATACGAAACCATATCAGGCTACGGGTTTGTGAAGCAGGTCCATAAAATCTACGGCGGCCAGCTCCATGCGGTGGGTGGCGCGGTCTATCATGGTGCTCAGGGTGGTGAAGAAAATGTAGGCAAGCACACCCACTATAAGCCCGCTGGCCGATGTGATCATTTTCTCGTAAATACCTTCGGCAATAATGCCTATGCTGATGTTATCGGAAATAGAGATGTTGTAGAAAGACTTAATCATACCCATTACGGTACCCAAAAAGCCGAACATGGGCGCTATGGCTGCAATGGCCGACAGTATGCTCAGGTTCTTTTCCATTTTGTAAATCTCTACGCGGCCGGTGTTTTCAATGGCGCTTTCAATATCGCGAATGGGGCTGCCCATGCGCATAAGGCCCTTTTCAATCATACGGGCTACAGGGAGCTCGCTTTTGGCGCAGTAGTCTATGGCAGATTTTATATTGCCGTCGAAGAGCCGCTTGCGTACTTCGGAAAGCAGGTTGGGGTCTACCTTGCTTACACGGTTAATATACAGCCAGCGCTCAATAAAAAGAAAGAGTGCCACAAAGCTCAAAAAACCGATGGGGAACATAATTGGTCCGCCTTTTACGAGCAGGCTGAGTACGCTCAGGTCGTCACCGGGACCGGTGGCGGCAGAGTGGACAGCGGCGGCGGTATCGGTAACAATGGGTACGGCCTGGAGCAAAATAAGTGATAATGACATAGATGCGTTTTTTGCTGATGCCCCCCGACCAAGGCCGGGAAGCCTGTAAACAACAGGTTAGGGAAACAAAAGTAGCTTATTTTGCCGAATGCCAATCCTGCTTCATTTATTTGTGCAGCCAAAGGCATTCATAACATTGGCTTAACGGCGCTTATGCATTAAATATTGCCGGTTCGGGAGTGCCCTTTTTTTTTGTTTTTTGATCTTGTGGTTTGAAGCCGGGCACCAACACTTTCTTCAAAACCGTCTCTGTTGACCTTGGCAATAACATGGCATAAATGCCGTTCAGGCAAAAAAATATACCTTGTAAGCGGTTTGCAGGTTGCCGCCAAACCATATTCTTATGTATAAAACCTTTTGCCTGTATATACTGCTGCTTACCGTTTGTTCCGGCTGCATAGGTTTTGCGCATTACCGGCCCAACCATGCCGAGCTGGCGCACCGCATGCCGGTTAAAGAAGAGTTCTTACTTGAGTTCGACAGCAGGTTCGAAAATGCTGCGGAAGAAGTATTGCAATACACTGACCGTTCAAGCAATACCTCTTTTTATTTTTATGATTTTTACTCCGGTTTGTTCTTTAAGCGCTTACCCGGCTTTAATTCGGCAGACTGTTCTGTTCATGTGAATTTCCCATCGGCAAAACGGGCGAGGTTCAGATTTTATAAAGACAGCTTGTTGATTTTAGACACCATATTTAAAGGCAAATTGGTTGAGAAAGGCTATGCATTCAGGCTTAGAAACAGTAAGTTTCAATACTTTGGCTTGCCCATTATTTTTGAAAATCAAAGCCACAAAAGAACCTATTTGGTATTCGATATAAACAGGGGCCTGGTGCTGCATTATGCCGGCTACGGCATTGCCCATATCTTTTTATTTATGGCAGACATCACGATTCACAAAGCTTATTTGTTCAGGGAAATACCCAAGACAATTGTTAAAGATTCTTTGCGATGAACCCTTTTACATATCTTGCATTTGCAATTGCTATAACTGTCAGTACTTTTTATGAATATAAGATCTTGCCTGTTTTTATTACTTCTTGTTTGTTGTTCAGCGTGCATGGCTGTTTTTAAACCAAACCAAGCGGAGTTGGACAGGTGCCTGCCGGTAGACGAGGGCTTTTTAAAACATTTCAATAAAAAGTATGAACACTTTGCAGAAGTTCAGTTGCAAAACGACAGCTTCTCCGGCCCGGATTTTAACCTTTTTTATGAACTGTTGTTTTTCAAAGATTTGCCTGGGTTTAACACACCTTCCTGCTATACTGAAGTAACTTTTCCATCGACCAAAATGGTTTGCTTCCGTTTTTACAGGGATAACTTACCGGTTTCTGAAAAGAAATTTAAAGGCAGGCTGATTAATGAAGGAAGGGCTTTTGTTTTAAAGAACGGGCAAATCAAACTAAAAGGTGTGCCCTTAACATTGTGGTTTTATACCCATAAAAGAACCTTTCTTGAATTCGAAAAAAAGGGGGGCATAGTGCTTCACTATTCTGAGCTAAACATTAATGAATTACTCTTTATAGCAATGGCACTGCATCATAACGAAGCTTTTTTATTTAAAGAGTACAAGCCCGAAAACCAGTCAGCTGATACCACCCGCTGACCATTTTTATATCCTGGTACGGCTTGTACATCCCGGTTTTTAGTTACGTAAACATTATTTGAATAAGCCCAAAGCCTGTTTTTAAGCTACAACAATAAATAAAGCCGCGGCACTGATTGATCATGCCTGTACTATACCTTACCTTTCCCCTTTAAAAAGCCTGCGAATCGGTTAAACCCCATTGCCGAACAGCTGTCAGAACATTGCTTTAAAACTATTACGCCATACCAGGTTCTTCCCGAAAACCATTCGGCCCCAATATACCCATGTCTTCTTCCTCAGCGCCCGAGCAAACCATTGCATCTGTATTAAAGCTTGTGCTTATTATTTTGGGTTCGGCTACGGCGGCGGCCTATATTATTGGCCACAGCGGGAGCCTGAAGTACCTGATAAAACCCAAGCTGCAGCAGGAAAGAAAGGGCATAAACCCGGCCTTTGCCGCTTATATCAGCGCATTCAGCGGCGGCACTTTGGCTTCGGCCTCATCGGTGCGTATTCGCTTAAGCGCTGAATACAACGACAGTACCCGAACCGGCAAAGCCCTTGACCCAAGCCTGCTCAAAATTGAGCCCGCAATTTCAGGCAAAGCCACCTGGGCCGACGGACAAACCATAGTTTTTCGCCCAGATGCGCCCATGCCATCCGGCGCACATTACGATGTCGCCTTATCGCTTGGGAAAATTATAACGGTGAAAGCCCCGGAGCTGCAAAGCTTTGCTTTTGGTTTTGCGGTAATCAGGCAGGCGGTATCGGCGGAATTTACTCGCTGGGCCCCGGAAGGTAATAAGGCGGTTGCCGAAAGCGCTGAGCCTTCGGCCAATATGAGCATAGAAGGCGTTATGCACACCGCTGATCTTGCCGATGTGCATAAAACCGAGCAATGCCTGCATGTAACCCAAAACGGCAACCACCTGCAAATCACCTGGACTCATGATGCCGAAGGCCACCTTCACTTTTTTACAGCCCACGGCGCAAAGCGTGTGCCCGGTCAAACAGGGACAGTTAGCATAAATACCAACGGCAAACCCATAGGGGCCGATAACGAAAACGAGGAAATCATTGAAATTGCACCCCTCGACAGCTTTAAGGTGATGCGTTTTAATACAGTATCAGTCCCGGAACAATACCTGAGCATTTTCCTGAGCGACCCTGTTATGCCCGGCTCAGATTTAAGCGGGCTGGTAAGCATCGGCAATGTAAGCGAGCAGCAAAACACATCGGCCATTATTGCCGACGGCTGTGAGCTTAAAATTTACCCGGCAAGCCAACTGGCCGGCCAATACAATGTTACCCTGCAACCCGGCATAAAAAACAGCGCGGGTAAAAAACTGGCTAACCTTACCTATTCCGTTACTTTCGATGCCATGAAGCCAAGCCTGAAGGCCCTCAGCGCCGGCTGGATTGTGCCTTCGCCCAAGGGCTTTTTCATGACCTTCGAGGCCGTGGCCGTAAAGGCGGTAAATGTCAGGGTTATTAAAATACCCTCGGCCAATGTGTTCGGCATCATGAGCGAAAAGTATTCTTACCCCGGTATAGATAACCCCGAGGGCGATATGTATAAAGTAGGCCTGCCCGTGCTTGAAAAAACAATAAGCCTGGCCGGTACCGGGCATGCCAACCTGGAACGTCCCAACCGCTACAAGCTTGACCTGAGCCAATTTATAAAAACCGATCCCGGGGCATTGTACAACGTATCGGTAAGCTTTACGCATAAGCAGATTTATTATGACTGCAACGGCAGCAGGCAGGCAAGCTTTGCCGCCGATGAAATGCGCGAAGTGGAAATCGGGGAGGCCGATGCCATACCCGATGCTTTTGATGATGCCGACGGCAAGGAATACCTGTATTACGGTACCGCCTATTGGGCCGGCAATAATTCTGAAAACTATGATGATGAAGCCGGTAACGATTATTATGCCAATCGCCTGAACCCCTGCAAGCAGGAGTATGGCAACGAAGGTGTTATCTATTCCGAAGGCGGGCAGTTTTACCACCACCGGGTAAACATCAGCCAAAACCTGTTGGCCTCAGACCTCGGCCTGCTGGCCAAGCGGGGCGAAGACGGCAGCCTGTTTTTCTCGGCTACAAACATAAGTACCACCGAACCTTTGGCAGGCGCAGCCATCCGCCTGATCGACAGGCAGAACCGCCCGCTTGGCAACCTGGTTACCAACGACAGCGGCTTTGCCACAGGGCACCTTGATCGTAAACCCGCCTTTGCCATTGCCGAATGGCAGGGTCAGTTTGCTTACCTGAGCCTGCAAAACGGGACTGCGCTCAGCATGAGCAATTTTGAAACCGAGGGCCAGGAAGTTAAAAAAGGCCTCAAAGGCTTTATTTACGGCGAACGCGGCGTCTGGCGTCCCGGCGACAGCCTGTATTTAAGCTTTATTATTAACGAGGAAGTAAAGGGCAAGGCCCTTGCCGCCCCCAAGCTTCGCCCGGTGGTTATGGAATTGCAGGACCCCAACGGCAATACCGTGCAGCGCATGGTGCGCGCCGAGGAAACCGGCGGCATTTACAGCTTCAAAACCAAGACCGATGCCGATGCCCCCACAGGCTTATGGCTCGCTACCGTAAGCGCCGGGGGTTCGGAGTTCAGCAAGAGCATACGCATAGAAACCATTAAGCCAAACCGCCTGAAAATTAATGCCGATTTCGGCGGCGAAACCCTGCTGCCTTCTGATGTGGGCAAACGCATTACCATGGGTGTTAACTGGCTTTACGGTGCAACGGGTAAAAATCTTGCCGCCCGTGTCGAGGTCTTCCACGAAAAAACGCCAACCGTTTTTAAAGGCTACAAGGGCTATAATTTCGATGACCAAAGCAGGAATGTAAGCAATGAGCCCTATACCCTTGCCGAAGCTGAAACCGACAGCAGGGGCCAATTAAGCTTCGCGCTGAAACTGAACAAGCCCGAGGCAGCCCCCGGCGCGGTTAAAACCATTATTAAAACCACCGTTTATGAACCCGGCGGCGAGTTCAGCACCGACAGGCAGATATTCACATGGTACCCCTATAACAGTTTCGTAGGCATTAAGCTGCCCGAAGAATCAGGCTCTATGGCAACAGGCAAGCCGCAAAGCCTGCAAATTGCCACCCTTGATGCCTCCGGGAAACCTGTCAGCAGCAAATTGCAGGTGAGCATGCACAAGCTCGATTGGCGCTGGTGGTGGCAGCGCAACGCCGATAACGACATTTACCTGAGCACAGAAGTGTACAGCAATTATAAAAACGTGGCCCTTGAGAGCGTTAACGGAAAAGCCGTTTTCGACTTTGTAGTCAATCGCGGAGATTGGGGCCGCTATGTAATTGATGTGCAGGATGTTGAAAGCGGGCACCGCAGCACCGCCGTGGTGTATATGGACAGCCCCTGGTACGATACCGAAGGCACGGAAGGTAAAGAATTTGCCGCCATGCTGCAATTCAGCGCCGATAAGGTGAAGTATAAGCCCGGTGATGAAATTACTTTATCTGTACCTGCGGCGGCGGGGAGCAGTATGCTTATCAGCATAGAAAACGGGTCGAGGGTTATTAAGGCATTCCGCAGAACAGCCCCCGAAGCGGGCAGCGATATAGGCGCAGCCACCGCCACCTTAATTAAATTCACCGCCACCGCCGATATGGCGCCCAATGCCTACGCACATATTACCCTTTTGCGTAAGCACAGCATGGCCCTTAACGGCCTGCCCCTGCGCATGTACGGCGTGGTTGGCCTGAATGTTGAAAACCCCGACACCCGGCTTGAGCCCCAAATTGCGCTTCCTTCAAGCCTGAACCCCCTTGAAAGCTTCGATGTAAATGTAAGCGAGGCCAAAGGCAGGCCCATGAGCTATACCCTCGCCATTGTGGATGAAGGCCTGTTGGATATTACCCGCTTTAAAACCCCTGACCCCCACTACGCATTCAATATGCCATCGGCCTTGGGTGTGCGCACCTGGGATGTGTTCGACAACGTAACGCAGGCCGATGCCGGTGAAAATGCCCGCATACTCGCCACAGGCGGAGATATGGAGCTGAAAGCACAGGAAGGCCGAAACGCAATCCGGTTTAAGCCCGTGGTGAGGTATATTGGTCCCTTTGCATTGGCAAAAGGTGCGAAGGCAAAACACAGGGTGAGCATGCCCAATTATGTGGGCTCGGTAAGGGTAATGCTTGTGGCTGCGCAGGAAGGTCGTTTCGGGTCGTCGGAAAAAACGGTGCCGGTGAAGCAGAACCTGATGCTGCTGGCTACCCTGCCCCGTGTGCTTGGTCCGGGCGAGGAAGTGCTGTTGCCTGTTAACGTTTTCGCAACTGAACAGGGCATTGGCAATACGCAGATTACCGTAAGCACCAATAACATGGCCATGGTGAAAGGCAATGCAAGCCAAAGCATCAGTTTTACAGGCGAAGATGAGAAAACGGTTTTCTTCCGGGTAAAGGCAGCCAAGAATACCGGCGTGGCCAGGTTTAAAATCAGCGCCAAATCTGGTCATGGCACAGCCTTTACCGATGTGGAATTGCAGGTACGCAACCCCAACCCGAAAACCACCCGTGTGGCAGCCCTTGAGCTGGAGCCCGGCACAGGCGGAACTATAGACGCCGAGGTCTTCGGAATGGCAGGCAGCAATAAAATGCTGGTTGAGCTAAGTACATTCCCCAGCCTGAACCTTGGTCAGCGCCTGAACTACCTGGTGCAATACCCCTATGGCTGCCTGGAGCAAACGGTGAGCAGCGCCTTCCCGCAATTGTATCTCGGGGCATTAATTGATGCCAAACAACCGGCTCCCAATATTCTTGAACGCAACATAAAAGCCGCCATAGACCGCCTGCAACGCTTCCGCCTCTCAGACGGCAGCTTCAGCTACTGGCCCGGCGACCCCGATACCGACAGCTGGACCACCTCTTATGCCGGCCACTTCCTGCTCGAAGCCCGCGCCAAAGGCTTTAAGGTGCCTGATAATATGCTCGATAAATGGCTGGCATGGCAGAATAAGACGGCTAATTCCTTCCAATCTGAAAAAATTAACCGGGGAGATTTAATCCAGGCATACCGCCTTTATACCCTGGCCCTGGGCGGCAAGGCCAACCTGCGGGCCATGAACCGCCTGCGTGAAAGCGGCAGGCTCAGTGCCGAGGCGGCATGGCAATTGGCATCGGCATACCAATTGGCGGGGCAGCCCAATGCGGCCGATGCCCTGGTGAAAAACCTGCCTTCGGTAATAGGCCCATATTCAGAATCAGATGTTACTTATGGCAGCGATGTGCGTGATGATGCCATAGTGCTCAACGCCCTTTCCTTAATGAACCGCCGCGCCGAAGCAACAGCCCTGGCCCGCATTATAGCCGGGCACATAGGTAACGGGGAGTGGATGAGCACCCAAACCACCGCCTTTTCGCTGATGGCATTAACGCGGTATTACGGCGCAGGAAGCCCGTCGGGTATAGATGCGGCCATGGTTTTGAACGGGCAGGCAACAGAGCTTAAATCTCCGGCTTCGGTATTGCAAACAGAGCCGGGCGGAAGCAGGCAGCAAGGCAGCAACCAGGTAAGAATTACCAATAAAGGCAAGGCGAAGCTGTTTGTGCGGGTTATAAGCTCCGGTGTGCCGCCGGCAGGTTCTGAAAAGGCAGCCGATGCAGGCATTAAAATGGAGGTAAAATATACAGATGCAGTCGGCAAGGCCATAGACCCGGCCGCACTCACCCAAGGTACCGATTTTGTAGCCGTAATTACTGTAACACACCCGGGTGTTGGCCCTGCGCTCAGGAACCTGGCCCTCACCCAAATAGTGCCCGGCGGATGGGAAATTACCAATACACGCATGGATGAAACAGAAGCCGCTTTCGCCAACGCCCAATTCGACCGTCGCGATATTCGGGATGATCGTACGTATATCTTCTTCGGCCTGAAGCCGGGGCAGCGCAAAGTGTTTAAAAGCGTGCTGAAAGCCGCCTATGCCGGCAATTACTACCTGCCCGCAATCAGTTGCGAAGCCATGTACGATGCCGGGGTAAGCGCATCGACCACGGGCAAATGGATTGAAGTGAAGCAGGATGCGCCCACAGCTCCGTAATGCAGAAATGTGTAGTATATTTATTTATTAAACCGCCCGGCGCATTGCAGGGCTAAAAAACAACCCGACATACAAATATGCCTGTAATAAGAGAGTTTAAAGAGTTCATCAACCGCGGCAATATCCTCGATTTGGCCGTGGGTGTGATTATAGGCGGGGCCTTCGGCAAAATTACCGGCTCCCTGGTGAACGATATA
This sequence comes from Bacteroidota bacterium, assembly GCA_040388605.1. Classification (GTDB taxonomy): domain Bacteria; phylum Bacteroidota; class Bacteroidia; order Cytophagales; family Flexibacteraceae; genus JAZKBN01. Next base: position 7,445 of record JAZKBN010000008.1, on the reverse strand, counting down.
CTGATGCCGCCCATTGGCCTTGTTCTCGGCGATATGCCTTTCGACAAGCTGGCCGTTACCCTAAAGCATGCCGTAGGGGAAACCCCAGCCGTAAAAATCAATTACGGCCTCTTCCTGCAGTCTGTAATTGATTTCCTGCTGATTGCCTTCTGCGTGTTCATGTTCCTGAAAATTATGCATGCCGCCCGCAGGAAGCGTGAAGCCGAAGATGCTGCTGCAGCCGCCGTAATACCCGCACCGGAGCCCGTACCCACAAGGGAAGAAGTGCTGCTGGCTGAGATTCGGGATTTACTGAAAAGGCAGGGGGAAAGGGGGTAAGATTGGCAGTAAGATTTGGTTTAGCAATCTTATATGAAATGAAAAAGCCGGCTATAGTTCTGCTGCTTCTTTTCTGTTGCTTACGCCTGTATGCTCAGAAAACCGAATTCTCTAAGGAGGATTCAGAAGTAATTAACCAAAAGTTTCTTGTACCTAACGCCGAAATATTTGAGGCCCATGTGATAAGTCATGAGTCTTATTATGATAAGTCAGGCACTTATGGCATTGTAACTGTGCAGGTTCTAAAAAGCTTCAGTCAGGGTATTGAATGCGGTGAATATAAATTCAGGACCGAGGCAGTCGGCGGAATACTACACGACCTTGTTACCGGTAAAGTATCGCACATGGATGCTGAGCACAGCAGCCCTATGTTCGGCAACTTGCTTTTATCTTGCATAAAGCTGAAAGACAATACCCTGAGTCTGAACGCAAGGTTTATGTATGACCCGAACGGAAAAAACGCCGCTTACCTGCTTATAGACAACCAGGTAAAAGCGCAGATTGACGATTACCGGAATATTTACCCACTGCTTCCTCAGTCAAAGGTTTGCAGCGAAATAAAGCAAGGCAGGGGGAGGTAATGACATTAAGGAGCCTGGCAAAATTCAGGAACAGGTACATCCAACAATCGGAACGAATAAATATGAACAGCGCTTCACCGTTTTATATGTAAGCTTCCGCACTTTATGAAAATGCTGATACCCATAGTCTTTTTATTGTTTTGCAGCTTGAAGCTCTTTGCTCAAAACGGTGAAACACCGACTAAACATGAGTTCTCAAAAATAGAGATGGCAGAAATAAATAAGTATTTCTTTGTGCCGGGAGCTGAAATTTTTGAGGGGAGAGTGCTTGGGCATGAAAGCTATAGGGACGTTAACAGTTCCCCGGCACAATACAGCATTGTTAAATTAGAGGTTACCAAGAGTTTCAGTAAAAACATTAAGTGCGGCATTGTTAATTTGAAAACACGGGCATTTAATGGCTGGGTTAAGGATTTAAAGGATGGAACCACTTATTATATACACAGTTCACATGAACTACAGATAAGTGGCGACGGCCTATATTCCTGCACTCGATTATCAGATAGCCTGCTCACACTTAATTCGTTTTTTGGTTATGAGCACGATGGCACAGCAGCGCGCTTAAATCCGGGGAGCAGGATCAGGCTGAAGATTGAGCATTTCGAAAATCTTTATACACTGTTACCCAAAGCAACAATTTGTTTGCCGCTGAATCATAAAGCAAACCAGGGTAATTTAAATAATAATAAACTGCCAGGGTCCGGGGGCAGCAGGCACGCGCTAAGTAAGGAGGAGCTTAATTATCTGAACAGAAAAGTTAAACCCGGGAAAAACGTTTGGGGCACTAAATGAGTCAGCCCCGCAAGCAACCTTGCCTCACCCATTAACCAAGGCAATAGCAGCTCAAATAGCCGTTGAAAATCACCTTGATTTCGGCAAAAAATTAAATCAGGTGTTTCAGAATACTTATCCTGCCTGCCTTTGGTTTTTGAACGCATACCTACCCATGCCTTATCCGCATTCAGCATGCTGATGTAATTTCAGTATATTTGAAAGTAAATTTACATGTATTTGTATTTTTAATAGTTTAGCACCCTGTATTGCGCTTTCGAAAACCTTGCATAAGCCTAATTGATACAGCTTTACAATTTATACAGGCGCTCTGCCCGCCATCTGAAATTTTAATTATAAAATATGCCCTTTTCATTTTCGGCTGAACCTTATAAAAAGCCCTCGCTGCTGACTGTGGCATGGCTGTTTTTAATTGGCTATGCACCTGCCTTGCTTGTATGCAGCATACTTTTTCCCGGGGAATTAAAAGGCATGATGGGCACAGGGCTAAGTGCCATAAGCGCCAAGGTCACCCTGTTAACGGTCGGTTTTTCAGCGGCATTTACAGGCTTGGCACTGATCTTCGGTATTTTGAAATACCGAAGGCTGTCTTCAAAGGAAATCTTCACAGGCTTGCTGAATTATTTGGCGGCCAAAGCCTTTTTTCCCGGGCTTATTGCTTTTGGAATATACTGCGTTTTGGTGGCTGTTTTTGCCCCGGTGTTTTATTGGGAGCATTATGCCCTTGCAGCGCTGCTGCTTGCCATTCCACCCTTTGGGCATTGGCTGAAAGGCGTTCAGCTGAAGCAGGCCTTTCCTAAGCTTGTAAGCAGGCTTGAAAACATGCCCGAAGCCCGGGTTACCCTTTGGGTATGGGGGCTTTGCACAGCATACTTCGCCTGGCTGTTTTTTGTATCATACAAGATTTCCATCAACGCCGACGACGGGGGCGACATGAGCATTTACCTGGGCTGGCTGTACAGGTTTGCTTACGAAGGCAAAACAACCAGCTCAGTGCTGCACAGCATGAGCTATTTCGGGGAGCATTTTGAGCCCACCATGTGCCTTTCGGCGCCCTTGCTGCGTATTTGGCCGGCAGCAGGCGCTTTGCTGCTGCTTTCATCGGCTGCGCTGGCATACGGGGGCATACCTGTTTATAAGCTCACAAAACTGAAAACAGGGAGCGCACCGCTGGGCCTTGCGCTCACGCTCTGCTATTTTTTTCACCCCTTTTTAAATGTATTAGGGCTCTACGATTATTATGAACTCTTCCTGGCGCCCTTCTTTTTCCTGTGGCTGCTTTGGTTTATGGAATCAGGCAAAAGCCTGCAGTTCTGGCTTTTTCTGGCTCTTTGCCTGGGCCTGCGCGAAGATTTGGCGCTCAGCTGTGTCGCCATAGGCCTGTATATGGTTTTTGCGCGGCGTGAATACCTGAAAGGGAGCGCCGTGATTACTGTTTCGGCAGTGTATTTTGTAATAACGGTGGGGTACCTTATACCATGGTTCAGGCAGGGTACCTTCAGGTTTTTCAGGGAGCGCTATGCCGATGTGATACAGGCAGACCCCGATAACCTGTTCGTATTTGTAACCCACCTGCTTGCCGACCTCACTTTCGACATACATTATATATTAGGCAACCCGCAGAAGCTGCTTTACCTGCTGCTCGCCTTCGGGCCCCTGTTGTTTATGGCCTTCAGGCAGCATAAGGGATTTATTTTACTGGTGCCGCCGGCTGTTATATGCTTTTTCAGCTCGGGATGGGAAATGTATTCCATAACCAGCCATTTTACAGGCTATTGGGTAGCCGCCATATTTTTCAACACCATACTGGGCCTGCAAACCCTGCGCAGCAACCGGGGAACCATCCTCTGGCTTATGCCTCTTATTGCCTTTATATTCAACTACATATCGGGCCACCTGCCGCCCTGCACCCACCTGTTCCTTGGCCGCGAGGTGTTTAACGGCAGGCAGATTATTACGAGCCGGGCCCAAACCCTGCTGCAGAAAGTGCCCGCCGGCGCAGACCTTGATGCATCAGACAACCTGCTGCCCCTGGTGGTTACCCATTTCATGGCCATGGATGCCGACCACCGTTTTAACAACGGCTACATGCTGCTTGACCTCAGCCCCAAATGGGCGGCACGATTCCCCAATGTGTTTAATGGCATAGTGAAAGAAGTTAATGAAGGCAAATGCCACGTTATAGACCATATAGGCTACATAACCCTGACTACCAACAAGCCGGTTGCACAGGAGAAAACAGCGGAGTTTATGCAGCTGTTTACCCGCAGGTTTGAGGCCGAAAGGCAGCCCTCGCCCTTTATTGAAAATGACCGGAGCCGTCGCAGCCTTGAAATTGACGATATAAACGCATCGGGGTTTGCAGCCAGAACCATACATACCGGGTATGAAAGCCGAAACGATTACAAAGGAAACCTGCTGATAACAGGCCCGGGCACTGCCCTGCCGGCCGGTAAATACAATGCCGTGTTCAGGATGAAGGCTGAAAATGCCGAGGCGACAGACAGCGTGGCTGTTATTGAAGTACTCTGCAAAAACGCACTGGGCGAATTTGTCGCCTCAAGGCAGGGCCTTACGGCAAAAAGCTTCGGACCTGAAGATGTATATAAAGACTTTATACTTCCGCTTGATTTAAACCAGGAAGTGCAAAGCACAGAGCTTCGTGTATATTATCTCCGGAAAGGGAGGCTAACTGTTGACTATACCGAGCTTATTGCACGCTAGGGACACATATTGTGAACCTGCCTATTACTTTACGCTCTCAATAATAAACTGCCCCCGGTTGCGGGTTTGGTCAAGGGTTCGCCAGAGGTACTCGCCTATGATGCCCAGCATGAGCATTTGCAGCCCGCTTACCACCAGCAAAACTATCATAATAGGCGACCAACCCTGGAAAGGGGCGCCACCCATAAAGTACTGCGCAATTACCACCAGCGCATATAAAAAACCGATAAGCGCCGTAATCAGGCCAATTCCGCTCATAAGCCGTAAAGGGTAATAGCTGTAGCTGAGCACCCCGTCGAGCAGGTATTTTACTTTTTTGGCGAAGGTCCAGCGGGAAGTGCCAATTTCACGGGCAAGGCGGGTATAGGGTATCCACTTGATGGCAAAACCGGTCCAGAGAATCTGGCCCTGCCAGAATGGGTTGGCTTCGCGTTGGCTGAGAATAATATTTTTTACCCGGGCACTGATGAGCGCAAAATCGAAACCGCCTTCGGGCATGTTTTTAAAGCTGAGCTTCTTCATCCAGGCATAAAAAAGCTTGCTGGTTTTGCGCCTGAAATAACTTTCCTCGCGGGCCTCGCGGGTACAAATTACTATCTGGAAACCGTGGTTAAAATGGTTGTCCAGCATTTCGTTTATCAGGTGCGGCGGGTCCTGCAAATCTGCCGAGATATTGATTATGCATTTGCCCCTGGCCAAACTGTAGCCTGCCATAAATGCCGATACCTGTCCGAAATTTCGGCTCAGCTTAATAACGGTTACGTTATCGGGGTTTTTGGCTTTAATGCCTAAAAGTTCGGCATAAGAGCCGTCGCCGGAACCGTCGTCTATGAATACGAACTCATAGCTGCGGGTAGGGTTGGCGGCTACTACCTGCGTCATTATCAGCTCGTAGGTTTTCTCTAAAGAGCCTTCGTTAAAATACACAGGCACCAGCACTGTATAGTCAACCTCTGCCCTTTGCTGAATAAAGGGAGCTTGGGCATCGGCAGAAAAACTGCCCTGCGCAGGGTTTGTATGTATTGTGTTATCTGCCGGTATCATTTATAAATTTTATCTCCGGGCTGCCTGTACCTGATTACTTTTGCAGGTACGCCGTAGGCCACTGCAAAATCAGGTATATGGCTGAGCACCACGGCCCCGGCGCCTATTAATGCGCCCCCGCCTATTGTAATTTTTTCGCGCACAACAGCCCCGGCCCCTATAACGGTGCCCGAACCTATGCGAACGCCCCCGCAAACCGTTGCATTGGGACTGATGTTTACGTAATCGCCGGTGGTACAGTCATGCTCCAGCACGGCATGGGTATCAAGCAGCAGGCCTTTACCAATGCTGCAACCCGTTTCTATAACCGAACCGGCGCCCATAAAAGCGCCGCCCAGATCAAGGTTATCATCTGCTATATAAGTATTGGGTCCAATGGCCGGTACCGGGCGCATGCCAAGGGCTTCGGCCTGCATGGCGAGCTGCCGCCTGATGTGCATATCGCCTACGGCGCTGTGATAGAGCGCCTTGCTGAGATCAAGCCAATCAGGCACAGTATTGAAGCTGAATAATACAGGGTAGCCCCTGTGGCTGATTGTGCCCGGATGCTCGTTCGAAATAAAGCCCGCCACCTTAAGGCCCGATTCTTTATCGAGGCTGCGCAAGAGGTTGTTCAGGGCTTTGGCGGCATGCCCGCCGGCGCCGAGTATGTAGACAAGCGTTTCTGCCATGCCTATTCGAAGGCTATTTTACGCACGATGCGGCTTACTTCCTGCTCGGTAAGATCAGGGTACAGGGGCAGGCAAAGCACCCTTGTGCTCACGTCTTCAGATACCGGGCAGCTTTGCGGTGCCACATAATTGAGCGTGTTCAAAGACGGGTAAAAGTACCTGCGCGTATGTATATTGTATGCCGCCAGGCGGTTTTTCACCGTCAGCATTTCGGCCTCGCTTTCGAAAAGTATAGGGAAATAGCTGTAGTTATAAGCCACCTCATCGCCGATTTTCGGACGGCTTATATTTACGTTTTCTTCTTTCAGCAGGGTTTCGTATTTCTCGCTGAGCAGTTTGCGCTTGGCGAGCACCTGCCCTAAATGCGGCAGCAGGCAAAGGCCCATGGCCGCATGAAACTCGCTGCTCTTGCCGTTGATGCCCACCCCGAAAAAGTCCTCGGGCCCGTTATGCCCGAAATTGCGCATATAGCTGATGCGGCGGGCCAGCTCCCGGTCGTTGGTGGCAATGCCCCCGCCTTCAACGGTATGGAACAGCTTGGTGGCATGGAAGCTGAGCGTGCTTATATCGCCGTAATTGAGCACGCTGCTGTTGTTTATAGTTACCCCGAAAGCATGCGCGGCATCGTAAATAACGCGCAGGTTATGGCGTTTTGCAATTTCCTCTATGCGGGCCACATCGCAGGGAATACCGTAAACGTGCGTGGCCAGAATGGCGGTGGTGCGGGGGGTAATGGCGGCTTCTATTTTGGCCGGGTCAATGGTAAGTGTCTCAGGGTCAATGTCGGCGAAAACGGGGGTGCAGCTTTCCCAGACCAGGCAGCTTGTGGTGGCCACGTAGCTGAAGGGGGTGGTTATAACCTCGCCGCTGAGGCCCAGGGCCTTAATGGCAATTTGCAGGGCAATGGTACCGTTGTTAACGTAGTAAAAGTATTTTACGCCCAGGTAGTCTTTAATTTTCTCCTCCAGCTCGTTAACCAGGGGGCCGTGGTTGGTGAGGTGCCCGCTCTCCCATACTTTGCGTATGAGTGCGAAGTACTCCTCAATATCGGGCAGAAAGCTTTTGGTAACGGTTATCAAAGTAGCGTGAAGGGGGAGTAAACGTAATGGGCTGTCGGGTGTAAAGATAAGGGTAAAAAGCGTATCGGGGAAAAGGGGGGCGGGGGCTTGGTAATTTTACAGGGCATAATATAATTTGCCCTTGCCGGGTTTTTAGTGTTAATATTCGGAAAACGTTTGGGTCACACTGAAGTGATTTTGTAATTCTTAAATCTATGAAAAAGTACTGTATAGCGTTGCTGATGCTTTTATGCTCC
>JAZKBN010000007.1:0-4919 GCA_040388605.1 Bacteroidota bacterium | reverse complement strand
CAGCCAAAGCACAGCTGAAAGGCGGTGTGGCTGTGAGTAAGATGGTGATTGAATAATGGTTATTAGTGCCCTATAATGCGGGTGAGATCAACCTATTCAGAATTTCCGGCAGGGAGTTGTTTCCTGCCTGAAATTCTGATTTACAATATTTTACTTTTATAAAACCAATTCAATAATTACTCAAAACCACCTATACATTTCAAATAACCCGGTAAAAACACGGTGTAAGTTTTTGAAATTTATTGCCTTTAAATAAGCATTATGTTGCGGTTACAACCGCTTACGTACCTGTATTCAGGTTAGTTGCATTATTATATTCAACATCTTACTCAATAACTGATTCTTATTATGAAAACTATTCTCCGCAGCCTATGCGCTGTCTTGCTGCTTTCAGTTTTTAGCAGCCAATCTACAATATTACTTGCTGCGTCTGTTCCAAAGCATTTGGAAGTCAAAGGCAATTCAAATTCAACCGGTATTAATGCCATGCCGAAAAGAGCGGCAACAACCTGTAGAACGCCTTATATCAGGCAATCAGGCCCTGCGGCTTTCTGCGAAGGTGGCAGTGTTACGCTCAGTGCGCCGGGGTCAGGTACTGTAGTATTAGATCAGTTAAACAGCCAGGGTGAGCTGCATCAATATGACAAAGCCGGTAACTATTATTATGGCAGCAGGCAAGAAGTTAACAGCATGTATGCGTTAGATGTTTTTATTTGGAAAGAAAGCCCAAATGGCGAAAGACGTGCTTTTGCAGGAGCTCTTGATCTATTCCCTTTATCTTCAACGCCTGGCTATACTGTTGCAAATACAGGCGGACTCATTGTTAATTTTACTATAGATAATAATGGTAACCTGATTGTTTTGAACGATGGTTGCAAGCTGAAAAAAATAACTCCTGCAGGTGTGGTTACAGATTTGTTCCCGGCCAATTCATATTGCCGTTCATATTATACTAACAAGGGCATGACCGTTGATCCGACAGGCAATATTTACTTTACAGACTACTATGGCAGCGGAATTACAAAAGTTGACGCATCAACCGGTATTAAAAGCTTGTTCGCCGGAAGTTCAACAGAGCAAGGCTATGCCGACGGTGCCGGTACAGCGGCAAGGTTTAGTGCAATAAGGGATATCGTTTCAGATAATGCAGGAAATATCTACGCAACTGATGAATACGTAGTTCGAAAAATAAGCCCTGCCGGAGTGGTGAGCACCTTTTACGGTACGCCTGATTATTTCGGCAATCCTGATTTTCATTTTGGAACCGATGGTGACTACGGTGGCGCTCCCGGATTAGTTGGGCTTGATGGTATTGATATTGATGCTTCAGGTAATATTTATTTGACGGCGATGTCTTCTGTGATAAAGATAAATCCTGATTCAATTGGTTATGGGTACGGTAACGGTATTTTAGGTGCAGGTTTATTTTACCCTCTGGATATTACAATAAATCCTTCAGGTAACATATTGGCTCTAATAGATGGATCCAGCTTCGCTTTTACAAGGGTATCTGTTTGGGACACAGTTGATTCCTACATTTGGTCAACCGGTGCAACAACCCGTACTATTAACGCAATGGCAAACGGCAGCTATACAGTAAAAACCGTGCATGCCGGCTGTACAACTGAACCCAGCGTGGCTACAGTTGTTACAGTTTCAATAATGCCAGGCACGCCAACAGTATCGGTCGGGAGTACAACTTTCTCCTGTGATAATGGCCCTGCTGTATTAACAGCATCAGCTGCAAGCGGCTATCTTTGGAATACAGGCGCAACAACCCAAAGCATAAGCGTGAATGCAGCCGGGTTTTATAGTGTGAAAGCCATTTCAGGAACCTGTACCTCAGCTTCAAGCAATGTTATTACTGTAACCGGCACTACTTTAGGCAAGCCTTCAATATCGGCTTTGGCCAATATAACTAACATTTGCCCTGGTGGAAACACAAGCTTATATCAATCATATGAAAATCCGTTTAACCTGTACAGTTTTTCCCGATTTGCAGGTGTAGACCTTAATACGATAAATTATGGTCCTGTTGATATGACTAATTTAACAACCCTATTTAATGTAACCAGTAAAATAGCAGCAGATAAAAAGGGTAACAAGTATGTAAGTGACATGGGTTATTTTGTTAGAAGAATTTCTGCCGACAGTGTTGTAACTACGCTTGCAAATTTTGCATTTAATGATCTTGCAGCTGATAACAATGGGAATGTTTATGTAACTCAGGGCAACCAGGTGATGAAAATTACCCATGCCGGTGTTACATCGGTTTTTGCAGGCAGTACAGCAGCGGGCTATGTTAACGCAGGCGGAACTGCTGCGCGTTTTAATTCATTACAATCAATTGAAACAGATGATGCCGGGAATATTTACGTATGGGATCAAAACAATTACTGCATCAGGAAAATTACACCGGCAGGTTTGGTGTCAACACATGCAGGCGGCCCGACTGCAGGATATATTGACGGGACCGGAACTGCATCAAGATTTAATACGATTGCAGATATGAGCATGGGACAGGACGGTACTCTTTACCTTGCAGATAACATCAACAATAAAATACGTAAAGTAGCCCCTGACGGAACTGTTTCAACACTCCCGATTAGGTTTGATTTTAGTCTTGTACAAGACTCATCTTTGATTGGAGAGATTTCTGATTTCCGCAGCATTGCTGTTAATAATGACGGATATGTTTACCTCACTTACCAGGGAATGCATTTCATAAAAGTGGCTCCGGACGGTAATGCAGACAGCATTGAAGTAAGATATTATGAAGCAGGGAATCTTGAGAATATAGGCAATATGGTATTTGATAATACAGGCAGCTTGTTTTATGTTTTTGGGTCAGATGGTTATGTTATGAAGATGACCTTTAATAAAAAGCCCTCTGCATACTTATGGTCTAATGGTTCAACCGGGGATTACTTAACAGCAACTGCTGCAGGAACATACTCATTACGTACAATTGCCGGCAGCTGTACGTCGGAAATAAGCAATGCAATTACAGTTACAGTAACCCAACCTGCAGCACCAAATGTAACTGTATCGGGAGCAACTTCTTTCTGTTCCGGCAGCAGTGTAACTTTAACAAGTTCCGCAACATCTAATAATAAATGGAGTACCGGAGCAACCACGCGCAGTATTACAGTAAGTGCTGCCGGCACCTATACAGTTAATACCATTTCCGGCAGCTGCACAAGCCTGACAAGTACCCCTGTAACGGTAACTATTACGCAACCCGCCGCCCCAACAATCAGCGCCTCGGGCACAACTTCTTTATGCCCTGCGGGTTCAGTAACTCTTACCAGTTCTTCAGCAACCAATAACCGTTGGAGCACCGGCGCTACCACGCAAAGCATAAGTGTAAGCGCTGCGGGCAGCTACACAGTTTACTATACAAGCGGAACCTGCACCAGCGCCACAAGTTCTGCAACTTCAGTTACTCTTAATTCAGCCACTTCGGCCGCCGGCAGCATTTCCGGCAACACAACCACCGCCCAGGGCAATACCGAAAGCTACAGCATATCTTCAGTTGCGGGTGCAACGGGCTACATCTGGTCTTACAGCGGCAGCGATGTTACGGTAACCGGCAGCGGTACCTCTGCAAGCCTTGAGTTCGGTTTGGCTGCTACCTCCGGCACATTGAGTGTTTACGGAACAGGCCCATGCGGAAGCGGTTCTGCCGCCGAACTTGAGATAACAGTAAACCCTGCTGTAATCACCAACCTAAGTGTTAGCAGCAATCAAAGCATAGGCGGCAGGCATAACAATGTTGTTATCAGCGGTATCCCTGTTGTAACATTAACATCTGACCTGGAGATTTTCGGCAATATGGTTGTGCCTGACGGGGCAACCTTTGTAACCGGCTGCCATACCGTATCGGGCCCCGGCAGCTTTACACTTGAATCAGGCGCCAATATTCAAATCTGTAATACAGGCGGCATTGCCCAAAGCGGCAGCACCGGCGCTGTTCAGACAGATACCCGTTCCTTCAGCAACGATGCCAACTACGTATTCAACGGCACCGCTTCACAGGTAACAGGCTCAGGCCTTCCTGCCAGGGTGCGTAACCTGACAACAGACAATGCAGCAGGTGTAACACTGAGCAACGCGACATCGGTTGTAAATACCTTAACTGTTTCCGCAGGCAGCTTTAACCTGGACGGCAAAGCGCTTACCCTGCTTTCATCAAAAACCGGTACAGCCCGCCTGGCGGAAGTACCTCCCGGTGCAGGCCTGAGCAATGCATCTGCTTTCACAGCTGAGCGCTGGTTAGATACCGCTGCCGTTCGCAATGAATCGGCAGGCTTCGGGGCGTATTACTGGCTGGGAGCCCCTGTTACCGGCGCCACCGTAGATGCCTGGAATACTGTAAACAATGCTTATGTGCCCTGGACCTACGACGGCCTGCGCAACCACAGCTCTATATGGCTTTACGACAACAGCGATAACACTTTCGCAAGCAACGGTGGCTGGACCAAACCTTCTGCCCCGACCCAGGAGCTTGAACCCGGCAGCGGCGCACGTGTATGGTTTAACAACAGCTTCTTTACCAACGGTGCCACCAATGCGCTGAGCGGCTCACCTGTAACCGGCAATTACAACCTTCCTGTAACTTATTGCAACGGAACCTGCGCAGGCAACACTGCCGCCAACGGTTGGAACCTGGTAGCTAACCCTTATGCAAGCACCATTGACTGGAACGATGCCGATTGGACTAAAACCAATATAGCCGAGGCGGTATACGTTTGGCGCCATAAGCAAAACGGGTACTCTTCTTATGTTGACGGTGTAGGCACTATGGGCGGCTCAAACCTGATTGCATCGGGCCAGGGCTTTATGGTAAAAGCAACAGATGCAGGTCCTGTGCTTACCGCTAAAGAAGGTGTTAAAACCGCATCTGCTGTATCAGCCAT
>JAZKBN010000006.1:75777-105610 GCA_040388605.1 Bacteroidota bacterium | reverse complement strand
AAACCGAATTATCAGCTTTGAGGCGCCTGTGTTACCCACCATACATTATCGTAAGGGTCGGTAATGCCGCAGGTGAGGCCATAGCCGTGGTCTGTGGGCTCCATAATGGTAGTTGCACCGGCTTCCAAGGCGGTTTGATAGGTTGTTAAGGTATCGTCCACATAAATGAACATGCCGGCGGTCATGGGCGGAAACTGCTCACTTGCGGGGGCATACATAATGGCGCTTTCGCCTACTGTAAGCTCGCAATGCCTCAGGTTACCCTGCTCATCGGTATTGCGGGCTGTTTCAACCGCACCGAAAACCTGCTGCATAAAGCTGAAAAAAGTTTCGGCGTTTTTAATAATCAGGTATGGCATTACCCGGTTGTTATTCTTCGGTATATTCATATTTCCCGGCCCGAATGGGCCTTATGTTTTTTTGGCCGATAGCCGTTTAAGTTTTGGGTTAATCCTGTTAAGCCTAAAGCAACATTTTAATCACCTTGCGAAGCCCGGTTGCCAAAGCATCTACCTCCTCTAAGGTATTATAAAATGTGAATGAGGCCCTTGTGGTACCGGCAATGCACATACGATTCATCAGCGGCTGCGCGCAATGGTGACCTGTACGAACGGCAATACCAAAGTTATCGAGCATAATGCCAATATCCTGGTGATGAGCGCCTTCAATAACAAAGCTTACTATGCTCAGCTTTTCAGGCGATGTGCCTATAATGCGCAGGCCGGGAATTTCACTCAATGCTTCTGTGGCATGGAACAATAATTTGTTTTCCATAGCCGCCAGTACAGGCTTGCCTATATTATTTATGTACTCAAGGGCGGCCCTGAATGCAACAGTATCGGCAATATTGGGGGTTCCGGCTTCAAATTTATAGGGCAGCTCGTTCCATGTGCTGCCTGCAAAGCTTACTTCCTTAATCATTTCTCCCCCGCCCTGCCATGGAGGCATGGCATCGAGCAGGGCGCGTTTGCCGTACAATACGCCAATGCCGGTTGGCCCGTATGTCTTATGGGCGCTGAAGGCCAGGAAATCAGCATCAAGGTCCTGCACATCAATATCCAGGTGGGCGGCGCTTTGGGCGGCATCTACCAAAGCAATAGCGCCAACGCTGTGGGCAGCCGCAATTATTGCCTTAGCCGGGTTAACGGTTCCCATTGCATTGGAAACATGCATTACCGATACCACCCTGGTACGCTCATTGAGCAGGCCCAGGAAAGCCTCGTAATCAAGCTCGCCTGAATCGGTTATGGGGGCAGCAATTACTTTTGCGCCTTTTTCGGCGGCAAGCATTTGCCAGGGCACAATATTGCTGTGGTGCTCCATACCCGACACCACAATTTCATCGCCGGCCTTAATATTGGTTCGGCCCCAGGTTTGGGCCACAAGGTTAATACCCTCGGTGGTACCGCGCGTGAAAATAACTTCCTCGGCTTCGTTGGCGTTTATAAAGGCTTTTACCGTTTGGCGGGTTGCCTCGTACTCGGCTGTAGCCTTTTCGGCCAGGGTGTGCAGACCACGGTGAATATTGGCGTTGTAGCCCTCGTAATAATCCTGCAAGGCCTTAATTACCTGCACAGGTTTCTGCGTGGTGGCGGCGTTATCAAGGTAAACCAGCGGGCGGCCGTTCAGTTCCTGGTGAAGAATAGGAAAATCGCGGCGCAGCAGGTAAACATCGGGCAGAATGGCCGATTCGGCGGTTGATGTAAGCATCTTAGAAATCTGCGTCCAGATCGAATTTCTGTGATTCCTTCTCGCTCATAACGCCGGCCTTTTGGTATTCGGCCACGCGCTTCTCGAAGAAATTGGTTTTTCCCTGCAGGGAAATCATTTCCATGAAATCGAAGGGGTTGGTAACATTGTAAATCTTGCCGCAACCCAAAGACTGAAGCAGGCGATCTGCCACATATTCAATGTAGCGGTTCATCAGCTTGCTGTTCATGCCAATGAGGTCAACAGGCAGGGCATCTGTTACAAATTCCTGCTCTATTTCAACGGCATTGCGAATTATTTCAACAACGCGGCTTTCGGGCAGCTTATTTTGCAGGTGCTTGGTATAAAGCAGGCAGGCAAAATCACAGTGCAAACCTTCGTCACGTGATATAAGCTCGTTGCTGAAGCTGAGGCCGGGCATCAGGCCGCGTTTTTTCAGCCAGAAAATGCTGCAAAAGCTGCCGCTGAAGAATATGCCCTCAATGGCAGCAAAGGCTACAAGGCGCTCAGCAAAGCTGTCGCTGTTTATCCAACGGATGGCCCATTCACCTTTTTTGGCTACGCAGGGCACAGTATCAAGGGCCTGGAAAAGCTTTTCTTTTTCACGCTGATCTTTAACGTAAGTATCAATCAGCAGGCTGTAGGTTTCAGAGTGTATGTTTTCCATCATAATCTGGAAACCATAGAAGCAGCGGGCTTCGGGCAATTGCACCTCGGCGGTAAAGTTTACGGCAAGGTTCTCATTCACAATACCGTCTGATGCCGCAAAGAAGGCGAGCACGTGGGTAATAAAGTGCTTTTCGCCGGGGTTCAGGCTTTCCCAGTGCACCTGGTCCTGCGCAAGATCTATTTCCTCGGCGGTCCAGAAGCTGGCTTCGGCTTTTTTATACATCTCCCAAATATCAGGATGCTTAATAGGGAAGAGTACAAAACGGTTTTTGTTTTCTTCAAGCAAGGGCTCGGCAAGCGGGCCGTATGAAGCGGAATGTGCCATATAATATTTTTAGCCGGTAGTAAGCCCGGAGTCTCGCCGTTAAGGTAAGGGCAGGGGCCTGGATTTTATTGAATTTTTATCTGATTGAGAATCTTAAGCTGCGCAGCCGCAAGCCGGTGCGGAAGGCTCAAATATACGGCTTTATCAGGTCTTCAAAACAGGAACAGGCAAAAAGGAATCTTTGTTTCAGGAATTAAAAACGGGCCTGCATTTATGCCTAATTTCGCGGCAGAATTAAGGCATAGCCTAAGCCCGGCCTGCCTGCATTTACCCGGAATATGCGCAAACTATCTTTACAGGAGCTGGAAAGGCATTCGCCTGAATCTTTCGCCGCCGCTGATAAAAACCCATTTGTAATTGTGCTTGATAATGTGCGCAGCATGCACAACATAGGCTCTGTGTTCCGCAGCGCCGATGCATTTGCGGTTGAAAAAATTTATCTCTGCGGCATTACAGCCACTCCCCCGCACCGGGAAATACATAAATCTGCATTGGGGGCCGAGGAAACTGTGGCCTGGGAGCATGTTCCCGAAACCCACCTGCTGATGCCGCAGCTTAAGACAGAAGGCTATATAATTGCCGCCGTTGAGCAGGCCGATAAAAGCATGCCCCTGCAAAACTTCCGCCCGGAACCGGGTAAGAAATATGCTTTCGTTTTCGGCAACGAGGTTTTTGGCGTAGACGACGAGGTGGTATCAAATGCGGACATCTGCCTTGAAATTCCGCAGTTCGGCACCAAGCATTCTTTTAATATATCGGTAACGGTAGGTATAGTGCTTTGGCAGGCGGCAAGGCCGGAATAAAACACCAGGCAGATTCCTGCCTATTCTTCTAAACGCAGACCGGGCCCGTAGCCCACCTCGGCCAAAAACAAGCCATGCGCCGGGGCGGCATGGCCTGCCTTGCTCCGGTGATTCTCGCTGAGCAGGTTCTTAAAATCAGCGACTGTAATTTTTCCTGAGCCCAGCATTTCCATAGTACCCACAAGGGCGCGCACCATGCCCCGCAAAAACCGGTTGGCCTGTATGGTGAATACCAATACATCGGGCTGCTGCGTCCATTCTGCCCGGCTGATGATACAGTTGTAATTATTCACATCTGTATGCACCTTACAGAAGGCCTGGTAATCGGTGTGGCTGAGCAGCAAATCGGCGGCCTGCTGCATGGCGGACACATTCAGCGGCTTGGGGTGAAACCAAGCCAAGCCCTGCCTGAACGGGTTTTTATGCTGAATTATGTGGTACTCGTAACGGCGGTGCGTGGCATCGAAACGGGAATGGGCCGCAGGCTTAACCGGGTAAACGCTGAGCACGGCAATATCATAAGGCAGCAAGGCATTCAGGCGATAAACGCATATTCCGAAATCCTTAATGGGGCCGGCTTCAAAATGCGCGGCCTGGTGCAGGGCATGCACACCGGTATCGGTGCGGCTGCTGCCGGTGGTTTCAATGGTTTTACCGAACAGGGTACTCAGGGCCTTATCGAGGTGCGCCTGTACCGAATCGGCATTTTTTTGAATCTGCCAGCCGCTGTAAGCAGTTCCCTTGTATTTGAATTCTATAAAATACCGGGTAAGGACCTCGGGCACATTGCCGTCGGCAGGGCCTGAAAGTTCAGCATCGTCCTCATTCAATAAATTACTCAAAGGCTCTTCCATAACCTTTAGATGCTGTAATCGCGCTCGCCGAATATTGCAGAGCCTATACGTACAAGGGTGCTGCCTTCTTCCATTGCAATTTTATAATCGCCGCTCATGCCGCAGGACAGCTCTTTTATTTCTATACGCGGATGCATGAATTGGCCTTTCAGCTTTTCAGCAAAAACTTTCAGGCTGCGGAACTCTGAGCGCAGCTGTTCCATATCATCGGTATTGCTTGCGAGGCCCATCAGGCCTGTAATACGAACATTATCGGCAGCGGCAAAGGTATCAGATTGCAAAAGCGCTATGGCTTCTTCCTCCGAAAGGCCAAACTTGGTTTCTTCCTTCGCCAGATAAATTTGCAGCAGGCAGTTTTGCACCTTGCCTGCTTTGCGGGCCTCTTTGTCAATTTCAGCAAGCAGCTTTACACTGTCGAGGGAATGTATGAGGGCTGCAACAGGCACTACAAGCCGAACCTTATTGGTTTGGAGGTGGCCTATAAAATGCCATTCAATATCCTTAGGAAGCTGGTCGGCCTTTTCAGCCATTTCCTGCGCTTTATTCTCGCCGAACAGGCGCTGACCGGCATCGTAAGCCTGCTGCAAAGCAGAAACAGGCTTGGTTTTGCTTACCGCAACAAGTTTCGCACCCGAAGGCATAATTTCTGCATTCAGGCTGTGAAGCGCTTGAGCTATGCTCATTTCAACAGGGTTTCAACGGTGGCGGCATCGGGCACATCGTTATAATGCCATTTGCCTTTTACGGTACCATCTTTCAGGAGCCAAATACCGGGGTTGCTGCGCGATATGGTTTTAAGCACCACATCATCGGTAAAGTAATAAGGTACAGCCAACTGTACCTCGTGCCGGAAGGCATCGAATTTTTGGCCGTCGGAGCTGGTGATAACCATGGGCTGCACTTTAGCTGCCGGGGCAGCTTCAAGGTCTTTAACCAGCTTATTAATTTCGGGGAAGCACTTGGTATTGGCAGCCTCGGTTTGGCGAACAATAATGATGAGCTTATTGCCCTGGAAGGCCATATCGGTAACCAGGTTACCATCCATATCTGCCACGCTGAAATCGGTAATTTTAGGACGATCACCTTTTTTGAGCAGCACAGCCTCGGTGCTCGAAGTGAAAACCCAGGTTGTATCTTCCCAGATTTTGCTGTTCATATAATCATCTTTACTCATGGTTTTCACCTGCTTGCTTACCGCGTTGGTGAGCGTGTAAATCTGCGGACCATATTCATCTTTCACCGCGTTGGGCGGCAGCTGCATATTGGCCTGTATATTCTGGCCAACGGCATAAGGCCTGAAATCAATAAAGGGCAGGTGGGCAAGGGCCCAATAAGCCACTAAAGAGCTTAATACCAAAGACACACCTACCACTATGCTGCCCGCACGTTCAGGCAGGGCGGGTTGCAGGCGCTTGCGGCAGAAGAACAGGAGCGCAATAGCAAGGGTGAGCCAAATGTCTTTTTGGAAACTCTGCCAAGGGGTTAATTTTATTGCATCGCCGAAGCAGCCGCAATCTGTAACCTTGTTGAAGACGGCTGAGTAAAAAGTAAGGAAGCTGAAAAATACAATGAGCCCCAACAGCAGCCAGGTGGTTAAAACCATTCGGTATTGAATAAGCAGGGCAATGCCCAATACCACCTCAAGCACGCACATAATAATAGCTATGGGCAGGGCCAGGGGTACAAAGTGCTCAAAAAACGGGCTGAAATCGTGGGCGAACACCTCAAAGTATTCCTCCATTTTAATTTGCGTTCCGGCCGGATCATTCAGCTTTATCAGGCCCGAGAAAATGAACAGGATGCCTACCGCAAAGCGGCAGAACTGTACAAAATATTTCATTTCAGATTTATTATTTGAAGGGAATTTAGACCGGGTAATTATTGGAGCCAATTCATGTTCGCAAGCTTGGCCTAAGCCTTTGACTTTGACTCATCGAGAATCAGGCAAAAAACAGCATAGTTTATCATGTCACGATAACCGGCATCCACACCTTCAGACACAAGGGTTAAACCGGCATTGTCTTCTATTTGCTTAATGCGCAATAGCTTCATGAGAATTATATCAGTAATAGAGCTGATTCGCATCTGCCGCCAGGCCTCGCCGTAATCGTGGTTTTTATCAAGGAGCAGGCTTATTGTTTTCTCGGTTTCGGCAGCGTAAAGCTCGTCAAGCTCATCGGCGGGCATTTCAAGGGGAGCATCGGCGGGCAGGCGCATTTGAATAAGCGCCATTACGCAGTAGTTAATTATGCCTACAAATTCACCACGAATGTCGTCTTCTACGCGTTGGGTGCCTTTTTCCTGTATGGTACGTATGCGCCCGGCCTTAATATAAATTTGGTCGGTGATGGATGGCAGGCGCAAAATGCGCCATGCAGAGCCGTAATCAAGTGTTTTTTTCCGGAACAGGGCCCGGCAGCGGCCTATAATTGCCCTGTATTCTTCTTCGGTTTGAAGCATGCTGCAAAGGTATGAAAGGAAGGCAAACCTGCTGCCTTAGAATATGCGGGCAAAGTAATAATGCCATTTAAGGTTAACAAAGCGCCAACAGCGTTTTTGCCGCCAGTCATGGAGCCTGTTTATTTGCTTCCGTTTTGGGATGCGCTGTCAACAGAAACGGTATCTGTCGGGTTTGGGCTTTCAGGACTTTGATCTTCAGAAGTATCCTCATTGTTTTCCTGAACGGTATTCATAAGGCTGCGGTAAAGGTTCTCGAACTCGGGACCGGCTTTTTCCGAAGGG
This sequence comes from Bacteroidota bacterium, assembly GCA_040388605.1. Lineage (GTDB taxonomy): Bacteria > Bacteroidota > Bacteroidia > Cytophagales > Flexibacteraceae > JAZKBN01. The sequence continues at coordinate 98,507 of JAZKBN010000006.1, read as the reverse complement.
TTATGTTTCATTGATTCCTTAGCTGTTTCAATGCGCGTATGCAAATCAGGGTGGGTGCTCACAAATACAGATGGCTCACCACCCTCCGCATCAGTTTCCTTTTTCAGCATCTCGAAAAGCTCGGCCATTCCCCTGGCGCTTATGCCTTTGTGCATTAAAATTCCCAGGGCGGTGATGTCGGCTTCTTCTTCCATGCTGCGGCTGCTGCGCATGTTTTCCATTTCAGGGGCCATATTATTGGCCATACCCATATCGCCGGGCACCAGCCAGCCCACTATAATTGTCATTGCCAAATGCCTTGAAAGGCCGCGAAGCGGGTGACGATGTAATATATGGCCGTATTCATGGCCCAAAAGGGCTGCAAGCTGCCTGTAGTCTGTTATCTTATCAAGAATGCCCTTATATACCACAATGGTATTGCCGGGCAGGGCAAAGGCATTTACTATGTCGTCGTTAATTACGTAAAGCCGGGGCCTTGCACTGTCAGGAAGAATGGCATTTCCGAAGGCCTGTAATTTTGCGGATGCTGCAGTATCTACATTATTGCCCGTCGTAATGGTTTCCACAAGGCTTTTGGTAACATTTGTTTCGGTTTCACGACTGATTGCTGCCACCATTAAGTCTCCTACAAACAGGTAAAAGAAAACCAGGAAGCCTGCACACCAAAGCAGGACACCCGCAATAACAAGGTTCGTATTACTCGGGATATTGAAGGTGCTTTTTACTAATTCCGGCGTTGCAAAAGCTTGGTTTGGGTAGGTATGGCTTAGCAGCTTCTCGTTTTCACGACCTGTAAATTCAAGTGAAGCTGAAGGAAATGCTGCATTGGCTAACATAACACTACCGCGCCTGCCGGGCCTGAATTTCCTTATAAATGAAATATGCCAATGCAGGGTTTTCAACCGGCCATCGGCAGCATCGTAAAAGCTGATAAGAATTTCAGAAGGCTGCAGCTGAATATCAGCCGCATACTCAATTCCTGACTTACCGTCTGTATAACTTGCTTTCATAAAAGCTGTAATTTCTGAACAACATCTAAAACTCAGTATTAATTGCAATTAGCCTGTTGCAGCAATATGCAAAGCCGAATCACCATAAAACAAGGCAAGTTATGAACGGCATTTAATTTACCCTATTGCAAAGTTAATTGTTCACCTCAATAAGTTTGATGCATTAACATATCGTTAATTCAAGGCAATGAAAGCATTGCACTTTTCCGGGCGGCTTTATGTTTTATTTTGTAAAGTTTAATCAATAGTATTGTGGTATCAACAACACAGCTCATGAAAAACACTTTTGCACTATTAATCACAGTAATAAGCTTTTTTGGAATGGAATGTTCTTTTGCATCCGGCAAAATTTACTTCCCGTCGACTTCTGCTCCATTGGACACTTTCTATTGGAAAAAGGAATTCCAGGCCGGAACCAACTTTAACCAGGCCACTTTCAGCAATAACTGGAAGGCAGGCGGCAATAACAGCATGGCATTGGGTCTGCTCTTCCATGGAACCGCAACTTATGAAAAGGCAAAACATAAATGGAGAAATGAGCTTCAAACAGATTACGGGTTCCAGAAATTAAAAGGCAGCTCAAGCCGCAAAACGCTCGACCGCATCTTTTTCGATACAAAATACGCCTACGATTTGAACAAGAAGCTAAGCCTTTTCGGGAGCGCTAACCTTGTTACGCAATTTGCCCAGGGTTTCAGCTATTCACCTGATTCTGCAGGGGTAGAAAAGCCAAGCTATGTTTCGCACTTCTTTTCGCCTGCCTATTTAATTGAAGCCATGGGTGTGCAATATCACCCCTTATCATACCTCACTTTTGATTTCGGGGTTGGCGGGCTTAGGCACACATTTGTAACCGATACCACATTATATAAGCAGGTACCCAATAACTATGGCGTGCCTATAGGGAGCAAAATGCGTACACAGGCCGTTTTCCAGTTTACCGCCAACTTCGATAAGGAAGTGCTCAAAAACATTGTGATTAAAACCCGGTATGCAGCTGTGCTTGATTACGAGAAACTTAGGGCAAAAAATATTGTACACAGGGTAGATTTCAGCCTGAATGCGAAGGTGAATAAGTGGATAAGCGCTTCTTTGACATCCATTTTGCTCTATGACATAGACCAGGACAGCCAAATACAATACAACCAAATGCTGGGCATAGGTATATTATACAACACTAATAAGTAGCAACCGTTAGCCTGAACAAAGCCGGCAATATTGAAATACAAACCAAAACTAATAACCAAAACAAAATTTTATTACACATGCTCCCTGTAATGGTTCAGACCATTACAGGTTAGAGCACGCAATTTGCATAAAGGATTTTATAAGCTTATTACCCGAAGATTGGGAAACAAAATCCCCTTCGGCGGAAATAAATACACCGACAAATTTTTACGGACCCGTATTTAAAGCCTTAAACCCAACCGGCTATGCAAACATTATTACAAAACACCTATAAAATTGTAAAGGCCTTAAAATCGGTAGCATTATCGGTAATAATTGTTTCCGGCTTTTACATAAGCGGTTATGCCCAAAGCGAGCTGCCTGCAACAAATGCCAAAAGCAAGGCCGATAAGCTGAGTAAGGCGCTTCTGAAAACATCAGAAAAGCAGTTCCGTAAACATGATTATTACAGCGCATCGCGCGGATATGCCAGCCTTTTAGAGCGCGACCCAAGGAATCCTTATTTATTATTAAAGCAAGGAGTAAGCCTGTTATACTGTTCACAGGCAACCGAAGGCTTAAGTAATATTGAAAAAGCACATTCAATTGATTCAAAAGTAAGCCCTGACTATTACTATTGGCACGGAAGGGCCTGCCAATTAACAGGTAAATTAGACTCGGCACTAAATTCCTACAGGCAATATTTAGGAGAATCTCAACACCCCAGCTATAAGCAGGAAGCAAAAGACTACATAGAGGAAACGCACAGAGCAAAATTCTATGCTTCACAAACAGGCAATGCACCAATGATAATAGATAATATGGGTCCGAATATTAATTCCCAGTACGCAGAAACCAATCCGATTCTGTCGGCCGACGGGAACATGCTCATATTTACAAGCCGAAGGCAATTAGCAAAAGAAGAGAGCTTACAAGGCGATGGTGAGTACTGCGAAAAAGTAATGTATGCGCTAAGAAACGAAGATAACACCTGGGGAAAGGCAAGGCCCTTACAGGCCGTACCGGCAAGAAGGCATGTAAGATGTGTGGCACTATACCATAACGACAGCAAATTACTAATCTACGACGAAAGCCAGGGCGGAACATTAATGGTTAGCGAATGGGTGAACGATAATTGGACAGAACCATATAATTATACTGCAGCAGCATTGCAACCCAAATGGTTTGAAGAAAGCGCATCGCTAAACGCCGACCATAACAAAATAGTAATAAGCAGGCAAAGCGGCCGCAGCAATTACGATTTACTGATTTCACATGAAAATACAGACGGAACCTGGAGTAAACCCAAAAGACTGCCGCGAAACATAAACACTAAAGGTGATGAAGTAAGCCCATGGCTTAGCCCGGATGGTTTAACGCTCTATTATGCATGCAAAGGTCATAATGGCCAAGGCGGGTTCGATCTGTTTAAAACAAATTACGACGTAGTGAATGAAAAATGGGGTGACCCTACCAATTTAGGCTCCCCGGCGAATTCATCAGGGGATGATTATAGCTACACTGAAGTTACAACACAAGCTAAAGAACGTATTATTAGCGTTGCCACAGAAAGAGCCGGAGGTTTCGGGAAAAGCGACATTTATGAAGTAGTACCAGTAGAAAGAATGGTAATAGCAGGTACCGTAAGTAATTACGATGGCAGCCCCTTACCGGAAGTAAAAGTAATAGTAACAGGAATTACAACCGGAAGGCAGCTAAGCGGCGTAACAAATGCAGATGGAAAATACCTGATCAAGAGAATTATTCCAGATAAAATGTACCAGGTGGTTATAGTAAATAACATAAACAGGGAAGATACGCTGCATGCCACCATTATACTGAATGCACATTTACCCGGAAGAACACATAGACTGGATCATGACTTCCTGTTGACTCCACATGAAGGCTCTGCACCAACAAATTCGACCATTGGAACCGCAACAGGAGGCACAGAGGCCGAACCAATAATACAGCAAGGAAAAGAATAGCGACAAACGGCCCATAAAATATCTCACCGAAACTGTTGTATAAGTAAAAACTAAAAACCGCGCTCGAAATAAAATTCGGGTGCGGTTTTATTTTATAAGTACCGAACTCAAAATGCTCACTCATAAGAGCCTATATACTGTATCAACAAATGCAGACGATTCAGCGAGCTTCTGTTGATCTTACCCAAACCGAGTTTTAGTAATTTCTATTTGTTACACTGTTATTAGCCAGACTCTGCGTGTCAAAAAAACGAAGGGGCCAACCGAGGTAAGCCTTAAAAAGAGGTAATGAGAGCTATAGCCACTCATTGAAAAAGCAGGCAAAAACCCGATCAGTGGGCACAGACCAAAAGCGAATGAAATAAAAACAGGCGTAATAAAAAGAAACAGCTATCGGCCATTAAGCGAACATAAATACAGCTATTTGCAACCAGGTAAAGCAGTAATAGCTAATATCAAAACAGTGGTTAAGGCCCTCATTACCACAAATAAAGCGCTACAAAGACCAATCAGAAGCCACAACAAAGCACAATCCGGAAGGCCGCATGTGCGTACATTTATACATTGCTAAAATTACTTGGCACTGCATTTTAAATAAAGTTCGACCAGATATACATACTATAAATGAAATTCAGAACGCCCAGGTAAGTAATCAGAAGTACCATAAAACAAAAAAGGCCGCCGAAGCAGCCTTAATTATTTCAAAAACTCAACCAAAGAGGTCGAATATTAATATTCGTACAATTCGTTTTCCTGGCTAACCAGGTCATATTCGAATTGCTGTGCAGCCAATAGCTCTGCTTTTGGTCCGCCGGCACTAACCGAAGACAATGAAGCAATCGGGTTATTGGTCGGGTTATCTTTGCTTATGCGAATAATTCTTGAGCAGAATAAACGAAGGCGAAAAGCATCGCTGAAACGGCGATCTTCAGCATTATTGTAAGCATTTCTCCAACGCGCCTCAGGGCGGGCATCAAGAATACGCTCAACGTCTTTGTAACGGAAAGAAGCAACCAAAAGGTCGAAACCACGGGTTGTAGCATCGGCAGGCACATACATGGTTAACGACAAAATATCGTAACGGGTCTGGCTGCGCTGCTTATCAAACATCAAATCTTCCTTAATCTCGAAGAATGACAGATCTTTCGCTTTGAAATACTTGTTGTTATTAGAATCTAAAGGGTCAATTTCAGACATTGATTTCTCAACTTCTGTACGCTGACGCTCAAGTGTCAAGCTATCGTTTGTGAAAGCCATAAGCTCTCCCTTACGATAAGCATCAAGAATAAACTTTGTAATCTCACTGTCAAAATTGAAGAAAGGCGTGTTACACTTTTCATTCAAATCAATATTGCGCCAAACACGCATACGGTACATGATATCTGAAGCGTGCACAGGCATCACCGACAGGTAATTGTAACCGGTTTTAGGATCGTAGTCTACAGAGTCAAGAGGCACACGGTGCGCCGGCTTTTCAGTAGGAGCAGCAGCTGCTGCAGTAGAAGAATTAGCGGAATTCCCGCCTGTTGTGGTTGAGGTTTTCTTGACAACCTTCTTTTTAGTCTTTTTCTTAGTCTGAGCCTCAGAAGACAAAGACACCATGAAAAAGGCGAGAAGTATCAATCCCCAAATTCTAAATGATTTCATAACTATTACACCTGTGGGTTATTATTAGAATTATATATTCCCGGCTGCCGAAGCAACCGGGAACAATATTATTGCCTTGGAGATTACTCGCCGAGAGGAATACGAACGATTGAAGACTGCAGACCAAGAGGAACCTCTATTTTATTGTTTGCAGTATTAATACGGTTAAGCTTGATGATCTCAATGTAAAGAACATCACCCACCTGGGGGTTCAAATCCTGAACACGAACAACGCCGTTGGGGTTAAGCTTGCGCTCTGAACCCGGCGCCGGACGGCGACCGCGAATCAGCTGAACTTTACCATCAGTAATTTCATAACGAGCCTCTTTCGGAAGGGCAGATTCGAAACCTGATTCAGGCTTAATTTTAATGGTAATAGAAGGCGTGTTCGCTTTCTCACCGGTACGAAGGTTTGCTTCGCGGCTACCTGCCATTGCCATTACAGCAGGAGGAGGAACCGGCTTAACACCGAATTCTTTGAAACCAATTGCCGCACCATCGCTGCTTACACTGATTTTAACAGTGTTGAGCGAAGAAGGAACTACAGTGATAGAACCTTTTTCAGCGCCAGGGCGAGAAGTGGCATTAGTTACAGAGAAAGCAGGCTTGTATGAAGAGCCTAGTGCAGGAACCTGTATGTTAAGCTCATTAGCACAGTCTTTGTAAAGAGCAGATACCGCAGAAGATTTAACATCAATAACAGGCTTAGCTACAATGTATTTTTCAGTTACAGTGTAAGTAGTATCACCACCGGTAGGTTTTTTAACGGTGATGCTGCCCTGCCATGTTGATTCAGAGTTACCCTCTTTATCATAAGTTGAAGCAGAAGCTTTGAACTTAATTTTACCAATGTTGTTTTCAACTTTGATAGGGCTGCCACGGAATTTCATAGTCGGAATCACACCGGTGATTTCAGCAGTGATAAACATGTCAGCTTCGTAATCAAGACCTGCAGCAACAATCTGGCTTTTAGCAGCAACTTTCGGGAAGATTTTACCTGCTTTGTAATCGCTTGAACCTACTTTCTTAGCAAGTTCAGCAAGTATCAGCGCTTCGTAAGTTGCAACCTGGTTTTGCTTATCGGCCATTACTGCCATTACAGCACACATTGGCGTTTGAGCAAAATTCAGTTCAACATAATCTTTACCTTTTTGATCTGCTTTGTCCTTGAAAAGAGGATCATCTTTGGCATCAAGCGCTAAAGGGTGAAACTTGTCTTTTATGTTTTCAGGAACAATTTTCATCAGGTCAACATAGTATTGGTCAAGCTTCTTTTTCAGCTCATAACCCTTACCGTTTTTCTGACCTTCAGGACCACACATTAAAACTTCAACTTCAGTTTCCAGCTTGGCGCCAACATACTGACCGTGGTCATCATAACCGCCTGTCTGCCTTACCAGTTGAGATTTTAAGGTATCAATGTAAACCAAAATATCATTGGTTTGCTTACGAATTGAAGCTGCTTCATCAACAATCTTCTTTTCGTCGGCACGGTTACCGCGTTCGGCAACAGCACCTTCAATATTCTGCATGACTTTAACGTTTCTTCCTACCGCACCGTCTTTGGCAGACTTAAGGCTGTTCTCAAGGAAAAGGAATTTTTCCATGATTGCCGAGCTTACCTGAAGGGCAAGCAGCGCCAAAAGCACCAGGTACATTAGGTTGATAAGTTTCTGCCTTGGGGTTTCTTTACCTCCAGCCATTTCTTTTTATCTGTTTATGCTTGTTTGATTAATGTTAGAAATTCAGCAATTGCGGATTACTTACCGGCGGGAGCACCTGCAACAGGGCCTCTCATTGCTGCCAACATATTACCGTAAACGCTATTCAGACTTGTAAGGTTAGTAGTCAGTTTAGACAGCTCAGTTTTGAAGTTAGCAGTGTCTTTGCTTGCTTCTGCCATGTTCTCCATTGCACCGCTCAGGTTGGTGTAGAACTTGTTCATAGCCTTAAGGTGCGTGTTTGCATCTTTCAATTCAAGCTCATAAACTGCGTTAAGTGCGCCCAGGTTTTTAGTTACACCTTGTACCTGTGCATGGTATGCTTTTGCATCTACAGTAGCATTGCTGATTTCAGTCAAAGCCTGGATAGTTGTTCCGTAAGCTTTGTTCATGTCAACCATTGAACCTGAAGCAGCTTTAACATTTTTAGCGTACTCAGCAGTTGCAACTGATGCATTGCCAAGCTCGCCGATTTTATTTACAGATTCGCTCAGGCTGTTCATGCCACGACCAAGTTTTTCAACAAGAGTCTGGTCAATTTTAGCTTTCTCAAGCATATCGTCAAGTTTCTTTGTGATACCTGGTTTGCTCTTGTCATCAGCAGCTTCCGGCTCATAATCATCAGCAAGCTGAGGATAAACACGAGTCCAATCGGGATCGTGGAACTGGGGAGCAAAGGCGAACAAAAGGAACAGGATAGCTTCGGTTCCAAGGCCTACAATAAGCATAGGGCCTGCACCGGGATAGTGTTGAATTTTGAAGAGTGCACCCAAAATTACCACAGAGGCCCCTATACCCGTTATAACCGGAGCTATATTGATATAAAATTTCTCTTTGAAGGTTTGTTTCTTGCTTGACATGTTTTAATCTGAATTAAATGGTTTGGTTTTTGTGTTAATGGACTGAAACGGAGTTGTGAGGAATTGTGGTTTCGTTCAGGTTAATTGATTATAAACTGATATCGGATTAATGCACTGCAAGCAGGTGAGGCAGCGTATTCAATTTACTTTTGCGAATTGGGTTACCAATTGCGCAAAAGGAATATCTATATATGAGTTAAGATTAAACTTAATGGCTTAGCTCTTATACTTTATTGCCGGTTGATAGTTTTGTAAAGCTCAACTGCGATTTACACCAATAATAATATTGTTGGCAAGCAGAAGGTATATATTGAAACTGCCAAAGGTGTCCGCAGGCAAAAGCCAGGCAATCATCTTCAGCAGTTCCGGATTGAGCCCGGAGAAATTTAACTTTGGGGCTTATTGCATATTGCCGGTTTTGCAACCAAACATTCAAACAGGGCCCGACCCCAAAAGCAATATAGTTATTAGAATTCGTTGCCGGCAGAACGCCCTAAGTAAGTAACTACACAACGGAAACCAATGTATGACTTTGCAGTGTCCTCGTATTCGTAAGTACGGGTACCGGTTTGCAGGAAATAAGAAATATCTTTCCAGCTGCCGCCGCGAACTACCTTACGTGGTTCAGTATCTTTGAAATAGGTTGGGTTAAGATCCCAAACCACAGGTACGCTTGCTTCGTAGAAAGCATCTTCGCACCATTCAGAAACGTTACCGCTCATATCGAACAGGCCGTAGTCATTTGCAAAGTAACCTGCAACCGGGCTGGTATAGCTAAAACCGTCATCGTAATAGTTACCGCGTCCTGGCTTAAAGTTTGCAAGCAAACAGCCTTTTGTGTTACGGATATAAGGACCACCCCAAGGATAAGGACTTAAATCACGACCGCCACGCGCTGCATATTCCCATTCTGCTTCACTGGGAAGACGGAAGTTAGGCATGCTGAACTCTCCGCGATCATTACGAGCCTTGTTCAGGAAGTATGTTCTCCACCTGCAGAATAACTGCGCTGCTTTCCAGTTTACACCTACTGCCGGGTAATCATCAAATGCAGGGTGCATGTAATAATACTGTAGCATAGGGTCACCCATGTGGTGGGTAAAGTCTCTCATCCAAACAGTTGTGTCAGGAAAAAACTTCTTATCAGCTATCATTTTAAGCTGATCCGGCTTAAGTGTGCCTATGCCTGCAGTATCGTCTTTACCAAGAGATTCTGCAAACTGGCGATATTCGTTATTGGTGATTTCGGTATCGTCCATATAGAAACCGCCAATAGTAATTTGCTTATTGAAGTTGATGTTGGTGGCGGCAATGTCTTCATCAGACTGCCCCATGTGGAAAGTACCTGAAGGCACCACGGTCATACCGTAAGGTACAGTTTGTATCCAGCCTTCGCGGCCTTCAACGCCGGTCAGCTCGCCGTCTATGTTTCGCTTTCCCAGCCCGCAGCCCTGCATAAGTAGGCCTGCTGCTATAGCTGCCAGCAGCAACGGTCGGCTTATAACTTTCATTTTATTCATGACACCAAATGTTAATTTATACCTGTTTAATAGCCTAAGAGCAATATATATAAGCGTATTACCGGGGAAGGATACAAAATTACGAATAATTGAGTCCTTTCCAAATTTATAGTAAGTTCCGGCCCTCTTTTACAGAAGGCCGTTCTTAATATCAGTACAGATGCGGCATGCCGCTTATATAATAGGGAGTGGTAATATTCCGACGCCTGCATCCTGCGGCAGGCTTTTCCGGAGCGAATGCCCGGGCCGGGAATTGCAACGATTCAGGAATTGAATGCCCTTAAAGGCCGCTGCAATATTGTATTTTGCACCAAATTAGTGCTTTTATTTTAATTTCAGACAATGTGCCTGAATTTTATTTTCTGTAACGCGGTGTGCGTATAACCGGTTTAGCAGGCCTGTTGCCTATATTCAGGTTATAAGTTACACCAATTTCGTGTGATGTAAGCTGGCGAACCTCATCGGCCGGCAAGGTGAAATCACATGAGTAAGATATTTTTAATGCATTGTCTTTCAGCATAGAGAAGGCCACCAGGGCAGCAGGTCCCCATGAGTCGCGGTAGGTGCCGCCTAACCAGAAACGATTACGATATGCAGCCATAACGTTAACATCGTATGAAGATTGCTTCATATCGGTTAAATCTGTGGTGCGATATAAAAATGACGGAGTTAACGTCCATTCAGGATTGATATCGAAAATATAACCGCCGGTTACGTACACGCATGGTACATAAGGGTCGCGAAGACCATCAACACCTGTAACAGTGCTGGTTTTGCTTGCGCCTACATTGTATTTTGTAGGAACCAAGTGAGCAACGCTTACACCTGCAAAATATTTATCGGCTTTGTAATAAATACCGCCGGTAACATCATAAGTAGTTGCAGAAACATTGCTTTTGTTCACCAAGGGATCATTCTCGTCGTTAGGGCGATATTTTGAGCCTTCGTAACTGCGGGTTACAATACCTAAACGCGGTGCAATGCTAAGCTTGCCTTTACCCAGGTTCATGTGGTATGCATAGCTAAGCTGAACATCGGTGTTGGTCATAAGACCTGCGTAGTCACGAATCAGGTTAATGCCTGCGCCGCCATAATTTTTTGGCAATGCGGTATTAAAAGTGAGCAGTTGGGTGTTCGGGGTCCCGTTATCTGTGCTGCCGCCGAGCCATTGGGCACGTGCAAGGAAAGATACTTTCGCCTGGCCTTCCATGCCGGCCAAGGCAGGGTTAAAATATAGGCCGTTGAACATGTATTGTGTAATAATAGGGTCTTGCTGGGCATAGACCTTACCGGCGCCCACAAGGGCAAAAATGAACAGTACAGCTAGAATTTTCTTCATGTGAATGAAACTGAATCGCGCGGGTGTCAGGTTGAATGTGTTGGCGCTTTTCAGCACCTAAAATTAGTCAGGTTAATTTAATCCGAAAACAATCTGCGCAAATAAAAAGCGCAAAAACTTTCGCAGGTGTTAAGCCCTGAGTCCACCGTCTTGATTTAGTGGATTTTAGAAGTTCAGCCGAAAAAAGAGAAATAATTCGGGCTGCCCTTTCAGGGAAAAGTTTTGCCTGTATTCCCTTTAACCGGCCTACAGACGCTGCAATATAGGTAAATGTTGCGTTAAAATAATACCGAAGCAAATTTTTACGCTATTTAATATTGTTTGCCTTTTTAACATACAGCTCTAAGGCGCCTGTCATGCTGGGGGCATTCGGGAGCGGGGCCATAATATCCAGGAAAAGGTTGGCATCTGTTACCGCTTTGGCTGTTGTCGGGCCAAATGCGGCAATGCGCGTTCCGTTCTGAACAAAATCAGGAAAATTGGTAAATAAAGATTCAACACCGCTTGGGCTGAAGAATGCAATAACGTCATACTTTACCTCGGCCAAATCGCTCAGGTCAGAGGCTACAGTTTTGTACATTACAGCTTCAGTGAAGTTGAAGTTATGTGCCTGCATAAAATCAGGTATGTCATGCGTCCTGATATTGCTGCAAGGGAAAATGTACTTTTCAGTCTTGTGTTTTCTGAGCACATCAAAGAGATCTGCAGCAGTTTTTGCCCCTACAAATATCTTGCGCTTACGAACCACTATGTGCTTCTGCAAATAGTTGGCCGTTTGTTCCGATACACAGAAATATTTCATGTCCGCGGGCATTTCCACCTTGCTTTCAATGCAAAGGCGAAAAAAGTTGTCTACGGCATGGCGGCTTGTAAATATAGCAGCCGTGTAATCAAGCAGGTTTATTTTTGACTTTCGGAATTCGCGCAGCGGTTGAGGCTGAATTTCTATAAACGCACGAAAATCAATTTTAAGGTTGTACTTTTCTGCAAGCAGTGTGTAAGGAGTTTCGTCGGACGGCTTTGCCTGGGTAACCAAAATGCTGGAAACTTTAGCGACCCTTTCATCGACTTCAGGCGTAGGGGCCATATTCATGCGTTGTGCTTTTCCGGGTTGCCGATTGGGCCTCAGGGCTCTCAGCTGATAAGCTTCAGAATAAAAACCATAGGGACTATTTCGGTGGCGCAAAGGTAAGAAAATAAATACAAAAATCTGAACCTATCAGGCCTATTAAGTATAAGCCCTATTCGGAATACCCTTGCAGCAAAGAAAAGTAATATGAAGAACCTGATTAGCCAAATAAAATTCGGCAGGCTAATAATATGGGTTCCGTAAACAGGTAATACCATAACCAGTAGGGTTATACTGAACAATGTGCTGAACCTGATAAACTCATACCAATGCGGTTTTCCCGGAATTGCATAGCCCAAAAGCTTGCTTACCGTTTGGAGCAGCGCATATTTTATCATAAAATAAGAAAGCGCAACAGCAAAAAAAGCCGGCAAAGCCGCAGCTACGCTGAACATAAAGCCCGATGCCTGCATTATACCGTTTACCGGCCCGGAATCTTTGCCTGAGTAATGAATTAAGAATACAACCATACTTATGGCCAGGCTGTTAACCGGAATAAGCAGGAATAAATCAGTATTTCGAAGTCGCCGGGAACCCAGGTTATAAATCTCGACATCGCGGACAAGAAAATTACTGAACTCAAAAAAAGGCAGGAACGTTGCCGGGCTGTAATTCAGAATTACCGTATAAGCCGACGCAACTGCCAATAAAATTATAAGGCAATACCATGGCATGCGCATAGGTGCACGCTTACCCGGCTGAATCCTGAAAGGAACCCCTTGCTTAATGGCAGGTTCAATTGGTAAAGCAGCTTTAATGGAATCCGATTCTGTGGTATCTGCAGGTACAATTGCCGCTTCTTCGGCACTTACATTTAAATTAACAAGCTCGGCATTTTGCCATGGAATTATTCCATTTGGGTGATAAAGCGTTATAAATATGCGCCTGCCGCCTACACTATCCATTATAGGGGGCAGGGAAATTATTACAGTCTGGTTTTTATTAAATGCCCTGAAGAGCCTTTTGTCGGCAAAAAGGCATAAGCCCGGCGTTACCGGCATACGCAGGGCATAACGGTCCTGCAGGCAGTCAAGCCAGATGCTTAATGCTTCGGGGCGACCATGCAAATCAGGACTGAAGGTAACATAGCCCTGGAAACGCGTGTCGAAGGTTTGCCATTCAGAAGCCAGGTTGCGTACCACGGCAGGGTCTTTTACCGGGGCAGGAACATTGCCTGAAAATGCGGACTGCGGCAAGCTAACACAGCACGTTAAGGTCAAAAAAAACAGAACAATGCTTCGGGCCGAGGCTTTAAGGCCTGTGCAGAAATATACAAACGTAAAGAAACAGCGGGCTGACAGGATATTGTTTGCCTTTTGCCAAATCAGGATTTTATGGCAAAGGCCCAAAGGTAGTGCAAAAAGGAATTTTTTCAGTAATAGTAAGCCCTACAAAAACATGTCGCTGTTTTTTTAACTTTATAAACAGTCTCAAGTTACAGGCGCTCAGCCTGCAATTATCTTATAAAAGTAAAAAGAGGAAGGCCGATTAACAGCTTTCCTCTTTAAGAATTCATTGAACTCAGGTTCAGGGTTCAAATGCAAGGGCTTAATTCGCCTGTGCACTCGCCTGCCCTGTTCGGCTTGGGGCAGCAAAAATGGGCTTGCGGCGGTTAATACGATGCAAAACCTGTAAGAATACAGAAGATACAACGAACATACCCATGAGCGAGAACAGCAATACGTTATCGCCCATGTGGCGAAGCGAAATCACTGTGGCAATGGCTATTACATTAAAGGCCACCAAGGTAATAACAGTTGCACGCTGGCTCAGGCCGGCAGCAGTAAGAATATGGTGAACGTGGGTTTTATCAGGCGCAAAAGGAGATCGACCTTTAATTATCCTGATTGCCGCCACACGAACAGCATCGAAAACAGGAACAGAGAGAACGGCAACAGTTATGCTGGGCGCTGCACCCACCTGCCCCATTTCAACAAACTGTATGGCCATTACAGAAATAAGGAAACCGCAAACAAGGGACCCCGTATCTCCCATGAAAATAATTGCCTTGTGAATATTATATCGCAGGAAGCCCAATACACCGCCTGCAAGCGCGAATGCAATTTGGGCATAGCCGTGCCGGCCCATTATAAGGAAGAATACCCCAAATGTGGCGCTGACTATAACAGTTATACTGCCTGCAAGGCCGTCAAGTCCATCGATTAGATTAATTGCGTTTGTTATACCTACTATAACAAGGAAAGTAAAACCATAACTCACCCCGGGGTCAAGCTCACCAATTCCCATAAAGCCCTGGAAGCCGGTAATGCGAATATTGCCCATAAATACTATTATTCCTGTGGCAAGAAACTGCACAAAGAATTTCTTGAACGCAGAAATGCTCACAATATCATCTTGCAGGCCTATGAAAAACAAGAGCATAGTACCGGCCAAAACCCGCTGAACATCTTTCCCCACAATGCCGAAAATGGTCATGGATGAAATGAAGCCGGCAAAAATTGCCAGACCACCCAACCTTGGCGTAAGCGAGGCGTGAACAGTACGGAAATTCGGCTCGTCCAACAGGTTCTTTTCGTGGGCCACACGCACAATTGACGGAATAGCAAATACGGCAATTGTGAAGGACCAGAGAAAAGACAAAAAGTCATTCAGTTCTGATTCAATCATACTAAATATGTAAAGATGCTGCTAAGGTTGTGTTTTGTTCGCTAAGGCAAAGCGCATTTATACAGATGCACTTTACTGTTGGTTCTCCTTTATGCCCCCGTTTACAGAAAGGTAACCCGGCATTCATGAAAATAACCGTTTTATTTTCTGCAACATAGACACAGGAATGAATTAACCACATATTTAAGCCATACTTAACGCGGCAAATTATAAGTATTACATTGGTAAAAACGGCCTGGTTAAAACTTTCACATGTTTTGAGCAAAAGAAATTTTCCTCCCGTAATTTACCGGGATATTGACTATTGCCTTGATTTACAAGGCACTTATTTCCTGTTAATATATCAACATGCGTTTTTGTAAGCGCAAAAAGCCGCCTGCCGGGAATTAATTTATAGAATATGGGCAAGGTTAAATTTAGTTTCAGAATATTTCAATTTCCGTCTGCGAATGAAAATTATTAACTTACTGCCATGCCGAAAAGCATTTCATTCATAGTAAATCCGATTGCCGGAACCGGGAACAAAACCCGCCTGGCATCAAAAATAAAGGCTTTATTCGAGCCGGAAAATATTCAATATCGAATAATTTACACCGAATATGCCGGCCATGCTGCCATACTTGCCCGGCAGGAAGCCGAAAACGAAACTGAAATAGCAGTAGCATGCGGCGGCGACGGCACAATGAACGAAGTAGCCCAAGGCTTAGCCGGTACCAAAACCGCACTTGGCCTGCTTCCGCTTGGTTCAGGAAACGGCTTACTCAGGCACCTGGGCATTAGTATGAACCTTGAAAAGGCATTAACCATGCTTCTGAACCCGGAATTCAGCTATATTGATGCCTGCAAAGTAAACGAAAGTTATTTCTTCTGCACTTCCGGAATCGGCTTCGATGCCTATGTGGCTCACCTGTTCAGCAAAGCAGGAAGCAGGGGTTTAAAAACTTATGCATCTATAGTTCTGAATTCAATAAGGAGCTATAAGCCGGGCTACTATACAATTCAAACGGGCAATACAAGCATGCGCGAAAGGCTGTTCCTATTTACAGCCGCCAATGCCAACCAGTTCGGGAATAATTTTTTTATAGCCCCCGGTGCCAAAACCAACGACGGCCTGTTCGACCTCACACTCCTCCGCCCGTTTCCGGCATCTTATATCCCCATATTACTTTTCCGCCTGATGCGGGGCACACTCATTAACGATAAATATACCACCTTAATAAAAACCGATAAATTCAGTATTAAGGCAGATTCCCCTGCATTTATTCACCGCGACGGCGAAGTAAGCCTTGAAGCCGGGCTGTTGGCATACAGTATTGAAAACATGAAGCTTAAGGTTTGCGTTCCCAACAGGCAATAAAAAAAACAGAACAATTACCTGATCATAGCCCTGTCTTTCAAAAGCAGCAGGTTACAGGGTAAATCAGTCAGCAGGTATTCGGTTTCGCGGCGCAGCATGCGGCTGAACAGCATAAACCTTGGCGAAGGTGCCGGTATAAGCAGCAAATCAGCTTTGTATTTACGAGCATACTCGGCGGGGTTGCGGGCCGGGTCTTCAGAAGTAAGCTTTATGCGTATATTAATACCCCTTGTTTCTGAAAACTTAAGCATTTCAGC
This sequence comes from Bacteroidota bacterium, assembly GCA_040388605.1. Taxonomy (GTDB): domain Bacteria; phylum Bacteroidota; class Bacteroidia; order Cytophagales; family Flexibacteraceae; genus JAZKBN01. The sequence goes on along the minus strand of JAZKBN010000006.1, from coordinate 81,884 downwards.
AACCTTGGCAAGCTCCGAATTTATAGCCTCGCGCATACCCTCACGGCTTTCGCCGCGTGCGGGTTTGCCGCTGTTAAAAACAACCTGCTTTAATATGCGCACTTTTCGAGACCTGAACAGCCTGCCTATTGCCACAGCGTGTGCCAGCAAAGCGGCAGTTCGCGGGTTTTCATCGGCACATACCAATACCTCTTTAACGGGCGAAGGCTTATTGCCCGGCTCGCGCAATACCAATACAGAACAGGTTGCGCTGCGCAGTATTTTACGCGTAACCGAACCAAGATAATATTGCAAAAGATTCTGCTGCTTCAGGGCACCCGCAATGAGCAGGTCTATTTGCTCAGCGCGGCAAACTTCGGCCACTTTTGTGGCAGGGTCGCCTTCTTCCCAACGAACATGGGTACGAACAGGGTCGAAATTCATTTTTTCGAGCAGCATATCGAGCTGGCTCTCTAAATGTTCTTTTTTTTCACCCGCATGAATAATATACAGATCGGCGTTTTGCAGCTCCATAAGGCGACGCGCCTCTATAAGCAATGCCTCACGTCGCGGAGAAAATGCAAATGCTATGGCAATACGTCGGAAGGGGGTAATCTGCATGGTAAAAAGGCTTTGGCCCCGGGATATATATGTGGCAACTAATTGCCGGTGCAATCAACGTACCGTTAAGCGAACAAAACGATGGAATTATAAATATATTTTTGCTTATGTATAATATAATTCAGTTACGGGCCAATAACAGGCCCGCTTATTCCCTTTCGCCGATTATAAATTCAGCAAAAGGGACTAAATGCTATTTCAGAATTTTAATGGTTTCACCAACTGAAACAGTCGCCGAAGGCTTGTTGTTCCATTCCTGCAGCTGCTTAACCGATACACCGTTTTCGCGGGCAATGCGGTACATGGTATCGCCGGGCTTCACTACATAGCTGCCTCCTGACAATTGTGAAGGTGTAACAGGCTTTTCTTCAATTTTTGTTCCTGAATTGGCCTTTTGCGCTAAGGGGTCCTTGGTCGGCGTTGGTTTGACTTCGGGTTTAAGCTCGGTTTTTACAGGCTTCTGTTCTGCATTTTGTTCCGTTTTTGGCTCTGGCTTTTGCCCCGTTTTAATTTCAGGATTAACAATTGGTTTGGTTTCCGGCTTAATCACGGTTATTAACTCGGTAACAGAAGCTGATTTGCGCTCACCATCGGCAGGCTTTTCCGGCTGCTCAGGTGCAGGCTGCCTGTAATACAGCGCCATGCCCATTTGCAATCCGCGAGATTCTAGGCTGTTCCAGCCCCTTAGGCTGTCTATATGCACGTTCAGACTTTTGGAAAGCCCGTACAGGGTTTGCCCCGGTTCCAGAATAATTTTTTCGAAGCCGGGCCTATCAGTTGAAGCTACTGCAGGCTTAGCCGGTTCCGATTTTTCCTCAATTTTTTTCCCAACTTCCGCAGGTACCGCTACAGGCAAAGAAGATATTGCTTTTTCAGTATCAGGTGCAGCCTTAATTTCCGTTTTCGGGGTTTCGGCAGTTTTGGGCGTTTCAACCTTTTGCTCGGGCAGACCGGTAAAAATTCTTATGTTTTTTTCGCCGGTTGTATCGTCTTTATCGTCAACATCTGTAATTGTAACAGCGGCACTGTCTGCACGGCTTGATGCAGGCAGTGAAGGCCGGGCCGATATAGCATTATTCACTTCAGCAGAAACAGGCGAAGCTCCGTTGCCGGTCACAGGAATAGCATAAGGGTTTTCAGCAGGTGCCGAAGCTGGCTTTAAATCCGGCGCGGTGGCAGCTGTTAAAGCATTGCCGGCTTGAGTTGCAGGCTCTGTTTGGGTGTCCTGCTTTTTAGCTAAAGAAGAGTCGGGGCGTGGCTCAACCTGCGGTGCAGGAATTACAGCGGGCGAAGGCGTTGGCGCAGGTTTAGGAACCGGGGCATACTCAGGCGCCATGTTTTCAGGACGCGTATGGCGTAACCATAAAATACGACCGGCCTTTAATTTCTCGGGCCTGTCCATGCGGTTCTTTTTAAGCAGCTGAACCATGCGGATACCATAGTTCTGCGAAATTTCCCACAGCGTTTCACCTTCGCGAACAGTATGATAGGGCACTTTTGCCTTTTTCTTCTTGGCTTTAATATAGTACACCTGTCCCGGCACAATCTGATCGAAAATGCGCATGTCGTTATAGTCAAGGAAATCTTCCTTGTCTATATCTGCTTGCAGGGCAAGGCGGGCAATGTTATCTGATCTGCGGGCAAGAATGGCCTTTATACCGTTCCAGCTGAAGAAAAGCGGGGCCTGGCTTTTATACTCGCCGGCTTCCTTTGCAGATGCAGTGGTATTTGCGCCGGCAGCTTCCGATGCCGCAACCGCAGCAGCGGCGGCGCAGTCTTCAGGCTTAACGGGCTCACCTTTAATTAATCCGAAAAAATAGCTTTTACGGTAAGGTTGCAGGTCTTTATTGGTACAGGGCTCGGGCTTGTTCACCATAGCCATGTAAAGCGGGCTGTCGGTGGCCTTCATTGGCAGAACCACGGTATAATCTTTATCGCCGGGAATATGACCTTTTCTTACCCATTTGTTGTAGAAAGCCAAATCTTCAAGGGGTACATTGGTGCTTATGGCAATCTCTTCAAGGGTTTTGTTCTCGCATTCGGTGTACTCGCTTACCATTAGCGGGGGCGAGGGGTTGCGGTGCAGGGCCGTTTCATAAGCCATTTTATGCGCAAGAAACTTGGTGATGTACCAGTGCGTGTTTATATCAAGGTCCATTTTAGCGGACCCAATCATGCTTTTATCTATAATCTGGCGGGCACCGCCAAGGCCGGCATAGTAAGCAAGTACGCTATAGATCCAGTTATTCATATAGGCATTATGCCTGCGCAGGTACCTGCCGGCAGCATGGGTGCTTGCCACAATGTTCATGCGCTCATCTACATCATCATTAACCTTAAGGCCCATTTCAATGGCCGTTTCCTTTTTAAACTGCCAATAGCCAACGGCATTGCTCCCGCTCACCACATCAGACACCAGCTTGCTTTCCTGCAAAACAAGGTACTTCATATCGTCGGGCACCTGCTCTTCGCTGAGCACGCGTTCCACTATGGTGAAATAAGCATCGCCGCGCTCAACCGTGAGTCGGAAATACTTGTTGTTGCGCATGAGTGCCTCGGCATGAATGCGAATGCTGTCGCGGTACCTGTCGGTCAGGTGCAGCTCGAGGTTGGCCATATTTATGGTCTCAGGAACATCTACCGAGCTTTGCGCATAAACATGCAGCCCGCCCAGGCCCGTAAGGCCAATAAGCGTAAGTACTAAAAAGCGAATACCGGTTTTCATGGGCACATTCATAAATTCTAAGCTGCGCTAAAATGAATTTTTGGTAATTGGTTGCATTTGGTCGGCCGCTCCCGACCTGCCCTTCAAATTTGATTTTGCCCTTAAAAGGCCCGGTACTCTTAACCGCCCGGCAAGCTATGCGGTAAACAGAAAGAGAAACCTGCTCAGTGCCGAAGAAGCGACTGAACAGGCCTCATTGGCCCTAAGGCATAACGTAATTCGAGCATGAAAAATGCGCTGCCAAGGGCCGAATAAACGAGTCGGCCAGCCAGGCATGGGGTTTTCCACATTGCAAATGAAATGAATGAAATTTAAAAAAGCAAATATACATTATACTGTTTTACAGGTATTTAAGGAAACAAGCTTTAAGTACGGCTTTAAACGTTGAAAATCAGGATTGAGCAGTTTTTAAAATTATCTAAGGGTATTATATGAACAGGGCGGGAAAAAATTTTGGCAGGCTTTGTATTCTGCCGGGCTTGTTGAATGCCGAGCAGGCAGCGCATTATATATGCAGGTATGGTTGTTGCACAATTTTAAAAGAATGCTTACCTTAGTCTGCAAATTAAACCGATACAGAAATGCTGCACGATGAATTCCAATGGTATAAAGACAACCAGGAAGAACTGTTAAAAAAATATAATGGTTCTTACGTTGTTATTAAAGATTACAATGTAATAGGTGCCTTTGCAAGCCACATTGAGGCTATTGAATGGGGGGTGGAAAATTATGAACCCGGTACATTTTTGATACAGCTGTGCACGCCGGGTAATAGTGCTTATACCAGAAATTTTACTTCAACAAGGGTATCTTTCGTATAGAACTATGAATACCTATCATACATTCACCTTTCGCACCAACGCCTCATCTGTTTTAACAGATGTGAATGTTACATCGGCTTTTAAAAGAAAGGCAGGAGGCAAAGCTGACAGTACAGTAAAAGCCCTGTGGGATACCGGCTCCAATTATTCCTGCATTAGCCAAAGACTTGCAAACGCTCTGAATCTTTCACTTTTTGGCAAAACAGACGTTATCAATTCAACAGGTCAGACTGAAAGGGACATGTATTATGTACATATAGGGATTCCCGGTACCTCAGTATTATTTTACGGTATGCTGGTTACGGCCTTTAGTAATCAATACATTAATGAATCGGATTCCTTCGATATTATAATAGGCATGGATATAATTACCCGTGGTGATTTTGCCGTTACCACGTACAATATGGAAACCATGATGTCTTTCTGCATGCCGTCGCGCGGGCATATAAATTTTCAAGACTAAGCCTTGGGGCCTTATTTTATTTTTCCGCTACCAAAAAAGGAAATACATGCGGCACCTTATCTATTAAAGCAATGGTTTGGTTTTGAGAGCTGCTGCCCACCTTGCCGTTAATGGTATAATCATGCTTCCAAAGCAAATCACCTGCCTTATGGTGCGTAGATAAAGACAGTGTTGTTTTATTGGTGGTATTATTTGAACCGACAATACCGCCGAACATAATGGTTCTTGCCAAAGCAGCCTGGCCCGACAAAGGGCAGCTCATTACAATATTGCCGCTTATAACCGCATCCACGCCCAGTATATCGCAAAGCTCCGCTTTATTCATAAAAGTAATTTGCCTGTACTCGAGCTCAGCTGCAGATAAGAGCTCATTGGTCTTTTTAATCTCCTGGAATTTTACGCTGAATTTATCTTTATTGGTAAGCAATATCCAGCAAACACGGTCCTGTATATCATAGCCCATTTTTTTCTGCATATCGTTTAATGATTCGGAAGTAATGCCTTCGGGCGGGCTCGAAAAATCAACAACGGCTTTAAAAGGCAGAACCGCGACTGTCAGGATTCCGGGTTTAAGGCCATTCAGTTTTGGTGATTGATATACATGTTCACTATGATGCAGGGTGCCGCATGATACATTGAATAAAAGTATAGCTAACAGGGTGTAAACAGTATATTTCATAAAAACGGAAGGCTGATAACAGATGTACGTTACGGTATATTTACAAACAGATGCACACTTTGCGAATTTACATAAAAGAGTTCAATTTAAACCTAACGGAGCGTTCGTTTACTTTTTAAAGGGCATAGATTTGCAGGCTTCCTGTATGGCTGCCGATGTCAGCTTTTCATGGTTCAGGCCCGAAGATTTTAAATAAGTATTTTTCCAAAGCAGCTTACCGGTTTTGGCATACGCCGAAAGGCTGATTTTGGCAATGTTCGTTTTAGCGGTTTCATCAAGCTCTAAACTGCCGACAATTACGGCATCGGTTTGAAACAGCTTACACAATTCGGCTTTATTCATGCCGGGTATTTTTTTATAATCAATGGCATTAGCCTCTAAAAACTCGCTTGTGGAATCCATTGACTGCATATTTACATTGTATAAGGTTCGGTTCACCGCATAGCCCTGAATAATGCGGCGCTGCACATCGAAACCCTTTTCCTTTTCGTAAGCTTTCAAAGATGTTTTGCTGAAACCTTTTGGCAGGCTTTCCAGGTTCATTGAACAGGTTAAGGGCAAAACCGCTATGCTGTGAATGTCGTTTTTTTGGGTATCAAAGCTCTTTGAAAGGTATGTTTTAGATGAGCAGGAACCGGTAATTATTAAAACAAGCAGGAAATGCCCGATTTTCAATTTCATAATATTTTGGTGTATTTAAGCAGCATACATATTCAGCGGGGCAAATGTATATAAATAAAAAAGCCGGCATAAATACCGGCTAAATTTATTCATTCTTTGGCTGCATAACAGATTGCAATGCAGGCACTAAAGTATGCC
>JAZKBN010000006.1:74532-75767 GCA_040388605.1 Bacteroidota bacterium | reverse complement strand
ATGCCCAAAGCCTTTTCAAGCCCGGTATCGAAAGCTTCCCTGGCTTCAACTGATTGCGCAAATAATTCGCCGTCTACCTCGAAACCATGAGCGGTTACGGTTCCGAGTAAAGTATATGGCACATTTAAACGGGCTGCTTCCTCCTCAAAATTCATTTGGGCATCGGGCAAAATGCTCACTATTGCCCTGCCTTGTGCTTCGCCAAACAGGTATGCATCTTTACGGAAAGCAGGATCTGTTTTCACGCTGAAACCCAGGAGGCCGGGTAATGCCGATTCTGCGAGCGATATATACAGGCCGCCATCGCTAAGGTCGTGGGCACTGCGGAGCAGGCCTTCTTCAATCAGGCGGGTTAGGGCTTTATGAAGAATAAGCTCTTCTTCGGCATTGTAATACGGGGCCGGGCTTTCTTTAGTGCCAACAAAACTATAGAGGTATTCGCTGCATGCAATATCGTTTTGCGGGGCACCGAGCAGGTAAATTAAATCGCCGGCCGCTTTAAAGTTCAGGGTCATGCGGTTGTCAAGGGTTTCGAGCAGGCCAAGCATGCCAATCGTGGGGGTCGGGAAAACGGGGCCGTCGTAAGCGCTTTGATTGTAAAAGCTTACGTTGCCGCCGGTTACCGGGGTTTCGAAAGTCAGGCAGCCTTCTGCCATGCCTTTAACGGCATTTACAAACTGCCAGTAAACTTCGGGATTATATGGGTTCCCGAAATTCAGGTTATTGGTAACGGCCAGGGGCTTAGCCCCGCTGCAAACCACGTTGCGGGCAGCCTCGGCAACAGCAATGGATGCGCCGCGATGCGGATCGGCCTGCACATAGCGGCCGTTGCAATCAACGCAAATGCTGATGGCCTTATCGGTTCCGCGAATTTGTACGAGGGCGGCATCGGAAGGGGCATTGGTGGTGAGGGTAGATGCGCCTACCATGCTGTCAAACTGCCGGGTTATCCAGCGGCGCGATGCGATGTTGGGGTGTTTGAGCAGGTACGCTGCTACTACTTTATAATCCGGCTGAGGTACCGTATCAGGATTAAACTGTTGGTAACGTTTGTAGTAAGCCGGCTCCGAATATTCACGGTGGTAAACAGGGGCCCCGCCCCCAAGCACCAAATCATGGGCAGGCACATCGGCCACAAGATTGCCGTTTACAAGGAAGTGCAGGCGGGTACCTTCGGTTACCACGCCTATTTGGGCGCAGTTAAGATCCCATTTATCGAATATGGCCTGTATTTC
>JAZKBN010000006.1:14435-74522 GCA_040388605.1 Bacteroidota bacterium | reverse complement strand
TTCATGCTCAGAGCCTTTTTCAACCACAACCAGCATGCGCTCCTGTGATTCTGAGAGCAGAAGCTCGAAGGGCTGCATGTTTTCCTGCCTTGCGGGTACCATATCAAGCCAGATTTCCATGCCATGCTCGCCCTTGGCGCTCATTTCAGATGTGCTGCATATAATACCTGCCGCACCCATATCCTGGATACCAATTACTTTCCCCGTAGCAATTACCTCAAGTGTGGCTTCTAAGAGCAGCTTTTCCTGGAAAGGATCGCCTACCTGTACAGCCGGCAGCTTCTCTGTACTTTTCTCGCTGATATCTTCGCTGGCGAAAGTTGCGCCGTGAATACCATCTTTACCCGTAGCCGAGCCAACTATATACACAGGGTTGCCAACGCCATAGCTGGTAGCTTTAGCCACCTTTCCCACTTCAACAATGCCGGCAGAGAAGGCATTCACCAAGGGGTTGGTATTGTAGCATTCATCAAAATACACCTCGCCACCTACTGTTGGTATGCCGAATGCGTTACCATAATCGCCGATGCCTTTAACAACGCCTTTCAGCAAATGCCGGGTTTTTTCAAGGGCCGGGTTACCGAAACGCAGGCTGTTGAGCTGGGCAATGGGGCGGGCGCCCATGGTAAAAATATCGCGGTTAATGCCGCCTACACCGGTGGCAGCGCCCTGGTAGGGTTCCAGGGCAGAAGGGTGATTATGCGATTCTATCTTGAAGCTGCAGGCAAGCCCGCCGCCGATATCAACAAGGCCGGCATTTTCTTCGCCTGCCTTGGCAAGCATGCGGGGCGAATCGCGGGGCAGGGTTTTAAGCCAGACTATGCTGTTCTTGTAGCTGCAGTGCTCACTCCACATTACCGAAAAAATACTCAGCTCGGTAAAGTTGGGTTTACGGCCGAGAATTTCCTCAATACGTAAAAACTCTTCGGGCAACAGGCCCAGCTTGCGGGCAGTTTCAAGGGTGGGCAGGGTTTCCAATGCTGTAAGGTTGGGGATTGGGTTGCGCCCGGTTGCGTAAAAAGGTTAAATGCCGGAACGCAGGGGCAAAATTGGGGAAAAGGAATGTAAAAGCCTGCCATTAAATGCCGCTTTATTCCATAAATTTCGAATACTGCCTTTTTGTTGCGCCCTTAGAAGAATAAGGGCATAAAAAAGGAGATGAATCACATCTCCTTTTTTATGGTTTCATATTTCATGATTGGAAAACAGTAATCAGTCTTTACCGCCGAACAGAGATTTTATTCTTTTGCCAAACCCGCGTTTCTTCTTTGGCTCATCTTTGGGCTTTGTATCATCTGATTGGTTTTGAGGAACTTTAGGATCGACTTTTTCTACAACAATGGCTTTGCCGTCATCATGCTTATTTTTTTTACCAAGGCCTTTGCCCTCCTTCTTAATCTCTTTGGCCGCTTCAATAAGCGCTTTCACCTTGCCGCTTGCTGTAAGCTTAAACTTACTGCCCTCAATCATGCGGTTTTTAGAAATAATACCACCCGAGGTTTCGAAATAGTAATTCAGTTCTTTGTGGTTACGAATCATATCGCCAACTGTTTTGCGCATCGCCTTAAAGTTCAGCTCAACAGGTTGGTCGAATGTTTTATGTCCGTGGGCGGGAATGTGAAGATCGCCTTTAATGGTGCCGTCGGCCCATTTTTCATCGTCTACTTTAATAAGGTATGTGGTATTGCGGCCGTCAATAGGGAAAGCGTTCGGATTTTCCATACGTACCTGTACATCAAGTGAAGCTCCCTTCAAATCAAGCTTACGTATTTTTATTTTCTCAATCTCTATGGTGGGAATGTACAGAGCAGGGCCGCGTACGCTGTCAGTATAGGTGAATTTCTTTTTATCTATAATGGGCAAATCAACAACGGCCGAGCCTTCCATTTTATACCAAACGCTATCCACACCCTGCATCTCCATTTTCTTAAGGGCATGAATCAGCTTCCTGTTTTTAATTTTCAGCGGAACGTTAATCATTACACTGTCGCCGGAGGTAAGGGTAATGGACTTGGGGTATTGGTCGCGGGCAATTTCTTTGCCTTCGGTATATATCTTATAACGCAGGCTGTCGGCGGTAAAGGTGCCGGGAATGCCGTTGCGCACCATCAGGTTAACGGTAAGATTGGTTTCATCGGCGGTAAGGTTCGTGATTTGGAACCTGGCTACACGCAACTTAGGTAAAGCAAATGCTTCATATTCTGAATTTTTCATGTGCCTGAACCTGTAAAAACCGTAATAACCCGCCGCACCCAACAGCGCCAGCACCACCAGCGTAATAATAATTTTTTTCATAGCCGAATAAGTTTTATTCAAGGCTATGCTTACAAATCAAAAGCCAAGCGCAGCAGCAATACAAAAATAAGGTGGTGGTGCACAGCGCTTTTCCCGCCCTGAAGACGGGGCACGGGAAAAAACCTGCCCGGTAATTTGCGCCAATACCCCTTTAAAGGCAAAAATCAGTATTGCTCAGACGCAGCAACCATTGAAAAAGCCATAGGTTTGCCCCCGAACAGGGCCTTGGCTTCGGCCCAGGTGGCTTTAAAAAGCGGGCTGTGGCGATAGGCGTTTAAATGCTCGGTACTGTCCCAGGCGCTTAATGTGTAGAAAATATGGGGCAATGCTTCGTCGCGCATGAGCTGCACCCTTTGACAACCCGGGAAGGCCCTTATATGTGCCGCCGATTTTTCAAATACAGCCGGGAAGCTCTCGGCAAGCCCGGGTTCAAACTCCATACGGACAAGGCGGGTTATCATATTATTGCTTTATGCTTTTGGTGTGAATTGAAATGCTGAAATTCGGGCCTCAATTACGTGCTATGCAAAGAGAAAAACAAGAAGGGAGGCCTGCCGAAAACCCGGAACTCATCGGTGCAGGCTCTGAAGAAATACTGCTCTTAACCGGCAGTAACCTTGGCGACAGGGGCGCAAATTTAAATGCAGCTATTGCCGGGCTTGAGGCCGAAGGCGTAAAAGTACTACGGCAATCTTCCATACATATAACCGCACCCTGGGGTAAAACCGATCAGCCCGATTTCTTTAACCAGGCGCTTGTTTGTCAAACAGAATTTGGCCCCGAAGAACTGCTTAAAATAATTCATAAAACTGAGCAGGCTCAAGGCAGGCTGAGGCTGGAAAAATGGGGAGCACGCACCCTTGATATTGATATTTTACTTTTCGGCAGCAGAATTATAAACCTGCCCCATTTAATTGTGCCGCACCCTTTTCTGCCGGACCGCGAATTTGCCTTGGCACCTGCGGCAGAAATAGCCGGCAATATGTTGCACCCTTTAATCAGGAAAACCGTTACAGTTATGCTGAATGAATTGAGCTCGGGGAGAAAACAGGAGGTATAGCAAAGCGGCTGCCTTAGGTGTCGGTTGGTATCTAAAAAGCTTATTCAGGCCACCGGAGGCTTCAGCCTGTTAACGTTTGCCTTGAAAAGGGCAAAGAGCAAAGCATTAAAGCAATTCAATCCGGCATTGTTAAAATCTAAGCTAAATGTTAAAAAACCTGTTTGAATATTGCTGCAGGAAGCGCTTGTTGTTTTGGGGAATTACCTTAACCGCTTTGCTTTTTTCAACACAATCATTATTTGCACAAGCTGATCCCGGTTTTACACCAACGCAACGCGCTCGTGCTAAAGCAGACAGCATAGCCGAACATGAAACGTTTACCGTTGTTGAGACTGCAGCTTACTTTCCCGGGGGGTCGGCAAAAATGAGGGAATTCCTGAAGGAAAACGTTAATTACCCTTATTTATCGTATTCTTTAGGTGAGCAGGACAGGGTATTTATTGAATTTATTGTTACTGCGAAAGGTAAGATCACCGAAATAAAAATTTTAAAAGGCAAATATCCAAGCCTTAATAATGAAGCATTACGGGTTATTTCCTTAATGCCTGACTGGATGCCGGCTACCCAGGACTGCAGGCCGGTACCACAAAAAAATATAATCCCAATTAGCTTTAAACTTCCGAAGGGAAAGTAGTTAGTATTAAACAGAACAGGCAGACCTAAAATCTGCCTGTTCTGCTTTAATTCTATCAGAAGGTTTTACTCAAACCTCATGTGCTTCACGCTTTCACCTGAGTTAGCCAGCTCTATGAGTGAATCTATACCGATACGCAGGTGCTTATGAGCAAAGTTGGCGGTAACACCTTTATCACTCGCGCTGGTTTTAACGCCATCGGGCGTCATGGGGTTGTCAGATACAAGCAGGAGCGCCCCGTGGGGAATTGAGTTGGCGAAGCCAACCACGAAAATTGTGGCCGTTTCCATATCAATACCCATAGCGCGAATTTCACGCAGGTATTCTTTAAACTTTTCATCATGCTCCCAAACGCGGCGGTTGGTGGTGTAAACGGTACCGGTCCAATAATCCATCTCATGCTTTTTAATCATAGATGAAACGGCGCGCTGCAAACGGAACGATGGAAGAGCGGGTATTTCGGGAGGCAGGTAATCATTGCTTGTACCTTCGCCGCGTATGGCGGCAATGGGGAGTATAAAATCGCCGAGCTGGGTATTTTTCTTAAGCCCGCCGCATTTGCCGAGAAAAAGTGCGGCAGCCGGCTTTATTGCCGAAAGCAGGTCCATTACGGTAGCAGCCATTGCGCTGCCCATACCGAAATTGATGATGGTGATATTGTTGGCTGTTGCACTTTGCATGGCTTTATCGCGACCCATAATGGGCACGCCATACTCATCGGCAAACATTTCAACGTAGTTTATAAAGTTGGTCAGCAGTATATAATTGCCGAATTCGGTAAGCGGACGCCCGGTGTAGCGCGGCAGCCAGTCGTTTACAATTTCTTCCTTAGTCTTCATGCCTTGTGTATTAAATTAATCCTGGTTAGGGCCGCGTATTCTCTTGTTGTTGCATCTTGCGCCTTAATGCGTAATATTGGACAAAATTGGGGGATATACCAAACATTCCCCTTTAGGCGTATTAAAGATAATATCCTGATAAACCCTATGAAAACCATGTTATTCAGTTCCCTGGTAGCTTTAGCGGCCTTTGCAGGCATAGCAGCCACAACCTTAACCCAAAAGCCTTCTTTCTACAATTTCAAGATGAAGGGCCTTGATGGCAAGGCCGTTGACTTCAGCAAATACAAGGGCAAAAAAGTGCTTATTGTAAATACGGCCAGCGCCTGCGGCTATACCCCCCAGTATGCCGATCTGCAAAAGCTGCATGAGCAATTCGGCAGCAAAGTGGTTGTGCTGGGCTTCCCGGCTAATAACTTTGGTGAGCAGGAAAAAGGTACCAATGCTGAAATAGGCGCATTCTGCCAAAAGAACTACGGTGTTACATTTCAAATGTTTGAAAAGATATCGGTTCTGGGCGACGACCAGGCCCCTTTGTACAAATTCCTAAGCCACAAAGACCTGAACGGCCATGTTGGCGATGCCCCAAGCTGGAATTTCTGCAAATACCTTGTAAATGAAAAAGGAGAGGTGGTTGCATTTTTCCCTTCCAAAATAAGCCCCCTGGATAAGGAAATTACCGATAAGCTTTAAAAAACCTTTGTTTTTAAGGTCAGGTAAATAACCTGCAACAAAATTTTCATTCATCCGTAAATGGCATGGCTTTAGGCCTGCAGGACCGGAATGAATGAAAATTTTGTTTAATTAGCATTCTATTCCTTTCCAGGCTACTCTTTACGCACAACAAATACATGTCTGCCATAACAGAAACGCAACCGAAACCGGCCACGCTTAACCGTACCCTTGGCCTGTTTACGGCCTGGACCCTTGTGGTTACCCAAATGGTAGGCTCAGGCGTGTTTAAAAAAGTAGCGCCCATGACCGAGCGCCTCGGCTCGCCCATGCTGGTGATGCTCGCATGGATATTGGCCGGCCTTATAACCCTTGCCGGTGCTCTTACAAATGCCGAAGTCGCGGGCCTTATTTCAGGAGCCGGCGGGCAGTACACTTATTTCAGGCGCATTTACGGCCGTGCATTCGGCTTCTTTTTCGGCTGGACATCCTTTACTGTAATACAATCGGCCACGGTGGCGGCTGTGGCGTATGTGTTCTCTATGACGGTGAACATGCTCTATACCCTGCCGCGCCTGCCGGAATCTGTTGAGAGTATTAAGTTCCTCATTTTTACCCCTTTCGAAAACTCGGGGGTTAAAATTGTAACCATTACGCTTATAGCGGTGCTTTCGGCGGTTAATTACCTTGGGGTTAAGAACGGGGGCTTAATTTCAAAGCTTATTGCATCGGCAACCATTACCGGTATTGCGCTTATTGTACTGTTGGGCCTCAGCGTTGGCAACGGCGATTTGCATAATGTTACCGCCACAGCCGGCACTTTTGATACCAATAAATGGGCAGGCTTCGGCATAATAAGCCTGATGATTCTCGCCATGCGCGATGCCTTTTGGGCTTATGAAGGCTGGAACAACCTCGGTTATTTGGGCATGGAAATTAAAGACCCGAATAAGAATATACCACGTGCGCTTGTACTGGGCGTTGGTGCGGTTGTGCTTATGTACAGCAGTATAAACTTTACATATATGTATGTGCTGTCTGCCGATGAGCTTATAAACGTGGCACATACACCCAACAGCATTGCAGCCATTACCGCCGTACAAAAGTTCATGGGTTCCGGCGGATTGCTCTTTGTGCAATTGCTTATTTTGGTGGCTACTTTCGGCAGCACAAACGGCGCTATTTTAACTGCCGCCCGCCTTTATTATACCATGGCCTGCGACAAGCTTTTCTTTAAAAAAGCAGAATGCATACATGAAAAGCACCAAACCCCCGGTAACAGCCTGGTTATGCAGGGCATTTGGGCCTCTGTATTGGTATTAAGCGGCTCTTTCGATCAGCTGACCGATATGCTGGTATTTGCTGCTTTCCTGTACTACGGCGCTATGGCCCTCGGCGTTTTTATTCTCAGGGTACGAATGCCCGATGTACCCAGACCTGTTAAAGCCTGGGGATACCCGGTTGTGCCAGCGCTCTTCATCGTTTTTTGCCTCGTATTAGTTGTTATTTCACTGATAGAAACACCAAAGGAAAGCCTTCTTGGCCTTTGCCTGATTTTGAGCGGCCTGCCCTTTTACCTTTACTGGAAAAAAGAGTCAGAAGGGGTGGCGCTTGATTCCTGATTTGGTTATATAAGAGAAGGAAATTAAGCCGGATGAACTTGGCTTCAAGGCAAGCGGGTAATGTAAACCCCGAAAAAAGGCTTTAATTCGCGTTCCCGTTCGCTTTTCGTATATCTGCTATACATGGTTCTTAACTACATTTGGTTTGCATTTTTTGCCATTGCCTTCGTAATTGCCCTCTGCCGACTCGTTTTCCTGAACGATACCACCGTTTTCCCTGAGCTCATGAACGCCACGTTCGAGATGGCTAAGAAGGGTTTCGAGGTAAGCATAGGACTAGCCGGCGCATTAACCCTGTGGCTGGGCCTGATGCGTATTGGCGAACATGCCGGCCTGATTAATGTTTTAGCCCGTGCCGTAAGCCCCTTTTTCCGCCGCATTTTTCCTGATATTCCTAAAGATCACCCGGCACTTGGCTTTATTCTACTGAATTTTTCCGCCAATATGCTCGGGCTTGATAATGCCGCTTCTCCGCTGGGCCTGAACGCCATGCAGAGCTTACAGGAGCTGAACCCGAAGAAAGATACGGCCAGCAACAGCATGATTATGTTCCTGGTAATTAATACGGCCGGCCTTACCATTATCCCGGTATCGGTAATGGCTTTCAGGGCCCAGGCCGGGGCACATAATCCTGCCGATATATTTATACCCTCCATTATAGGAACCGGTATTTCAGCATTGTCGGGCTTGCTTATTGTGGCAATCTGGCAAAAGCTGAACCTGTTTAAACCCGTGGTTTACGGCAGCATACTGGCCTTTGCGGGCGCTTTGGCAGGCATGCTCTGGTACTTCCATTTCCTGCCCGAAGAGAAAATTGCAACAGTGAGCGCTGTGGTAAGCTCCGTGGTTTTGCTTTCGGTAATCATGCTGTTCCTTACCGCCGGCATGATTAAAAAAGTTAACGTGTATGATTCTTTCATACAGGGCGCTAAAGACGGTTTTGTAACAGCCGTTAAAATTATTCCGTACGCGGTAGCCATGCTGGTGGGCATAGGCGTTTTCAGGGCCTCAGGCGGCCTTGGAATGATTACAGACGGCATTGCCTGGCTCGCCATACATGCCGGCCTCGACACTGCCTTCATACCCGCCCTGCCAACCGGCCTGATGAAACCTTTCAGCGGCCCCGGAGCCAGGGGTTTAATGATAGAAACCATGAAGCTTTACGGCGCCGATTCTTTTGCCGGCAAAGCCGTTTGTGTAATACAGGGCAGCACAGATACCACCTTCTACACCATTGGCCTTTACTATGGTTCAATAGGTGTAAAGAAAATAAGGTACACTGCCGGTGCCGGTATTATTGTAGATATGATTGGTATTGCTGCGGCTATTTGGCTGGCTTACCTCTTTTTTTAATTACAGGCATAAACACCTTTTAAGCTTGTTTATGGGGCAGCTTATCAAGGATTTTTGCGTTTAATTCCCGCTTTCGGGCCGGTACGTTTCTTGCCTTACCCAATAAAGCAGGCTGTTTCCACAGTTTCGGTTTCGGGAATTATTCCCGGTATTGTTTCGGAAAGGGCAGGCTTTAACAAGAAATCACAGCCAACAAAGCCATGAAAAAAATTATGTTATCTCTTGCCGCTGCCGCAATGTTTTTTGCCTCATGCAGCCGCGAATTAAGCCACGCCACTTACAGCGACAGCAGCTCAGGTATTTCTAAGCCGGGAGCATATAATAACGGTAAAGATGTTACCGCCGCAACAGGCAATGTAGCCCCTGCATTCCAGGCTTCTGCCTGGGGGCGCGGCGAAAGCCCGACCATGAATACCGGCTATAACCCAAATTCTACCAACCAAAGCAATTCAAGCTTTATCAGCAATAACGGCGTGCCGAACACCCAGGAGCCTGTTCCCGGCGGAACTGCCATGACTGAAACCGGCAATACCAATGTTGATTACCTGAACACAGGAATTACAGCAGAAGGAGCTGTTTCAGAAACAGGTACAGCCACTTCTCCGTCGGCAACGCTTGCATTAACTAACCAATCTGAAACCACATCGGCGCCTGTGCGTACAATGCCGGCAAATGCAGCCCCGGCCTTACCCATTGCCCCGCCTGACGTTGATAACGTAAACGTTAAAAAAGGCGGCCTGCAGGATACAACCAAGGTACATAAAAAACATACCAAGGTTACCAAATCTTCCTCTTCAGGAACTTACAACAACAGCAATAATTCGAGCCATAGGTCGAAAAGCTCTTATAAGTCTGAAAGCAAAACCACAGTACATCCTGATGGCAGCAAAAAGACTGTAAAAACCAAAAAATCGGTTGAAAGCGAAAATTCAACCCATTAATATTAAGAATATTAGCAGCGAACAGCTGTTATTTAATACGGCCGCTCACCGCAGAAATGCAGGAGCGGCCGTATTTTTTATGCCTTTCGAAAGGCCTATTTTTTACCTCCGCCCATGATCAGCAGCCTTGCCCAAAGCAATGCAGCTATGGCAAACATAAAGAGCCAGTAGCTCTGCCCCAGGCCAACAGTAACACTTTGGTGCAAGCCAATCAGGAACAGTGAAACAGCAAGCGCCAATACCAATACCTGCTTTAGATTAAGCTTAACGGGAGGCTTTGCGGGCTTTTGGCCCCTGTTACCCCTTGTTGTATTTTGCTCGCCTGCTGATGCCAATGTAAATTTTGTTTGAACCGGGAAGGGTGATTAAAGGATATCGTTCTTAGAATTATCAGTTTGGGTTTCAGGCTTTAATATACGGTAGGTGCTGAAATCCTGAGCGGCGGTTAGGCCGGTACCGGTAAGCAGGCCGTCGGGTGTGGTAATGCGAACAAACTTGTCGGTAAAAACGCGCTTGTCGCTGCGGTTCCAGCGGAGCTCTTCGGTATTTACTTTTTTATGCTCCAGGAAGTTTTCAATAACCACATCGCCGGTACCGATGTAAATCTCGGTAGCACGGTCGAACCGGGCATAGCGAGCCGTAAGGCGTGAGCTGAGCACATGCTGTTCATTGTAAAAATTCACCAAAATGCCCTGCGGAAATTCCCGGTCACCGTCGTTATACTCGGTCTGAAGGGGGGCATGCATTTCCACAACCAAGGCCCCGGAATCGGTATAAGTGGTAATTATATCGTGCGCGGTTACAACCGGGCCGGTATAAATACGAATTTTGCTTAAATCTTCGGGCGGCTTGGTGCAGGAAGAAAAGAGCAATACTAAAATCGGAAATGCGTAAAGCAGGCGATACATGGTAAAGGCAAATATAAGGCTGTTAAACCGGTTATGCATAAAGCGGGGCCGTATTTTCATTTTGTAAGCAAAATCGGCATAGCGGGTTATACTGCTTATTAACTTAAAACCAACTGTTTCCTTGCCCAAAGTTAAATTCTTTGTAATTTCATCCTTCGGCGCATTGCAGCCGTTACAATAGCCTATGTTGCTTACTTTTTACGAAGAGCATTTAGTTGAAGTCGGGCTCGATGAAGCCGGCCGTGGCTGTTTGGCAGGCCCCGTAGTTGCCGCTGCCGTAATTCTGCCCGGAAACTGGAACCACCCCCTGCTTAACGACAGTAAAAAGCTGAACGCCGAAACCCGTAACCTGCTCAGGACCGAAATAATTGCCAATGCCCTTGCATGGGCGGTCGGCGAGGCCGATAATTTTGAGATAGATGAAATAAATATCCTGAATGCCTCCTTTTTAGCTATGCACCGGGCATTAGACCAAATACAGCACCCTTATAACAGCCTGCTTGTTGATGGCAATCGTTTTAAGCCATACGGCCAAATCCCGCATACATGCCTCATTGGCGGCGACGGGCGATTTGTATCAATAGCCGCAGCATCAATTTTGGCCAAAACGCATCGTGATGCACTTATGCAAAATCTTGCCGAAAAGCACCCGGAATATCACTGGCATCGTAATGCCGGCTACCCTACTGTTGCCCACCGTGATGCTATCAGGGAACATGGTACCACAAGGTACCACCGCCTAAGCTTCCGACTTTTGCAGCCCGCTGATACTGAACTTTTGAGCGAGGACATCTAAAGAGCTTTCTATTTCCGGCAACAGGTAAATACCTTTTTCCATGCGTTCTGCGGTACATTTTCTTTCATAATCACCGGGAATCTGTACAGGTTGGGCGGGGTCAATGGGCCTGGTGCCGCGCATGGCAATTATCCACTTATCCATGTGTGCCAGGAATTCTTCGGCGGGGCGGAATGCATCGGTTCGCATGGCACCGAAAAAGTGCCCAAGTCCAAGGCCCGGTAAGTCAGGTAATGGGTTTAAAAATGCCACAAAGGGCGGCACCCATGGTCCGTAATTGGCACCGGATAATACACCCGAAAGAATATCGGCCACGGCGCCCAGGCTGTAGCCTTTATGGCTGCCGTGCAGGCGATCGCCACCGAGTGGCAGTAGTGAGCCGCCGGCTTTAACAGCTTTAGGGTCGGTGCTGCTTTCTCCCGATGCGGTTTGAATCCAGCCGTTTGGGGCGGGCTCGTTTTTTCGCTCAAGCATTTCAAGCTTACCGTTTGCTGCGGTGGTGGTTGCAAAATCCGCTACGAATGTAGGTTCTGTTGCGGCAGGTATGGCAAATGCAAAGGGGTTGGTACCCAACATGCGCTGTGCCCCGAATGTGGGCGATACCAAGGGGCTGGCATTGGTTGTGGCAATGCCTATCATTCCTTTTTCGGCGGCCATCATGGCATATTGCCCGGCTATGCCAAAGTGATTTGAGTTCCTGACTGCCACCCAGCCGGTGCCGCAGGTATTGGCTTTATCCATAGCCAGCTGCATGGCAACGCTGCCTACAGCAAGCCCGAGGCCTGCATCAGCATCTATTACAGCAGTAGACGGGCTTTCATGCACTACTTTAAATTCGGCCTTAGCATTGATACGGCCTTTTTCCCAAAGCCTTACGTAGCCTTCCAGCCGGGCTACCCCGTGTGAATCTACCCCGCGCAAATCGGCGGAGAGCAGGTTTTGGGCAGCGGTTTTGGCATGCGCCGGCTCAACGCCCATTTGCAGGAAAACAGTTTCGGCAAAGGCAAGAAGGGTAGGATAGTGGTAATGGCTCAAAGGATATTGTATTGTTATGGCTGGATTTAAGGGACTTAATTATGCTTAGCTTAAGGGCAGCGGAATAAAGTCTTTTTCAATGATTGCTTTGAAATAGTCTTTAACTGTGTGGAGGTCTAGAATATCGACAGTATATGGTAGGTCAGATATTTCAAATTGGTCTTGCATTGCCATTACCTCGGATCTTGTCATAGGCCTGTTTGCATCAAAAGCCAAATCAAGGTCTGCAAAGCGTTTTGTAGTACCCTTTGCACGGGATCCGAAAACCCAAACCTTTACCCCGGCAGGGAACACCATGTTAATAATCTGTTGTGTAATTCGTAAGTCCTGAGGACGAATTACAATTTCCTTTGTTTCAGTCATTTTCTTGTTGGGCTATTAGCATTTTGGTTAAATACTCAACTTCATTCAAAAAATCAGGAATTGAGTCATAAACAGATTGGGCAATGTTATTGTCATAAGCATGGCTTGTGCTTCCCCTGTTACTCCTGAAATTTTTCCAAACGGATATTTCAGCGTTGAGTAGACCCCTTACGTTGCCTAATCGGATAATATCGTAAAAGCTTGAATCTTTCACTTTCAATGAACCCGGTTCGGAGTCTTCAAGGTGACGAGCTAAAGTCTTAAAGGCGAGTTCATACGTGAATTCAAAAGCCTGAATAGTACCGGCACGAACTGCTAAAAGCAATTTTGGCTGGGCTTTTATTTCATCTGCCTGACTTAATTCCCAATAATCGCGTAATTGAATGACTGCTTTTATTAAAGATGATAAATCTACTTCCATAACTATAGGTATTAATTCTCCGGATTTCAGTTTTGTATTTTTACATACCATATTTAACGCAATATAACACCTCCCCCGCCATTTATGCTGCAAATTTCTTTCCTTTGCGGCATGCTTCGCATCATTAAAGCCAACCCTTATTTCTTTATTCCCTTCCTGCTCTTTTTGCTTACGGGTGGTTTTGCATTAACGTATTTTGGCAGCGCGGCTTTGTTTTTACAGGTAAACGCCCGCCATACTCCCGCCGCCGACATTTTCTTTACATACTTCTCCTGGCTCGGCGAGGGACTTACAGCCGCAGCAATAAGCATAACTTTATTGTTCCTGAATCGGAAAGCCGGCTATGCTTCTATAGCAGCCTTCCTGCTCAGTTCCGGAACCGCACAAGCCTTAAAGCATTTTGTTTTTGATGATGTATATCGCCCCCGCGAATATTTCTCAAAACTTAAGCAACCCATCAGGCTTATTGAAGGGCTTGAGGTGCATTCTGCTAACAGCTTCCCCTCGGGGCACAGCACTACGGCGTTCGCCATATTTTGCATTTTCGCTATCATGAGCAGGCGCAGGCAGCAAGGGCTGTTGTTTTTTGTGCTGGCTATGGGCGCAGCCTTCAGCCGGGTATATTTATCGCAGCATTTTCCTGCCGATGTTTATGCAGGGGCCTGTATCGGCACGTTTTGGGCCGTAATTTGTTGGTGGTGGTTTCATGAGCGTAAGCCTGTTGCAGCTGAACCTGTGGCTATGGCCGACTGAAATTATTATTAAGGATCATACTTAGCTTTAACCATGTCTAAAACTTTATATTTAGTTCGCCATGCGCATACCGAATCGCATTCAATGGCAAAGCCTGATTTTGAGCGGGAGCTTGACAACCAGGGCCTGCAGGAAGCCGAAAAAATAGGCGAAAAGCTAAAGCGCCTGAAAGTGAACCCGCAGGTTATTTTGGCCAGCCCGGCATTCAGAACCACAAAAACCGCCAAGCTGATTGCAAATAAACTGGATATAAACCCGGCTGCAATAATTTACCCGGAAGGCCTATACCATGCCGACCCCGGCACTTACCTTGAATACCTCGCAGATTTAGATGCGGAAAATCAGCCTCCTGTATCGGTTATGATTGTAGGGCATAACCCTACCGTTTCAGATGCCGCCGGTATGTTTGCCAACCGCGAAATGGATATGCCCACCGGCACCTGCATTAAAATTACATTCAATACCGATTCATGGGCCGAAGTTAAGCCTGCCAATGCTACAACAGAATGGTTTGAGCAGCCCAATAAAGGCTGGCTTTGGAGCTAACAGCTATGGCAAATACCCATTTTGTGTTGCCGGCCCGCCTGCCGGAACGAAACTATTTCCTATATTTGGCTTAAACAAAACAGTACCCCGCTTAGGCATGACAGAAGACGAAAAAACGAGCAAGATGTATTACAGCATCGGTGAAGTGGCCTCACTCATTGGGGTGAGCACTTCCCTGCTTCGCTTTTGGGAAAACGAGTTCCCGCACATAAGGCCTAAAACGAATAAAAAAGGAGATCGCCGCTACCGCCAGCCCGATATTGATGCCATAAAGCAGGTTTATACCCTTGTTAAAGAAAAAGGCTATACCCTGCAGGGTGCCCGCGAATACCTGCAAAGCCGCAAACCCGACAGGAAAGAAGATTTAATTGAAAACCTGCAACGCCTGAAAGCCTTCCTCGAAGAAATGAAAGGCAGGTTTGCTGTATAGCAGAGCGCTAAGGCTTAGATTGAGCTGTGTCAACTTAACACTTGTGTAATTGTTGCTTATAGTGCGCAAATACATACCGCGCCCAGATTTACCCGGTTAATTTGACTGGGCATTTAGAAGCCTGCTTTTATTAAGGGGGTACAGGTTTTTACTTTTTCGCCAGCTCAATAATATCTTTCCCCTCAATAACTTTTTTGGAATACCCGTTTTTGGCCGTGAATATCATGGCGGCAGCAAGCTCCCGCAACGTACAGAAACCTTTGGCATATAATGCCCGGCCTATTGGGAACAACCAGCTTACATATTTATAAAGTTTATTGGTTCTTTTCAGCCCCGGTATTGCTTTAATAAATCCCGGCCTGAATGCATAGGCATCACGGAAGGGCAGCTTCATAATATCGTTTTCCGTTTTGCCTTTCACACGAGCCCACATTGACTTGCCCTTTTCTGAACTGTCCGTACCTGCTCCGGAAACGTAACAAAAAGTCATGTCCTGGTTAAGTCTGCTCAAGGTATGCGCTACGTGCAAAGTAAGTGTATAATTCTTCTTAAAATACTCCGGTTCTTTCATACCTATAGATGTAACACCAAGGCAAAAAAAGCATGCATTATAACCGCTTAAATCTTTTTCAATAGCGCTGAAGTCAAAAAAGTCGGCATGGAGAATTTCTTTCAGCTTGGGATGGCTTTCACCGGTTGGTTTGCGGTTAATTACTAATACGGCTTCCACATCGGGGTTTTGCAGGCATTCATGCATTACGCCTTCGCCCACCATGCCGGTAGCGCCTGTAATAATTACTCTTAATGGTTTTGTGCTCATGGCTTGGGTTTATTTATTCAATAGGTTTAGCTTCCGCACCTGAATGGCTCCCGGTTCAAATATAGTAATTCAAACCTTTGCCCGCCCAAAGCCCGTCATCAATGCCTTTTTTACTTGCCGAAACACTGTTTTTCCTCCCTGATTTTAAAAGTCGGAACAGGCCGCTTCATTAATGCCGGGTTTGCAGGGCTTCACATTTTATTGCCTTACCTTTGGGGCAGGCTGCAAAAACAGGGCTAAGCCTGAAATGCAGCCCGAAATAAAGCTTTAACAGGGCCTTAGTATGTGGTTTCATCCCGGGGTTTATTCGCTCCTGAGTATATATTTCCGGCTTATTGCTGTGCTCCCGGTATTTTATTTTGCCGGGTTTTACGCGTTCAGGCTTTGCGGCATAAATGAGCGCATTGGCGTTTTTACAGCCCATTTCCTGCGCCTGCTGGCAGGCATGCAGGTTATTACAACCGCTTTTGCCATTGCCACTGCAGGCACACATACTTTTATGCTCTTTGTGCCTGTTTTGCTGATTGCCGTTTTGCTTTTGCGAAAACAGCTGGCTTACCGTGAGCCGGGTAATTACCCTGCATATGCCCCAGAAAGCGTTCCGAAGACCTATATATGGTTTTTCCTTGCCGGCAGCAGCGCGCTGTATTTTATCTGGTGGTGGGGTTCAATCACCCATTTCGGCGAGGGTTTGTACTTACCCTTTTGGGATCATTTTTTCTACTCACGTATATCAGAAATACTGGTAACCAAGGGCATAGAGGCAAAAAAAATTGCCGCCCTTTTCGAAGACGATTACAGGCAGGTAGTACCATACCATTATACAGAGCTTTGGATTTCGGCCTTGTTTACAAAGGTCTTCGGCATTCCGCATTTGGTGGCTTATGAGCTGCTTACCATACCGCTTTTGCAGGTAATAATGGCACTTGCCGTTTTATCAGTGGCAGAAAGGTATATAAAAGTCAGCCCTTGGATACTGGTTTTCAGCGCATTGGCCGTGTTTTATTTTGGCATTGGGGTGGTATATTGGTACAGCAATTTATCGCTGCGCTGGCCCGGAATTTTTAACCTCCCTGAATATTTAAGCCTGAATGTGTACCCTAAGCAATTGGTTATTTATATGTTTTTCGGGTTGGGGCTTGTGCTGTTTATTAACGGGTACAGGCTGTTGGCTCTTGTGGCCCTGCTGTTGGCCGGTATTGGTTACAGCGTGGTTATTCCGGCTGTTTTCGGCGGAACGGGACTTTACTGCGCACTCATGGTTTGGCCCCGGAAGCAGCACAGGTACCTTTGGGTAATTGGCATAATAGGTTTTGTAACGGCAGGGATCGGCTTGTTTTACGCGGTGCTTAACCCGAGTAAAGAGGTTAATACAATCAGCAAATACCTGTTCTTATACCCCAACCCTATTATACATTTAAAAGGATTGGTGCAGCAGGCGCTCAACTTCTCATTGTCTTTTACAGATGTTTTGCTGCTTGTGAGTATTGTGGGCGGCATTGCGGGCTGGAAACGCATTATAAGCTACCTGCCCCGATTCTCAGTATTTATTTTTATTGTGCTGTTCGGATACCTTGCCACCGCTGCCACCTTTGGCTTTGTAGATTGTTTCCAGTTTTTCAAGCTCACTGTTTCAACCGTTTTGTTCTTCGCCGGTCTCGGATGCTGGCTTTGGGTTTTCCGGAAGCTCAGCCTGCCAAATGCGCAGACATGGAAATTACGGGCAGTTCAGGCTTTATTCATTGTAATAATCGGCTTTAACCTGCATAACGTGATGCATGATTACACCTACCCCTGGTCGCGTGTGAACGAGCCCTTTATGGATAAGGTTACTGCCACCCTGCAAAAATCAAAAGCCAGACCGCTTGGCGCTTTTATTGACACCGCCAATACAACCGCAATGGTTACAGAATTACGCTACCTCGGTACAGAGCTGCTGTATTATAACTCGCACAACATAGTGGCCGGCCTTTCGGTTTTCGATGATCTTGCCGCCGGTCTCGGTAACGACGATAACCTGATGAACTTTGCCAAAGAAGATATTTTCTACCGCTTCACTGAACGCCAAAAAAAGCTGGGCAGATTTAAAAACCCACATCAAAGCCAAATAGATTTCCTGAAAGAGCGCAAAACAGACTACCTATTTATGAGCGGCAAGGTAGATTTAAATAAGTACCCTGAAATTCGGGCGGCACTCAATACGCCGATTTACGATACCCTGAACCGGAATTACTTTTACCTGCTCGACAGGTCTAAGCTTCCGTGATTTTTTAGACTATTATTTTCGCCAGGCAAACAGGGCGCGCAAAAAAGCCCTCCTGCTTTTGTGCGGAAGGGCCGGGGTTTATTTAGGGTTTACCGCTTTTTATTTTTTAAGCGCGGCTTCCTTTTTAGGCACATCCTTGGCTTCAGCAACATCAATGCTTACAAAGCTTTTGAAAACGCTGAAGCGAATAGTTCCGTTGCTTTCATCGCGATTGTATTTAATGGCTTTGCCGTCTACCTTAATGCTGAACTTTTCGAAGGACAGACCAATCAGGCGGATAGAATAGGTGTCGTAGCGCGGGGTATAGAGCCCGGTTGCTTTCTGCGAGAGGCTGAAACCGTTTTCATCGCCTTGGTACAGGAACTTTTTCTCAGTGTAGATATCCTGCTGATAGGCCAGGTTTTCGCCGTGGTCTTCGTACATAAAGCTGTTTACGGCATAATCTGCATAATAGATATTCAGGAACAGCTCCGATAATTTAATGTCGTGCGTATGCTGCATAACCGGGTACTCAGGCACTACTGCGCCCGCACGTACGAAAACAGGCATATCGTCAATAGGCGCTTCAATGTAATGCTCCTGGCTGCCGGCATAATACTTATTGGTAAACATGTGGTACCATCCGCCACGGGGCAGGTAAACTATGCGACCGGAAGCGCCGGGCTCAAGCACGGGGCAAACCAAAATCTTATCGCCAAAGGTAAACTCATCCTGGCGGTAAGTATTTGTTGGTATATCCTGCTCTATCATAATTACAGGGCGCAGAATGGGGAAGCCGAATTTGTGGTTTTCCCAAAACGCGCTGTAGATATATGGCAGCAGGCGATAGCGCAGCTCAATGAATTTTTTGCAGATGGCCTCAGTTTCAGGCCCGAAAGACCATGGTTCGCGCTCAGGGGTATCGCCGGCGCTGTGGGCGCGCATCAGCGGAGCAAAAACGCCCATCTGAATCCAGCGTACAAACAGCTCTGCCGATGGTGAGCCGGTAAAGCCGCCTATATCTGAGCCAACAAAAGAGATACCGCTCATGCTCATGCGCTGGCATTGTATGCCGGCCAGCTTCAGGTGATCCCAAGTGCCTATGTTATCACCTGTCCAGGCGCTGGCATAGCGCTGAACACCTGAGTAGGCAGAGCGTGTAATGGTAAAGGGACGCTTGTTTTTCTGAATTTTCAGCAGGCCTTCGTAAGTGGCGCGTACCATTTGCATGCCGTAAACGTTATGCGCCTTGCGGTGGCTGGCCTTGTGCCCGTCGTAATCATGCCGAACATCATTAGGGAAAGTACCTGTACCGAAAACGGAAGGCTCATTCATGTCGTTCCAGATACCGTCTACGCCCAGGTCCATCAGTTCCTGGTGCAGTGGGCCCCACCATTCTCGTGCGCGGGGGTTGGTAAAATCAGGAAACTGGCAGCGGCCCGGCCAAACCGGGCCTTCCATATAGTAATCATCTGCCCGGCGGCAGAACAAGCCTTCCTCATGGCCCGATTTCCAAACCGGGTAATCAGGATCTGCTTTAATGCCCGGGTCTATAATTACCACGGTTTTAAAGCCCTGCTCATGCAGGGCATCAAGCATGCGCTTCGGGTTGGGGAAGTGTTTGGGGTGCCAGGTAAAGCAACGGTACCCGTCCATATAATCTATATCGAGGTACAGGGCATCGCATGGAATTTGCCGGTCGCGGAATTGCTTGGCAAGGTCCATTATTTTGTCTTCGGGGTAATAGCTCCAACGGCATTGGTGGTAGCCAAGCGCCCACATGGGAGGCATGGGGTGGGTGCCGGTGAGGTTACTGTATCGCTTCACCACGTCCATCATGTGCGGGCCGTGTATGTAGTAATAGTTCATCTCTCCTCCTTCAACCCAGTAGCTTACATCATTGGCATTTTCAAGCCCGAAATCGAAATGCGATTTAAAGGTGTTATCGTAGAAAATACCGTAGCTGATGCCTTGGTGCAGCCCCATATAAAAGGGAATATTGCGGTATAGCGGGTCAGTATTTCGCTCGAATGCATAAGCATCGGTGCTCCAGAAAGAATATCTCTTGCGAATCAGGTTAAGGTCTGTGGCTTTATCGCCAAGGCCGTAGAAGTTTTCGTCGGGCTGTAGTTTTTTGCTGCTGTAGAGATAAAAGCCACCGTAATCAAGATTTTCTTCCCAGTGAATGCCATGGCTGTCCTCGTTAATAACGGTGCCCATTTTATCGAGGAAGGTAACACGGAAATTGCGCTTATCTATCTGCACCTCCACAACCGATGTGGATATGCGGTAGAAAATCTCATCTTCCTGGAAATCAAGACTTGCGAGTTTGAAATCGTAAGGTTGCAGGGCGTAGCTGAAATCGGCGAGAAAGGCGCCCTGGGGGGCAAGCCTTACCCTTACAATTTCATCGCTGATAATGCTTACGGCCAGTGTGCTGTTTACGTCCCGAAAATAAAAAGTATTGCCTTTAACAGTGCAGCTCCTGATTTCGCCCAGGAACTGTTTGGCTACGGCCGACTTACGATTCTGCTCCCAGAAACTCTCTATCATCTGAACGAAATATTAGTATATACCCGGAAAAATATGGAATTGAGCCGGCATTGTAAAATTAAGCGGATTAATTATTTCCTTCCGGGCAGGTATTATGGCTTTTTTACCGGTAAATAGTTCTTTATATCTGCTTACGGAGCAGTTAAATTACAGGCGCCGCCCAAGTTTATATACGTTTTTGGTAGTGGTAAGTATTCATTTGTAAGCCTTTAAGCGGCTTTGGAGCACATATAAGCCGTTAATTCTTATTAATTTTGCCTTTCATGAATCAAAGGCTTGCCTTCCTGTTGCTTTCTGCCCTGCTTATCGTTTTTTCTGCATGGTATTTTATGCCTGTAAGAATGGGTATAGGCGGTTTTACCGACGGGGCAGTGCTTTACAAGGCTGCCCGCATTTCATCTGAAGCGCCTGGTACCAATTACTATAACCTGGAAACCCTGGCCGCATACCCCGATCCTGACGGTATGGTTAATATTTTTGCGCCTTACTTTTACCCGCCTACCGCCAATTTCCTTTGGAAAATTCTGCCGCATGATTCAGCCCGCGCATTTTGTTTCGGCATAATATGGACTGATTGGCTGGCCCGTATTGTAAGTCTTATTTTTGTTTGCCTGCTGTCTTACCGCCTTTCTAAAAACACCAACCCCGATTCGGAAAGCGAAATAAATAAAATTTATTGGCCGGTATTCATTTCACCAACATTGTTCTGTATTTCCTTTTTTTCAATACCCTATTGGCTTGTGAGCGAATGGTGCCAGGTTTCCGGCTTGGTGGCCACTTTTATTTTTACAGCCGTGGCAGCCGGTTTATTAGGCTATAAACAAACCGGGCGAGTACTCCTTATTTTCGGCACCATGCTGAAACTTTTTCCAATAATTTTCAGCCCATTGATCATTAAAAGAAAATTCAGCTCCTGGCTGGGTTTTGCCCTGCTTGCAGCAGCTATTCCCTTGCTTTTCCTGCTTACCGGCGTTTATACTTATACCGAGCTTTTACACTTCCTGGGCCCTAAAACCCTGGCCACAGCCAACGCAACGCGCGGGCTTCTTTATTCGGAGTTCAATTGCAGCCTGCTGTGCGATGTTCGCCTGCTTTCGGTTACGGGGACGGGCGGAAAAATTGCAGGACTTATATACGCCGCCGTAATGGCAGGCATACAGGGCAGTTTCTTTGTTTTGGCATTTGTGCGCAACCGCAATGAAAGCAGCATCAGCAATTTACTCATACTTTCTTTTGCTTCTGCATTGTGCATGCTCAGCTTTTGGCCATTGGTTTGGCTGCATTACTATATGCTCGCATTCCCCTTCGCCTGCCTGCTGATTTCTGTTAAGCAAATACCTGCATTCTTCAGGCTGGCCTGTGCCATATATGTGCTGTGCTTCTTTTTCAAAGGGTTTTACAATACAGATACAGCATTAATACCTTTCACCCGCTTTGGTTTTGCTAACGATTTAAATTTACTCGTTTCTGCTGCAGGAGCCTTGGCGCTCCGGAAACAAGCCGGGCTTAGGCTTTCAGGCGTTTACCCCTTTATTTCAGCAAAGCTTTAAATCGGGAACAGGCAACAGGTTAATCCTGTTTTTTGCCTTTGCGCAATTCAGTAAGGTAATCCATTACAAGGCCTGCCTTAGATTTGCCAACCAGTTTTTCAAGCTCGGGACGGTCGGCATCGGTAATTTTTTTCAGGGCTTTAAAACGGGTATAAACCTTATCCATGGTTTTTTGCCCCAAGCCTTTTACTTCCTCAGTGCTGCCCTTTAAAGCCGATTTGCTCCGCTGGTCGCGGTGAAAAGTAATGGCAAACCTATGCACCTCGTTCCTGATTCTTTGTATAAGCATCAGGCTTTCCGATTTCTTGTCGAGATACAGCGGGTGAGAATCGCCCGGGTAATAGAGTTCTTCCAGGCGCTTGGCAATACCTATAACAGTTATCTTACCATATAGGTCTAATCGGCGAAGGGCTTCAACTGCGGCGCTCAGCTGGCCTTTGCCACCGTCAATAATAATTAATTGGGGCAATGGCTGGTTTTCATCAAGCAGGCGGCTGTACCGGCGGGTAACAACCTCGTCCATACTGGCGAAGTCATCGGGTCCTATTACGGTTTTAATATTAAAATGCCTGTAGTCTTTCTTGCTGGGAACGCCGTTTTTGAAACATACCATACCCGCAACGGGGTTGGTGCCCTGTATGTTAGAGTTATCGAAACACTCTATATGAAGGGGCATTTCCTTCATCCGTAAATCTTTCTGCATCTGCTTTAAAACGCGCTCGAATCGGGCTTCTTTGGGTTTTTGCTCCTCAACCCGGGTCATTTGCTCTTTTTTGTAATAGAGGGCATTTTTAATGCTGAGGTCGAGCAGGCGTTTTTTGTCGCCTATAACAGGTACGGCCATGTTTACGCCGGGTATTTTAAGACTTACGGGAATATTGGTTAAAACCTCTTTACAATCGCTGCGGAACTGCATGCGCATTTCCACTATGGCAATTTCAAGCAGCTCCTCCTCGGTTTCCTCCAGCTTCTTTTTAAAGGCAAAGCTGTGTATGAGCGTAACGCTGCCAAAACTCAGGCGCAGGTAGTTCATCCACGCGCATTTTTCATCACTGATGATGGTGAATACATCTGTATCAGGCAGGTCGGGCATTACTATTACGCTCTTGGCCTGGTAATTATCAAGCAAATCGAGTTTTTCCTTGGCCTTCTGCGCCTTTTCATATTCATAAACCGATGCGAAATCGCTCATTTGCGTCCTGAACTCTGCTTTGGCTTTACTAAGCTGGCCTTTAAGAATGGCCATGGCCTGGTCAGCTTCGTTTTGGTAATCGGCCTCAGATTGCAGGTTTTGGCATGGGCCTTTGCAATTGCCTATATGGTATTCAAGGCAAACTTTGAATTTGCCGGCACTTACGTTTTCCTCGGTAAGGTTGAGCGTACAGGTGCGGAAGGTATAAAGCTTTTTCAGCAGCTCAAGCACGGTATGCATGGTGCGCCCGCTTGCGTACGGACCAATGTATGTACCTGCACCCTTTACCAGCCTGCGGGTAGGGAAAATGCGGGGGAAGCGCTCAGCGGTAACCAGCACAAAGGGGTAGCTTTTGTCATCTTTCAGCAAAATGTTATACCGGGGCTGATGCTCCTTTATCAGGCTGTTTTCAAGCAGCAGGGCATCGAACTCGGTATCTACAACGGTTGTTTGCAGGTTCCTGATTTGCTGCACAAGTCTTGCAGTTTTACGATCAAGCCCGGCTTTGTTCAGGAAATAGCTGCTTACACGCTTGCGCAGGCTTTTGGCTTTGCCAACATAAATAATAGTTCCCTCCTGGTCAAAAAACCGATAAATACCGGGGGAGTCTGGCAGGCGGCTAATTTTATCTTTAAGGGTATCTTCTCCTATGCCTGTGCTGTAGTCTGAGCGCGGGCCGGTAATTCCCGGAAACTCTGCATCGGTATCTTCCTCAAATATTTCTTCGTCATGGTTAAAAGCCGGGTCATCTTCAGAACCTGTATTGCGGTTTATTTCATCGCTATGTTCCGGCAACAATGTGTTCCCGGGAACATTTACTGCCTGCTCCTTTTCGGTATTATGGCCTTTCCCTTCTTGCATAGCTTCATCCGGTGCATTCATATAAGGCAAATTTCGGCAATTTTTCCCTTATATAAGGCAGGGTGCAAAAGCCATTCGCCCAGATTTCCCGGTTTCAGGCTTACCGATGTTAATATGCTTTTTAGCGGCCGGGTTAAAAAAATAAAACATGTAATGCCAAAACAAGGCAGCCGTTTACATGATTATCAGCGGCCTGTAATATTGTAAAATGTAAACCCGCAGAAAATTACTTGCGAACCCAATAAAGGCCGCAAAATTCTGATTGAATAAAGCTGTAAATTATTCTGAGATGCGCGGAAATTTCAAAGGCAAATTCTCAGGCAAAAAACGCCGGGCGCTTTCTGAGTAAAGTATAGCAATAAAGCTCGCCCTGGTTGGCCGGGTAAATCAGGTTGGTTCCGAAGGTAAAAAATGTTGTTTCAGCCACGCCGGGCAGTAATGTTCCCAAAGTGGTATCAAGCTCTACTTCACCTTCCAAATCAGTTACCAACAAATGATTGTTCAGCGTGCCTGCATTTTCATTGCCTGCACCGCTTAACTCCCTGCTATACCATGAAATCATAACATGCCCCTCCGATTCAAGATACTCTATGCGCTGAACAGGGCTGCTGCCGTTCAGCTTGGTGCGTATGTATTCTGCCAGGGTTGCAAAGTATGGCCCGCCTTCATTATATATCATAGGCATGCTCGAATCGGTGCCTGAAAATTCTGAAACACCGTTCAGTTTCCTGAAAGACGGATGCCCGGCGCCAATTTCCTGCTCAGAGCTTTCTGAAATAATGCGGCCCGTATACAGCTCTATTTTTAAAACCGGGGTCTCGCCTGTTCCCGTGGTGTCATAAGCCCAAACAAAATTATTTTCGGCACATATAAAACGCAGGGTCAGGTTTTCCCAAAGCTTTTTGCCTGTTCTGGCATCAAATGCGTAAATGGCCTTGTGCGCAGGTACCTGCCCTTCTTCGTAGCTGTGCAGTAATAACACATTTCCGGAGATTGCTTCCATACCGTACCACCAGCCTTGTTCGGGTTCAATACGGTCGCAGCATATTTCACCGCTTTCAGGGCGTATTATTACAAAATAGGCATGCTTTTTCTCAGTATCGCGCATTTCAAGCACCAGCAGGCCTTCGGAAAGACCGGGAAGGATGCGCCAGATGCGGGCGTCGAAATTAAAAGCGAATTTTTGAAGCAGATTCATGGACTGATTTCATGAAAAGATACATGCCTTGGAGCTTGCCCTTTCAAACCTTAATTTTATCGCAGGTTTTGCCAAAGCAAATAAGCCAGTGGCATAACAGAGCAATTTGGCATAAATGTATTGATTATTGGTTGAAGCACTAATAATATATGCCTTAATGCAGGCCAAGGTAAACAAACCTCTTCTTTTGCCTAAGTTAGTAAATAAGGTAATTTTATGCACATATTAATAGGTAAATGAATAATTGCACCATGGTTTTTGGGTCATATATAATTAAATCATTATAAAATAGTGCCATTCTTGCTTTTAAATTCACGGTTTTATGCTATTCCCACTTTCTGAGCTCTATTTACAATAAAAAAACACACCTGATTTCAAAAAGAGAGTAAAAACTTAAATTGGTATAATGCAAAGGCATATAGGTTAAAACTTATGCCCGGTATGTAATATTAGGAGGAAAAATTCACCAGAATGATGGCAGGCCATGGTAAGTATTTTTCTGATTCAGCCATAATCTGTTTACAGCATTAAAGGTTTGCCATATCAACAATAATTAAGGCAGACAAAGCAGGCCACTTTGCGCCCTGAATTTTCAAAGACCGCCTGAATAGGTATATTTGCCACGCCTAAAGGCAGCTTGCCCGGTTTAATATTTAAATTGCCGGAAACTGCAGGTACATTGCATGCCCTTGAGCAAATACGGCAATATATTTGCCCGCAGCTTCCTTAAATTATTCAGCGTGCAACTTATGCCCCTTGTCTGATAATACAGAACCACAATAAACAAACCGAAAATAACACCACCCTTTATACCCGGTATGAAATACAACAGAATACTCTTGAAACTTAGCGGAGAAGCACTTCTCGGGGCTAAAGGTTTCGGCATAGACCCCAATATGCTGCGCCGCTATGCTGAAGAAATAAAAAAGGTGGTGAAGCAAAACGTGCAGGTTGCCATTGTAATTGGCGGCGGCAACATTTTCCGCGGGCAGGATGCCGAAGAATCTGGCATTGACCGCGCTCAGGGCGACTACATGGGCATGCTCGCCACCATGATAAACGCAATGGCTTTACAGGGCGCCTGCGAAAACGCCGGTATTTATACCCGCCTGATGTCGGCTATTCCTATAGACCAGGTTTGCGAGCCCTTTATTCGTCGCCGGGCCATACGCCACCTTGAAAAAGGACGCGTTGTTATTTTTGGCGCCGGCCTTGGCAGCCCATACTTTACAACAGACTCGGCCGCCAGCCTCAGGGCCATTGAAATACAGGCCGATGCCGTGCTCAAAGGCACCCGCGTAGATGGTATATATACATCAGACCCTGAAAAAGACCCCACCGCGCAACGCTACGACAACATATCATTCGACGAGGTATTTAAAAAAGGCCTCAAGGTTATGGATATGACCGCCTTTACCCTTTGCAAAGAAAACGGCCTGCCCATTATCGTATTCGATATGAATAAGCCCGGCAACCTGCTCCGCCTCGTGAGCGGCGAAGAAGTAGGTACACTGGTAAGCGCATAAGCAAGCTACATTGCCATTACCTTAATTGCTATTCTATTACCCAACCTGAACTTTACCGATATTCAAGAAATTCCTTAGAATCAGTATATGGAAGAAATACAGTTTTACCTGGAAGAGTGCAAAGGAGACATGGAAAAGTCTTTAAAGCACACCGGGTCCGATTTTCAAAAAATACGTGCAGGCAAAGCCTCACCGGCCATGCTCGATGGTCTTTATGTTGATTATTACGGTGTGCAAACGCCCCTGAGCCAGGCCGCAAACGTAAGCGTGCCCGATGCCCGCAGCATACTTATTCGCCCTTTTGAGCGCAAAATGATCAGCGAGATTGAGAAAGCAATCCGCAATTCAGATTTAGGTTTAAACCCGGGTAACGACGGCGAATCTATTCGCCTGAATTTGCCGCCTATGACTGAAGATCGCCGCCGCGATTTGGTGAAGCAGGTGAAGCATGAGGCCGAGGCAGGCAAGGTACGCATCCGCAACATCCGTAAAGATGTGAACGACAGCCTCCGCAAGCTGCTTAAAGAAGGAGCCAGCGAAGATGAAGTAAAAGGAGCCGAAGCTAAAGTGCAAACCTATACCGACAGCTACATTACTAAAATAGACGCCCTTGTTGTAAGCAAGGAAGCTGAAATAATGACCGTTTGATGCATTTGGGCAATGGCCCTTGTCAGCATTAAATACTTAAAAGCCCTCAAAGAACTATTGTTCTATGAGGGCTTTTTGATTTTGAAAGGTTTTCAAAATGGCTTCTCAGCCGGCTATCATCGAAGATGCCTTATAATAACAATCAGAGTGCAGTTTTTGCTTCTTCAGCAGTTACTGCTTTGCCTAGAGCGCCAAACTCATGCAGGTCTCCAAACACCTCTATTCTTGCAGATTGGCTCAGACCGCCAACCTTTACAGGAACGAAGCCGTTGTTTTTAATCAGCTGCTCCACATCGGCATCAACATCTTTACCATCGGCAGCATAGAACAAAACATTGGCAGGGGTTTTATAAGCAGCTCCCGAAAGTGTTGCTGCGCCTAAGGTGCCCAATGCTTTCGCCAGCTTTATGCCTTTGGGCAGTGCGGCCGCGTTTACTTCCCCGGCAGATTTATCGGCATCAATGATTTTTTTGAACCCACCGTTTTCATCCGGGGCAATAGGGTTAGAGGGGTCTATTACCAGCTTACCCTGCAATTCGGCAGAATATGTGCTTATAAAGGGGGCTATTTCACCGAACGGGATAGCGAGTACAATAATGTCGGCACTTTTTATGGCTGTGGTAATATCGCTCACTTCTGCTTGGGCTGCAGCATGGGCGGCAACCTTCCCGGTTTCTTCTAAATCTCTGCCCGATACAATAAAATTAACGCCTGATTTAGATAAGTTTTCGGCAACTGCTTTGCCTATGTTTCCGAGGCCGATAACGGCGATTTTCTTAATTGACATCGTGTTTTTGTGTCGCTGTTTATATTTTCGACACTGCAAAGGTCCGACGGAAACAAGGCTCTTTCCATTGAACTGCATCAGGAAAAACCATTGATCCTGTTTAAGCTTTTTGCTTGCTGCGCCTGTTACGCAGGCGGCTTACAAACTCCGGCGTTATGCCTAAAAAAGCGGCTATTTGTGTTTGCGGCAGCCTGTTAACCAAATGCGGGTAGCTTACTAAAAATGACTCGTAACGTTCTTCTGCCGTTGAGCTTACATTTTGCAGCAAGCGCTTTTGAAGCGCCACAAAGCTGTTCTCAATCAGTACCCGAAAAATGCGGTCAAACTTGGGAGCCCTGGTATAAAGTGTTGTAAGGTTCGTAAGGCTGATTTGAAGCACCATGGTATCTTCCAAAGCATCTATATTCATTTCAGAGGGCATACCTGAATAGAAGCTGCCAATATTGCTAATCCACCAATTATCTGCTGCGAATTGTATGATGTGAATGGTACCCTTATCATCAACCTTATACATTCGTAAACAGCCGCGCACCACAAACTGAAGGTTTGTGCATATATCACCTTCCTGTAAAGCGTATTGCCGTTTACGATATAGCCGGGGCTGAAATTTTTCTGCAACCAAAGCCTTTTCTTCCTTATCCAGGGGAATCAGCTTTTCAAAATACTCAATCAGGGGCTCAATACCTGTTGCAGCCTGATTCTCTTTCACATTATCAGCAATTGGGTGTTGCAAATGTAGCAATTCACAGCTGAATGTGTTGGATTGGGAGGGTTTTGCAATTATTGAAAAAACGGGACAAAATACCCAAACCCTAAAAAAGGCGAAAGGCAGGTAAAACCTGCCTCCCGCACCTGAATAATGTAACAAACAAAACACTTCTGGTAAACTATCAGTCCTCCAGCTTTTTAGGAATCAAGGCTTACTTACCTATTCTTTCCATTTGTCTTTCATGCCTTTTTTCTTCACGTTCTTTTCTTAAGGCAATGTACTTGGTATATTGGTCGGCTGTAAGAATGCTCTTCATCTGGCTTTCATTCTCACTGCGCAGCGCTTCCATTTGGGTCTTACGCGTGGCTTTGTCGGCGGTCTTAAGAGCCGTCGCTTTTTCCTTTTCAGATGCGAAAAGTGCCTTTAATTTTTCCTGCTGATCAGCGGTAAGTGTGAGCTCTTTGGTTAACTTTTTAACCATTTGCTCACCGTTTCCTCTTCCGCCGTCCTTTTGTGCATAAACAGCCGCAAAAGGCATCATGGCGAAAGCCAATACTATCATTAGTTTTTTCATATGTGGGTATGTTGAAGGAATGTTTTATAATCCTTTTCTAAGACAACGTTGAAAGCCCTTGGTTTAATGCGGGCAGAGAAAAAATTATATTTTTTTTCTCAGAAACTGAAAACACCGCCGGTATGTATTGCCAAAACCGATGTACCATGCTGAAAACCATTGTTGTTAGCCAGATCAACCAAACCCGCCATTAATTTACCGGTATATACCCCCTCAAGCGGAATATTGTAGTTTTTTGTAAACTCAGTCATAAAAACTTCAAGCAATGTAGGTATTTTAGCATAGCCCCCGAAATGATAACCGGTTTGTAAATCCCAGTTTCCCGGGTCAGGCTCCCCTGCTGCCGACAGCAGGCTTCTTATTTCCCCACCTATAAACTCACCTTGTTTAAGTACAGGAAAACCGGTTACCGGCACCCTGCCCTGCACACCGCTGATTATGCCGGCCATGGTTCCGCCGGTTCCGCAGGCAAGGGCAATGTGGTTATAGTTAAACAAATGTCCGGGTTGAATAATTTGCCTGCAGCCTTCAAGGGCATATATATTGCTGCCGCCTTCGGGTATTAAAAAATGCCGCCCGAAACGAGCTGCTAATTCCTCTGCAAACTCGGGGAGATGCTTATTGCGGTATTCAGTTCTTGAAATATAATGAACCTCTGTACCCTGCTTTTTTGCAAAGCTCAGCACGGGGTTTAAGGGCAATGTTTCCTCGCCCCGGACCAAGGCTATGGTTTTAAAGCCGCACAGCGCCCCTGCTGCTGCAAAGGCCGTTAAATGGTTGCTGTAGGCGCCGCCGAAGGTAATTAATGTGCAGTGTCCTTCGGCTTTGGCCTGCCGCAGGTTACCCATGAGCTTGAAATACTTATTCCCGCTGATGTACGGGTGCGTTAAATCGGTTCTTAATACAGATAAACGCAAACCCCGCTCTGTAAAAGCGGGGTGCGGAATTTCCTGTACAGGTAAAGCGGGAAGAGGCGGCAGACACATTTTAAAGAGGAGCCTGAATGCCTGCATTAAAATTCTTCAAATTATTTCAGCGATGCAATATCAATTACGAACCTGTACTTCACATCGTTTTTCAACATGCGATCATACGCAGTATTTATGTAGTCCATGTTAATTACCTCAACATCAGATACAATGTTGTGCTCGGCGCAGAAATCAAGCATTTCCTGCGTTTCGGCAATGCTTCCTATGCCCGAAGCAGCTACAGACCGGCGGTTGCCGAGCAGGGTAAAACAGGTCATTTCCATAGGAACAGGCGGAATGCCTACGAAGATAAGCGTTCCGTTGTTATCGAGCAGGCGCAGGTAATTATCATAAGAGTGCGGGGCAGATACGGTATCGAGTATAAAATCGAAGTAATTGTTGTAGGGCTTAATTTGCTCCACATCGGTTGTTACCACGAATTTATGCGCACCCAATGCCAACGCATCGGCTTCTTTATTGGGGCTGGTGCTGAGCACGGTTACCTCGGCGCCGAATGCCGCTGCGAATTTTACGCCCATGTGCCCCAGGCCGCCAAGGCCAAGAACCGCTACTTTATGCCCAGGACCAATTTTCCAGTGCTTCAGGGGCGAATAAGTGGTTATGCCCGCGCAAAGCAGGGGCGCAACGCCTTCAATCGGCAGCTTTTCAGATACTGAAACAACGTACTTTTCGTCAACCACAATGTGGTATGAATAACCGCCGTAGGTTGGGCTGCCGTCTTTTTCAAGGGAGTTATACGTATAGTTCGGGCCTTTTTCGCAGTACTGCTCAAGATCGCGGTTACAGTTGCGGCATTCGCGGCAGCTGTCTATCATGCAGCCGACCCCTGTTAAATCACCGACTTTGAATTTACTAACATGGTCGCCAATTGCAGTAACACGACCAACAATTTCGTGTCCGGGTACCATGGGGAACATACTGCCACCCCATTCGTCGCGGGCCTGGTGAATATCGCTGTGGCAAACGCCCGACCATAATATTTCAATTTGCACATCGTGCGCCTTTGGTGCGCGACGTTCGAAGCTCCAGGGAGCAAGGGGGGAATCTTTTGTAGCTGCGGCGTATGCTTTGGCTGTAGACATATTAATAGGTTTGATTATTGGCTTTAATGCAGGCAAATGCCTGCCGCGGCTTCAATTAAAACTCCGCGCGGCCAAATTGGTTTATTAATTCAGGCCGGTATAGCAAAATTGTTTTGCGGGAGCAGAACGGCAGGCAGTAAACAGGCGTAACCGGCTGCTGCTTTAATTTTAACTGCCTTCATGCAAAGATGCGATAAATTGCGCCCGCATTAAGCCCGGTTTTCAACCATCATACTAAATTAACACCATGCTTTGGCCAGCCGCCCTAAATGAATTTGAAGCCTACCTCAGGCATGAGCGCATGCTTTCGGGCAACAGCGTTGAAGCTTATATGCATGATATGCACCTGCTGCAGGCATATATTCCGGGTACTGAACCCGATAAAATCACCCAGGCCGACATCCGCAGCTTCCTGCAAAACCTGAACGAAAAGAATAAGCTCAATGTAACCTCGCAGGCGAGGGTGGTATCAGGTATTAAATCTTTTTTCAGGTTCATGCGCATGATAAACGCCATTCCTGAAGACCCAAGCAGGCACATAAGCGCACCACGCATCGGCAGCCACCTGCCCGATTTCCTCGAGTTCTTCGAGGTGGAGCAGGTCTTGGCTGCCATTGATATGAGCGCTGTTCATGGCCTTCGGAACAGGGCCATGCTGGAGCTCCTTTACAGTTCGGGCCTGCGGGTATCGGAGCTTATTAACCTGAAAATAACGAACCTGTTTTTCGATATAGGCTTTATTAAAGTTATAGGCAAGCGCGATAAAGAGCGCCTGGCCCCGGTAGGCTCAGATGCCGTTAAATTTGTGAACATGTATCTTGAGCATACCCGCAAGAACGCAACACCCAAGAAAGGGCACGAGAATACGCTCTTCCTGAATAACCGGGGCGCAGGCCTTACCCGTGAAATGCTTTTCCTGATTGTGCAAAAAACGGCTGCCGAGGCTGAAATAGGCCGCAGCGTGAGTCCGCATACGTTCAGACACAGCTTTGCCACGCATTTGGTTGAAGCCGGCGCCGACCTGAGGGCCGTACAGGAAATGCTGGGCCACGAAAGCATTGCCACCACACAGGTCTACACCCACATGGATACAGAATACCTGAAGCAGATTGTAAAAGACTTTCACCCCCGCAGCGGCAAACATTAGGACATGCCTGCCTTGCCGACTATTATTTTACAAGACCAAAGGCATTATTAAGCTTTGGAATCCGGTGAGCGCATTGGCTCGTATATTGATTGCATTTACCACACAATATTCAAAGAATATGATGCTCATTGCTTCTCAACAATTAAAGTCCGTATCTGCCTTATTCACAAAGGCTGCCCTGAAACCAATATCGGTTTTGGCGGTTATACTTGTGCTTGGATTTTGTACGCCTTCTTGCGGACAAACCGGCAAAAAGCCGGCAAGTAAGCCCATAGCAAAGGAAAAAAATATGAACCTGCCCTCAGTGAACGCCCCTGAAATTAATACCGAGTTCGGCTGGCTGAATACCGACCGGAAATACAGCATCAAAGACCTGCGCGGCAAGCTCGTAATTCTTGACTTCTGGACTTTCGGCTGCATTAACTGCCGCCACATTATACCCGACCTCAACAGGCTGGAGGCCGAATTCCCTGATCAGCTGGTGGTTATAGGTGTGCACAGCGCCAAATTCGACAGCGAGAAAAAGACCGAGAACATTAATAAAGCCATACAGAAATTCGGTATAAAGCACCCCGTTGTGAATGATGCCGGCTTTAAAATCTGGGATGCCTACGGCGTTCGCGCATGGCCTACCGTAGTGCTTATCAGTCCTGATGGTAAGGTTATAGGGCAGCATGCCGGGGAAGGCGTTTACAAGGTGGTTAAGCCCGCCCTGGACTCCCTGGTAACTAAGTACGCTGACGTACTTAAAAAAGAGCCCATACCCGGCTTTAACCACGCAGAAGCCGCCGCCACTCAAACTGAAGCCGGCCATGCCGATGCAACTGCCCTGAAATTCCCCTCGAAAATGATTGCCGATAAGGAAGGCAATATTTGGTTCAGCGACAGCGGGCATAACCGCATACTCAAAATATCTTCAGAAGGCAAATTGCTTGAAACCATTGGCAGCGGCACTGAAGGCAAAACCGACGGCAGCTTTGCATCCGCATCATTTGATGAGCCGCATGGCCTTGCCCTTGTAGGCAATAAGCTTTATATAGCCGATACCCGCAACCACCTCATCCGCAGCGCAGATTTGCAGGCCCGTACAGTAAGCACCACAGCAGGCAGCGGTAAAATGGGCTATTACTATGATGAAAACATGCGCAACGTACCTGTAGACCCCAACAGCCCCTGGGACTTATTGCCCGACGGCAATAACCTGTACATTGCCAATGCAGGCAACCACCAGGTTTTACGTATGGATCTCAGCACTGAAAAAGTGTATCGCTTTGCCGGCAGTGGTCGCGAAGCGCTCACCGACGGAGATATTGAAGAATCGGCATTTAACCAGCCAAGCGGGCTCAGCCTTGCCGGCCGCACCCTATATGTTGCCGACCCCGAGGCCAGCGCCATACGCGCCATTGATCTTGATAAGCAAACCGTAAGCACCATAGCAGGCTCCGGCCTCTTCGATTTTGGTGATAAAGACGGGCCGGTAAAGACGGCACTGCTGCAACACTGCGTGGGCCTTGAAGCCCATAACAACCTCATTTACATAGCCGATACCTATAACGGTAAAATCAAAATACTTGACCCTGTAAAGAAAACCATAAGCACCTTCATCCCCGGCCTCAGCGAGCCCGATGACCTCCTTTTTACCGGCAGCTCCCTTTGGGTAAGCGATACCAATAACAACCGCCTCCTGAAAGGCAGCCCCGACGGGAAGAATATGAAAGAGGTTAAAATAACAAAGTAAGTATTCCTGCTTTAAGCCTCTAAGTTCTGCAGCCTGCTCCGCAATAAGGGGCAGGCTGTTTTGTTTCAATTTGCTTTTTCAGCAAAAGGAAGGCAAAGAGCGGTGGTTGTAGGAATGAAAATCCGGGGTCTGAAATTATCTTTCGGGCATTTGTCGTTGCCAATATTTAAGTTTGCCTTCGGAACAATTCATATTCATGAGCTATAAACTTGTAATACTGGGCGCAGGGGAAAGCGGCACAGGTGCGGCCCTGCTGGCTGCTGCCAAAGGTCTGCCCGTTTTTGTATCGGATGCAGGGCCAATTGCTGCCCGATACAAAACCGAGCTCAGCAATGCCGATATTCCTTTCGAGGAAAACGGGCATTCCGAAGGCTTAATAATGCAGGCCGAAGAAGTGGTTAAGAGCCCCGGCATTCCTGATAAAGCTCCGCTTGTAAAAAAGCTGCACGAGGCAGGCATACCGGTAATATCGGAGCTTGAATTTGCTTACAGGTTTACCAGGGCCAAATTTATAGCCATTACCGGCAGCAACGGGAAAACAACAACTACCCTGCTCACCTATCACCTGATGAAGGAAGCCGGGCGCAAAACCGGGCTTGCCGGCAATGTGGGCTTCAGCCTCGCCCGGCAGGTTATAGCCGATGAAGCAGATTGGTATGTGCTTGAAATCAGCAGCTTCCAGC
Source organism: Bacteroidota bacterium (assembly GCA_040388605.1). Lineage (GTDB taxonomy): Bacteria > Bacteroidota > Bacteroidia > Cytophagales > Flexibacteraceae > JAZKBN01. Next base: position 39,552 of record JAZKBN010000006.1, on the reverse strand, counting down.
TCGATGGCATGTTCAGCTTCAAAGCCGATATTGCCGTATTGCTCAACATTACCCCCGATCACCTCGACCGATACGATTACAAATTCGAGAACTACATAGCATCCAAATTCCGCATAACGCAAAACCAAAGCCCCGCCGATACCTTTATTACCTGGGCCGACAGCACCTTAATAAGCAATTACCTCGCAAAGCATAAGCCGCAGGCCAAATCCCTGTATTTCTCATTCGGGAACGAAAACCAGGATGCTGCGTCCGGCCAAAGACCGCATGAAACAAATCATGCTGCATACCTTTCAAACGGCAGCCTTATTTTCCCTGCCGAGGCCAAGACCGGGTTTGAGCTGCATACCAATGATTTGCCCTTGCGCGGCCCCCATAACAACCTGAATGTAATGGCTGCCGTGCTGGCCGTAAAAGCCGCCGGGCTAAGTGATGTCGAAATATCGGCCGCACTGCCTTCTTTCCGCAATGCGCCGCACAGGCTTGAAGATATAGCCACCATAAACGGCGTTCGCTACGTGAACGACAGCAAGGCTACCAATGTGGATTCTGTTAAATACGCCCTCGGCAGCTTTACCGAACCCCTTGTGCTTATTGCCGGCGGAAAAGACAAAGGAAACGACTACACCGAAATTGAGCAGGCCGTAAGCAAACAGGTAAAAGCGCTTGTCTGCATGGGGCTTGATAACAGCCCGCTTATTAAAGCCTTTGGAAACAGGGTGCCTGTTATTAAAGAAACCGGCTCAGCAACAGAGGCGGTTCAGGCCGCCGCCGCACTGGCAGCACCGGGCGATGTTGTATTGCTTTCACCCGCCTGCGCCAGCTTTGATTTGTTTAAGAACTACGAAGACCGCGGCGACCAATTCCGGAGCGCGGTATTGGCTATGAAAGCAGGAATATTAAGCGCAGAGCCTGAAATTAACCAGGCATTAAACCCCGCCAAACCTTGAAGCGCATAGCCATTTTCTGCTCGGGTTCAGGTTCCAATGCTGAGGCAATAATGAAGCGATTTTACAGCCATCCCGGTATCAGGGTAGGCCTCCTGCTCAGCAATAAGCCCGATGCCTACGCGCTGGAACGCGCCAAAAAATACGGGGTACCTACCATGGTATTCAACAGGCAGCAATTCACACAGACTGATGAGGTATTGCAAATGCTGCGCGATGCAAAAATTGATGTGATTGTACTGGCCGGCTTCCTTTGGCTGGTCCCACAAAACCTGCTCACAGCCTTCCCCGACAGGATTTTGAATATACACCCTGCCCTGCTGCCCCAGTTCGGCGGAAAGGGCATGCATGGTATTCATGTGCACAAGGCTGTAAAGGCGGCCCACAGGCGCGAATCAGGCATAAGCATACACCTTGTTAACGAGGTCTACGACAGCGGTAAAATTCTGCTGCAAAAGAAAATACCGGTAAGCCTCAGCGACAGCCCCGAGCAAATTGCCGCCAACGTGCTCAGGCTTGAACATAAGTACTATTCACAGGCTATTGAAGATTACATAAATGCCCTCATGCCTGTTTGGAAACCTAAGTTTTAGCAGCAACCTGCACCGAGTCCAATAAAAATGCAATATTCACCTCTGTCACAGCCAACACCGGGTCAAAATGGAAATCAAAGTTATAGCACAAAGTACAGCCTGCCTGCGCGCCGAGCCTAAACATGCATCTGAATTGGTGAGCCAAACAGGTATGGGTACCCCGGTGGAAGTATTGGAGCGAAATGCAAATAATTGGCTAAAAATACGTGTACCGGATGGTTACGAAGCCTGGGCAGAACCTAAGGCATTTGGAAATACTGAATTTTTAGCCGCTGCCCCCTCTTTACAATCAGCTTTCAGCGGCGCTCCGCATGCATATTTTATGGTAAAACCCCCATACTGCTTTGCAGATTTTACAGCCGGGCGAATTAACCTTGTGGCGGGCAATATACTCAGGCTGAAGAGTGCAAAGGCATCGGCGCTTGAAAGCAACAGCATTGCCTTCTTAATGCCCGACAGCCAAACCTGCTACCTGCAGGCACAGGATATAATTGGCCCCGTTGCCGGTTCAGGACTAAATGCGTTCAATAACAGTTCAAGCCAGGCAGGTAAGGCAACAGGTACTGTTAAAGTAATACCTATGGTTGAAACGGCGGTATCTTTTACCGGGGTGCCGTATTTATGGGGCGGCACATGCCCGCGAGCCTTTGATTGCAGCGGGCTGGTGCAATTCAGCATAAATATGCAGGGCCTTATTTTCCCGCGCGATGCAAAAGACCAGGCGCTAATTGGCGAAGAAAGAGATATCAGCGATAAAAAAACAGCCAACCTGCAAACCGGGGACCTGCTCTTTTTTGGTGAGCAGGCGGGTCGTATTACCCATGTGGCGGTTTACCTGGGTTCAGGCTTATATGTGCATGCCTCAGGCATGGTTCAAACCAACAGCCTGCATGAAAGTCATCCATTGTTTGAACCATACAGGTTTGCAACCTGGCAGGGCGCGCGCAACATATCCGGCACTGCCCTGAAAACTGTTTTCAAATCCTTTGAAGAATTCAGCCCGGCAATTGAAAGTTCTGCCAAATAAAAACCCGGTCGTAATGGCCGGGTTTTGAACCTAAATTATTTTTCAGGGATAGCTATACCTAATCAATCACATCTAAGGGGCAATTTGTTTTATAGAAAGTATAAGTAATATTTATAGTAGACAGTGAATACCAGTCATCCTGGTCTTTAAAGCCACGCTGACCTACGCCTTCAGGCGGAATAAAATTTTTGTGTACACCATCTAAATACCCCGTAAAAACCTTGCGGGCCCCAAATTCCGCACCTATATTCCAGTTTCTACTAAGTACGTATTTATATCCTACACCAAAAGGGATGCAGAAACCAATACCCGGATCATCCTGGTTTTCATCACGGCGGGCTGTGTAAGTAAATACACCAATGCTCCCAAAAAGATAAGGGGTACCCAGCTGCTTACTTTTGTATTTCCTGAAATCAATGAAATTGTACTCAATACCCATTGATGCCTCATACACTTCATGCGAAAAAGTATAAGGCGTTTTTAAGTAATTGAAAATCATATTATCATTCAGCCTGCTGTCGCCGCGAATTCTGCCACCGGCCAGCATTACCCTGAAGGCAACAGCGTGCGAAAAATTAATTTTCAGCAAAGCAGCAATGGCCGGTGATGCTAATTGGGGGTTGTAATAGTCAGACACCTCTCCCTTATAGAGCATGGTTCCGAACCCAATGCCCACTTCAAACTTTTGTGCCTGCGCAGCATGCGGAAACAAGCCTGCACTGCTGCCCAAAAGCAGGCAACAAAGTATTAACTTTTTAAATCCTTGGATTACGAAATTAGATTTTATAGCCGGCAAAATGATCTTATTCTATTTAAATTCGGTTGAAAGCGAACAACTACAGGAAGTATGGCCCAGTAAAAACGGTTTTCTATGGCTGATATTGCACAAACACAGAGTTTTGAATCTTTACACGCCCGGTACATTCAGCCCGGGCATAATTTATTGGGCCTCAGTGAAATGAATGTAATATTCAGGTACCCGGCAGATTAAAGCAAATATTCAGCCGTAGCTGCTTTAGCAACAATAATTTTTTGCTGAAGAATCTGTACAACAGTTGCAGCTTAATTAAGGTAAAACTATGCCAAAATTTGCCGAACGCTAAACTATGCATGCAATATACTACAAAAAAGAAAGCCCGGTAAACCGGGCTTTGTAATATTCTAATAATAAGTATAGTAATCTATAACTGAGACTATACCTATGTATTTAAAATTAAGTATTAGCGGAAACGTGGTGCGCGGGATTTATCGTGCATGATGTAACCAAGGTGGAAACCTGTAAGCAGGTAGTAATCACGACCACCACCGCCGCGGGGCGATGCGCCGTTGTTATAACCTACAATGTGGAAAGTAGGCTTTCCGTTTGCCGCGTAAGTAGTGGCAATCATTGATTCGCGGGCTGCCAGGGCCAGCGGAGAGCCGCCTGCAAACACATCGGCAAAACTCATTTGAACAAACTCAGATCCGTTGTAAACCGGTAAATACCTGGTATCGCCTGAGTAAGCTCCTTTAACTTCGGCAGAACGGTTAGCCATAAGAACCTGTAACTCAGTTCCGGCAACACCGCCTTTATCTGCATCGAAATTATAGAAGTTACGGCCTATATCATCAAGGTAATTCGTGAAAGTTAAGCGGTAGCCGAATTCAAGGCTAAGGTCAAAATTGTTACCCAAACGATAACGAAGACCGAAACCGATTGGAATACCTATCTGAACAGTGCTGTAAGGCTGTGCGCCGCCAAGCATTCCCTGTCCTTCAGTTTTTTGAGCCTGTAAATCAATCCAGGTACCTGCCCATTGTGTATTTTCAGGACCTTTAGCCTGCGGGTTGTTGGTGAATACGTTCACACCAAAGAAGCCGTAAGGGTTCAGGAAGTTACGACGCATGTAACCGCGGTTGGTTGGCAATATATCGCCTTGCAGCATAATGCCTATTTCCTTAATCTGGTTGCGGAAGCTCAGGTTACGCAGGTAGCGCGCCTGGTGGCTAATGCTCAAAGTAGGATCTACCGCGTTATCGTCGGCACTTATAATAGAGTAAGCAGCATTAACACGTACAGAAAGAAACGCCGACAAACGCTTCATATAGAATGCGTTAAATGTTGGTGTGGCACGGTTAAAGTTCGTACTGGTACGTGAGGTATTCGGGGTAAGGTCGCCAAAATAGTTAGCGTAACCTATGCCGAAGCCAATTGTGCTGTACTTAAAGGTGCTTGGGAAGTCGCGGGTGTTGGTAAAGTTCGCCACCTTGCGGGAAGCAGCCCTCATAGACGCGTTCTTAGCACGCTTGCCCAATTGGGCATTGGCGCCAAAAGCGGTTGCCAGCAGTACCAGGGTAAGCAGCGTAAACCTTGTCTTCATATATTTTCGATTTTTTTAATACACCTGAGGTTACCTTCTTTCGGCAGAAAGTATGTAACGCCTTCACAAATATAGAGCTAAGATGTAAACAAGCAATAGCTGCGGAATTAATTTCTGACATCAAAGCCCCAATTCAGCTTGTTTCTTAGGGTGCGCATAAACGTATCTCCCTCAAGCTTAATGAGTTTCGCCGAAAAATTTTCTTTCCGAACTGTAAGCCTGGCAGTAGCTTTTACTGACTTTGAGCGGCTGTCGAGCGATACAAGGAAGCGTTTACTGCGCCCTTCTATACGAAAAGAGAGCACGCTTGAATCAGGAACCACTATAGGCCTGACACTCAGGTTATGCGGGCTTACGGGAGTTATCACAAAATTCCCGCTGTCGGGCATAACCAGGGGGCCGCCGCAGCTGAGGGAATAACCAGTTGCCCCGGTTGGTGTGCTAACAATCAGGCCGTCGGCCCAATAGGAGTTCAGAAATTCATCATTCAGGTACGTATGTACCAAAATCATTGAACTTGTATCTCTTTTGGTAATTGTGAACTCGTTCAGCGCAAAATTCATCCCCTCGAAAAGGTCTTCGTCAGATTCAAGCCTAAGCAGGCTGCGGCTGTCTATGGTATAATTGCCATCGAGTACGGGCTGCAACACTTCTTTAATTCCCTCGGCCGGGGTGGTGGCCATAAAGCCGAGCCGGCCTGCGTTTACGCCCAGAACGGGTATTTCGCGGCTGCCTATAAAAGTAACGGCATCAAGCAAAGTACCGTCGCCGCCAATGCTGATAAACAGGTCGGTGCCTTCGGTTTCGGCCGGGCTTTCGTATTCGGCGCAATCACCGCAGCTGATGTGGCGGGAATGCAGCATTTTGGCGAAAGGGCGGTAAATAATTACCTCGGCGCCATGCCTGCGCAGCTCGTCAAAAAGATATTGCGCATGCGGAAAGGCCCTGTCGCTGAAGACACGTCCGTGGATGGCGATTTTCATGGGCAGGCTCTTTTGATATTGGGGAGGATAGGAAGTATTACCGGTAAACCGGGGTATGCAGATTTGCCTTCGAGCCGTGTTTTATATGACCGCGAAGAACCGGCAAAAGATAAGCCAACAGGATTCTTAATAAGCACTGCCGGTGTAAGAAATCAGACCGGCGCCTGATCAGATACTCAGGTATTTAAGCAGGCTGTCAAGCCTTTCACGATCAGGATTTACCTGTGCGTTCTGGTCGTCGGCCTGGTTATAAAGGGCTGTTATATTATACCCGAAACGCTCAAGCGTTGCCACAACGCGACTGACATCAAGCTGGTTTAATTTCAGGGTAAGCCTGATACGGGCGGCATCGGAAGGGTCAGTATCTGTTGCGGCATGAATTATTTTTACACCGTTAGATTCTGTAAGCCTGGCAATTTGGCTCAGCGAATAATCGCGCTCGTACATGGTGAGCTCAATAATGCTGCCGGGCGCCTGAACGCTGTACAGCCTGCCGAAAGCGGCTGCAAAATCTGCCGGACCTGCGCTGCCCATATACCTGCCTTCATCGCTTAAAACAGCAACGGGACTGATGCCGCCTGCCTGCGCAATGGCCGAAAGATCAAAAATATGCCGGCGGCCCAACACGTAATTGGCCGTTCCGAAGGGTTGCAATTCTTCAAGCTTCACTTTCCTGTCGATAAGTGAATTCAGGTTACTTTCTGTAATCATTCCCCTGAAAACACCTTCTTCGGTCACCAATGGCAACGCCTCGAGGCCCGCGTTCTCCATTTTGCGGAGCGCGCCGGCAGCCGAATCGCCGGGTAGCAGCGATGGGATTGCAGGATTGATGATTTCTTCAACACTCATAGTCATTAAAGGGGAGCAAGCTGTTTATATAATAATTGTCGGTTGGTTTTAACATGAACGCTATACCTGGCAATTATTGCAGCAATATTCCTGTTACGTATAAATATACGCTTTTTTGTATTTCTTTTCAGACGGCCGCCAATTCCGGCGCTGTTTGCAGCAGGAATTTGCTGAGAATTTTATTGAATGTTGCCGGATGCTCCATCATGGGCACATGGCAGCACTTATCAATAAAATGCAGGAAGCTGTGCGGCAGCAGCCTGTGGAACTCGTGGGCCACATGGGCAGGGGTAATTGTATCGTTCAGGCCCCAAACGAGCAGCACGGGTACTTTAACCTTGTTCAAATCGCCGGCAAGATTGGTGCGCTGGGCGCTTTTGGCTATTGCCACAATGCGCAGGCATTTGGGAATGCTCTTGGTGGTTTCAAACACTTCGTCTACCAATTCCTTGGTGGCGGTGGCGGGGTCGTAAAAGGTATAGGCTACTTTTTCACGCACAAATTCATAATTGCCGCGCTTGGGGAAAGAGCCCCCCATGCCGTTTTCGAACAGGCCGGAACTACCCGTGAGCACCATGCGACGAACGCCGTTGGGATGCCTCATGGCATATACAAGCCCAATATGCCCGCCGAGCGAATTGCCCAGCAGGTTGAGGTTGCGCAGGTTTTTAAATTTTACAAAGCCCTCTATAAAATCGCACAGGCCATCTATGCCTGCCTGGCGCAGGGGCATATCATAAATAGGCATCATGGGTATCACAACGCGATACTCTTTGCTGAAGGTATTAATTACATGCTCCCAATTGCTCAGGGCGCCGAAAAGGCCGTGCAGCAACAAAAGCACTTCACCTTCGCCTTCATCGATAAAGGTATATTCTCCTTCTGTCCTGACGGTATAACTCATTTTATTTATTGATGCAGGTTGCGGTAATGGGTAATTCTTATTTAAGAGTAAGCTTAATACATAATTCCGGCCAAAATGTTTTATCCGGCACTTACCAGGAAAGTTATTTATCCCCGGCTTTTACAGCTGCCGGACAAACGGCACAGAATCGGCTGCAAGATAAGGGAAAGCGTGTAAATGATACCCTAAAAGGAATATTATAGCTGTATTACTTTATTAATACAGCCGGTAACAAAAGGGTAATTTATAAATGCTGCAAAATCAGCGTAACCAGGTTATTAATTATTTGGAGCCCGTTACGGGTAAGGGCAGCCTCGGGGTGGTATTGTACCCCGCGCACAGGTAATTCCCTATGTTTTATCGACATTATTTCGCCCATTTCGCTGTGACCTGTTTCCTCAAGGCAGGCCGGTAAATTACTTAAGAGCAGGCTGTGGTAACGTACCACCTCGGTTTTTTGAGGTATATCTTTATAAATATCGATGCCGTTGTTTTCAACAAGGCTTATTTTACCATGCACAGGGGCAGCAGCCCTGATTACATCGGCGCCGAAATGCAGGCCCAATGCCTGGTGCCCCAAACATATTCCGAAAAGCGGGATTCTCCCGGCAGTACGCTCAATAAGCTCCATCATTACCCCTGCATCTTCCGGCCGGCCGGGGCCGGGGCTCAGGGCAATGCAGTCATAAGCCGGGCGAAGCAGTTTCTTTATATCTGTATCGTTCCGCTTTACGGAAACGGCGGCCCCGCATCGGGCAAAATAATCTGCCAGGTTCCATGTAAAGGAATCGAAGTTATCGAGAAGCAGGATGCGGGGGTGTTTGGCAGACATGGGTTTGAATTACCTTGCTGGGCTTATCAGCGCATGGTTACCACGGTAACGCCTGCGCCGCCCCGGTCGGCATGCTCGTCTTTTACAGTACCTACACCCTTCATGCCGGCAAGCACATTGCGTACAATCTGCCGTAGAATGCCGTCGCCCTTGCCATGCACTATGCGCAGTTCGGGCACACCCAGCATTACGGCATCGTCCATGAAATTATGCAGGGCGGGTACGCATTCCTCGGCTCGTTTGCCGCGCAAATCAAGGTTGAAGCTGAAATTGGTGGCCCGCTCATGCAGGTCAATACCGCCCATGCCGGGACGATTCACCTCTTCAGCAGAGCGTTCCATGTATTCCTTGCGGCTTACACGTTCAAGGCGGCTGAACTTCACATGGCTTTTAAGCTGACCTATGCGGATTTCAACATCCTTACCATCCATATTGGTAACCTCGGCTATATTGCCGGTATCTTTCAGGCGAACAAAGCTGCCCACGCCAATCGGTAAATCTGCCTCGGGTACCTCAATAACCGTATTTTTAGCCCCGGCAGCTTTAGGCTCCGGTATATGCGGAACAATTTCCGGTTCCAGGGTCTTTTTGAAGTCTTCCAGCTTTTGCCTGATTTGGCGGGTCGGCTCTTTTTCAGCCTTGTTCTCCTTAATATCGCGAATAGTCTGCTCAATCAGGCGGTTGGTGCCTTCGAGCAGTTTTTTCGCCTGGGCTTTGGCCTGGTTCAGGGCAAGCTTTTGCTGCGCATCAAGGGTGGCTTTCAGCTCGGTATAATCAGAGAGGGTTTTGGTAAGCTGCCGCTCCTTTACCTGCATCTCCATATTCCTTTCACTGAAAACGGTTTTCTCAATTTCCAGCTCTTTTATCAGGCTGTCGAGCTTAACATGCTTTTCGCCAATCAGGTTGCGGGCCTTATCGAGCAGGGCTACCGGCAGGCCTATTTTCTCTGCAATCTCAAGCGCGAAGCTGCTGCCGGGCTTCCCGGTTTCAAGCTGGTATAAGGGCTCAAGGGCTGTCATGTTAAAGCGCATGGCAGCGTTAGATATGCCCGTGGTCTTATCGGCGAAAGATTTCAGGTTGCCGTAGTGGGTGGTTACCACGCCGAACATTTTCTCATCGTTCAGCTGTGTAAGTATAGCTTCCGCAATAGCACCCCCGAAACGCGGCTCTGTGCCTGTACCGAACTCATCTATTAAAAACAGGCTTTTACGTCCGCCGTATTTAATAAAATGTTTCATATTGCTCAGGTGTGAGCTGTATGTGCTCAGATCGTTCTCCAGGCTTTGCTCATCGCCCATATCGAGCAGTACATCCTCGAAAATGCCTGATTCGCTGTGAGGCGCTACGGGTATAAGCATGCCGCATTGCAGCATGTATTGCAGCAGACCCACCGTTTTCAGGGTAACCGATTTACCGCCTGCATTCGGGCCGGATATAACTATGATGCGTTGCTCAGGGCTCAGCGCAATATCAAGCGGAACCACTTTGCGGTTTTGGCGGGCAAGGCTCATTTCAAGCAGGGGGTGCCTTGCCTTCATCCACGTAAAGCCCTGCACACGTTTGAATTCGGGCTTTACGGCATCCATAGCGAGGGCGAGGCGAGCCTTTGCCCTGATAAAATCCATAAGGCCCAGGTAATTGGCGGCGCTCATTAATACCGGTACCTGCGGGCGCAATACGCCTGTAAGCTGCATCAGGATACGAATAACCTCGCGGCGCTCCTCGTACTCAAGCTCGCGTATGATGTTGTTCGTTTCAAAAATCTCGGCAGGTTCAATAAAGGCTGTTTGCCCGGTGGCCGATTCATCATGAATAAAGCCTTTCAGCATGCGCTTGTTCTCAGCCGGAACCGGAATAACTATACGGCCGCTGCGCACGGTAAGCTCGGCATCTTCAGCTACGAGCTTGTTGGCCTTGGCTTCGCGCATAATACTGTCTATGCGTCGGCGCAGGCCGCTTTGGGCTGATATAATACTGCGCCTGATACGCTGCAATTCGGTGCTTGCCGAATCACGCACATGGCCGTTATGGTCTATAACGTGCTCAATGCGGTTGGGCAGGTTTTTATCGGCCTCGGCAACCATGTTGTTGAGGCCGCGCAGGTTTGAAAAAGGTTCGCCTTCTTTACTTACCAGGAATTTTACAATCCGGAAAACGGTTTGCAGGCTGAGTTTAAGCGTATGAAACTCGTCTTCCTCTAAATAAGTTCCCTCTATTTCGGCTTTGCGAAGCAGCGGTAAAATGTTAAAATAATTATCGGAGGGGAAATTAGGGTGCGAAAGCACTATCTGCCTGAACTCCTCGGTTTGATCGAGTAATTTGTTCAGGTTGTCGAAATTGCTGCTGAAGCGCATTTTTTCGGCAAAAGCCCGGCCGGGTGCGCCTGAGCAAGCCTGTATGAGCAGTTCTCTAACCTGGTTGAAGCCTATCTTCTCCTCAAAATTTTTGGGGTATATCATGCCTTAATTGTACTGCAAAATAAAGGCCGATTGCCGACATAATGAAATTTACGCCGGAATGGCAGGAATACTTAAAACCGGCAGGCATCTTACAGGTTATATTTTCAGGCCCGGCCGGCAATTTCTTTTTGCTTTGCCAATAAAATTTGCCTGCTTACAGCCTTATACCAATTAAGCCGGCCCAAATTCTGTTAAAGCCTGTTTACACTTATTTCATCATCAGCCACATTCCCCTTTATTAAAGCCGGGGAAACACATCAGCCGACATTCTGAACCCTTTATGGAACCAAACCCTATAAACCTGAGCGAAGAAACAGGCACAGCCATGAAGCTGCGCAGGCTCTTCCCTACAGCCGATCAAATTCCGCCTGAATACAGGCTTGATGCACCGCTGAACCAGCGGGAATACCTTGTAAACGGGAGCCTTCGACAATGGGAAGGCAATGTGCAGGAAGTAATATCGCCGGTTTACCAGCGCGGCGAAGACAACAGCCTGAGCCCTATAACCGTTGGCAGCTATCCCTTGGTTGGCGAAGCCGAAGCCCTCGAAGCATTGGATGCTGCTGTTAACGCTTACAACCGTGGCCGAGGCGAATGGCCCACCATGAGCACCGGTGACCGCATTGCCTGCCTGGAAACCTTCACAAAGAAAATGATTGCCGTAAGGCCGCAGGTGGTGAAGCTGCTTATGTGGGAAATAGGCAAATCGCTCGCCGATTCTGAAAAGGAGTTCGACCGCACCGTAGAGTATATTTATAATACCATAGATGAGCTTAAAGTGTTCGACCACGACGGCTCAAGATTTACAAACATACAGGGTATCATAGGCCAAATTCGCCGTGCCCCGCTGGGTGTTGCGCTCGTGATGGGCCCCTTTAACTATCCCCTGAACGAAACTTTCTGTGTGCTCATACCGGCTATTCTCATGGGCAACACGGTACTTTTCAAGCCGCCCAAGCACGGCGCTTTACTGCACTACCCGCTCCTGCAGGCCTTCTGTGAAAGCTTTCCCAAAGGTGTGGTAAACACTATATACGGACGCGGTAACCAGGTGGTGCCCGCTCTCATGGGCAGCGGCAAAATTGATGTCCTCGCCCTAATAGGCAGCAGCCGTGTAGCCGACAGCCTCAAAAAACAACATCCCAAGGTAAACCGCCTCCGTGCAATTCTCGGCCTCGATGCCAAGAACCTCGGTATAGTACTGCCCGATGCTGATCTTGATATGACCGTAAAGGAATGCGTCCTTGGCGCCCTCAGCTTTAACGGGCAGCGCTGCACGGCCCTAAAAATACTCATGGTGCACCGCAGCGTGGTTGATACCTTCCTGCAAAAGCTCGACGGAGCTGTGGCCGCCCTGAAACCCGGCATGCCCTGGGATAAAGGTGTAAACATTACTCCCCTGCCGGAGCCCAATAAGCCTGCCTACCTGAACGAAGTTATTCAGGATGCCCTTTCAAAAGGCGCAAAAGTTTATAACGAAGGCGGCGGCACCACTGTAAACTCCTTTGTTAACCCGGCCATACTCTACCCTGTGCGCGACGATATGCGCGTTTACCGCGAAGAGCAGTTCGGCCCGGTAATACCGGTAGTGGCATTCGATGATATAGAGGAAACCCTTCAATACCTAATCAACAGCGACCATGGTCAGCAGGTAAGCATTTTCGGTAAAGACCCACATGTGCTTGCCGACCTCATTGACCCCTTGGTTAACCTTGTTTGCAGGGTGAATATAAATACCCAATCTCAACGCGGTCCCGATTATTTTCCTTTCACTGGTCGTAAAGACAGCGCAGAAGGCACTCTTTCGGTACATGATGCGCTACGAAGCTTCTCCATACGCTCTATGGTAGCCACCAAGATGAACGAGGAAAATAAGGCTATTCTCAACCAGATTGTAGACAGCAGGGAAAGCAATTTTGTGAGTACAAGGTATTTGCTCTGACTCCTCAATTATTCTGCCATGCTTATTTACGCAAATGTATTTATGTTTACTGTTCAACAATCAAAAAAAAGGCTCCTCTAAAAACACCGAAAATTACGTCTGAATATAAAAATGAGGACCATTTTGGTAAGTATTAGATCGCATGTAATTATGTGCATGAAAAAATCAGCAAAAATTGCAACAGCGCTTGTTTTTGTGCTATCGATAGGAATTGCCTTTAATTCACCGGCACAAACCGGAAATCACCAAAAAAAGGCAATTAAGACTACGCAGGCAACGAAAAAACTAAGTACTGCAGAAAGTAAAGCTTCTAAAAAAAGCAGCCTGCCTACAACGGATACGGAAATAGGGAAAGGCAAAAAACGCGACTGTCAACTCGATTTCGATAGTTATGTTGGGTATTACATCAACATTTATACCGACGGGCATTTCCAAGGAACAATTTCACCCTATGGCAGGAGTTCGGTTTACCCATTTGATGGTTATACTGCCTGGTATGCTGAAACTGCAGGCGGCACCTACTTTTGGAACGGGAACAGTAACTGCAACGAAGACAATCATATAAAATTGCAATAACTATAACATCATAAAATCAGGCCTTTAAATTAGCGGCCTGATTTTTACTGTTTTAACGTGATTTAAGTGTTATTTAGTACCCGCAAAAACAGAATCAACAGGTTGTGCACCCACAGCATATTAATGCCCGTGGTACACAACCTGTTTCATTTCGCAGTTGTAGCCTATTTGGGCCCTAATTTCTTCCACGTAATAATTGCCGGTGGGTGTTTGGGCTTTATAGCGCATGGCAACCAATACATGTTCATCTGAATAGGTATAGGTGGTTTTTACATGCTTATATGTTTTTTGGTCTTTGAGCCTCTTTTTCACATACTTTTCCAATACAGTACAAACACCGGTTTCTTTGGCGGTACAATCGCCAAGCCACCTTTTTTGCTTATCGGTAGGCTTTGCAGGCGATACTGATTTGCTTCCGTTGGTCGGCGTTTGCGCCGGGGCAGGCTTTGCCGGTACTCCGTAATCAGCTATGATTTCAGACTTAGCCGCTGTATTTCCATTACTTAAATTATCGGCCTTTAGTTGGAACGCTGCAGACATCGCAAGCGTAAAAAGACATATTCCTGTTTTCATCATATCTGTACTAACGAATATTTATGCCGAAAATTAATATTCAATATATAAATAACCTAACGACTATTAAAAAAGGGGCTTTCGCCCCTTTTTCGTTTCATAATTCACAGTTCAAAGCTTAACACACTAAACCAAAATTAAATTCAAAGATTATTAATGCCCGGCATCGTCCATACTTATTTTGGCTTTGCCTTTACGTATGAGCAATACCAAGGGTATGCAACAAATAAAGAACATGCCAAGGAACAGGAATACATCCATAAAGGTAAGCATCATGGCCTGCCTGGTGAGCATGCCTTCAAGTGCCTGGTATGCCTGCTGAGTTGCCCGCAAAGAATCGAAGCCTTTACTCATGAAGCTTGCCTTCAGGCCGGCAAGGCGCGAGGTAACTGCAGGATCGCCGCTGCCAACGTATGCCAAAAGATCATTACGGTGACCGGCGGCTTTTACCTGTAGATAGGTGCTCAGAATTGCCACCCCGAATGCCCCGCCCAATTGGCGAATCATGGCGGTAAGCCCTGCGCCCTGGGCAATTTCCTGCCCTTTAAGCGTGCTCAAAGAGAGCGTGGTTAAAGGCACAAATATGAGCCCGAGCCCAAAGCCCCGAACCAGCAGGGGGTAAAAGAAATCGTCGGTTCCGGAGAAGGGTGTAATAATGTTGTAAAGCATTACCGTGAAAACAAAGAAGAGGAAGAACCCGATGGGTATCATTATCTTCTGGCTTACACCTGCCCCTATAAGCCTGCCAACAATTGGCATCATAAAGCCGGTAGCTATGGCGCCGGGTATCAGCATCTGCCCGGTTTGCAGGGCCGTAAAGCCCAAAATCTGCTGCGAGAATACCGGTATAATAAACACCGATCCGAAGAGCCCGAAACCGAGAATAAAGCTCAGCAGGGTACCTATTGCAAGCGAAGGGTTTTTAAGCACCTTCAAATCCACAATCGGGTTTTCGGCGGTAAGCTCGCGCCAGATGAAGCCAACCACGCCTATAACTGCCGCAATGGTGCAAACAGTTATATAAGGGGTATGGAACCAGTCTTCGCGTTCACCCTGCTCAAGAACCATTTGCAGGTTACCTACACCAAGAATCAGCAGGAATATGCCGGGGAAATCTATACCGCGCATTTTGGCGCGCAGGGCCTTGGCATAACCGGGGTCCTTTATGTAATAGATAGTTAATATGGTAGCTATAATCCCGATAGGCACGTTCACGAAGAATATCCAAGGCCAGTCATAATTATCCACTATATAGCCGCCTATGGTCGGGCCCAATGTAGGACCAATGACAACGCCCATGCCGTACATAGCCCCTGCCAGGCCGCGTTCATGCGGCGGAAAGGTTTCGAACAGGATAGATTGGGAAGTTGCCAGCAGGGCACCACCACCTATGCCCTGCATAAACCTGAAGAACACAAGCTCCCAAATATTGGTGCTTGTTCCGCAGAGTATGGATGCCACGGTGAACAGGATTATACTGGCGGCAAAGTACCTTGTACGCCCGAATTTCAGGCTCAGCCAGCCGGCCATGGGTACTATAATTACGTTGGCAATGCCGTAAGCGGCAATTACCCAGCTTACCTCGCTCAGGGTTGCGCCCAGGTTACCCATTAACTGGGTAAGAGCCACGTTTACCACGCTGGTATCAATAAGCTCCAGCAGGGCACAGCAGATAACGGTAATGGTAATTATCCATTTGCGCGCGCCCTGTTCGTAAACGGGGGCGAAGGCTGCGGCGACCGAAGCAGGCGCCGACGCAGTGGCGGTTTTTTCGGCCATATCCTTAATCCAGGTTTACAACTGCATTTATGTTCATACCCGCACGCAACACGGCCTTAGGGTCGGGTTTAGAGGTGATGAGTATTTTAACGGGCACACGCTGCACCACCTTTACGAAGTTGCCGGTAGCATTATCAGGTGGCAGCAGCGCGAATTTAGAGCCTGTAGCGCCGCTGAAGCTGTGTATTACACCTTCGAAATCATGGTCAGGGTAGGCATCCACCTCTATTTTTACGGTCATGCCGGGGGCCATGCGGCCTATTTGTGTTTCCTTGAAATTGGCTGTAGCCCAAACGCTGTCTTCCTGCACTATGCTCATAAGACTTTGCCCCTGAGATACATATTGCCCGAACTGCACATTCTTACGGCTCACACGCCCCGTAATAGGAGCACGAACTTCCGAATAGCCCAATTGCAGCTTGCTGAGATTAAGGTCTGATTTACGTTGCTCAACTGCAGCCTCGGCCACGGCAACCTGCCTTTCGGCAGCAGCTACCTGGCTCTTAGCTGCCTCGGCCTGCGCCTGTAATGCGCTCAGCTTGCGGCGGTTGGTTTCAACCTGTACGTCGCTGCTTTGGCGGGCGGCCTCGGCATTGTCATAAGCCTGCTGGCTGATGCTTTTCTCTTTCAGCAGGGAAGCGCTGCGCTCAAAATCTTTGGCATTTTTATTTGCCGTTACTTCGGCGGCCTGTATATCGGCGCGGGCTGTGCCCAGGTTGGCTGTGGCGGTATTATAAGCTGCCCGTATAGCCTGCACATTGGCACGAACAAGCTCCACGTTGGCAATGGCGTTATTAAGCGCGGCCTCGCTTTGCTCCACTTTAAGCTTCAGCTCATCGCTGTCGAGCCTTACGAGCAATTCACCGGCTTTAACAGCTTGGTTTTCAACTACGGGCAGGGCCTGCACATAGCCTGCTGTACGGGGCAGAACCGGGGCAATATTGCCGTCTATCTGCGCATCGTCGGTTTCAATATGGTGCTTGCCGAAGCTGTAGGCGCGGTAACCTATATAGCCGCCTATAATGGCAATGGCAAGCAGCACAAATGGCAATACATTCTTTTTCTTCTTTGGAGTTTCGTTGGCTTCCATAATGGTTGTATAATTCCTGTTCCTGTTCGGTATATATCTGTGGCCGGGCTCATGCCTCGGCTTAATGTTTTAATTAATTTCTGTTACAATGCCCCGAGGGCATACTGCATATTATACCAGGCAATCTCAGCATCAGCTTTGGCGGTGCTTTGGTTAATGCGTGCCTGTAAAAGCAAAAGGTCGGCATCAAGCAGCTCGGTTAGAATACTAACGCCGCTGTTGTATTTATTGCGGGTAACGCGGTAATTTTCAGCAGCCTGGCTGTAAGCCTTATTGGCTACCGATATTTTTTGCTGCTCCCGCTCATAAGCAAGGCTCTGGCGCTTCAGGTCTGTCTGTATGGCTTCATTCAGGCTTTCTTTGCGGGCCTTAATGGCGTCAGATACCGCGTAAGCATTGGCAAGGTTATGCTTATTGGTGTACAGGTTGGTCAGGTTATAGCTGAATGTAACGCCTGCATCCCATGTATTCTTCCAAATGGGCGCCGGCGGGAATATCCTGGGGTTAGGGTTCATGTAATTGTAATTACCGCCAACGCTGATGGTGGGCAGGTAATTGCCGCGCAACAGCTCCGCTTCCTTTTCAGAAGAGAGCAGGCGAAGGCCGGCCGCTTTCAGCTCGGCACGTCCGCCGGCCTGGGTGAGCATGGCATCAAAAGCGGGAATACCTGCATGTTGGCTGAATATGCTTGCGGTATCGGGCTGCAGGGCCATATCAGCAGGCAGGCCGAGCATTACGCTTAGGTTATACCTTGCTGCTTTCAGGTTGTTTTCAACATCAACAAGGGTATATTCAATATTGGTTTGCTGCAGGCGAACGCGTAAAACATCGTTCTCGGTAACAACCCCGTTCCTTGCATTGCTTTGGGCGTTGGCAAGGTTCTCGCGTGCATTGCCCAGGTTGTCGTTTATCATGCGACGGGTTTGCTCAAGCTTATAAACATCGTAATAAGCGCGAATGACAGAAATTGAAACATCGGCTTTATCACGCTCGCCGTCGAGCACAGCCGCTTCTTCAAGCAGGCGGGCCGATGCAAGGGCGTTTTTCGCTTTAAAACCGGCAAACACCTGCTCGCTGATGCTGGCGCGGGTTACGTACTGGTTTAAAATCTGCCTGTTAAGAATTACCGGTCCGCCGCCAAAATCAACGGGGGGCAACTGGGTAATGTTATTGCTTATGCGGGTATAATTGGCATTCAGGCTTGCAGTCGGCAGCATGGCATCTTTCAGCCTGCTGCGATTGGCCTGTGCAATGGCAATGTTTGCGCGGCTTTCTTTCAGCTTATAGCTGTGGTTCAGGCCAAGCTCTAATGCCTGCTTAAGTGTTATGGGTTTGCCCTGCGCATTTGCCGAATTGCTTAACCCTGCAAAGAGCAGCAAAAGGGTAAGCAGCGCAGGCATTACCGGCCTGCCCGGGTGCAGGCCTGTTTTATTATTTTTTGTCATGTGGCAGAAGTTGGTTGGCAACAAGATCCTTGAGGAAAGCTTTAATGCGAACATGGAACTCGGGGTCAAGGAAGCGCTCGGTAGAGGTTTTATCTCCAATGAGCATATTGGTATAGAATGGGTTATGGCTGAACTGGTAAATCACGCTGTAAATGGTCATGGTGGTGAGCTCCACATCTGCCTCACGGAATTCACCGGAGGCAATACCGTCGCGAATAATGCCGGCTACCTTCTGGCGGTTTTTGCTGATGCTTTCAAGTATCATACCTGCCAGGCGCGGGCGCTGCATGCCGTCAAGCTCACGTATAATAATACGGCCACGGCCAACTTCGCCGCCCAGCTTATCAACATAAAAATCTATGATGGTAATCATCTTCTGGTACGCCGAACCCGATGCCGCTGAAACCTCTTCTACCTTCCCGGCAAAAGTAGCCAGGCGCATTTCAATCAGTTTCTCAAGCAATTGCTCCTTACCGCCGAAGTAATAGTTTATCATGGCAATATTAACGCCGCAGGCCTTGGCTATCATGCGGGTGGTTGCTACCTCGAAACCGTGTTCGGCTATAAGCTCTTCGGCTGCAACAAGTATTTTATCCTTAGTATCGGTCATGGTTTTTGTGTGGTTTCAGAAGTACAGGTTGGCCAAATCGGCCACGGGTTTCAGAATATTTGAAAAGCCTTTTAAATTCTTTAATTAATAAACTGCCCGGGGTGCAACTAGCCCCCTCGGCAGCATTTACAGCTGCAAAGTTAATTACCGAAAACTTAATCAAGCGATTGATTAGACCTGTTTAGGAATGAACCGGGGAAAATACTTACTGAAAGGAAGAAGCTTAAGGAATGAATGGCAGTGCGGAATGCGGGTTAAAAAGTGTACAAAGTTCCCAAGGCGGCAAAGGCTTATAAAACCGGCCTAAAAGACTGATTCAGAACAAATAAGTACGCACAAACACAGTTACAACTAAAAATGTTTTAAATTCCACAGAATTATTTCAATATAATCATAAAGCTTCCGGCCGAAAAACAGCCGGGAAAGCAAATGTCAATCAGCAATAAAGCGGGCCGCTTATATATTCCCCTTACCGGGTAAATTGCCTGGCTGAAATCAAGCCGACTGAAAAAACTGGCGCGCTCATTAATCATACTAATGCAGCCCTTCGTCGGTAATACTGTTCCCTCCGGTACCGGCTGCTTCTGCTGCCGGTATATTTGCGTACTTTTGCGGCCGGCAGATATTTAATTGTATCAGAGTTCATCTGCCATGCATCATAGAAACCAGAGAATATGGCAAACGGACGTCCCGGTTCCGCACCTGTTGAAGAGAAAGACAAAAAGAAAGTAACCAAGGCCGGCCTGAAACAGGCCCTTAGGGTGTTCAGTTTTGTAAAGCCCTACAGATTGAGGTTTTTTACGGGCTTAATATTTTTGGCTTTCAGCAGCCTTACCACCATGGCATTCCCTTACGTTACCGGCAAGCTTGTCGACAGCGCAACAGGTGTAGCCAATAAAGTAAGCCGTAATGATATAGCCCTGAGCCTGATTGGCATTTTAATGTTGCAGGCCGCATTCAGCTTTATACGCGTAGCCATTTTCGCTACCGTAAGCGAGAACACCATGCGCGATATACGTACAGCCCTGTACAGCCGCATACTTTGCCTGCCTGTTCCTTACCTTGAGCAGCGCCGGGTGGGCGAGCTCACCAGCCGATTGACTTCAGATATAAGCCAGCTGCAGGATGTGCTCAGCTTTACACTGGCTGAGTTTTTCAGGCAGTTCGCTACGCTAATTATAGGCATAGTATTTATCTGCTACATATCTCCGCAGCTTACATTGGTTATGCTCAGCAGCTTCCCGCTTATAGTTGGCGGGGCACTGGTATTCGGCCGCTTCATACGTAAGCTCAGCAAAAAAGTACAGGATGAGCTGGCCGAAGCTAATATTATTGCTGAAGAAACCCTGCAGGCAATAAACGTAGTAAAAGCTTTTACCAATGAGCTTTTCGAAATTCAGCGTTACCGCACTGCCCTGAATAAAGTTTTGAAAAATGCTTTGCACACAGCAAGCTACCGCGGCGCATTTATCAGCTTTGTTATTTTCGCCATTTTCGGTGGAATAGTGTTGGTAATGTGGTATGGCCTGGGCCTGGTAGCCAATAAGGAAATCACAATAGGTGGTTTGGTGAGCTTTATAGTTTACACCAGCTTTATTGGTGCAGCCGTTGGCGGCCTCGGCGACCTGTACGGTCAACTGCAACGTACTATAGGAGCCAGCGAGCGCATTGTGGAAATACTCGACGAAACGCCCGAGGTTGATTACACCCAACCCGCCCCGCTTTTCAAGCGCATGGCCGGCGATGTAAGATTCAGCAAGGTTCAGTTTTCGTACCCAAGCCGGCTTGATGTTACCGTGCTTCACGAGGTAAGCCTGCACATTGAGCCCGGGCAAAAAGTAGCGCTCGTAGGCCAAAGCGGGGCAGGTAAAACCACCCTGGCAAGCCTGCTGTTGCGCAACTACCCTATAACCGGCGGCAGCATAAGCATAGACGGGGAGAATATACAGAACTACAACATTACGCAGCTCCGTGCAAACGTGGGCGTGGTTCCCCAGGAGGTAATGCTGTTCGGGGGCAGCATACGCGAAAACATTGCTTATGGCAAACCCGGGGCAAGCGACGCAGAAGTGGAAGAAGCCGCGAAGAAAGCCAATGCCTTACAATTTATAAAAGGCTTTCCTGAAGGCATGAATACCCTTGTGGGCGAACGCGGCATAAAGCTCAGCGGCGGACAGCGTCAACGTATTGCCATTGCCCGGGCCGTTTTAAAAGACCCTGCCATTCTAATCCTCGATGAAGCCACCAGCTCATTAGACTCCGAATCTGAAATGCTGGTTCAGCAGGCGCTCGATGAATTAATGAAAGGCCGTACCACCATTATAATTGCCCACCGCCTGGCCACCATTCGCAATGCCGATTATATATGCGTGCTCAACGAAGGCCGAATAGGCGAACAAGGCACTCACAAGGAATTAATGGATAAAGAGAGCGGCATTTACGCCAACCTGATTAAGCTGCAGTTTAATGTGGCTTAAGGACAAACCCATCATTCGGAAAGATTAAATTAATTCAATTGAACCTGAGCCGCAAAGAAATTTGCGGCTTTTTTCGATTAGTTCAATCTGTTTAATTGTGCATCATTTTTCAATACCGCTTCTAAAAGGCAAATAATTTTTCGAGCCTGTTAAAACAATATTTACCTTGGCAAAGCTTTTCGACCATAGCTTAGCTGAAACGTTATATTTTATCACTATATTAATTCTTTAATATCTTCATCTTACAACCATGCGAAATCTTAACAGAAACCTGCAATTAGGTCTGTTCATTACCTTAAGCCTTATCGGAAATTTATTCACCGGAAAAGCGCAAACCTGCCCTACCCCTGCAATAACCGCCTGTACACCAACTTATGTTTGCGTTGGCGACAGCCTTGTGCTACATGCACCGGGTGGATACGGGCATGTAACAACTGTTGCCGGAAAACCTTATGGAAACATTGACGGGCCCTTGCTTAGCGCCCAGTTTTATGTTCCCTGGTCAATTACATCAGATATGGCAGGTAACCTGTTTGTTTCTGACTATGTAAACTATTGCATTCGTAAAATATCAGCCTCAGGCATTGTTAGTACTTATGCCGGCAGCCAATTTAGTTATTACGAACATGGTTACAAAGACGGCCCTGCTGCAAAAGCAAGGTTCAATACGGTAACAGCTATGGTAACCGATAATTCAGGCAATTTATTTATAGCTGAAAACGGTACCGATGCCATTCGCAAAATCACACCCGACGGAATGGTAAGCACATTTGCAGGCAGCGGAATTAACCCCGGTTACGTGGATGATACAGGAAGCGCTGCAAGGTTTAACATGATTCAGGGCATGACGTTTGATGCTGCGGGCAATCTTTACGTAAGCGATAACGGCAATTTCTGCATCCGTAAAATAACACCGCAGGGGCGGGTAAGCACAGTTGCAGGTATGCCGGGGCAGCCGGGATTTGCCGATGGCCCTGCTGCACAGGCAAAGTTCCAAAGCCCGGCAGGCCTTACGTTTGACCTTGCCGGGAATCTTATAGTTTGCGATGCGGCAGATTACAGGATACGAAAAATCAGCCCTGCAGGTATGGTCAGCACTTTGGCCGGCAACGGCACATTGGGATTTACAAATGGTCCTGCAAATGTTGCAACTTTTGTATACCCTGCTACAATTACAAAAGATGCAATCGGGAACCTGTTTATTGGCAGTACAAGCCACCCGGCTGTCAGGAAAATTTCACCCGATGGTATAGTTAGTAATTTTGCCGGTCAGGATTACACAGGAAACACAAACGGGCCGGGCAATGTTGCAACTTTTGAAGCTGTTGCAGGTATCAGCATTGATGCCGCCGGCAATATGTTCGTGTGCGATGCCGGCAATAACTTAATTCGCAAAATTACACCAGACGGCATGGTAAGTACATTCGCAGGATCGCCTTTTGACAATCATCAAAACGGACCGGCTGCCGATGCTGCTTTCAGCCGCATGCTTGATATAGCAACTGATGCTGCAGGCAATGTTTTCGTTTCAGAAACTGACGATTGGCTTGGCAACCTAATCCGTAAAATAAGCCCTGCCGGCATAGTAAGCACGCTCGCAGGAGGAAATGAGGTACGTACAGCCGACAGTCTTGGTATTAAAGCCGGTTTCTATGTGCCGGCAGGCCTGGCTGTTAGCAGCACCGGAAATATCTTTGTTTCTGATAAGGAAAGCGGAACGATACGTAAGGTAACACCGGCCGGCATGGTAAGCACATTTGCAGGCACTGCGGGCCAAACCGGCCATGAAGATGGTCCAGGTCCTGCTGCCAAATTCAATGCTCCGGGTAAAATGGCATTCGACCCGGCAGGAAACCTCTACGTGGCAGATAACAATGGTACCTGTATAAGAAAAATTAACCCCTCAGGGCTGGTAAGTACCTTTGCAGGCAGTATTAATTATGGCCGTGAAGATGGTATTGGTGCCGCAGCTTCATTTACAGACATCGGCAGCATTGCCTTTAACCCTACAGATGGCTTTTTTTACCTGAACGATAATTTTTACATCAGGCGCCTGAGCCTTAGCGGGGAAGTAAGTACACTTGCTTCAGCAACTTATTCCGGCAACTATAACAGCCCCTGCCTTGCTTTCCTTGATTGGTTAAGCACTATTGCATTCGACCGTTCGGGTAATTTGTATTTTACTGTTAACACAGGACCGCTGTCGTCGGGTTGGAATATTAGATCAGGTACATCTATCAGAAGAATAACCAAAGAAGGGGGCATGAGCATATTAGCCGGCGATCCTGAAATGAGCGGTTTTGCCGACGGGGACTACACCACCGCCAATCTCTATTTCCCCTACGGCATGGCTTTCGACAATGCCGACAACCTGTATGTTGCAGATACTTATACACGCCGCGTAAGGAAAATTAGCATAGTTAATACCGATGGATATATATGGAGCAACGGCGCGCAAACCCAAAAAATTACTGCAAAGCAAGATGGCGTATTAAGCGTTAAGGTGCGCTACGGCGCCTGCACCACCGAAAGCAGTAACATAATAGAATTAACAACTGTTCCTGTGCCGCAAACACCGGTAATAACCTATTACAACGACACCCTGGATGCAGGGCCTGATGGATTACTCTTTCAATGGTTTTTCAACGGAACTCCTTTAACAGACCTTAGCAGGTACCGCATCGGCCAGCCGGATGGTGAATATACAGTTGCTGCAATTAATGAAAATGCAATTGCCTGCACTTCGGCCGTATCACTGCCGTTTGTGCTTAATGGCTTACCTGCCGGCATTTCAAAAACTGCCCTGCACACATTACCCAACCCAACCGGGGGCAGCTTCAGAATTGCCGGTCTGAAAAAATCTGCAGAGTTCAGCATATTTAACAGTTTAGGACAACCCGTATTTAACGGCACTGCTGATAACGATACCCAATTGAATATTTCCAATCTGCCGGCAGGCATTTACAGGCTCTTTGCAGAAGGTAAGCAAACCTCATTAGTAAAAACTGAATAACAAATCTGAATTAAATAATGGGCAGGCATACAGGGCAGGTAATAGAAAACCTGCCCTTTTTATTTAACAAAACCAATGCTGCTGCCTGCAATTATTACCGGCAAAAGCATTGAGTCTTACATAAAAAGCAGGCAGGATTTTCAGATTTTTTCTGATTGAAATATAAAAACGCTTTACAATTTGGTAAAACTATGATTAACTTGTGCAGGCATTAAGCTGATTTTAAGGCTTTTTAGCTGTTTTATATCATTATTTTATTACTTAATTATTCCCTGCTCAATACTTATGAAACCTTTTATCAGAATTCTGCCTTTTGTACTATTCAGTGCAATCATTTTAGTAGGTAATATGACCGATTCTTTTGCACAAACCTGCCCTGCTCCGGAAATTACTTATTGCGGCCTTGGTACCAATTGCGAAGGCGACAGCGTAATTGCAAACGCGCCACCATCTTACGGCCATGTGACTACATTTACCGGTACTGCTTACGGCAATATAAACGGACCCATGCTTTTTGCTGAATTCCATCAGCCGAACGCCCTGGCATTCGATGCAAACGGGAACCTTTTTGTAGGTGAAGCACTTAACAACTGCGTAAGGAAAATTACCCCTTCAGGCATGGTAAGCACTTACGCAGGCAGCCCTTTCAGCTATGCTG
>JAZKBN010000006.1:0-14425 GCA_040388605.1 Bacteroidota bacterium | reverse complement strand
CCTTGTCGCCCGCAACCCACAGCAACGGTACCTTGAGCTTGGCGGTGTTGACGGGCCTGCGGAAAATGCCAGGTTCAGCTCTGTACAAGGCCTTGCCACAGATGCGGCAGGCAATGTATATGTTTCATCAGGCCAGGCAATCCGCAAAATTTCAACCAACGGAACGGTAAGCACTTTTGCAGGCGACTCCCGTACAGTAGGCTATGCAGACGGCGCCGGGGCCGATGCAAGATTTTGGGGACCGGGTGGCCTAGCTTTCGATGCGGCAGGCAATCTTTTTGTATCTGATGCCGGCAATAGTGTTATCCGCAAAATAACCCCTGACGGGCTTGTAAGCACTTTTGCCGGTACGCCACAGGTTATAGGGTACGAAGACGGGCCCGGCTCATCGGCAAAATTCAAGGAACTTAAAGGAATTGCCTTCGACGCCCAAGGCAACCTGCTGGTATGCGATATGCAGAATCATCGCATCAGGAAAATTACTCCTGACGGTTTAGTAAGCACAATTGCAGGTTCCGGCAATTCCGGAAATCTTGATGGCACCGGTATTTCGGCTTCTTTTACTTCACCTAATTCAATAGTTATTGCACCTGACGGAAATATGTTCGTAAGTGAAAACGCTTATATCAGGAAAATAACGCCCACGGGTGTTGTAACTACCATTGCAGGCAGCTTTGAAACGGGCTATGTGGATGGTGCAGTTTCAGTAGCTCGATTTAATTATAACGGCGGCATTGCACTTGATACCGACGGCAATCTATATGTGAGCGATCAGGGCAATAATCTTATTCGCAAAATTACCCCTGCCGGTATGGTAAGTACCTATGCCGGTAAAACATACATGCTGCATCAAAACGGGCCTGCAGACATGGCTACATTTACCAAACCGGGTGCAATGGCCAAAGATGCTGCAGGCAATATATATGTGTGCGATCTCGATGAAATTTTTGATACGCATGTAATCAGGAAAATAACACCTGACGGTACTGTAAGCCTTTTGGCCGGCGGCAACACAATAAACAGGGGGGCCGACGGACAAGGCGCAGATGCAGGCTTTGCTTACCCTTCCGGCATTGTTGTTAATACCGATGGCAATATTTATATTACTGACTTAAATGCAGGTGTTATCCGCAAAATTACACCTGATGGCCTGGTAAGCACATTTGCCGGCAAAGCAAATGAAAGCGGCTATACAGACGGGCAAGGGACAAATGCCAGGTTCGGCTCTCTGAGAGGAATTACTGCCGATGCTGCAGGTAATTTATTCGTGACCGACGGTAACGGAACCTGTATCAGGAAAATAAGCCCCTCAGGCATGGTAAGTTTACTGGCAGGTACGCCGGGACCACAGGAGGGATTGGTAGACGGTACAGGAACAGAAGCGCAATTGAGCTATGCCACCGGAATTGCAATGGGACCCGACGGTAATGTGTATTTTACCGATCAGGGTGTTGTAAGAAGAGTTACCCCGGCAGGCGTGGTTACCTCATTAGGCATAGGGGCTTCAAACGGCTCTTATGACAACAAATGCCTTACTTTCACAAACCAGGCTCCTAATATCGCATTCGATGCCGAAGGCAGCATGTACCTGACCATCGGAATAGACTTAGGGCACAGCATACGCAAACTGACAAGGGACGGACTGCTTTATACCCTGGCCGGCGAAGAAGGTGTGAACGGTTATGAAGACGGCGATTATAAAAATGCCAAATTCTACCTGATTGGGGGCATGGTATTCAACGACAACAATGAAATGGTTATTGCAGATGGCATATCGCGCAGAATCAGGAAATTAACACAGGTAAATGCAACCGGCTACCAATGGAGCACCGGCGAAACTACAGGCGTTATTACCATAAAACAAAATACCGCTTTGGCACTGCGCGTACTTTATAACGGCTGCTCAGCATCAACTGTAGACACAAATTACATTTCATTTATACCAAAGCCAAATAAGCCGGTTATCAGCTACCATGCCGATACGCTTGATTTTGTACCCGGCGACCCTCAATTTTCTTATATATACACCTGGTACCTTAACGATACAGTTTTAACAGTAACCGTTGCCAACTTTATCAGCGGGCCTTTAAGCAGCGGAGTTTATAAAGTCTCAGTACAAAACGCGAATGGCTGCGAACCTGTTATGTCAGACCCTTTTGCGATTACCGGCTTGCAGAGCAGCAATGCCTTACCCCGCCTGCAAATTGTACCCAACCCTACCAATGGTATTTTCAGGATTGCCGGGTTTGATAAACCTACAGCCGTTCATGTGCTGAACAACCTTGGCCAGGCTGTTTACACCGGCACGGCAAATTCAGACACATACCTGAACTTACAAAGCCTGCCCGCCGGTATTTACCGACTCTTTGCCGAAGGCGGCAGGCAGGTGCCAATTGTAAAAACGAATTAACATTACAGGCTGCCTCATTTGAAATATGTATTCCCCGGCTTCCAAATTCAAACCCCGGGACCGGGGAATGTGTACTTCTGTATTTTGATATATAAATATTTTTGCTGCAGGTAAATTGTCCGTCAGCATAACTTTTACCCAAGCACCACAAAATTATGAACCGTTTTTCACAAGTTATTTCGGGTACACTTTTAACGATTTCCGGACTTTTATTCTATAACATCGAAAGCCGGGCCCAAACCTGTCCTGCGCCGATAATATCAACGTGCGCGCCTACAGATTTCTGTATCGGGGACAGTGCAGAACTGCATGCACCTTCCGCCTACGGACATGTGAGCACGTATGCAGGCAAAAGCTATGGCAACATAAACGGCAACCTGCAAACCGCACAGTTCTGTGGCCCAAGAAGCCTTGCTTTTGACCCTTCAGGAAATTTGTTCATTGGCGATGCAGGCAACAATTGCATACGTAAAATAAGTACCGACGGCATGGTGAGCACATTTGGCGGCAGCCCGTACAGCTATGCCGAAGAGGGTTGGGCCGACGGGCCGCTGGAAAAAGCCAGGTTCCCGGTTCCGGGAACAATGGTATTTAACGACGATGGCAGCATGTATCAATGTGGTATTTTTCAATATTCAATTCGTAAAATTTCCGCATCCGGAATAGTAAGTGAATTTGTGGGTCATCCTTATGAGCCGGGTTATTCTAACGATACTTTAACTACTGCAAGATTCGGCGGCATATACGGAATGATAAAAGATGCAGCAGGCAACCTGTACGTTGCTGATATGGGAAACCATTGCATCCGTAAAATTACACCTGCAGGAGAGGTGAGCACCATTGCCGGCAAACCCGGAATTCCCGGCTTCGCAGATGGCGATACGGCTGCCAGGTTCAACAGACCTGCTGACCTTGCATTCGATCGCGATGGGAATCTTATTGTTTGCGACATGTACAATAACAGGATTAGGAAAATAACGCAGCAGGGCGTGGTGAGCACCATAGCCGGCAACAGTAATTTCGGAACTATGGACGGCATAGGTATAGCAGCAACCATGGCACATCCGGAGTGCCTTGCAATAGACCTGGCAGGAAATATATTTATTAACGGCCAAGGCATGGGTTACATCAGAAAAATTACACCGGCCGGTGTTGTAAGCAAATTTGCCGGCAACGGGCAAAACGGGTATGTAAACGGCACAGGAACCCAGGCTTCGTTCGGTTATGCCCTGGGCATGGCATTTAATTCAACCGGGGATCTCTTTGTTGCCGATGCTGAAAATAACACCATCAGGAAAATCACACCTGCCGGCGTAGTGAGCACGTATGTCGGTGCTGCTTATACCGTTCCTGCTGACGGACCGGTAAATGATGCCACCTTTATGAAACCAACAGCAATGGGAATTGGCCAAAGCGGTGATATGTTTGTAATGGATGGTTCTGAAAACAATTCCCCGCTTTTGCGGAAAATAACCACCACAGGTATTGTAAGCACACTGGCCGGCGGAAATACTTTAAACCAGGCCGCCGATGGAACAGGCCCTGATGCAGGTTTTTATTATCCCCGGGGCATGGCTGTCAATGCTGAAGGCAATATATTTATTACAGACTGTAACGGCAGTACCATCAGGAAAATTACACCGGGCGGCACAGTAAGCACAGTAGCGGGAAAAGCCTGGGAAAGCTCTTATATAGACGGCACAGCATCTGATGCAAGGTTTAAACAAGCAAAGGCATTGGCTTTCGATCCAGCCGGGAACATGTACGTTGCCGATCAGGATGGCTGGTGCATCAGGAAAATAACGCCGTCAGGCACTGTGAGCACCTTTGCCGGAAATCTTGCCACCCCCGGATTAATTGACGGCACCGGCAGTGCCGCAGGTTTTGCAGGCATAAGCAGCATTGCATGGGGCCCCGATGGTAATTTTTATGTGGCCGACGTGTTAGCGGTAAGAAGAGTGAGTCTTAACGGAGAAGTATTAACCATGGGAGCAAGCCCTTTCCTCGGCAATTACAATGGCCCCTGTATGAATTTTTCCGGCTGGATTCAGGAACTTAATTTTGACCGGGAAGGTACCATGTATATTACAATGCGTGATCAAACATTTGCCGATAATTATATATCGGTGGTGAAAAAAGTGAGCAGGCAGGGCTTAATAAGTACTATTGCCGGCAGTGATTCTGAAAATGGTTATGCAGATGGTGATTTTTCTGATGCGAGGTTCTACGGAATATTCAGCCCGGTATTCGACAATGCAAATAACATGTACCTGGCAGATGCTAACACCCGCAGAATCAGGAAGATAAACATAGTTCCCGCCACCGGCTATATTTGGAATACAGGCGCGGCTACACAATACATTGTTGCAAAGCAATCAGGAAACTATAGCGTAAGAACCATTTACGGAACCTGTACTTCGGAGGCCGGTAATGTAATACCTGTTTCAGCTTACCAAAAGCCTGATAAACCGGTCTTAAATTACAGCAACGACAGCCTGGTAGTAAGCCGTGTTACCGGAGATTCTGCTTACCAATATTATTGGTATCTCGATAGTGTCGAAATAAGTTCCACTTATGAAAATTACATAACCGGAATATCAGAAGGTAATTATAGTGTAGTCGCGGTTAATAATGGGGTATGCAGCTCCCTGGTTTCTGAACCATTGGAAGTTACGGGCCTTTCGTTCAGCTTTTCGAAAAAGACCCTGCAGATAGTGCCCAACCCGAACTCGGGAATTTTCAGCATAACCGGAATAAGCAATGCAACTCCAATAAGGGTTATCAACAGCCTTGGCCAAACTGTTTACCAAGGCCATGCACATACAGAGACCCAGCTAAATTTGCAAAACCTGCCCGCCGGCATTTACCGTCTCTTTGCCGAAGGCAGGCAGGTGCCTATTGTAAAAACAAATTAACATTTCAGCCTTGCAGGCCTATTGTACGAATATAAAATGCCGGCCTGTGTTACAGCGTTTCAAATGCCGGCAATAATTAAACATTCCAATAATTAATTAAAATCACTTGCTTAACAGGCTTAAATGCCTGAATAAATCAATCATTTCCCAAATCTTTATATTTATGAAAACTTCTTTAAAATTACTTGCCATTACCTTTTTAACAACGTGCGGCATGGCCTTACATGTCGGCCTTAGCTATGCACAAACCTGCCCAACGCCGGCTTTAAAGGCTTGTAAGGCAAGCAATTTCTGCAGTACCGACAGCCTTAAACTGGATGCACCTACAGCTTACGGACATGTAAGCACTTATGCCGGGCATACCTTCGGTAACCTAAACGGAAACCTGCAAACTGCGCAGTTTTATGGCCCCAGAACGGTTGCATTTGACCCTTCAGGAAACATGTTTATTGGCGATGAAGGGAACAGTTGCATACGTAAAATTAGTACAGATGGCATGGTGAGCACATTTGGCGGCAGCCCGTTCAGCTATTCCGAAGAAGGTTGGGCCGACGGACCATTGAATGAAGCCAGGTTCCCGGTTCCGGGATTAATGGTATTTAACAATGACGGCAGCATATTCCAATGCGGCATATTTCAGCATTCAATTCGAAGAATTTCCGGAGGTATGATAACTGAATTTGTTGGAAACCCTTATGACCAAAGCTACAAAGACGATACATTAACGGCTGCAAGGTTTACCGGCATTGCAGGTATGGTAAGAGATGCTGCGGGCAACCTGTATGTTTCAGATATGGGAAACCATTGCATTCGTAAAATTACACCGGCCGGCTTGGTCAGCACCATTGCAGGCAAACCCGGCATAGCCGGATTTGCCGACGGAGATACCGCCGCCAGGTTTAACAAACCTGCAGCAATTGCATTTGACCGCGACGGAAACCTTGTAGTTTGCGACAGGGATAATCGCAGAGTAAGGAAAATAACACTTTCAGGTGTTGTAAGCACCATAGCAGGAAACGGCACCTCCGGAAACATGGACGGTACGGGTACAGCTGCTACTTTCGATTTTCTCGAAAACCTCGCAGTTGACGCTTCGGGGAATATATTTGTAAGTGACGGCCTTTATATAAGAAAAATTACACCCGCCGGGGTAGTGAGCAAATTTGCCGGCAACGGTGTTCACGGTAATGTAAACGGCACCGGGGCACAAGCTTCCTTTGGTTATCCTTTAGGCATGGCATTTAATTCTGCCGGCGACCTGTTTGTTGCAGATGCCGATAATAACGCAATCAGGAAAATTACACCGACCGGAGTGGTAAGCACTTATGCGGGTATAGCTTATAACATGCCCCAAAACGGCGATCTCTCAGTTGCAACTTTTACCGGTGCTACAGGATTATCTTTTGACCGGGCGGGAAATCTTTATGTTGTGGATGGCAGGGAATATGTACCAAGAGTCCGTAAAATCACACCTGCCGGTCTTGTAAGTACCTTAGCCGGCGGTAATGCAAACAACTACCTGGTTATAGACGGCACAGGCGATACTGTTAGCATGGCCGGTACCGGAGGTATTTCAGCAGGCGACGATGGCAATGTTTATATTGTTGATTATGATGGAACCCTGATAAGAAAAATTTCCCCGGCAGGTACTGTAAGTACAATTGCCGGCAGTTACATTAACAGAGGTTATGCTGATGGTCAGGGTGCAGCTGCAAAGTTTGACCAGGCAAACGCTATGGCCTTCGACCCCGCCGGCAATTTATATGTATCAGATCAGGGTGGCCGCTGCATCAGGAAAATTACTCCCTCCGGCCTTGTAACAACCTTTGCCGGGAACCCTACCCTTGCCGGAATTAGGGACGGCATAGGTTCTGCGGCTGAATTCAACGGCATTAGAAGCCTGGCATGGGGACCCGACGGTTATTTTTATGCTGCTGAAGTGTCTTTTATCAGGCGCATTTCATTAAACGGCGAAGTAACTACCTTAGGTACCGGCCCATTGGGGCAGGGCCTGATGCTCGGCGATTACAACAGCACCTGCCTTGATTTTGGCATGGTAATAGAAAAACTGGCTTTCGACCGAAACGGTGATATGTATATTACAGCAATAGATGCTTCGAATCCTGCCCAAAACCTTAGAATGTCTGTTATTAAAAAAATCAGTCGCAAGGGAATATTAACCACCATTGCCGGCAGCGAAACTGAGCATGGCCTCGTTGACGGTGATTACACCGATGCCCGTTTTTACGGCATTGGCGGCATGGCTTTCGACAGCGACAACAATATGCTGGTTGCAGATACCTATACACGCCGAATCAGGAAAGTAAATATGGTGAATGCAACCGGTTATCTTTGGAGCAACGGAGCCACCACCCAAAACATTACTGCAAAGCAAACGGGTGACTACAGTGTGAGAACCATTTACGGAACCTGCACCAGTGCGGCAAGCAATGCGGTTTCGGTTGTTGTAACTCCAATGCCTGCAAAGCCGGGCCTGACCTTATCTAACGATAGCCTTTCAGTTAACAGTGTATCAGGAGATTCAACTTACCATTATGTTTGGTATCTTGATGGCGCTGAATACACTTCTACCGTTGAACATTTCCTGACCGGTATAACTGAAGGTACAGTAACAGTGGTTGCTGTAAATAACGGCCTGAGTGACGTGGCCTGCAGCTCCGCAGTATCTGAACCGGTTGTAGTAAACAGCATTGAAGGAAAATACAATCGAGTGGCATTGAATGTTGTTCCTAACCCAAGCAAAGGCTTATTCACATTGCATGGCCTTGAGAAACAAACAAATATTCGCATAATTAACAGCATAGGCCGGTCAGTATTCAATGGCATTGCAAACGGCAATTCGCAAATTGATTTGCAAAACCTGCCTGCAGGTATATACAGGCTTATTGCGGAAGACAGGCAGGTATCTGTTGTAAAAGCGGAGTAAACTGCATTTACGCGCAAAGGGTCACCTTCTTAAAAAAACATTTTCAGTGTACCATATAAAACAAATTGCACCTTTCCTTTTTCCGGGGATTTTCGCCCTGTTACTGCCGGCTTTCATAACCGCTGCTTTCGGGCAGCGGTTATGCCCGCCTTCGGTTATTTCAACCTGTTTACCAACCCGTTTCTGCATAGGCGACAGCATAAAGCTTGAAGCCCCAACTGCTTACGGCCGCGTAAGCACCTTTGCCGGTACAATTTACGGCAAGTCAAACGGCCCTGCTGCCATTGCCACTTACCGAACACCTGAAGGCCTGACCTTTGACCAAACCGGCAATATGTACATTGCCGATGCCGGGAACGGCTTAATAAGAAAGATTAGTACTGCCGGCCAGGTGAGCACTTTTTCAGGGTCGCCTTACAATTATGCCCGAATGTTCGTCCGTGATGGAAATTTAGAAAATGCTTCATTCATTTATCCCGGTTGCATTACAACAGATTTAGCGGGTAATATTTTTGTCGGCTCCAGGCAATCACACAGTATTCGCAGGATATCTCCTTCCGGAATTGTAAGCACCTATGCCGGCGATGCTTTCAGCGCCGGTTTCCGTAACGATACAGGAATTGCCGCGCGGTTTAATTACATTCAAAGTATGGCAACAGATGCAGCCGGCAACCTCTATGTGGCAGATGGTAACCATTGCATTCGTAAAATTACTCCTGACAGGCAGGTAACTACATTTGCAGGTACTCCCGGAAGCGCAGGCTATATAGATGGAAGCGCATCCACGGCAAAATTCGACAACCCAATCGGGTTAACCTTTGACCTTACAGGTAATCTTATTGTTTGCGATTATAAGAATAACAGAATCAGGAAAATAAGCACTTCAGGCATAGTATCAACATTGGCAGGCAGCGGAGTTAACGGGAATAATGATGGTATAGGCCTATCAGCAGAAACTGGAAAACCATTACATATAACAAGGGGACCTGACGGGGTTTTATATTTTGACAATGCCGCCGGCTACATCAGGAAAATTACAGCCGACTTACGGGTAACTACCATTTCCGGCGACGGCCAGGGGGGCAATACTGACGGTTTTGGTTCAGCTGCGAGCTTTGCAATGCCTTTGGGAATCACTTTCGGACCCGACGGTTTCCTATACATTGCAGATGCCCTGAATCAGAATATCAGGAAAGTGAGCATTGCCGGGCTCGCTGCTACATTTTCCGGAATCGGTTATAACGACAGGCAAAACGGGCCTGCTTTACAGGCTTCTTTTTTTAATATAACCCAAATTGCCCCTGATAAATTCGGAAATATTTACATAAGCGATAACTACGCAAACGAAATTCGTAAAATATCTGTAACCGGTCAGGTAAATTCAGTGGCAGGCGGTAATGGCAATGGCTTTTCTGACGGAGTTGGAGGAGCAGCAAGATTTCAAGGCCCTCAGGGCATTGCCTGCGACAATGATGGTAACGTATTTGTAGCAGACGCCGGAAACAATACTATCCGAAAAATAACTCCTGACGGAACTGTCAGCACATTTGCCGGTCAGGCAGGTATTCAGGGATATACTAACGGTAATGCAAATGAAGCCCTGTTTAATTACCCCACAAATTTGGTTTTCGACCCGGCAGGTAATCTCTATGTTTCAGATGGTAATTTTGTTATCAGAAAAATAACTCCAGGTGGCATTGTAAGCACATTTTCGGGTACGGGCACTCCGGGCTATTCAGACGGGCCGGCAGATTCATCTTCGTTTACTTCAATTACATCTGTTTCTTTTAGCCCGGACTCAAATATTTACATTTCAGACGGAGGCATGATAAGAAGATTGGGCCCTAACGGAAGAGTAACAACATTGGGAAACAGTTCATATACCGGCAACTATAATAATCCATGCATTAATGCATTTTCAAACGCCGGAATTACATTCGACACCAAGGGCAACATGTACTTTTCCGATTCGCAAGGTCTTATCAGGAAAATAACCCGCGAAGGTTTACAAACCGAATTGGCCGGTGAGCGCGGTAAATTCGATTATATAGACAGTACAGGAAAATATGCCGGCTTTCTCGCACCCGGTGCTATAAGTGCCGACAATAATAATAATCTAATTGTTGCAGACCCACGCATCTTACGCAAAGTTAACTTGGTTGACGCCGATGGTTTCCTATGGAGCAACGGTGAATTCGGGCCGTATATTTATGCAAAAGACACAGGTTATTATTCTGTAAAAGTTATTTATGGTTCCTGCACATCCACGGTAGGGGTTCCGGTTCATATTACCCATATACCCTACCCCGATCGCCCAACTATAAGCCGGAACAATGACACTTTACGCGCAGGCCCTTATGCAGATACCTACGCATGGTACTTTAACGATACCCTGCTCACAGGTTATTACGGGCCATTTATTTATGATCAGCAACCAGGCAGCTACACTGTGGCAGGAGTAAGTGAAGGCATGTGTACTTCGGCAGTATCTTTACCATATATAATTACGGGAATTTCTAATAAAAATGCCCCGTCAAATTTGAGCATTTCACCTAACCCGAATACAGGTTTATTTACCATTAAAGGGCTTAGTGAACAATCACCAATCACCATTATTAACAGCTTGGGGCAAACTATATTTAGGGGTCGTTTCAGTGCCGAAACGCCTGTGAATATTCAGAATATTCCGGCAGGCATTTACAGGCTGTTTGCTGAAGGCAGGCAGTTGACGCTTGTTAAAACTGATTGATGTATTAAACTATTGCCGGGTATAAGTAAATTACGTCCTGTATAACAGAAAGCCCTGCTAAAGTCAAAGCATAATTTGACAATAGCAGGGCTTTCTGTTTCCGGGAAACTTAATTTCTATTTAAACGCCGGAATCCCCGTTATCTCGTTACCGAGTATGAGC
The DNA here is from genome assembly GCA_040388605.1 of Bacteroidota bacterium. GTDB lineage: Bacteria > Bacteroidota > Bacteroidia > Cytophagales > Flexibacteraceae > JAZKBN01. The sequence continues at coordinate 3,242 of JAZKBN010000006.1, read as the reverse complement.
AGGTGAATATCATGTGTTCCCTCGTAGGTAATAACCGATTCAAGATTCATCATGTGGCGCATGATTGGGTATTCGCCGGTAATGCCCATGCCGCCGTGAATCTGGCGGGCTTCGCGGGCAATATGCAGTGCCATATCCACATTGTTACGCTTGGCCATGCTGATTTGGGCGGTTGTGGCACGGCCTTCATTTTTCAGCTGACCCAGGCGAAGGGCGAGCAATTGTGCCTTTGTAATCTCGGTAAGCATCTCAGCAAGTTTCTTTTGCACGAGCTGGAAGCTTGCAATAGGCTTGCCGAACTGAATGCGCTCAGCCGCATAGCGGCGTGCCGATTCATAACAATCCATGGCTGCGCCAATGGCTCCCCATGCAATTCCGAAACGTGCGCTGTCGAGGCATTGTAATGGTGCGCCCAGGCCTGATTTATTGGGCAGCAGGTTTTCCTTAGGTACCTTCACATTATCAAACACCAGCTCACCGGTGCATGAGGCGCGCAGGCTCCATTTGCCATGTGTTTCAGGAGTTGTAAAACCCTCCATGCCGCGTTCAACAACAAGGCCGTGTATTCGGCCTTCTTCGCTTTTGGCCCATACTACGGCAAGATCTGCTTTGGGGCTGTTGCTGATCCACATTTTAGCGCCGTTGAGCAGGTAATGATCGCCCATGTCGCGGAAGTTTGTAACCATGCCGCTGGGGTTGCTGCCGTGGTCAGGCTCAGTTAAGCCGAAACAGCCAAGCAATTCTCCGGATGCGAGGCCGGGCAGGTATTTGTTGCGTTGCGCCTCGTTCCCGAAAGCGTAAATTGGGTACATCACCAATGAGCTCTGTACCGATACAGTGCTGCGCATACCGCTGTCTCCGCGCTCTATTTCCTGCATAATGAGGCCGTAAGCAATATAATCAAGGCCTCCGCCTCCGTATTGCTCCGGTATAGTCGGACCGAAGGCGCCAACTTCCCCAAACTTTTTCACCATATACTCGGGGAACAGGTTATTCTGGCAGCAGTCTTCAATAATGGGGCTAATTTCGCGTTTTACGAAGTCGCGCACGCTGGAACGTATGAGCTTATGCTCTTCGGTCAGCAGGTCGTCTAATTCGTAAAAGTCAGGCGATTCGAAGGTATCGGCGGCTGTGCGTCGGTGTATTGTTTCGGCAGTAGCAAGCATTTATTTGTGTTTGATTTTTGGGTTCGTAACAAATTCTTACAGCAAAGGGTTACCGGTTTAAGGCTCTTAAAATGCGAGCCACTACCCTAACCAATGCTGTAAGCGGAACAGTTTTCTCCGTAAACAACCGGTTCCGGCCGCAAAGGTAAGATTTTGCCGGCAAAGCCCGTTCCTGCTTTTTACGTACCTTTGTATTATGTTCAATCCTGCGCCACAAATATCAACAGCCGTACCTGCCGGTAAAGCAGCTCAGCCCGGCAATCCCGGTTCTGATTCTGCCGATGGTGCCGGTTATTCTACCAATTATCTGCCTGGCTTTGTGCTGCCGGTGATGGAGCAATTTTACACTTTACAGGGTGAGGGTTTCCACCAGGGCCGTGCTGCCTACTTTATACGCCTCGGCGGCTGCGATGTGGGTTGCCATTGGTGCGATGTGAAAGACAGCTGGGATGCTGATGCGCATCCTAAAATGCATATAGATACACTTGTTGCCGATGCCCTGAAGCACCCCGGCCGATTGGCCGTAATAACCGGAGGCGAGCCCCTTATGCACCCCTTAGGTCCGCTTACAGAGGCTTTGCAAAAGGCCGGCTTTGAAACCAATATAGAAACATCGGGCGCACACCCGCTCAGCGGAACCTGGAATTGGATCTGCCTGTCGCCGAAGAAGTTTAAGGCACCCCTGCCCGGGATTTACACGGCAGCCAATGAGCTGAAAGCCATTGTTTACAACAAATCAGATTTTGCCTTTGCGGAGCAGGAAGCAGCTAAGCTGAGCCCCGATTGCAGGCTCTACCTGCAGCCCGAATGGAGCAAACGCGAAGAAATGCTGCCCCTTATGAGCGATTTTGTAATGGCCAACCCAAAATGGAGGCTTACGCTGCAAAGCCATAAGTATATAGGGATACCGTGAGATACTGTTGTTATACATTAAAATACTTATTAAATTTGTAAAGCTTCGGGGAGTTCTATATAAAAGTACTTATAATCAGCAGCACTATGACAGCTATAACACTTCAAATGGAAGATTTTATTCTTCAGGAAACCGAAAAATTATCTAAAGAAGCAGGAACCACAAGAGACAAATACATTAGCCTTGCTTTGACTTTTTACAATAAAATAATGCTTCAGGAGCAAAGTACTGAAAACAAAGAACTTGCCTTACAATTTGCAAAAGCAAGTGTTTTGTGTCGGGAAGAAAGCATGAATGTTTTAGCTGAGTTCGAGCAGCTTCCTGAACTATATGATTAAACGTGGACAGGTTTGGATGGCTAATCTTGATCCGGGCAGGGGTACAGAGCCGGGTAAAATCAGGCCGGTTGTAGTTATACAAACAGATTTTTTAAATCAGGTAGGGCACCCCCTCTACAGTTGTTTGCCCTTTGACCTCAAAGCTAAAACCCGAAAACTTACTCCGAATACGCCTTTTAAAGGATGAATGCGGAAACGAGGTTGCATCAGATATACTTGCAGATCAAATTAGGGCTATTGACAATAATCGCCTGATCGAACAAAAAGGTAGTCTTAATACTGTAAAGCTTTTGGAACTTGAGAAAAAGCTGAAGGCTTTACTTGGAATTTAACTAACCTCAGATTTGGCTAAAATCAAATCCTATGTATCCGCTGTTAAATATGTAACAAACCTGAACTCTTAGCCTAATTTGAGCAACTACCTGAATTGTTCGGTTGAAGCTCATTACTTAACCTTCTTTCAATTATTTTTCATTCATTCTGATCAAATTCTGTCCTGTTTTTTAAGTAAAAAACCTCAATTAAAGGTTTAATTATCAACTCAACATACTGTAAATGAACTTAATTCGTGTATGCGCATATACGGTTTTTATCTTATTTTAAATCAGTTTACATTTACGGCTGTTAAGCACATTAATTACCCTGCTTTTCAACGCCAAAATGGACGCATATTCATATATAGCCAATGCCGATACGGCAGCCATGGAAACACTGTACGAAAGCTGGAAAGCAAGCCCGGCATCGGTAGATGTGAGCTGGCAAAAGTTTTTCCCGCGCAATGAGCCGCTCGATCGTCCCCGCCACCGTCGCCCGCCAACCCTGGCA
>JAZKBN010000005.1:163708-195021 GCA_040388605.1 Bacteroidota bacterium | reverse complement strand
CCAAAATCCTAAATGAACTCAAATAGCATACGTAACTTGGGAGAGTTACAGCTTAATTTTTGCTGCTTATTTGGCTTCTCGGCTTGTTCCGATACTGATTCATTGTGCTGCACCAGGCTTTACCCGTATAATTAGGGGGCTGATGTAAATTCGGAATTCACCAATAAGCCAACAAAAAGGGGCAGCGGCAGGGGCAGGTTTGGAATACAAATAAGTGACAAGTAGTTTTTTAGCAATCAGGCATAAAAAAAGCAGCATTTCCAATTAAGAAAATGCTGCTTTTTAAGCCTTTGAAGCTCTGCTAAACTTTATATACCTTACGCCAAACAGCGAAATTAATTAATCTCCAGAGGCGTTGGGTGCTTCCGGGAGTAGCGTTGCTGAAGAGCCTGTTCCAGTCTTTTTGCAAAGATTTGGTGTCTATCAGGTCGCGGATATCGTTGTTAATGTATTCACGAACGGGGTCGCGGAGCTGCTTGAGCCACTCAGCCTCCGGCGTAGAAAAGCCGTTTTTATCGCGGCGATACAGAATTTTTTCAGGCAGCGTTACACCCATTGCCTGCCTTAACAACAGCTTGCCCTGGCCGTTCCTTATTTTGAAAATGGAAGGGATATTGAAAACATATTTAATTAAGTCTTCGTCTTCCGCAAAAGGAATGCGCGATTCAACACCGAATGCCATACTGTTTCGGTCGGCGGTGCGGAGCAGGGCCTTCATATCAGGTCCTGTAAATTCTTTGTGCAGCGCGGTATTTAATATGAAGGGGTGATCGTAGGTAATGCGTTTTTTATACCTGTCCCAAAATTCCTGCTTCAGGTAGCGGTATTCCGGGTGGGTATTACGGGTTACTGCCCTGCCCTTGTAATAATTTACAATGCGCATGTAAATGCTCTTGCCCAGGAAACGCAAAACATCGCCTTTGCCGGCAAATGAATTGTTTGCCGTGGCCATATTGGCCATAAATGTTCCGTATTCGCCGGTTTTAAGCAAGCCTTTCATAAAGACCCTGAAGTGCGAGGCATAGCCGCTGAAGAGCTCATCGCCGCCCTGGCCGTCAAGCGTTACCTTGATACCTGTGCCACCAATGGCCTGCATGAGCTTGTACTGTGCATACGTGCTGGTGCTGAAGAACGGAACATCCTGCATGTAAACAAGATTCTCGAGATCAGATGTAAGCTCATTAAAATCAGGCTTAACACGAATCCATTCAGTATTTGTAACTTTTACCACTTCTTCTGCCCATCGGCTTTCGTCGTAGCGTTTGTTATCGAAACCAAGTGTAAAAACCTTCATACGCTTGCTGCCGCTGCCGTCGAGGTCCGATTCTTTCAGAATTTTATCGGCAAGACAAACAATGCTGGCACTATCGAGGCCGCCGCTGAGGCAGGCACCTACCTGCACATCTGAACGGAGGCGCATGCGCACAGCGTTCAGCAGCTTACGGCGAATGTTACGGCCGTATTTCTGGAATTTATCTTCATCGAAAGGATCGATGGTTGGCTTGTAGCCCAAGGTATAGTGCCGCCATGCTTTGTGCACACCTGTTTGCAGGTTAAGCGACATGGAGTTACCGGGCATAAGCTCATGAATGTCCTTAAAAAGGCCAATGTTTTCATTCTCTACCACACCGCGCACAAGGTACTCAAATGCAGCGCCACGGTTCAGCTTTCGTTCGCAAAAGGGCAAATCTACGAGGGCCTTAATTTCACTGGCAAATGCAAAATAGGCAGGGTGCTCAATATAATAAAGCGGCTTTACGCCAAACCTGTCGCGGCTGCCGAAAATGTATTCTTCGCGGGTATCCCAAATAACAAAAGCCCAGGCGCCATCAAGGTGGGTGGGCAGTTGCTCGCCCCACTGGCGGTAGCCGGCAAGCAGCGTTTCAGTATCGGAATTGGTATGGAAACGGTGACCCATAGCAGCCAATTCAGCCCTGAGCTCGGGGAAATTATAAATTTCGCCGTTGAAAACTATATGGTACCTGTCTTCGTCGTAGGCCATGGGCTGGTGCCCGGCCGGCCCGGTTTCAAAAATAGAGAGCCGCCTGTGCCCGAATGCCAGGAAACTGTTGGCGGGCGCAGCGGCCAAAGGCCTGAGATTATGACGCTGTATTGATGATTTAGGCGTATCGTTACCAAAGGCTGCCATGCGCGTATCAGGCGAAGCAAGCAAATACCCTTCATCGTCGGGCCCGCGGTGCTTCAGCTTCTCAGTCATTGACTGGATAAGCGTGGGAAGGTGGTAAATATTCTCTTTAAGACTTATTATCCCGGCTATGCCGCACATAAGCAATTCTTCGTTTTGATGACCGCCCCGAGCCGGTTGAAAATCAGGGTCGGTAAAACCTGGTTAAAATAAATTCGCCGCTGTATGGATTTTGCTCTATACCGGTAAACATTACCGGGAGCAGCATTTGCCCCTCAGCGTCGTAAACGCCGTACATACGATTTCGTTCAACAATTACCCGCCTGTAAAAACAGGTTCGTACAGCATTGAACTTAGGGCTGAAAACAGGTTTGCCCCTCTCATTTATAAGACCGTACTTACCATCTTTTCTGCTGATAAAACCCGGTAAGGAACAGGAATAAATACTGTCATATTCAACACCCGCGCTCCCGTTATGACCGGTATTGCCCAGCGAATCGGCCAGACCGTAATGAATACCGCGCTTTACAATACTGTGGCCCCTGCAATAAGGGCCTGTCACACTGAATTGAGGCTGCAAAATTAACTTTTCGTGGCGGTTAACCACGGCAAAATTTCCGTTGATGCTAACAGCGGCTTTGCCTTCAGAAAAGGGAATTACCTGCTTATATCGGCAAGAAATGCGAACATAACCTTCTTTATCCACAAAACCATAGTTTCCGTGTATTTTAACGGGAGCAAGGCCTGAAGTAAACTTACCCAATTCCTGTACCGGGCGGGGAAAATGAACGTATTTTGCGCCTGCCCCGGTGTCGTCGGCAAAATCCCAACCTGAGGGGGATAATGCTGCCGAATAACCTTCACTATGCTCCCCTATCCAATTAAAGTGCGGAAGAAAGAGACGGCAGCCGTTAAGCGCATAAGCGCCCAAAAGATGCTTTTTACTTTCAATCACAAGTCCGTCGGGGCGAAGGAATAATGTATCTTGTTGGTAAGGTACTATTTCATGGGCAGAACGGTCAAGAATACCAAATTGGCCCTGGTTTACAGCAAGAAAGGTAGAGTCGGTAAGGGCCGTAATGTTATCGAAAACGGGACCGAACACGAAAACGCCGGAAGTATCGGTTAATCCCTTTTTTTCATGGAAAGTAACCGTGAAAAGGCCATGGTTTATCTCAGAAACCGAATCAAAAGTAAAAACACCCTGCGATTCTCCGGCTAAGTTCAATAAAACCTCGCCTTCAGGGCTGCCGGCAGCCAGCCTGTTTTCAGATACCGGGCGTATATAGCTGTAACGGCCGGGTATAAACTGCATACCTGCCATATCGAATGCGCGGCAATAACCGGGTCCTGAAAGTACGATGAACCGGTATTTTAAGCTGTAGGCCGAATACCATGAACCTGTAAAAAGCGCACCGGTATAACTTACAGGGCTATATAAACCTGCAAGGCCTGCCATTAAGAATCTTCCGCCCGAAGGAAATAAAGTATCGAAAAGCGGCCTTGTGACTTTGCCCTTCAACGTTTGATATATACCAAACCTGCCTGAATCTTTATATGCCCAAAGGTTTTCATCAAGGGGGTATAAAGTATCTGCCGCGAGGGTATCTGTAATATTACCCAGGCTGTCGGCAATCAGGAATTCATAGTGATTTGCTTGGGTACGACCTGAGGTATCGGTTAAAGGCGAATTGAAAAAAACAGGAACCGAAGGAGCGGCTTTTATAACTATTGAATCATTAATATGAATTTTTAAACCGGCGCTGAAAAAAAACGAACCAAACTGCCTGCAATTATGTATATTTAGATGTGCGCTTAAAAACTTCGCATCAGCTCTCCTGCCGGCATGCAATGCAGAAACAGCGGAAAGAAGCATGAAAACGCAGTTAAAAACGCGCCGGGAAATAAATACCAAATCTTATAATCGTTACCGGTAATGGTTCAGGGTGTAAATTTGGGGAAAATACATTGAAATGAATGCAAGGCTGAAAGACGGGCTTAATTTTCTGGGAAAGCTCAGCTTTAAAAGAGCGCAAAATGCCATGCAACTTATAGGGGGCTATATGCTTTCCCGCATAATGCATAAGCCTTATCATTTCGGTATGCCGGCAAGCATTTCTTTTGAGCCTACTACCAGCTGCAACCTCAGGTGCCCTGAATGCCCCAGCGGTCTGCGCAGCTTTACCAGGCCAACCGGCATGCTCCAGCAAAAGCTGTTTAAGCAAACCATAGACGAGCTGCACAACCGCCTGCTGTACCTGATTTTCTACTTCCAGGGCGAACCCTACCTGAACCCTTCCTTCCTGGATATGGTAAGGTATGCTGCCGACAGGAAAATATATACTGCCACCAGTACCAATGCCCATTACCTAAGCCCTGAAGTGGCGGAAAGAACAGTAAAATCAGGCCTCGACAGGCTTATTATTTCTATTGACGGAACAACGCAGGAAACTTACCAAAGCTATAGAATAGGAGGAAAACTGGACAAGGTAATATCCGGGACCAAAAATATAGTTGAAGCCCGGAAAAATGCCGGCAGCTCTACGCCGCACATCATTTTCCAGTTCCTGGTAGTTAAGCCCAATGAGCACCAGCGCAACGATGTTAAAAAGCTTGCAGCAGAATTGGGAGTAGACGAAGTCAGGTTTAAAACCGCACAGATTTACGACTACGAAAACGGCTCTGACCTGATACCTGATGACCTGAATTTCAGCCGTTACCGCCCTGACGGCGAAGGCAAGTGGTCTATTAAAAACCGCCTGCTCAACCATTGCTGGAAAATGTGGCACAGCTGTGTAATAACCTGGGACGGCAAGGTGGTTCCCTGCTGTTTTGATAAAGATGCCCATTACCGACTAGGCGATATGCAAAAGGAATCTTTCAAAGCATTATGGAAAGGTGAGGCATATAATAAGTTCAGGGCTTCATTGGTTAGATCAAGAACCGAGATTGAAATGTGCACAAACTGCACGGAAGGCACACGCGTTTGGGCATAAATATTACCCGCACTAAACGCATAGGTTACTATTTACGTTAAGTGAAGTAGTGATAGAAACAGAAAAAATTACTCTTTACCAAGCAGGACCGGTTTATTAAAAAACCTGCTGATTAATCATAGCATTAAACTCGTTTGCATCCCGGCTCGCCATAGCCTGTGATTAAACGCAATTTACAGATGTAAGCTTGAGTGTTTGCACAACTCATAAAAGCCTTTATTAACATTCAGGCAGAGTTAATTCCGGATTATAATATGCTGAATAAGGTCTGAATCCTTTTTCGGACCGATTATTAATCATATTATTACAATTGTTTGGAGGCTTAGGAAACCTCTTTTACCATTATTCCTAAAAGGCAAAAGCTATATATGCCACCGGGAACTTCTTAATATCACAACAGCTATGAACTCCGAACTTCCATTTACCGCTGATGATGTACTTTCTGCCGCAACCGGCTTCGCATACATTACTGCTGACCGGAACGGAACAATTAATTTCTTCAGCCAGGGGGCATGCAATTTAACAGGCTATGCACAGGAAGAAATTATAGGTTGCCACATAGCTGTTTTATGGCCGCCCGAAGAAGTGGAACAAAACCTGAACCTGCTGAAAGTAGGAATGGGGAAGGGAACTATTACATCGGACCCTGCGCTGAAACAGGCATTCCAATCAGGCGGGGTAAAGCTCAGCAAAAACATAGTTTGCCGCAACGGGCAAAGAAAAAAAATCAGCATATCGTTATCTTCACTTGTAAAAGAAGGAAAACTGGTTGGCGGCCTTGGCGTACTGGAAGCCTTACCTGAAAGCCATGAAAATAATCTTGGATCTGAATACCTCGATAACAGGTTTCACCTTGCAGGGTTTATTGAAGCCCTGCCTGAAAACCTTTTCATTTTCGATATTCAAAACCAAAGAACCATTTTTACCAGCAACCACGTTTTTAAGATGCTGGGCTATTCACCGGTACAGGTAAGCCAGATGGGCGAAAATGTATTGGAAAAGCTGATTCACCCGGAAGATACCCAAAGACAGGCAGAAGGAATGGGCGCCTTAACCCAATTATCTGACAAAGATGTGGTTATTGAAGAAAGCCGCATGATGCATGCCGACGGTAAGTACCGCACCATCAGGAGCAAGATATGCATTTACAGGCGCGATGAAGACGGCAATGTAATCAGCATTATAGGCATTGCCGCCGATGTTACGGCTGAGAAAAAAGCATTTGCCGATTTGCAGGAAAGCAATACCCGTTTCGAAATGGTGGCCAAGGCCAGCAACAGCGGTATCATGGATGTAAACCTCATAACTAATGAAGTTTATTTAAGTAACCGATGGAGGCAGATTTATAATTATTTCGAAAAGGAACTCGTTATGGAGGCTTTTCAATCTATGATTCATCCCGATGATTTAAAAGATTATAATGAATCGGTGAAGAAGATGATGGAAGGTGAGGAGTTTTACCAAAAAATGGAGTTTAGGATAAGACTTGACGATGGCAGCTATCGCTGGGTTGAACGTAACGCATCCATTCTGCGAGATCATACCGGGAAACCAATCAGGTATGTGGGCTCAAGCACCAATATCACTTACAGGAAAGAGCGGGAACTGATTATTCGCAGGCAAAACCGCCTGCTTGAATCTATGGCTGAAAACCTGGAGGTTTTTATGGTATGGACAGACCCGGCAGGTAATATATCTGAAATTAAAGGCAGGGGCCTTGAAAAGCTGGGGCTTGAAACTTTAAATAACCCCGGAACCAATATAAAGGCACTTTTACCGCTTTTCCCCAGCTATGCAGCCAAAGCCCTGCTAACCGGCTCCTGCGAATTCGACAGCGAAGGAAGCCATAAAGGCGAAAAATGGTGGCTGCGTACCTACCTGCTTTATGTGGAAGGCGGCCAACTGACTGCCCTCAGCATTAACATTACAGATACCCGTGTAAACGAGCAAAAGCTCATTGATGCCCGTGCCGCGGCCGATGCCGCAAATCGTGCGAAAAGCGAATTCCTGGCCAATATGAGCCATGAAATCAGGACTCCCCTGAATGGTATATTAGGTTTTACTGAACTCCTTACCGGTACAGACCTGACGGAAGAGCAGCGCGATTACGTAAAAACAATAACATTCAGCAGTGATACCCTGCTGAACCTGATTGAAGAAATTCTGGACTTCTCGCGCATTGAGGCCGGAAGGCTGACATTGGAAAACCGCAGGTTCAACATATTTGAAGAAGCTGAAGGAATTAAAAAAATGTTCGGGCCAAGGGTAAAAGACAAAAACCTTTCGCTGGACCTGGTAATTGCGCCTGATGTACCTGAATACCTGGTGGGAGATTCTCACAGGATTAGGCAAATTTTGGTGAATATGATTGGCAATGCTGTAAAGTTCACATCTGCCGGCGGCGTTAATATAGAGGTAAAAGCTGCCCAAACTTCCAATTCCTGCCTTGAATTCAGGGTTAGCGATACCGGGATTGGCATAGCACCCGAAAAGCTTGAAAGCATTTTCAGGCCCTTTGTACAGGCAGAAGGAAGCACTACCCGCACCTTCGGGGGCACCGGGCTTGGCCTTACAATAAGCCGTAAGCTGGCACAAATGATGGGCGGCAACCTTTCGGTAATCAGTACAATAGGAAAGGGAAGCACATTTATTTTAACCGTTTGCCTGAACTCGGCAGAACCGGTAACAGATAAAGCCGGGGCATTTAAACTGCCTTCACCAAACAATAAACCCGAACTGCCTCTGCCAATAAACAACCCGGGAGCAGGCAAAAGCCTGAATATTTTAGTTGCGGACGACAACCCCATAAATAATAAGCTGGCCGTAAAAATGCTGTCGAGATTGGGCCATACCGTAACCACTGTAGAAAACGGGATGGAAGCTTTTAAGGAATTTCAAACCGGCCGGTTTAATCTTGTACTTATGGATGTTCAAATGCCCGTTATGGACGGACTTGAAGCCACAAGGCAGGTCAGGATATTTGAGCAGCTCAATGACCTGGGCCATATCCCGATTATAGCCATGACAGCCAACGCAATGCCGGGAGACAGGGAAGCATGTATAAATTCAGGCATGGAAGGATACATTAGTAAACCCTTAAGCCTTGCGTCTATTAAAGATGAACTTGGCCGCGTATTGCCTGAAGCGGCAGGCGGACAATTAATGGACAGTATATCGGTTTAATACCGTGATAAGGCAGGCCTTATTGTTTTACAGCATCTATAAACAAAAGGTGCCCGGTTTTCAGCCGGGCACCTTTTGTTTTTTTCACTGGCTTTAAAAGCAATTAAACTGCTTCTTATTGAGTTAGAAAACGTTCCCAGGCTGCCTTTGCAAAAGCATTGGTCATGGTTTCTATAAGGAAACTCCCGCCGGCAGGATCTGCGCTGCGCTCGAACATTGATTCGTAGCGGAGAATATTGCTTACATTCATTGCCAGTCGGGCCGGGCTGCTTTTTGTTTGGGCGCCGTTCTCATGGGGTCGAAGCGCTATAATATCGGCTCCGCCCGCTACGGCGGCCATGGCAGCCGTGGTATTGCGAAGCAGGTTGCCTGAGCTGTCGTCAGGGTTATGCGTTGCAGCAGAGCCGGTTGCGTATATGGGGATATAAATCGGGGGAACTCCATAAGCATCCAGTACAACCGCCTGTAACAGCCTAAGGGCACGGAATTTGGCTATTTCAGTAAAATAATCGGTACCAATATCCATACTGAAAATGGCAGATTGGGAAACCTGTGCAGGTGCAAATCCCTTATCCGTTAAATAATCCAGGCATTCCACAAACATGGTTATTGCCTCGCTAAGCTCTGTAACCGGGTCGGAAACTGAATCAGAAACAGATTGTGTGTTTATATAAACAGTTTGAAACTTTGAAGAACGGGTAAAATCTGTTAACAGGCTTTCCAATAATTCAAATCCCTTTTCTTTTGAAACGCCTGATTTGTCGCTGTTAAATACATCGAACAAAATACCGCCCCGGATTGACTCACGGGAAGGGTTGTATTTTTTAATTTCATGCTGAATTTCGCGGGTCAATTCTGCGTTTGCGCTGAAGTAAACAGGGGTATCTTTCAAACTGATTTTGCCAAGCAAGCCTGCATAATCAGCAGTGCCATGATTTTGCAGGTAAAAGTGAACTGCGTTTGCACCACCTGATAAAGCAATTAATGCATCGGAATTTGCTTGTGCCGGGCCTGCAACAGCAATTGTTTCAGCATAAGAGTATGCATTGCTTTTACGTACTGCGGCCAGTGATGCGAAAAAATCAGCATTGGCTTTTAGCGCTTCGGTATCGGCAGCCGTGTACAAAGTTTTCAGGAAAATGCCGGGGGCCTGCTCCGTTTCCGGCAGCGCCGTAATGTTTCCTTTTTTAGACTCTTTCTGCAAAACCTTTAAATAATCTTCAGGTGTTTGCAGGCTGAACATGCTGAAATCAGGCGAAACTGAAGCTGTTGTTTTATTGGGCATTTCTCTCTTCTATGTATTAACCCGGTGCAAGGTTAAAATAAGCTGATAATATTTGGGCCTAAAGTTAAGCGGTTTAACTCCAATACAGCCGCGATTTTAGCAAGGTTTCGGAATTGGTTTGCAGTACTTGCCCTAAATGTTTAGTATTGTCACTTGAAAGCGGGGACAGCCTGTCCGTTACCGCTCCGCAGAATCACCCGTTCTTCTCATTTATGAATTCAGTAACTTACAACAAGACAAAAATTGTAGCCACCATTGGTCCTGCTTCAGAGACCGAAGAAGTGGTAAAGCAACTTATAAAAGCAGGCGTTGATGTATTCAGGCTTAACTTTTCGCACGGAAAGCACCAGGATCACCTTGATCGCCTGACTACCATTCGTAAGGTTGCCGAGGACATGGATGTACCTGTTGCAGTATTGCAGGATTTACAAGGTCCTAAAATTCGCGTGGAGGCCATGCAGCTCACATGGGACGAGAAAGAACAAAAAGATAAAGACAAAGGCATGCTGCTAACAGCCGGCCAGCAGTTTATTATTACAATTGATGAGGTTGTTGGTAACAGCGAACGCGCCAGCACCAGTTATGCCGATATTATTAACGACGTTCAGCCCGGCCACAGGCTTATGCTTGACGACGGCAATATTGAGCTGCTCGCCCTCAGCAAAACCGACCGCGAAATTACCACCACTGTAACTTACGGCGGCATGCTTAAAAGCCGCAAAGGCATTAACCTGCCCGACAGCAATGTAAGCGCCCCTTCGCTGAGCGAAAAAGACCGCGCCGATCTTGAGTTCGGTATGGATAACGGTGTTGACTGGGTAGCCCTCAGCTTTGTGCGCCGCGCTTCTGACGTTGATGAAATGCGCGACATTATTAATAAGCGCTTCCCCGACCCGGCAGACCGCCCGAAGATTGTTTCTAAAATAGAAAAACCCGAGGCCATTGCCGACCTGGAAGCCATTATTGATGCTTCTGACGCCATAATGGTAGCCCGCGGCGACCTGGGTGTGGAAATGAAAATGGAAGAAGTGCCCATTATTCAGAAGAAAATGGTGGAGATGTGCAACGTAAAGGCCAAGCCCGTAATTGTTGCCACCCAAATGCTTGAAAGCATGATTAACTCGCCCCGCCCCACACGTGCGGAAGCCGGCGACGTTGCCAATGCTGTAATAGACGGCGCCGATGCGGTTATGCTGAGCGCAGAATCTGCCAGCGGCTCTTTCCCGGTTTTGGCTGTGGAAAGCATGAGCCGAATTATTAAGGAGGTTGAAACCAAGTACCCCAAAATTTACGACAAGAAATACAGCCCTGCGCCCGGCAGCGCGAACTATGTATCTAACATGGTCATCAGCTCGGCAGCATATCTTTCTGAAAACACCGAAACCAAGGCCATCTGCGCATTAACAAGCTCGGGATATACAGCGTTCCAGCTAAGCAGCCACAGGCCAAAGGCCGATATATTTATTTTCACACGCAGGAAAAAGCTGTTGCACCAGCTGGCGCTTGTTTGGGGGGTTCGTGCACTTTACTACGAGCGCAAAAACGGCACCGATGAAACCATCAATGAATTGGAAAAGAGGCTTGTTGAAGAAAAGCTCTTGGGCACGGGTGATCATTTCCTGACACTTGCCGCTATACCGATAGAGAAAAAAGGCAGGGCAAATATGATAAAGCTGCATAAGGTTGAAGGACCTAAAACTGCCGAGTCTGAAAACAGCGGTTTATAGTTCCCAATAAAACCCCATCGACCGGCTCCTAAACAACCGGGAGGATAATTTTTAAAACACGAACTCGTAATGGTTCGTGTTTTTTTATGCCTATAATATTGCTGATGCATGAACTGAATTAAGCAGCCTTTGAAGTATTGGAATAGTAAGGAGCAAAATTTACTGCGGGAACCACTTAATAAGAGTATGCTGAAAGTAATGAAAATGCACTTAAAACCGGCATAAACAGTGCACAATCCAAAATCGAGAATTTAAGTATAGGCATCAGGGAAATTATAAATTAACTGAACAGGGAGCAGCGCTTAGCTTTAGAACCGAGAAAACATGGCAAAAGCACTACGTTTCAGCTAAAAATTATATAAATAACAGGTATAGCCAAACATTCTTAAAAAGGTAAATTAAGATGCCGGCTGCAAAAGCCCGGTGTATTTCACTATGCTTCGTTGAACGTCCCATTTTAGAAGATAAAAGGCATCTATTCTCCGCGTTTCCCATTCCGGGAGAAATTTTATTGCTTTTGAAGCATATAAAACATGATTAAAAAAAATAATAGGGCTAATTTTGTGGTACTATGGTGTAAATATTACATTTGAAATAATTGGCGCAAACTGACACATAACTAAGTCATATATTAATAAAACACTACTCGATATTTTATTAATATTATTTAACTATGCTGTTTTTAATATATTATTTATAAAACGCTAATATTTACAGTCGTTTCGGAGGTATTTGCACTTATTCAATTAGAACAATTTGTTCAACCTTGCTTTTTACGGCTAAAAAAACACACTTTTTGTGCAAATGCTTACAGTGTTGCATTCTTAAAATACGAAACAGCTTACAATAAGTACACCTTCCAAATATCGCTGCAGCTACTTCTGTTAACCCGTTCACTCAATGAACATACGCTATATCAAATCACTGACCTTAATTTTTGCCATCCTGTTGGCAATGCCCGGCTTCACCTGGGCGCAATGCACAGGATGTAACGCAACTTATAGTCCCGGTTCAGATATTACTGTAAGTTCCGGTAACCAAACCATTTGCCTCACCGGCGGAACCTGGAACAATAACATTACCCTTAACTCAGACAATACCACCCTTTGCATAGGACCCGGTGTTACCATAGATAAAAGCAGGATTACCGTTAACGGAAACTCCGGCCAGGTAATTATTAACCGGGGCACCATGACCGGCGATTACACCATAACTTCTAATACCGTTGCTGTTTACAACTACGGGGTTATGAACCTGAACAGCCTTTCGGCAGGAAGGCCCCTGTACAACTACGGTACGCTTAACGTTACAGGCAGCGCTATCTTCGATATGGCGTTTACAAGCACAGGCTCGGTAATAATAGGCGGTTCGCTGACTGCTAATGCGGCAATGAGCCTTACAGGTCCGCTTACTGTATCAGGTAACGCAACAATTAACGGCTCAGGCTCTTTAACAAGTTCAGGCTCCGGCAGCTCAGTATCAATAGGCGGCAGCGTAACAGCCAACCAGGCAATTTCTGTTTCTGGCCCGGTTACCATTGGAAACGGCTTAACCATGAACGGAGGGGGCTCTGTTAACTTAGGAGGCAATGCAACCATTACGGGCAACGTTACCGGTGCCGATGCGCTTACAATAGCAGGCGCGGTTTATATAAGCGGAGACTATACCGTTCTTGGAGCCGGCACGCTTAACCTGAACGGCAGCTTGTATGTAAACGGGACTTTTTTTATTAACGGCGGCGTTGTAAACGGCGGCGGGGGCGGCGGGGGCTCATGCAGCAGCCTTTGCTCCGGCGGAAACATTACCAACCAAGGTACCATAAACTCAGGTCTTACCCTTTGTAAGGCACCCACAACAGGCAGCTCAGGCGGAGCCACCCTGGCCCCGAGCACACCGGGGTTTTCACCCTCAGCATTAAATCTCTCAGTATCAGCCGGCATTGTATCCGCAAGCTGGACAGCGGCATCTTCAGGCGACGGCTATATGATTCTTCGTCGTGTGGGTGCTGCTGTTGTTGATTACCCCAATGCAGGCGCAAACATACCTGCAGGCAGCACTTACGGCACAACAACGGTAGCAGGCTATTCAAACGGGCGCACCAATACCACTTTCTCTGATTCTTACCCCGGTTGCGGCACCGTTTACTACGCAGTAGTTACAACCAGCACCCAAGGCACCTGCATGAGCTACAGCGTGTACTCAAATGCAGCCACAAGCAATTTATCTGTAAGCTTTACCCCTACTGCGGGCAGCTTAAGCGGCAATAATTCAATATGCGGCAGCGGCACAACAACATTAACAGTAGCGGGCTATGCAGGTAAGGTAAGCCGTTGGGAAACAAGCTACGATAACAGCAACTGGACATCAATAGGCAACCAGGACCTGGCAAGCATAACAACAGCAACTTTAACGGCAAGCATTTATTACCGCGCTGTTATTACCGGCGGCACCTCATGCACCTCGGTTAATACGGCATCTTACCTTATTTCTGTTACGCCTGCCGGCAATATCCCTTCGGCCCCTGCTAAAACATCAGGCACCGAATGCGCCGGCAGCTCGGCTACCTATACAGCAACAGCTAGCGGCAGCCCTACCTGGGCCTGGAGCGTAACCGGAACCAACAACACAGTATCGAGCTTTACAAACGGTGTGGCAACCATCAGCTGGCACTCAGGTTTCAGCGGCAGCGCTACTGTAAAATGCAGCACCCAGGTTTGCGGCGGCAGCGGATGGGCTGTTAATTCTGTAAACGTTACAGTGGCCGGCAATGTGGGAACACCATCGGTACCTGTAAAATCAAGCGGAAACGTTTGCCCTAATACCACAGCCGTGTACAGCAGCACCGCAACTAATGCCAGCTCTTACAGCTGGTCTGTAAACGGCAGCGGGAACAGCATCAGCAGCGGGGGCACAACAAGCACCCCTACAGTAAGCTGGGGCGCTGGATTCACAGGAAACGCAACGCTTACCGTAACCGCCACGGGCTGCAACGGCAGCACCAACACCAACTCAGTGGTGGTGGCCATTGCGGCATTAGGCACAGCAACGGCACCAACATTATCATCGGGTTCTGAATGTGTAAACACAACGGCCTATTACACCGCAACGGCAGTATCAGGCGCAACTTCCTACACATGGTCTATATCCGGCAACGGAACGCTTTCTTACAGCGGCCTTACCGCTAATGTGGCCTGGGACGGCAATAACGGCGGCCGCACCATTACAGTTACAGCCAACGGATGTAACACCACATCGTCGGCATCGCGCAACACAACTGTATATAATACGCCTAACACACCGGGCAACCCTTCAAAAACTTCGGGTAATGAATGTGCGGGCCAAACCTGCGTGTACAGCATCAGCTCGGTGCCGGGCGCGGTCAGCTACGTTTGGTCTTTACCCGACGGCGGCGGCTCAATAACCGGCAACGGCCTTTCAGCCACTGTTGTATGGAACAGCAGCATGGGCAATTATCAAAATTATTACAACGTGCGCGTGCAGGCTGTAAGCTGTAATAACAACACCCAGCAGGCACAAACACAGGCAATAGTTACAGGCGCGCCTACAGGCCTGGGTAACCCAAGCAAATCAGGCGGAAACGAATGCGCCAACACCACATCTAACTACAGCGTATCGGCAGGCAACGGGGCAACGAGCTACCTGTGGACGGTTAGCCCGGGCGCGGCATCAGGCAACACCATTTCCGGCTCAACCGGGACCAGCCCAACCATTACATGGGGCAGCACATTCAGCGGCAGCGCTACAATAACCTTTACAGCCACCAACTGCGGCGGCAGCACAAGCACCACCTATACCGCTAATGTAACAGGCCCGGTAGGCGCAGTAAGCACACCGGTTAAAACTTCGGGCACAGAATGCCATGGGCAAACATCTAACTACAGCGTAACTGCCCCCGCCAACATAAACAACTACGTTTGGACCCTAAGTGGCGGCGGAAGCCTGAACCAAAACAACAACACAGCATCTGTGCAGTGGAATACAACAGGCGGCGGTACCTATACCCTTACCTGCACAGCCAGGGGCTGTAATAACTCTACAAGCACTGTGGCTACCTATTCGGCAATCGTTACCGGGCAGGTTACCACACCAAGCACTCCCACACTTGTATCGGGCACTGAATGCGCGGGCCAAAGCTGTGTTTACAGCACTACAGCCTCTAACGCAACCTCTTATTCCTGGTCGGTAACAGATGGTTCAATAACAGCGGGCTCAACCACCGGTACTATAACCGTACTTTGGAACAGCAATGCGAGCACCGGCAGTAAGAGCATGAATGTTTCGGCAACCGGTTGCAGCGGTACCAGCAGCCAAAACAGCTCTAACCGTACTGTTACCGGCTTACCTACCGGCCTTGGCACCCCGTCTTCTAATGGTCAGGGCTGCGGCGGTAACTCAACTTCTTATTCCTGTAACTCAGCATCGGGCGGAACCGTTTCTTATACATGGACCGTTTCAGGCACAGGCAACACCTTTGCCTCAACCGGCACCAATACTTATACAGGTTCAAGCAACAGCGTTACCGTTAATTGGGCAACCGGTTTCAGCGGAAGCGCATCTGTATCGGTATATGCAAGCAATTGTGCGGGCAATACTTCCACGCTTACAAGCAGCTCGGTAAATGTGTCTAATGTTGCCCCTGCCTTGTCTTCAGGTTCACAATGCTACCTAACGTCTGCCACTTACGCCGCAAACGGAAATAATATTAGCTCATATTCCTGGAGCCTTTCAGGCGGCGGCACCATTACAAGCCTTAACAACCAAAGCAGCGTTACAGTTCTGTGGGGCGCCACAGGCGGAACATATAACCTTACCTTAAATTACAACGGCGGCAACGGTTGCTCGGGCTCTAAAGTATTTTCTGCAGTTGTTGGCGGTGTAATTGGCACACCATCAACCCCCACAAAATTCTCAGGTACTGAATGCATAAACAGCACCGCTACATATACCACAACGGCTGCAAACGCAATCAGCTATGCCTGGACAGTAGGTACAGGCGGAACAATTGCATCAGGAAACGGTACCAATACCATTACTGTAAACTGGAACGGAACATCGGGCACCCGTTCAATAAGTGTAACAGGCACAGATTGTAAGGGTGTAACTTCTTTACCTGCAACTTATAATGCAACCGTTGTACCTGCACCGGTAATAACAACAGGCCCTGCAATAAGCCCGGCATTAAACCCGGCAACGCCTGCACGCGCTGCTTCAGGAACCACCACAACTTTTGCAACTACGGCAAGCGATGCGGTAAGCTATACTTACTCAGTAAACGGCAGCGGCAACAGCATTACAAACGCAGGAGTAGCCACATGGGGCAGCTCATTCACGGGCAATGCCACTGTAACAGTAACCGTTTACGGATGCGGCAGCACAAGCACTACAGGTACAATAAGCGTTAACGTGCAGCCGGCAGGTACCTGGTGGGGCTATACCAGCAGCGCATGGGCCACGGCAGATAACTGGGCCGGGGGTGTGCCTTCAACCTCAATTGACGTAAATATTACCAACTCATTCGGTGCTAACCAGCCAAGCGTAGCTGCATCGGGCAGCGCAAGCTGCAAGGCTCTAACAGTTGGTTCATCTGCTTCTTTAACTTTATCTGCCAACTCAGCGCTTACAATTGCAGGCATGACCAGCGTAAGCGGCACATTTACATCTGCAACAAACAGCTCGGTAACATTCGCAGGCAACAGCTCGCAAACAATTCCTGCACTGGCCTACAATAACCTTAGCTTCTCAGGCTCCGGCGCAAGGGTATTGGCTTCATCCGGCACCATACAGGTTGCCGGAACATTCGACCCCGGAACAGGCAATACCTATACCACTACAGGCAGCAGCATTGAATTCAACGGCAACGGCGCACAAAGTATTCCTTCCTTTACTTACAATAATTTAGGTATAGCAGGCAGCGGTACCAAGTCTTTGGCCGGCGACGTAACCGTTACAAATACCCTGAATCTTTCGGCCGGAACTTTGGCATTGAACGGGCGCAAGCTGACCGTTCAGACAGCAGATGCCCCGATAACAAGAACAAGCGGAACAATTGACGCATCTGCAAGCGGCTCAATAATTGCCTTCGGCAGCGCAGGCAATACAGGCGGCGCAGCATTTACTTTACCGAACAGCGTTTTCGGCAGCACTACTGTTGCCAACTTAACGGTTAACAGAACCAATGGGCTCAGCCTTGGTAACCAAAGCCTAACCATTAGCGGTGCGCTTACCCTTACTGCCGGCACCTTTAACCTGAACAGCAACAGCCTTACCCTAAACGGCACTGTTAGCGGCAGCGGCCTGCTTTCATCAACATCGGCAAGCAACCTGACCATTGGGGGAAGCGGCGCACTGGGTACCCTAAGCTTCGCGTCTAACTCTAATATCAACAACCTTGCTATGAACCGCAGCACATCAGGCACAGCCACATTAGGCAGCAACCTGGGCGTTGCAGGAACAATTACAATGACTAACGGTATTTTCAGTACAGGCACATATAAAATCACGCTGGGCAGCTCTGCTTCTTTCGCATCAGAAACAGATAACTCTTATGTGTACGGTAAGTCTGAGCTTACGCGTACCATGACCCAAAACAGCCTGAATACTTTCGGCAACATTGGTGTTGAAATTAATGCCGTCGGCGCTAACCCCGGCAGCACTTATGTACTCAGGGAAATAGGGGCAACTATTACAGGCTATAACTCTAACCCCGGCCTTAAACGTAAATACACCATTACCCCAACTGTAGACGCCAACCTGAATGCAACCCTCACTTTCAAATACCTTGCAAACAGCGATGAACTTAATAATGTTGACGGCAGCCGATTAACTTTATACAAAAGCACGAACAGCGGCGCTACATGGCTTAAAGTAAGCAATTGCACGCTAAACCAGGCTTCTAAAACACTTACCGCAACGGGCATTAACAGCTTCTCTGATTGGGCTGCTGCTTCTAAAGACGCTCCCCTGCCGGTAACACTGCTTAATTTCAGCGGCGAAGTAATTGGCAAACATACACACCTGAACTGGAGCACAGCTTCGGAGCATGATAACCAAGGCTTTACTGTTGAACGCAGCGGCTCAGGTAAAGAATTTGCAAGGGCAGGTTTTGTTGCCGGAGCCGGGAACAGCAGCAATATTAAAAACTATTCATTCATTGACAGCCTGAATTACCACGATGCTTATTACCGCCTGCGCCAAACCGATTTCGATGGTAAAGAAGAAGTCTTCCCTACTATTTATATCCGATCGGCAACAAAAACGCGGGCAGCTTTTGAGGCAATGGTGTACCCTAACCCGGTTCAGGATGTAGCCGGATTAAATATTCAGAGCACTGAAAGTGAAATTATTACGGTAAATGTTGTAAACTTGAACGGCGAATTGGTACATGAAAATACAATGAGCCTTGAACCCGGTCTTAATTTCGCCAAAATAGACTGCTCAGGCCTGCCTGCAGGCATTTATACCATACGCATCGAATCTCAAACGGGCATAAAAGTATTGAAAGCAGTAAAACAATAATTAACGTTAATCGTTAGAAAGACATCGGGGAGCTTTAGGTTCATGCTCTTATCGGAGACAAGAACCGCAAAGGTGCAACCGATACCATAACAGCTATGGTAATGAAGATTAAAAGCTAAGGTTTATTCATGCACAAATGCCGGCCAATAGCCGGCATTTGTGTTTTATATTGGTTTATAACCAGCAGCTTATACAATAGAATTCCGCAAAGGCTGGCATTGACGTAAGGCCTGCAAGCAGCATCTGCTATTTCTTTTTACCGCCGTGGTCCTGCTTATTAACGGTAGACCAGGCAATGCGCTCGGCACGTTCGTCTGATGCGCCATCGTGCTTATAGCCTTCTTCTATGTGCTCAGCCTGGCGCTTTTGCTTTTCGGTATATTTCGATTTATCTCCGCGTGGCATAGTGGTATGAGATTTAATGTGGAAATTTGAATCGCCGACAATGCAGGTAAATCTACCGGTGCATTTGAGGGCATAATTATTAATTCAATTTCCGGGCCAAGCCCGTGAAGCACATTCATAACCCAAAGCATGCAGGAAGCCCAAAATAAATCGGCTGAGAATAATGAAAAAAAGGCGCCGGCCGCCACAGAAAAACCTGTTCTCTACATGATTCCTACGGTTTTGGCGGCAGGTACCGAAAAGGAGGTTTTAGCGCCACAGGTTGAAGCTGCCATACGCAGCACACGCCTGTTTTTTGTGGAAAACCTGCGCACCGCCCGTCGCTTTGTAAGTAAGGTAGGCCACCCTGAAGTTATTGAAACCCTCAGTTTTTATGTGCTTGATAAAAGTACAGAAGCAAAAGAATTGGGCGACTACATTGCTTTAACCAAAAAATTCGGGCAGGCAGGTATTATATCTGAAGCCGGGTGTCCGGGCATAGCAGACCCGGGCGCTAACCTTGTGGCCCTTGCACATAAGCGCGATATTCATGTGGTACCTTTAACCGGCCCCTGCTCATTTATCTTAGCGCTTATGGGCAGCGGCCTCGGCGGACAAAGATTTGCATTCCTGGGCTACCTGCCGCAAAAAGAGCCACAACGCAGCGCAGGCATCAAGCTTATGGAAAAAGAATCTAAGGAGAAAAACCAAACGCAGATTTTTATGGAAACCCCTTACCGCAATGTTCCCCTTTATGCAGAATTGCTGAAACAATGCCACCCTTCAACCCAACTCTGCATTGCCCTTGACCTGACCGCACCCGATGCCTTTATACGTACCGCAACCATTGCGGAATGGCGGAAATCGGGGTTTGCTATACCGAGCAAGGTGCCCGCGGTGTTTGTTTTGCTGAGTGCCTGATAGAAATTTGGAATAGCCCGGAAACATTTATCAGCTAATTGCCAAAAAGAAAACCCTGCGAACTGTATTAGTCGGCAGGGTTTTCTTTTTGTTATGCGGTAAACCTTCAATTAATAAATAAAATCAAGGCTTTTGTCTTTGGGGTCAAAATCATCGAGGGTCAGGAATTGTTCCCAGAAGGGAATTTCAGGCACACCGGCGGTT
Organism: Bacteroidota bacterium; assembly: GCA_040388605.1. GTDB lineage: Bacteria > Bacteroidota > Bacteroidia > Cytophagales > Flexibacteraceae > JAZKBN01. Next base: position 174,639 of record JAZKBN010000005.1, on the reverse strand, counting down.
ATAATTAACGGCTCTTTTTTTACCGGGTGCATAAACCAAAGCCTGCGGGCATGCAGGCAAATGCTGCGGTCTTCGTTAGGCTTTGGGTAGCCGTATTTTAAATCGCCGCGTATGGGGGCCCCGGCATGGCTTAACTGTGCACGAATCTGGTGCGAACGTCCGGTAATAGGATTTACTTCCAAAAGCCAAAACCCATTCAGCTTGCCCAGGGTGCGGTAATAGAGCTCGGCTTTTTGGCTTCCTTCCATATCTTCATCGAAACAGGCAACGGTATTGGTTTTTTCGTCTTTAATGAGCCAGTTGGTCATTTTGCCGCTTTCGTACTCAGGGCGTTTGGCAACAAGGGCCCAATAGGTTTTCTGAACCTGCCGCTTACGGAAAATCTCGTTCATACGCTCAAGTGCCTTGCTGGTGCGGGCAAACACAATGGCCCCGCTAACGGGCCTGTCGAGGCGGTGAACGGTGCCGAGGAAAACATCGCCGGGTTTGTTGTATTGCTGCTTAATATAATCTTTCACGTAATCCGACATTGTTTTATCGTTACTCTCGTCGGGCTGCACGGGTATGCCTGCAGGCTTATTAACTATAATCAGGTGATTGTCCTCGTAGAGAGGGTACAGGCGCGCCATGGCTTCTAAATACTTGTATGAAGCCGCAAGTTAACCATAATGAACCGGTTTGCCTTAATATGCAATAACTGCATGGCCGGGTTCAGGGTTCAAATACCCCGCAGCATGCCTTAAACCTGCCTTTCCTACAGAATTATATTTGCCCGGAAATTATTTTAAACAGCTCAAAAAAGCATTCGAAGCCGGGCCTGAACCTAAATTTGCCTAATTTGCATCGAATTTTAAAGGCATGAAAATATCTCTATCCTGGTTGCAGGACTATATATACCTACCCGAAACGGCAGAGCAGATATCGGGCTTACTTACCGGCTGCGGTCTCGAGGTTGAAAATATTGAAAAGACACAGCGCATTCCCGGCGGGCTTGAAGGCCTCGTAGTCGGGCAGGTATTAACCTGTACACAACACCCCAATGCCGAGCGCCTGAGCCTGACAACCGTAGATGTTGGCGCAGCAGAACCTTTGCATATTGTTTGCGGCGCTCCCAATGTAGCTGCCGGGCAAAAAGTAATTATTGCCCTTATTGGCGCAACACTTTACCCAAAAGAGGGAGATCCTTTTAAAATTAAGAAAAGCAAAATTCGAGGCGAGCTCAGCGAAGGCATGATTTGCGCCGAAGATGAAATAGGCCTAGGGGAATCGCATGCGGGCATTATGGTCCTTGATACTCCCCTGCCGAACGGAACACCCGCCTCCAAATATTTCAATTTGCAGGATGAAATAGTTTTTGAAATAGGCTTAACACCCAACCGTGCCGATGCGGCATCGCATTACGGTACCGCGCGTGATCTAAAAGCGCTTTTGAACCGCCAGGCCAAGCTGCCCGATGTGGCTTCTGTTATAGGTAACAGCAGCGGCAAAGGCGTTGGAATTACGATTGAAGATGCAGCAGGCTGCCCGCGTTATGCCGGGGTTAGCATCAGCGGCGTTACTGTTGGTGCATCGCCTGAATGGTTGCAGGAACGTTTGCGCAGCATTGGCGTAGGTCCGGTTAATAATGTGGTTGATGTTACCAATTATGTGCTCCACAGCATAGGCCATCCCCTGCACGCCTTCGACCGCAGCAAAATTAAGGGCGACCAAATTATTGTAAAGTACATGCCCGAAGGCACGGCTTTTACCACCCTTGATAAAACAGAACGCAAACTAAAGGCCCATAACCTCATGATTTGCGATGCTGAAGAACCGCTTGCCATTGCCGGAGTTTTCGGCGGGCTTGATTCAGGCATATCTGCCGCAACTTCCGAAATTTTTATTGAAAGCGCCTATTTCAACCCGGTAACTGTGCGCAAAAGCTCGCAGAGCCTGGGTATTAAAACCGATTCAAGCTTCCGGTTTGAACGCGGTGCAGACCCGGATATGCCTGTAATTGCCCTTAAATTGGCGGCAAAGCTCATTACCGAGATTGCCGGCGGAGAGATAAGCTCGGCATTCAACGATGTTTACCCGGAGCCAATTACCCCGGCTGTAATTAAAGCAGATTACAATAAGCTTACCCGCCTGATTGGTAAAGACCTGTCGCAGGAAACCATTAACCAAATTCTTGGCAGCCTCGATATTCAGGTGGTTCCCGAAGAAACTTTCGGGCATGATGGTTTTGCCGAAACGTTTACAGCAACAGTGCCTCCCTTCCGTGTGGATGTAACCCGCCCGGCAGATTTAGCCGAAGAGGTGATGCGCATCTACGGTTTCAACAACATTGATATTAATGAAACGCTTGGCAGCGCTTTCCTTGCAGAGTTCCCTGAAACAGATACTGAAGCTATCCGTAATAAGATTGGCGATATGCTTTCGGCCAAGGGGTTTTCTGAAATAATAAATAACAGCCTCACCAATGCCAATTTTGCCGGGCTAAGCCAGACCCTGAACCCTGAGCAAAATGTGCTCATATTAAACCGCCTGAGCGAAGACCTCGGCGCAATGCGGCAGACCCTGCTCTTCGGGGCGCTGCAAACCATGCTGCACAACATAAACCGCAAGCGTGATACCCTGAACCTTTTCGAATTCGGAAAAACGTATCGTAAGGCAGATGGCAAGTATAGCGAAAGCAACCGCCTTGCGCTCTTTATAACAGGCAGCAAACAAGCTGAAAACTGGCAGCGCAAACCCGAAAAAACCGATTATTTCGTTCTTGCGGAAGCCGTGCAGGTACTTTTGCAAAAGCTTGGCTTCACAAATTTCAGCGCAGAAAAGGCCGATAACGACCTGTTTGAATACGCACAGAACCTTGTAATGAACAAGCGCGCCATTGTTACCATTGGCCTCGTAAGCCAACGCATTACAAAGGCATTCGAAATTAAGCAGCCTGTTTTCTTTGCAGATATTGATTGGGATTACCTCATGAAGAAGTATAACCCAAGTCTTAAATATTCGGAAATAAGCCGTTTCCCTGAAGTTCGCAGAGATTTATCTTTGGTGCTTGATAAAAAAGTAAGCTTCGCTGAAATTGAGAAGCTGGCCCGCCAAACCGAGAAAAAGCTGTTGCGCGATCTGAATGTTTTTGATGTATTTGAAGGTCCCCAGATTGGGGCCGATAAAAAATCTTACTCGGTGAGCTTTATTTTGCAGGATAACAGCCAAACCCTTACCGATACCATTACAGGCAGCATTATGCAACGCTTACAGGATGCCTTTGAGCGTGAGCTAGGCGCCGTGGTACGCAAGTAATCGAACATGTTTTTCACAGCTTAATACCGCAGGCCGGCTTTTAAAGCCTGCGGTAATCTTTCTGCCCGGCATTGTGTACCGGGCGGTGTTACTTTGCCTTTTGTTCTTCCGTAAATTATTGAGCCTATGTGTGGCATTAACGCACTTATTGGCCGGCTGAACCCGGCCGACGCTGCCGAGGCAATGAATAAAATGAATGCCGCATTGCGGCATCGCGGCCCCGAAGGGAGCGGCATGTGGCAGCATGAAGGTATAATCATGGGCCATACCGCGCTGAAAATAAGCGACCACAGCGGCACTGCAGCACAGCCCATGTTCAGCCGCGATAAGCAGTGCGTATTAATTTACAACGGGGAGCTGTATAATACCGCCGAGCTCATGTACAGGCCTGAACTCGCGCGCACGGAATTCACCGGCAAGTCTGACACAGAGGTTTTGCTGCACCTGCTTTGCACCATGGGGCGTAATGCCCTGCCCCTCCTGAACGGCATGTTCGCTTTTGTTTTTGCCGACCTGCACCGCAATGAAATTATTGTTGCGCGAGACAGGCATGGTATAAAACCCCTCTTTTTCAGGGAGCAAGCCGGTTTGGTATCTGTTTCATCGGAAATTAAAGGACTGCTTGCCGGGCCGGGACCGGCACCGGAACCTGACTATTTACAAATACCGCATTACCTGCTCAACCGAACCGCACGCAGCCCTGAAACCTTTTACAAAGGCATTTATGAGCTGATGCCGGGAACCTGCATGGTTTTCAGATCGGTATTTGCGGCCTATACAGGCGGGGCGGTATCTAATGAGCGTGATATTTTAAACTTTTGCGAGCAAAAACCGCTTGTTAAAGAAATAAGCCCCGGCGAGTTATTGCGTAAAACAGAGGAGCTTTTGGTGCAATCTGTAAGCAGGCAAATGAAAGCAGATGTACCTGTAGGCCTGTTACTGAGCGGCGGTGTAGACAGTACTTTAATAGCCTCACTCATTTCAGAAGCCGGCTATAAAAACGTTCCTGCATTTTCAGTAATTAATTCAGCGGCACAAAAAAGCTTCGGCAGCAACGATTTTATGTATGCCGAAAAGGCTGCGCTTCAATATGGCCTTAAACCCAACCTGCTTACCGTTGACAGCAGCGCATTAAACCGCCTGCCCGAATTTGTAAGCAATCTTGGCCAACCCATTGCCGACGGCGCAGGCCTGCTTACAAAACTAATCAGTGAAGTGGCCAAGCCCCGGGTTACCGTTTTGCTTTCAGGCGCCGGCGCCGATGAACTTTTTGCGGGCTACAATAGGCACAAGGCATTTTACAACTACATCAGGTTCAGGCATTTTTTACCCGTTAACTTAATGCAGGCATGGGCGCCCATATTACCTGTAGGCTTTGCGCACCCCCTGCGCAAGCACTTTCGCCTGCTAAGCAGGTTTGCAGGCAGCCTGCACAGTGAGCCAACAGTTACCTTCAGGAATTTCACAAGGCTGAACGGTTACCCGGCGGGCTTCTTCAGGAAATCAGTTCCGGGAGATTTATCGGCAGAGAATATGAAGGGGAATGAAAGCCTTTTGCGATTCGCCCTTGAAACAGATATGACCAAATACCTCAGGGACGATATTCTTGCCATAACCGACCTCGCAAGCATGGCTCAATCTGTTGAAGTGCGCGTACCTTTCCTGGATAATGACCTCAGTAATTTATTGACCCAAGTACCCGCCAACCTGCTTTTCAGGGGAGGCAGAAAATGGGCGCTCAGGCAAATGCTTGTTAAAAGGAAAGGTGAAATTTATGTTAAGCGCAGAAAAGAAGGCTTCGGTATGCCAACCGGGGAATGGCTCAGGGAACCTGCATTCAGGCACTTAACAGAAAACTTATATAAAACAGATTGGCCGCTGAATGATTATGTAAACCGCGATGTGCTCAAAACCATGGTTCAAACCCATTCTGCACGCAGAGCAGATTATGCGCAGGAACTTTGGGCCATGATAGTATTGCAGGAGTGGTTCAGGCAGCAGGGCTGACAGAAAGACCGGAGCTGTTTGTTTACCCGTTTTGTACTATTCCATAAAAAGAAAGCAGCATGGCTCCAAAGGAACCATGCTGCTTGGTAATTATATGAGTTAAGAATTAATAGTTTGCGTTCTGCGGATCGAAGTTTGTCCAGCCTGTGGTCCAATTGTTCGTTCCGTCGAAGGCGCCGCGGTAGGTTACGGTTTCGAAACCGGTAATGCCGCTGAAAGATGCAGAGCCAAGCAGCGGTGAGCCGGCTGAAGGCTGGAAGTTTGGAGCAGTAAGCGCGAAAGGGTCGCCTGCCATCATAAGGTCTGCATTTGTAGCCAGAATGCTGTTGCCATAGTTAACGGTAGCATACCAGGAAGCTATATCCCAGGTACGGCCGCTGTTTACTGCCAAGGGAGTGGTACAGGCAGCCAATGTGGTATTTCTTATTTTTAAGGCATCGGAAGTGGCGTTGCCTTCAGATTTTGCATCATCTATAAGAATACCGAAAGGGAAACCTGATATTACGCTGTTATACACCGACATGGCAGAGTTACGACGAATATGCGCTCCACGTTTGAAGTTAGGGTCATATACAGTTCCTGAAGTTTTAAGCGGACCAAAAACGCTGATGTTTGAGAATTGCGGAGCTGTTTTAGGTGAAGCGTCGGTACCGGTAGGGTCGTTGTCAGACTCGAAACCATTAGAGCCGCTTTGGTCGGCATTAGCCGGGTCGCGCAGAACTACGCCGTACTGAATTTTGCCTGAGTAGCCAAAATCGGTATCGAAATCGTCATCAAGACCACGGAAGGCAATCAGGTGCTTTGCATTTACAGTACCGCCGAACCATTCAAATGAATCATCGCCTGAGTAAGAAACCTGTATGTAGTCAAGCTCAGTGCCCGAACCTACGCCGCCCATGGTAAGGCCGTTAATTTCCTGGTTCGGTAACAGGGCAACGCCGCCGAACTCAATACGAACATATTTCAATACGCCCGAGTTATCAGCAGCATCGGTGCCGCCGAATTTTTCGCCGTAACCGCCTTCGAATTCTGCTTCGCCGCCGGTTGCGTTAATAGGGGCTTTGCCTGCAATTACCACACCGCCCCAGTTACTTGGTCCGCGGGTGCCTTTGGCAGCGTTTGAAGTGAAGATAATGGGTTTGGTTTGGGTACCAACCGCCATTATTTTAGCGCCGCGCTGAATAATAAGCGTGCCCTTTGTAGCGAAATCACCTTTAATGACAGTACCGGGTTGAATGGTAAGGGTTGCACCGTCGGCAATTCGAACGTAGTTTTTAAGCAGGTATTTTTTAGATGAATCAAGCGTTACGTTGCCCGAGGTAAGGTTACCTGTTATAACGTAAAGCTTAGATGCAGTATCCTGTGCAATTTTCCATGCATTTTCGTCAACAGGAGTTGCGTCGTTTTTATCGTCTTTACAGGCAGTAAAGGTTAAACAAAACAATGCCACAAAAATCCAGGACAGCTTTTTTAAATTTTTCATTGTTGGGTTTAATTTTGAGGAATAGGGGTTTGAATATAGCGAGGCTTAATTACCTGATTTATTGAATGTTAAATTGTAATCCGAATGTATAATAGCTTCCGCGCTTATAGCTGAGAATATCTTCATCGCCTTTTGATGTGGCAGAAAGGTTGCCGTCAAGGTTAGAATCCTGGCGCAGCCTTACGGCGTTGTTCAGCAAATCCTGAACGCCTAAGCGGATATCGAGAAAGCGGTTAACGCGTTTTGTAAGGGTAAGGTCAAGCACGTTGCGGGGCAGCTCATAAATATCAGGCGTGCCGGTTGAGCCTACGGCGTAAATGCGCTTGCCCACCACGTTATAAAGCATGTTTATTTGCAGACCTTTAGCCTCATCGGCATAATAAATGCCTGCGTTAATGGCATAGGGAGATTGGCCCATCATTGGCCTGCTTGATTCCTGGCCTACAGCCTTTTTACCTAATTCAACCTTGCTGCGGATAAGAGAAGCGTTTACCAATACCGAAAACCGATCAACAAAAGAGAACCCGGTTAAGCCGGCTAAAGATTTACGTGCTTCGGCTTCAATTCCTGCGCTGGTTGAATATTCAGCATTATCGGAGTAGAAGTTGCGTGTACCGCCTGAACCAGCGCCTTCAAGGAAGTAAGACTCGATAGGGTTGGTGAATTTCTTGTAGAAAGCACCGAACGATACTGTTTCGCCTGCCGATGGGTAATATTCGTAGCGGGCATCCAGGTTATCAATAGATGGGGTTTTAAGCTTCGGGTTGCCGGTTATTACGTTGTTGAAGTTAAAGTCATAATAGGCAAAGGGAGCCAGCTCGCGGAACTCAGGACGGTTAAGGGTGCGGTAATAGGCAAGTCGAACAAGGCTTTTTTCTGAGAGGCTATAGCTGAGGTTTGCTGAAGGCAGGGCACGCAGTATATTGTTATCTACCACGCTTGGGCGTCCGTTAGAAGTAGAGGTATTCAGCTTTTGGTGGTTTTGCTCAACACGCAGGCCGCCTGATATGGTAAGCGCACCCATAGGAATGGTAGTTCCGGTGTATGCTGCCAAAAGCAGGTTTTCGGCATCGTATCTATCGCTTGGGTTGGTGCCTTCGCGCAGTACCAGGCCGGTAACAGCGTTTAGGTTTTCATCAGCAAAAATCTTGTCTATGGGCAGGCGGGTAATGTCGTTATTGAAATTGTCGGGTTGAGATTTGGCATAAGCCATCCAACGGGCAGCGAAATTTTTGGTCTTGTTTTCGGCATAAAAACCTGCACGAATTACAGGTACTTTGTCGGTTCCTGATTTAAGCTTCAGCTTTTGCTCCCAATCTCCGCTGGCCATAAACAGGTTTTCGTTGGCTTTAGAGTAGAAACGGCTGGCATCCTGGGCGCTGGCATCAGGCGGCAGGGTAACTGTATAACCGGCATCGGCGTTGGAGCCCATTGGCCTGCGGGTGTTCACCCTGCGGAAATCAGGTTCGGAACGGTTGGTATTGGCATAGCCGGCCGACCATTCAACTTTGCTGCCTGCCGAAACCGCGTGCTCGCCATGGAACTGGCCCATGTAAATACGGCGGGTTTCGTAGCGGTATCCATACCCTTTCAGGTCGTTCCCGCCTTCAAACTCGGTGCCTGTACGCAGGGTATTTTGGGTGGAGCCCATTTGGTTGAACATGTTCCTGAACTCGAACTTGTTTTTGCTGCCAATATCTAAAGACCAGTTATGCAGCAGGCCAAGGCGCACGTTATTTATATAAGTATCGTCGTGGTACTCATAAATACGGCTGCTGCTATTGGTAGCCAGGTTATATGAGTTGTAATTGTTACGCAGGGCATTGTAATGCTGAAAAGCATTGGTATAGTTGAAAGAAGTTACGTTGCCTACCTTCACATCGTTACCGAGGTTGATTACCTTGGTAAAATTCAGGGCCAATCGCTGATCCGGCATGGCCGTCGACTTTGAGTTTGTCCAACTATTCGGTAATGATTTTGACGCCTTTTCAAGCTCTGAATTGCTTGTTAAGTTGCGTATATTGGCCGGGAAGCCGGAAGGCAGGGTTCTTGTGCCGTTATCATAACCCAGGAAATCAGTAGCGCTCTTTTGCTGCGAGTAATAATCGTTCAGCGTGGTTCCGGGCCTGAAAGACGATGAGTAATTAATGGTTAATGAATTATGCGTGGGCGTTTTGGTATATACCTTAATAACTCCGCCGGCAAATTCGCCCGGCAGCTCAGGGGCGGCAGATTTATATATTAAAAGCCTGTCGAGCATACCGCTCGGAATAATATCGAATGAGAAGGCCTTTACATCGTTTTCTGTACTGGGAATCAGGGCGTCGTTAAGCATAACGGCATTGTAGCGTTCGCTAAGGCCGCGCACCATTACAAAGCGATTGTCCATGATGGTAATGCCGGGAACGCGCTTTATTACTTCAGAGGCATCGCGGTCCTGGGTTTTAGCCACCTGCTCTGAAGATACACCGCTTACCACCTGCTCTGAAGCCCTGATTTCTGTAACCACCGAACTTTCTGTATTTGTTAAGCGTGCCGCCGAAATTTCAACTTCACCCAGGTTGCTTACGTCTTCTTCTATATGGGTGTTCAGGGTGCTGGTTTTACCTTCGTGAACAACTACTTCAATCTTTTTGGTTTTGAACGAAACGTAGGAAACGCTGATGCTTTGCTTACCTACGGGTACTTTATTTATTTGGAATTTACCGTCGAGATCTGTGGCAGTGCCGTGGGTGGTGCCGGTAAGTACAACGGTTGCGCCTATAATAGGCTCCTTGGTTTTGGAATCAGTAATAATGCCTTTTACTATGCCCGTTTGGGCAAATGCCGATACAGAAACAAGTATTCCGAACAGCAAGGACAGTACATATTTCATAACAGGTTGTTTATTTCTTAACTCTGCCACAAAAGTAGAGCTCCTGTTTTGCCCCCATGTTAGGCCCCTGTTACCAAATTATTAAAGAAGCCACAGGCTGTTTACATTAAATTAACATGGGAGGGAAAAATGAAATTCGGGTACAGGAAAACAATATTACAGCCTAAGTCATACTATGTATAAGATAATAAACGTGTTTTACTTATGATTTGGAATAACAATTAAACACGGAACCGTGACTCTAAACTCACCGAAAAAAGATATTGAAAAGCCTGCTAAAAATGATTGGGGCATAAATAATGTGTCGGCCGGAAAAAGATAAAACAACCTACAGTTTAAGCTTTTAAAAAGCACTTACACCTGAAAACGAAAATGCACCGCTGCTTTACAGACGGTGCATTTTATATACTGCAGAACAACATTGAGGAGTTCCGAATAATCAGCTGTTTAAATTATTAAACCCCGGCAGTAGCCTTAGAAGAAACATGCTCTTCGCGTTCATCGCTAAGTTCGAATTCTTTATGGGCAGCAAGGTGCTCAACTACGGCAATGGGCACATAAAGATCTTTAAAGTGAATCATGATAGAGTCGAAGTTATTAACAGGGCTCCAAACAGAAGGTTCAAAAAGGTCTTTATCGTGAACAATGGCCACATACATTTTATTATAAATGAAGCTGAGGTGAATCTCGTTGGTGGTTTGGTGCTTCAGGGTTACAATTTTGTCGAGGAAATCTTTGGTCATCATTTCCTGGGCCTGGAACATATAATCGCGGCCGGGAAGTCTTACTCGGAAATTGCTGTTGAATTCCTCGTGCTTAATTGGCAGCAATACATCAGACGGCTGCGAAGGATGATTAACGGGCTCAATAATCAAATCAGCAGGGAAAGGCTTGGGGCAGTCTGCCACAAAAAATATGCCATGAAACTGGTTTTCAGATTTGAATTTTTGCTTATCAGAGGGGCGTTTATATGAAACTTTAAGCTCAGAGAACTCAACATTTACATCGTCAATGGCGCCGCTAACATGGTCATCGCCTTCAACACGAACAGATTCCTTGGTGAAGAAGCCACTGTTAAAATACTCTGCGGTACTTATATAATGCTTCTTGTCGTAACGAAGAGTAGGGTTAATATACTTAATCAATCTATAAATTATATCTTTCTTATAATCTTTATAGAAGGAAGTATTTTTAATAATGGACTCATAAACCATATAGAAACCTATGCCTACAAGTACAACTACCGGGATCAGGAACAGCATGTAAACAGGC
>JAZKBN010000005.1:136163-163698 GCA_040388605.1 Bacteroidota bacterium | reverse complement strand
ACTATGTAGTACGCAATTAATGGAAAAATAACAGCGACTGCAATAAACAGCCCCATCATTTGCCTGACGATTCCTTTACGTTGACCTTCAATGCGGTGCAGCTCCGACGCCAATTCGGTGTCGTAGTAATTTTTGAGGTTCTGAATCCTTTTCATACTGATAATTGGTTATTTGTTAGTGAAGCAACATTTAGTTTCCCAAACAAATGTTGCTTAATTTTTGATTGCTTCAAACAAAATGCCCGCCTTTTTATGTTTTTTTTCTTACGTAAGGTTTTGGCACAGCGCAGAAGGGGAACTGTATTATTTTCAGCAAAAAATGCGCCACCTCTGTCAGCCCTTTTTGCCATTCATCCCTATTCAGATTGGCGATTTGCAGCAATTAGCCGCATCTTTAACGGCCTTACAAAATACCCGGCCTGCTGCGAGCCATTCCGCAACAAACTGCCATGAATTTTAGAGAAAATATAAGCGAAGCTTTTCGCTCGATTTACGGAAATACTTTAAGAACTGTACTTACAGCGCTCATAATTGCCATTGGCATTATGGCTTTGGTTGGCATACTCACCGCAATAGACGGCATACAGGCATCGGCAGACTCAAGCCTTGCAGACCTGGGAGCAAATACTTTTGATGTTCGGCAAAAGGGTAAAAGCGTAAAACGTAAGCGGCGCGGCGTAAAAGAAACCCGTTATTCTGATATTTCGTACCAGGAGGCCATGATGTATAAAGAGCGTTTTGCTTATGGCTCGGCAAAAGTGTCGGTAAGTACCTGGATAATCTGGGATGCAGAAGTAAAGGCGGGCAGCCGCAAAACCAACCCCAACAGCGGCGTAATAGGTACAGATGAAAACTACCTGGCTGTAAAAAGTTATAACCTGAAATCGGGCCGTGCTATGTCATCATCAGAACTGCTGCACGGGGCCTTTGTTACCATCATTGGCCAGGAGATTGCAGATAAGCTCTTTCCCGGAACAGACCCTTTGGGTAAAACCATAATAGTATCAGGCGCGCGCTTTATGGTGGTAGGTGTAATAGAAGCCACCGGCGGCACCATGGGCGGCAACGGCTCTGATCGCAATGTGCTTATACCCATGATCCGCGGTAAGCAGCTAAGCTCAGAAAAGCAGCTGTATTATGATGTTACCACCATTGTTTATAACCCCATGGAGCTTGACCCCGCCATCAGTGAAGCATCCGGACTGATGCGGCAGGTAAGGCACGACAGGCTGGGCGCTCCCGATTCTTTTGAAATAACCAAAGCCGAATCTTTAGCTGAAAGCATGGGCAAGGTTACCGGCGTATTACGCATAGGCGGTTTCGTAATAGGCCTTATAACACTGGCCGGGGCAGCAATCGGGCTAATGAATATTATGATGGTATCTGTAACCGAACGGACCCGGGAAATTGGCATACGCAAGGCATTGGGCGCAACCCCTGCCCGCATTCGCCAGCAATTCCTGATAGAGGCTATTACCATTACACAGATAGGCGGCTTCTTCGGGGTACTGCTCGGCATTGGCATAGGCAACCTGGTATCAAGCGGAATGGGGATTAACCATTTTATTATTCCCTGGGCATGGATGTTCCTGGGCATGGCCATGTGCGCCGCAGTGGGTATTATTTCTGGCTTTTACCCGGCCTTTAAGGCCTCTAAGCTTGACCCGATTGAGAGTTTGAGGTTTGAGTAGGAGCGGATTATAACTGCTTCACCCGCCTAAGAAAAAAAAGCAAAGTAAAAAAGCGTGCTGTAAACCATAATAAGGTTTACAGCACGCTTTAATTTTTGACGGATAAAAGGATTAGTTATTAAACCAGCTCCTGCAATTCCTCCCACCTTGCCATCAGCTTATCGAGCTTTGCATCAATGGCGTTCATTTTATCTGTCAGCTTTTTAAGGGCATCGAAGTTTTGGGTGTTGCCCATTTCGGTTACCAGGGCTGCTTTATCGGCTTCAACGGTTTCTATATCGGCTTCCACCTGTTCCAGCTCGCGCAGCACTTTTTGAGAGGGCTTTTTCTTTTCGCCAACCACAGGTACAGGCGCAGGCTTATCTGCCAGTGCGAATTTGGCCTTGGGCGCTGCCTCAGAATCGGCTTTGCGACTTTCGCGGAAATCGGAATAGTTGCCGTTGAACATGGTAACCTTGCCGTCGCCCTCGAAAATAAAGAGGTGGTCGGTCAGGCGATCCATAAAATAACGGTCGTGGCTTACGAGCACCAAACAGCCGGGGAAGCTTTCAAGGAAATCTTCCAGCACGTTCAGGGTATCTATATCAAGATCATTGGTAGGTTCATCAAGCACCAGGAAATTGGGTGCAGCTACCAGAATTTTAAGCAATTGCAGCCTGCGTTTTTCACCGCCGCTGAGCTTGCCTATAAAATCATACTGCTGAGCCGGCGGGAACAGGAACATAGTAAGCAGGCGCGATACCGAAACGCTTTCGCCGCTGCCGAGGGTAATGAATTCGGCAATTTCCTTTACCTCGTCAATAACGCGGTTTTCCGGGTTCAGGTTATCTACTTCCTGGGTGTAATACCCAATTTTGGTAGTATCGCCTTTAATAAACTGACCTGAATCAGGCGAGGTGCGGCCTGTAAGCATATTCAGGAAGGTAGATTTACCGGCGCCGTTTCGCCCGGCCACACCCAGCCTTTCACCCTTGCGGAAAACGTGGGTGAAATTAGTAAGCATTACCCTATCTCCCCAGGCTTTGCTTGCATTGTGAATTTCAATCACCTTGCCGCCCTGGCGGGAAGTGGCTACGTTCAGCTGCAAATCTTCGCGTTTGGGTCCGTCGGCAGCTTTTTCTTTAAGCTCGTAAAAGGCTTCTATACGGTATTTGGCCTTGGTGCCCCTTGCCCTTGGCTGGCGGCGCATCCATTCAAGTTCCTTGCTCATCAGGTTGCGGGCCCTTTCGGTTTCAACCTGCTTTATGGCTTCGCGCTCGGCTTTCTTTTCAAGGAAATAAGCATAGTTACCATCGTAACGGTAAATGGTGCCGCGCTCCAGTTCAAGAATAACGGTTGCTACGTTATCAAGAAAATACCTGTCGTGGGTAACCATAAGCAATGTTACCTGCGGGCCGCCCAATCGGTTTTCAAGCCATTCAATGGCATCAAGATCCAAGTGGTTGGTAGGTTCATCGAGCAGCATTAAATCAGGCATGTGCAGGAGCATGCGGGCCATAGCCACGCGCTTGCGCTGACCGCCGCTGAGGCTGCCTAGCTTGGCCTCCATATCTGCAATACCGAGCTTGCCGAGCACCTGTGCCTGCGTGTTATCGTAATTCCAGGCATCTACCATTTCGAGCTGATCAAGAAGCTCCTGTATAAGGTCAGGGTCCACATCGGGGTCGGCGGCTACGAGCTCATAGCGGCGCAGGAGCGATGCCACCGGGTTATCGTCCCCGTCGAGCAATTCGCGGATGCTCATTTGCGGGTCGAGCTCGGGCTGCTGGGGCAGGTAAACCTGCCTGGTGCCTTTACGAACGCTTACTATGCCTCCGTCGGGTTCGGTTTCACCGGCGAGTATGCGCAGAAGGGTGGTTTTACCGGCACCGTTGGCGCCCACAAGGGCCACTTTATCGCCTTTGCTGAGGCCCAGGGTTTGGTTTACTATGAGCGGACGCTCGTTATAACTTTTAGAGATGTTCTCGGCTGAGAGCAGATTCACAGGCTGTTGCTTTAAATAGTTTCCCGGATAAACGTGTTCAGCTTATCCAGTTCAATTTCAGTGGAATTACCATCGTTTGTTGGATGGAAAATGGGGATAAAACGGTGTCCCCAAACAAAATCACAATTTTTGTAGCCGCGCATGGAATAAACCTGCTGGCTGAAAGTGCTGTCGTAGCCCTTAATCATGACCAAAACCTCTATATCACCTTCGTTGAAGTCTTCTGAGGTAAGGCCGAAGAGGGGGCTTTTTTCGTTAAGCGGGTGTACCAGTGTCCAGCTCAGGGCCAGGAAGGTTACACGTTGGCGCTCAAGATCAAGGTTGTAGTACTTGCGGTACTTATTACCATTTTCATCTTTTACAATAATTGAGCAGGTCATTTCTGCCTCGGCTTCAATAACCTGGCTGCTCTTGGCGTTGGCAAGGCGTACCATTAATGCCATTCCCTTATCGTAAGAAGCTATGGTTCCGTTTTGGCTGAAGATGATGCGGGGCTGCGGCTTGCTGAATCGGCCGTATAAAATACCCGTCATTAAGGCCGCGCTCATGATTCCTATGAGTGCTTCGAGGCTCGAAATAAGGCTGGCCATAAAGCCGATGGGGTTTACACGTCCATAGCCCACCGTTGTAAATGTTTGGGCGCTGAAAAAGTAAGCTTCAATAAAATGCTCAAGCGAGCTATGATACACCATGCCCGATATATGGTTGCCCAGCAGGAAATAAATGCAGGCAAAAAAGAAGTTCATCAGGAAATAGCCGCCAAGAATTACAAGGGCAAAGCGCTGCCAGCTCATGGTAATAAGCTCATGGTAAAAGCTTATGCGCACAAAGAAGGGCAGCCCCGTTTTCTTTACATTAAAAGTACCGTTCTGGTTCAGGAAACGGCCTGCCTGCATGCCTATTTTACTGCCAAACCCGGCATCGCGGGCATCGCGGCGGAAGGAGGAAGTTTTTATCACAGTAAGTAGCCGAAACTAAAGATAAATGCAACTGAAAATAGCCATGCGGCCAATATGGCCGCAAACCCAATTATGAACCCGGCTATGCGTAAACCCGGCTTCAGGCCCGAAACCATATCGGCGAGCCTGGTTAGCAGGTAATATAAGCCATAGGTTATGGCAGATACTGCTAAACCCGATGCCGTCATGAGCCAAAAACCTAACCATGCGGGAAACAGCCGTACTATAAAGTACGAAAGCATGAAGGCAGCAAATGCTCCTGCAAATATTATAGTATTCCGAGGGGCAGCTGCCAATTATTAATTGTTTATAATTACGAGAACCTGCCGGGATTAGATTTGTTCCTGCTTTTTATGCCGAAACGCGATCGAGCACTTTACGAATCAGGCTGTCCATAACGGCTTCGGCCTGCTGCGAGAATTTGTTGCTCATGCGATGTGCCACTATGCAGTTCAATGAAAGCATGCGGTGGCCCAATAACCTGCCCATGCTGTAATAGCCGGCAGTTTCCATCTCGAAATTGGTGATACGGAAATTGTTATGCCGGAATGCGTTATAAGCCGGAATCAGGCCCTCGAAACGGGTTTTGAGGCGAAGCTCGCGGCCTTGGGGGGCGTAAAAGCCGGGGCAGGTAAGGGTATTGCCCGGCACCATATCGAATGCTATGGTTTCAAGCAGCCCGGCATCGGCGGTGGCCTGGTAAGGAGTAAAGGGCAGGTTTATGGCTTTTTGGAAAGCATCACAAATTTCGGTCTCCTCGGCAGATTGATGGAGGTTGTAAAAGAACATCAGGGTATCCAGCCCTGTTGCGGTGTGGGATGCCAAATGGCTGTCGAGCTCCACATCGGTTTGCAGGCTTCCGCTGGTCCCCAGGCGAATGATAGTCAGCTTACGAATATCGTCTTTAGGCTTGCGGGTGGCAAGGTCTATATTGGCAAGGGCATCAAGCTCGTTCATTACAATCTCGATATTATCTGTACCCATGCCTGTGCTCATGGCGGTAATGCGCACACCCTTGTAAGTGCCGGTATGCGTTACAAACTCACGGCGGCGAACTTTAAGCTCAATGCTGTCGAAATATTTGCTGAGCATTTCCACGCGATCAGGGTCGCCAACGGTTAGAACAATATCGGCAAGATCCTGCGGGCGGAGGCCCAGGTGGTAAACGCTCCCGTCGGCGTTTACAATGAGTTCTGAGGCGGGAATGGGCATTTCAAGATACATTGAGTATTGGTTTGTGTATTAACAGGGCTTTAAGCTTCGCTGCCCGCATGGGCATTCCGCTTCTTCCTGACCGAGTTATGATAAGGATCATAACCGTTTAATTGTTTAGGGTATGCGCCGGTGCCATCGTAAGGGCGCTTGGCTTCATGGGTACGGCATTCTTCGGAACATGCGCCTTCCATGGTTATGCCGCAGGCCTCACAGACGGGGGCATGCAGGTTGCATTCGGCATTGGCGCAGTTCACCATGCGATCAGACAAGGTGCCGCAGATATGGCAGGTGCTCACCACCGTTGGGTTAACACTGTTTACATCTACCGCCACACGGTTATCGAACACATAGCATTTGCCTTCGAAATCTTCGCCGCCTTCTTCTATGCCGTATTTAATAATGCCGCCGTGCAATTGATATACGTTTTTAAAGCCACGCTCAAGCAGGTAAGCGCTGGCTTTTTCGCATTTAATGCCGCCGGTGCAATAGGTTACTATCTTTTTACCTTCAAGGCTTGGGTCTTTTGCAAGTTCTTCCACTCTTTCGGGGAACTCGCGGAAGTTCTCCATATCAAGGGTAAGAGCGTTTTTGAAACGGCCTACCCCGTGCTCGTAATTGCTGCGCACATCAAGCAGAACCACATCGGGGTCGTTTTTAATATTGCGGAAATCAGCGGGGGAAAGGTGAATGCCGGTGGCCTCGTAAGGCTTTACATGCTGTAAATCGGCGTTAACAATTTCTTCTTTAACGCGCACATAGAGCTTATTGAAAGAATGGCCTTCGTTGGCTTCAATCTTAAAATCAATATCGGCAAAGCGGGTATCGGCGTGCAGGGCGGCCATATAGGCTTCGCAATCTGAGGTGAGGCCGCTAACGGTGCCGTTAATGCCTTCTGAGGCTATAATAATGCGCCCGCGCAGGTTCAGGCGCAGGCATAAGGCGTGGTGCTCTTCCCTATAAGACTCAGGGTCTTCAACAGGGACATAGCAATAGTACAGCAGAATTCTGTAGGCTTGGGTATCCATGGTTTTTTTGTACGTGTCGGTGTGTTTTACCGATGTGCGGCGCAAAGGTACAAAAATTAGCCGGCTTAGCTTAAACAGGGGCCGCAAGCCCCGCATTCAATCAGGAACCGAAATAATCGCAGCCTTATTTTCATTGTTAAATGCAAAATAATTCCAAGGTTTTATGCCAATTATTGCCAATTTTAAAACCCGGACTGCCAATAAGACCGGCCTAAACCCGTTTATCTGCTAAATACAGCTTCCGGCTATATTTTTATTTCTGCTTAAGATAACCGGCAGCAGTTTTGCGGACCCAACATCACCCATTTAACCGGCTCTTAACAATCATTATGCCCTTGCCTTTTCATACATTTTTGCGCGCTTTACCGGTTGCCTTCCTGCTGCTATGCACCGGCTGCCTGCCTGCATGGGCCCAAATACCTGTGCTTACCACCGATAAGCAGGCACTTGAAAACGTTAAGCTCGCCATGGAGAAAATTTACGCTTTCGAGTTCGACCAAACAGATACTTACCTGAAGCGCCTGAAACCCAAATACAATAACCACCCTGTTATAGGCCTTGTTACCGCGCTCAACATGTATTGGAAGTACCTGCCTGTGAGCGAGTACCCCGAAGAGTACATTGAATACAAGAAGCTGCTCAATACTGTATCGGACCAAAGCAATAAGATGCTTGAAAAGGACCCAAACAATGCCGAGGGTACATTTTTCCAAATGATGGCCATGATGATGCTGGCCAAGCACGAAAGCGATGCAGGGGAATACGGCCATGCCATTAACCACGCAAGCAAGGCGTATCGCAATATTCAAAAAGGCTTCGGCATGAAGAGCAGGTACCCGGAATTCTATTTCACATGCGGGGTGTATGACTATTACCGCGTTCTATACCCCGAGCTTAACCCCTTTTATGGCCCGCTGATGGGCCTGTTCGCGGCGGGCAGCAAGGCAAACGGCTTGGCGGAGCTTAAAATTGCCGGTGAAAAATCGGTATTCACGGGTACTGAGGCTTATATTTACCTGGCCCGCATTACCCTTTACCATGAAATGAAGCCTGCCGAAGCCCTTGAATTCGCTAAGGCCATAAGGGCTGAAAACCCTAAGAACACCTACATTGCCTCCCTTACATCGGAATGCCTGGTGGCGGCAAGGCAATACGAAGAAGCTGAAAAAACAGTTGCCGGTATTCGTGATATGGCAAATCCGTTTTACCGCGTAATGGGAGAGGCTTTACAGGGCATGATTTACGAAAAGGGCGAAAAGAACACCGCGCAGGCGCGCACTTGGTACCTGAAAGCCCTGGAAACATCAAAAAAGGTTAAGAAAAACGGTGGCCATGCAGCAGGTCTAAGTTATGCCGGCCTCGCCCGCCTTGCAGATGCGGCAGGGGAAAAAGACAAAGCCATGAGCTATTACAAAAAAGCCTTCGACCTATGCCAATGGCAAAGCATACGTAACGAGGCCAAGGCTTATAATTTCGACGAGAACCCGAACAAGGTTAAAAAGCAAAACGCCAAGGCCGCAAAAGCAGAAGCCAAGGCAGCTAAGAAAGCGGCAAAATAAGCCCGAAACACCTGCGTTCTGCCGCCATTATAATTACCTTACAAAGAAATCAATACACCATTATCAAAGCCCGGTATTGCCGGTTTGCACCAAACACTATTTATGTCTAATTCATGGTTTAAGTTCAGGCAGTTTACTGTAAACCAGGATAAAACAGCTATGAAAGTCTGTACCGAGGCCTGCATTTTCGGGGCCTGGGCACAACCGGGGCAGGCCCGGAGAATACTTGATATAGGTGCGGGCACCGGCCTGCTTTCGCTCATGCTGGCGCAAAGAACGGGGGCTATAATTGATGCCGTTGAAATAAATGAAGCCGCATGCACGCAGGCAGCAGAGAACTTTCAAAAATCGGCATGGAGCCACAGGCTGAATGCCATACATGCCGATATTAAGGAGTATGCAAAAAACCATGAGGGCGAATATGATTTCATAATCAGCAACCCGCCGTTTTATGAAAACCACCCCGGCCGTGACGAAGAAGCCGAAAATGCAGCCATGCACCAAAGCAACCTCAGCTTTCCTGATTTAATTGCCTGTGTTAAAAAACTGCTCAGCCCCGGCGGAAAATTCGCCCTGCTGCTGCCCGAGCCGCAAAGTGTAAGCTTCGAGCGGCAGGCCGGAAAACGCGGCATTAACCTGCATGTGGAAAAACAGCTCTTTATATTCAATACCTTACCGGGCCGCGTATTCCGCATAGTAAGCCTTTACAGCCAAACGGAGCCAGATGGCTTTGAACTGGAGGAAATAGCCATCCGCGATAAGCAAAACCTTTATACCCGCCGCTTTAAAGAACTTTTAGACCCATATTACGACCCCGCTTTCCTGCATAAATATGCAGATAAAGAAACAGGAACGGTTATATCTGCCAAGTTTGAGGAGCCTGTAGACAGGCGGGAATCTGCCGGGCCTGAAATATGAATGCGCGTTTTTACCTCAGCTTTGCCATCATACTTATTACAGGGCAAAACTTTTCGGCAGGGGCACAGGCAGGCGCTGCCCTGCCCCAATTGGTTAAGCGTCTTGATGCCGCCACAACCGAGGCTGAATACAAAAGCCTTGCAGGGGAATTCAGCAAAGAGGCAGAAAAGTACAAAAACAATTGGCTCTGCGCCTATTATACCGGCTATTGCCATGCCGCAGCAGGCTTCCTGCTCAATAAAGACGGCGATAAGGTAATACCATATAACAAGGCTGCCGAGGAATACGCCTTAAAGGCCCTGGCCCTTACCGACACTGCCCATAAGTACGAACTCTCTGAAGTTTACAGCCTCATGAGCATGGCTTATCGCACCCATATTTTTATAAGCCCGTTCAGGTATGGTAAAAAATACAGCGAGCTCTCTGACGAGTATATTGCCAAGGCAAAAAAAGCCAATCCGCTGAACCCAAGGGCGCTCTATCTTGAAGGCACCGATTATTATTTTACTCCTAGGCTATTCGGCGGGAATAAGGATAAGGGTATCGGTATTTTGAAAAAAGCGCTCCCGCTGTTCAGCAGCAAACCGGTAAACAGCACCTATCCCCGATGGGGAAAAAGAGAATGCGAGCAGGTAATTAAAATGGCTGATGAGTAATTAAACCGCCTTACTTTTTCCGGACAGTTGTGCCCGAATAATCTTTAACCTCGTACTTTTTAGGTGCAAACAGAAAGCCGAAAGCTTCGGCCCCGTCCTTTTCGGTATACTTATGATGCACCTTATGGGCGCGAATCAGGCGTTTCATATAGGAGCTGCCGGCACGATAACCATGCTTAACACGCCTGTGCACTATAACATCATGAAAAATGAAATAGAATATGCCATAACCGGTTATACCTGCGCCCAGCCAGGTAAGCCAGGCCAGGTGCGGAAATTTGTAGCCTGCCCAAAAGCAGGCAATGGCCGGTATGCTGAAAACAAGGCTGAATAAATCGTTCTTCTCTAAAATGCCGTTATAGGGGTGGTGGTGAGATTTATGCCATCGCCACATAAAGCCGTGCATAATGTACTTATGTGAGAACCAGGCCATGCCTTCCATACCGAAGAAGGCAGCCAGGAAAATAAATATGTTCAGCCAGAGAGGAAGCATAGATTTACAAAACCGTTTTTTGCCTGTCGCGCATACGCAGCCATTCGAAAATGCTCACGTTTACAAGCATCAGGAAGAGTGAATAAACAGTATCTTCTATCGGAATATTAAAGAAGGGAATACCTGTAAAGTCGGATATGCGGATACCGAGGTTCTCGGAGTCATTATAATATACTACGGGCAGGTAAGTGAGCACCCCGTTCACCAACAGGAACGGAAGCAAGGTGAACAGGTAAGCCACAAGGAACCTGCCAATAACCTGCCTGTTAAATACCATTAAGTGCAGCACTATAGCCAAAGCCGCGCCGCCCAGCTTAAGCGATGTATATGTCCTTTCCCCGAACAGGAATGCAACCATACCTAACAGCCCAACAAGCATCCAGGCTATATAATAAGCAGTGTTTCCGCTGCCTGCATGTGGCATAAAACAGCCAATGCATTCATAAATAAATACGCAGCTGAAGGGTATGCAGGCAAAGAAAAGCCATTCCTCAACAGGTAAATCAAGCCAATAAATACCGATAATGTATTCAGGGTTGAAAGACCAAATACCCTGCCGGGTGAACCATACATCGGCGGCAATAAAGCAGGCGCCGGTAAAAATAAGGGCGGGCCAAAGGTATTGCAGGCTTCGGTAATAGCTGAAACGGCTGTCTTTTACCGCAGCCAATGGAAAGGCTATGGTGAGCAGGTTCAGGCAGAGGTAAGTATAATGCGGGTTCAACAGCAAAGCGCGGAAGCTGAATTTCAGTATCAGGTGGAAAAAAGGCCGAATGCCCAGGTGCGCAGCAGGAGTAAAACCTTAACGCTGTCAGGAACTCTTACCCGGCTGTTCTGAATGCAGGCAGGGCTCATACGACGTATTTTGTTAAACAGCTGCTTATAGTAAATACCCGCCAAATATACGCCGGCACGTGCACCTTTCGGCAGGCGTTTAATGCCTTCTTCGGCATCATCGAAATCTTTTTGAATGTCGGCTTCAATGCTGAGCTTGTCGGCGGTTGTAAAACCGTGAAAATCGGCGTTGGGGAAATAAACCCGGCCGCGCTCATCGTAATCGGAGCGCATATCGCGCAGGAAATTTACCTTCTGGAAAGCAGAGCCCAATGAACGGGCAGGGGCTTTCAGGGCTTCATATTTTTCATTATCGCCTTCACAAAAAACGCGGAGGCACATAAGGCCCACAACCTCGGCAGAACCGTAAATGTATTGCTGATACTGGCTTGGGGCATTATAACGGGCTCTGCTTAAATCTGTAGCCATGCTGTCGAGGAATGCATCTATGAGCTCTGCCTCAATATTGTACCTGTTAACCGTAAGTTGGAAAGCATTTAAAACCGGGTTCAGGCTTATCTTCTCGGCAATGGCCAAATGCGTTTCTATGCGAAAGCGCGCCAGGAGATCGGCGCGATTATGCTCATGAAAAGTATCCACAATTTCATCGGCAAAACGCACAAAGCCATAAATACCACAAACCGACAGGCGGAAACGCGGATGCAGGGTTCGTATGCCCATAGAAAACGATGTGCTGTAACGGTTCGTTATCAGCCTGCCACATTCCAGAGATGTTTGGTCGAACAGGTTCATTTATTCGCTTACTTTAAATTTTTCCATTCTGTTGCTCCCGCTTTCCAGGCCGGGGATAATTCATTTTCCACAATTATTTTAAAGCGGGTAATCCTGCAAAACACGTTCCGCAACCAGTTTAGAGCTAATGACCACAATAGGCAGGCCTGTACCGGGAATGGTGCTCGCACCCACATAATAGAGGTTGCTGAACACCTCGTCCTTATTTGCCGGGCGCAGACCGCCCACCTGGTTCAGGCCATGCGCAAGACCAAGGCCGCTGCCCTGGTAGAGGTTAAAGCTGTCGCGCCAGTCTTCGGGGGTAAGAATGGTACGGGTTATAGTGTTTTCAGCAATCGGGAAGCCGGTTCTTTGGCTCAGGTCGGCAATAATATTGTCGGCAAGGGTTTCTTTATCGTCCCAATGGCTTTTATAGCGGAGATCTGGCACCGGGCAAAGAATAAAGAGGTTCTCGCAGCCTTCAGGGGCGCAGGCAGGATTGCTTTTACTGCCGGCATTAACATAGTAATACGGCTTTTCCGGCGATACCGCCGTCCGGAAAATGCCTTCGGCATACTCATTAAAATTGCTGCCCAGAAAATAGGTATGGTGATGCAGATTTTCAATTTTGCCTCTAACGCCAAGGTAAATGGTGAAAGGCGCAAGGGTCCAGTCCATTTTATCGAGCTTAGGGGTATTGAACTTTTTGCGATTAAGCACCTTGCCTCGGAACCATGCGGCATCGCTGTTGGCAACGTATAAATCGGCAATCCATTTTTTACCGTTTTGGTCGGTGAAAGATTGCAGGCCGCTGCCCTCTGTTTCTGCAGAAACTATTTCTGTATTGTATGTAATGCTGACGCCCTTGTCTTCCAGTAGCTTAACCATTTCCTCGGTAATCCTGTACATACCGCCTTCAACATTCCAATAGCCATCGTGTACTAGCTCGGTATAATTAAGCAGGCTGTAAACGGCCGGGGTATTAAAAGGTGTGGCTCCCAGGAAGAATGCCACCAATGAGAATATTACCCGAACATCCTCGGTTTCGAAGTTGCGACACAGCTCGGTCCACATGCTGCGCATGAGCAGGGGAAGATGCTTAAGGGGTACCGTGGTAAGGGCAGCACCGTAATGCAAAAGGGTTGGGAAATTGCGCTTTACAATTTTATACTCGGTATCATGAAACAGCCGGCCGGCAGATGCCAGGTATTTGGCTGCTTTTGCCTCAAAGTCTTTTTCCTCAGGAAACTGGGCGGCAAGCTTTATGAGGTCTTTAAAAATGAGGTAGGGCTTTTGGCGATGGCTGAAGAAAACAGCGTACAAAGGGTCAAGCGGGTGGAATTTAAGCGGGTTTGCTACACCGCAGAAATCAAAAAGCTCAGTAAACTCGTAGCTCATAGAGAAAAAGCTGGGGCCGAGATCAAAGCGGAAACCATCTTTTTCAAGTATGTTCAGGCGTCCGCCGGGACTGTGGTATTTTTCAACTATCTGAACTTTGTACCCGCGCGAAGCCAAACGTAGCGCTGTTGAGAGTCCGCCGAGGCCTGCGCCGATAACCAATACATTTTTACCTGCCTTCCCGGCAGCGCTTCTTTCCGTATTTTGATTCATTATGGTTATGCCGGCAATTAAAAAGCAAGACAGCAGAAACAATGCCTGAATAATATAGGGGCATTATATAAAATAATAGCCCGCATTGCGTTGAATCAGTAATTTTGGCAAATAGTTAGTCGGGCGTTACGTGGAAAGCCCGGCATTACCTGAAAGCATATACGAAAGCTCATGAAAAACGGTTTTATAAAAGCCTTAAAAACAATTACTTTTTTTGCCGCAGCTGCCCTGCTCTTACAGGCATGCAGCCAAAAGCCTATTTATCGCAGCAAACTGCAATCCGGTGAAACAACAGAAAAAAACGCCTTCGTTTTCGATTCTGATGACCGCATATATTACAGCGTAAGCAATACCAATACCGAGCTTATTGCCCGCCTGAAAATAAACGATGAA
Source organism: Bacteroidota bacterium (assembly GCA_040388605.1). Lineage (GTDB taxonomy): Bacteria > Bacteroidota > Bacteroidia > Cytophagales > Flexibacteraceae > JAZKBN01. The sequence continues at coordinate 149,629 of JAZKBN010000005.1, read as the reverse complement.
ACAACCATACGCCGCATACTTTTCAGGGGCCTCACCGTATGGATTGATACGGCAGGGAAAAAGAAAAAATCGCCTGGAATAGAATATCCCCTGGCAGCAGACCAGCGTACAAGACCCGGCTACAATGCAACAGGGCCCGACGGCAGCAAACCCGGCGCCATGCCCCGCGATAAAAAAGAAATGCAGCGCCGCATGCTTGAAAACCTGCAGGAAGCCGACCTCCACAATTTCAGCGAAGAAGGGCCTGACCGCATTATTATTCCTGACCGCAGCGGCATAGCCCTTAAGCTTGAATTCGACAGCGCAGGTTCTTTAAACTATACCATGCATATACCTTTTAAGGTACTGCATACTTCTATTGAAAACCTGACAAAGCCCAACCATAAACCCCTTACACTCGGCTTTACCACCGGTAAACCAAAACGCGCGGCAGGCACCGGCGTTGGCAGCGCAGCCGGACAGCAAATGGGCGGCATGGGTGGCGGAGGAGGCATGGGAGGAATGGGAGGCGGCGGAATGGGCGGCATGGGTGGCGGTGGCATGGGCGGCATGGGCGGCGGCGGAATGGGAGGAATGGGCGGCGGCGGTTATCGCGGAGGTGGCGGAGGCCAGGCTGAGGAAACTGTATCGCTTTGGTTTAAAGTTGAACTTAGTAAGCCATGAGTTCCTTTCCAATATTCACTACATAATCAAAAAGCGACAACCCTTGCGGAATTGTCGCTTTTTGATTTTCAGCATTTTGCTTATGCTATATGCTTTACAGTACCGGGTTTTGTTTCGGCAGTTTCCGGGATTAAGCCGGGTTCATCTCCCGGTTTTTGAAAATGGTTTGGCAGGTGTCGCATGCTCAGGTAAGCAACAAGCAAGGCAATTAAAACCAATGCGGCACTCAGCAGGAAAGGGGCTCCGGGAAAGTAGACTTCGGCCCCGGGCTTTGAATAATGCGCGAAAAGACCGCTCATTATTAATGGCGCAGGAATGGCGGTAACGCTCATTAAAGATGTAAGACCGCCCTGTAATTCACCCTGCTCGTTGGCCGGTACACTGTTAGAAATAAGTCCCATAATGGCCGGGGCACCCAGGCCCCCAAGACCCCAGGGAATTAAGGTGAGCAGCATAACCGTGCCGCTGCCTGCAAAGGCAAACAATACAAAACCGATTATTGAAAAGCACATGCCTATGTAAACGGCCAGCCTGTCGCCGGTTTTGGGGAGCACAAGGCGTATTAAAACAGCCTGCACCAAAGCCATTATCAGGCCCGATGCACCCAGTGAAATGCCTATCATTTGTTCGTCCCAATTGAATTTAAGCATGGTATAAAATGTCCAGCAGGTTTCCATACTATGGCCGGAAATGTAAAAAATGGTGATGCAGGTAAGCAAACCGGCTACAGCCGGGAACCTGCGCAGGTGCATTAGCGCACCAACCGGGTTGGCCCTTTTCCAATTGAAAGGCCTGCGGTCGGTTAGCGGTAAAGATTCAGGCAGTACAAAGTATCCAAAAATAAAATTGGCAATACTTAGCCCTGCTGCAGCCAAAAATGGTACCTGCTGCCCCATTTTGCCCAACAAGCCCCCGATTACAGGCCCTATAATAAATCCCATTCCGAATGCGGCATTAATAAGACCGAAGTTCTCTGAGCGCTTTTCAGGTGTGCTTATATCGGCAACGTATGCCGATGCAACGGTATAGGAAGCGCCGGAAATACCTGCCAAAATTCTGCCGAGGAAAATCCAGGCCAGGGAAGGGGCAAAGGCCATAAACAGGCTGTCGATGCCGAAGCTGAGCAATGAAAGCAAAAGCAAGGGCCTGCGGCCGTATTTATCGCTGAGGTTGCCCAATATGGGGGCAGAAAAGAACTGCACCGTGGCATAAGCAAATGTAAGCCAGCCGGCGTAAGCTGCAGCAGTGCTCATATTGCCGCCGGTAAAGCTGCTAATCATCTTCGGCAGTACCGGTATTATTATACCGAGGCCCGATATATCGAGGATTACGGTTATAAAAATGAAAATCAGGGGTAATTTTTTGTCGCGCATCTAATCAAAGCAGGAACCCCGAATATCTGCATTATTTATCTACCGGCAATTAAGCACAGCTGAAATTCATGTTTAATATTTTGTAAACAGCCTTATTCCATTGTTTCCAATGAAGCCATTTTAAATGCAAATCAAAATTAAGCGCTTGCTCCCCTGCTTCGCTAATTTTCTATGGTTCATTGTGTAATCTGCCCGAATGGAATGTGTTTGAGCAGATTACACCACAGCACATTCCCCTATTAAATTTTATAGGCAAAATTTATTTAAATAGAATTTTACGATGTAGCCATTTTTAGTTTTTTAGAAACCGGGCGCGCATTATTCAATACGTCTGATTATTTATTTTTTGAATACAATAACATACACTAAGAAGCACAAGCCCTAATTGGTGCCGGTATGTTTTTAGCCTTACACGGTATGTACCTGTTTCACAAACAATTAAATAAACCACCATGGATAATACTCGAAATCAATCAGGCTTAAGCGCCATAGGCGCTGAAAATGCGGGCATACAAGGCAATGGTACCGTTGGCACATTAAGCCAGGGTCGCCAAAGCACCGGCAATGAAGGCTCACAAACATTACAGAACCAAGGTTCGCCCAATACAGGCGCCGAACAAGGCGGTAGTCCAAGTACACAAAACCGCTGTCAGCAGGGCCCCTCAAACCCGGAAAACGGCGACGGCCTGGCAGAAGAAAACCAAAAAGATGAATATCTTAAGGAAGAAGATATTGACGACGATGCCGATGATGAAGACAAGGGCGGGGTTAAGGAAGAAAAAACCGGTGATGACGGAACTGAGGAGGATGCCGATAATGAAGACTCCAATGCCAAAGGCCCCGATGCTGTAAGCAAGGCAGATTCCGGCAACAACAATAAAGCCGACAAAAACGCATCGGTACAGGGTATAACCGAATCGGAGCCTGTACATGAAAACCAGGTTGCACTGATTACCGGCGCAACCTCAGGCATCGGCTTTGAAATAGCCAAGTGCTTTGCGAAAGATCATTACAAGCTTATCATTGTTGGTCGCAGCCATGAAAGCCTGGGCAAAAAAGCAGAAGTGTTGCGCAACTACGGTTCGCCATACGTTACAAGCATAGCTGCAGATTTAAGCAAGCCCGACGGCGCTCAAAAGCTGTATGACGAAGTTAAAGCCAAAGGCTATAAAGTTGATTTCCTGGTGAATAATGCCGGGCAGGGCCAATGGGGCAAAATTTGGGAATACGAATTTGAACGCGACCGCGAAATGATTCAGCTCAACGTATTAAGCCTGGTGCAGCTCACCAAACTATATGTACCCGATATGCTTGCCCGCGGACGAGGCCGCATTTTGCAGCTTGCTTCTGAAGCAAGCCTTACCCCAAACCCGCTGCTGGCCGTTTACGCAGCTACAAAAGCTTTTGTACTCTCCTTTACCGATGCCCTTATTAACGAGCTTGAAGGCACCCCTGTTACCGTAACTGCCGTACTCCCCACCGCAACCGATACAGATTTCTTCAACAAGGCCGGCGCGGCTCATACAAAAGCAGCGCAAATGGCAAAAGAAGAAGCGCCTGAAAACATTGCCAACCGCGCTTACGATGCGCTCATGAACGGGGATCACCATGTAACAGCCGGTGTAATGAATACCCTAAGAAACACCATGAACCAAATGATGCCCAACGAGATGGCCGCATCAATGGCCCGCAGCAGCATGGAGCCTGTTGAAAGGAATTAAACCATAAAAAGCCTACAGCCATCGTTTTCAAAAATCGGCTTGCAAAGAACCTGTTTATACTCCTATATACAACAGCAAAAGGGCCCCGCTTCATTGCAGGGCCCTTTTGCTGTTTGTTATTTTGAAAGTTGTTAAACCACCGGCTTATCTTCCCACCATTTATGGGTTACAGGGGCAGCGCCAATTGTAATAGGCTGACCTATCATGGGTGTGGTAATAGTGAGGCCCAGCTTTTCAGCGGCGGGTACCAGGCGCTTTATTGATGCATCCCATACATGGGTTGAAAGCTGGAACTTGCCCCAGTGAACAGGCAGCAAAACCTTAGCCTTAATATCTATTGCAGCCTGTGCTGTTTCCTCGGGGAACATGTGGATGTTGGGCCAGTTTTCACCGTATTGCCCGCATTCGAGCATAGCCAAATCGAAGGGGCCGTATTTTTTGCCAAGCTCTTTAAAGTGAACATCGTATCCGGAATCTCCGCCTACGAAAATTTTGTACCCGTTCAGCTTAAGAACGAAAGAGCTCCACAGTGTTCTGCCGCGTGCGAAGAGGCGACCCGAAAAATGGCGGGCAGGGGTGGCAGTAAGCTCTATGCCGGGTTGTGCTATAGCAGTATCTGTCCAGTCAAGCTCGGTAACCTTTTCGTTAGGTACGCCCCAGTATTCAAGGTGTGAGCCTACGCCTAAAGATGTATAAATATGCTTTACCTGCGGGTGAATACGCACAACGGTTTCATAATCGAGGTGATCATAATGGTCGTGGGTAAGAATGAGCATATCTATTTTACCGAAATCGGTATGCTGATAGGTATTTGTGCCCGGGAAAGCTTTTCCTAAAATACCAACCGGTGAAACCGAGCCACTGAAAACCGGGTCTACCAAAATGGTAAAACCCTTATGCTTAATCATATAGCATGAATGACCGAACCATACAACAACGGGCTCTGCATCGGGCAGGTTGCGTAAGTCAGTTGATACAGAAGGGAGCACAAAATCAGGCACGCCCAGCTTTGGCCTGTTAAAGGTTTCCTTAATCAGTTTGGTAAAAGGAACATCGGGGCGCATCACCTCTGTAGGCTCAATATTCTTAAAAGCTTCGCCTGCGTAATTGCGCGAGCGACGAACACGAAGGAGGCGATCTCCTGAAGGCACTTTCCCGAAGGCTTTGGTTGGGAGCATAAATGAGGTAGACACACCTGCCGCAGTCAGGATGCCCAATGATATCAGTAATTTTCTTCTGTTCAGTTTCAAGAATTGAAAGCAGGCAAAAATTGTATGCCTGCAATACACAAAGCTGAAAAACCTATGCCAAATAATAAAAGCGAAAATGAAGAAAGGAATTTTACAGTCCCCGACCGGGATATAAACCCGCACGAAAACTATAAAACTCCTTTCAAAATTAAGCATTACCGGCCGGCCGGTTAAAACCTTTGACGCGGCAGCAACGCTAAATATCAGCTCTCGAGCTCTATAACAACGCCCATGCCTTTCACAGGTATAATGCCGGGCTCAATGCTCTGGTTTTTAACCCGGCCATGACCACGAACCTCTACGCGCATGCCTTTATTTTCAAGCAGGTACAGGGCATCTTTCAGCATCATGCCGCGTACATCGTTTGAAGCCTTAGAGCGCCAGGTTACTGAGCGATTTACAATATCGGCTTTCACCCATTCGTTGGAGCCGCCGGCAGCGTGGTTGCTGATTCCGAACCTGTTACAAAGAAAATTAAGGGTATTGAAATTACCGGCTTGCAGGAGCGGGAACTTATCTGCCCCGTATTCTTCAGAAACAGATTCAAGCTCTTTGTGCATTTCAACGTCGCGGGCATAAATCTTATCTGCCACTTCTTTAAATACAGGTGCGGCCACATCGGCGCCGTGCATGTTATAGCCCTGTGGGTTATCAATTACCACAATGGCGCTGTATTTAGGATTTTCGGCAGGGAAATAGCCGCAGAAGCTGGTGTAGTAATGGTTGGTGTACACCTTATTCACAATGCGGCAGGCAGTACCTGTTTTGCCTGCAATTTTATAATCGGCGTGCTTAATGTTGCTGGCGGTGCCGTTCTCTACCACACCTTCAAGCATCTGGCGCACTTTAGCCAATGTCTTATCTGATGCAATGTCTTTTTTAAGCACCTTGGGCTCAAAGCGTTCTTTTACGTCTTCGGCCTTGCGAACATCTTCAACAATAACCGGCTGAATCATATTGCCGCCGTTGGCAACCGCATTGTAAAAGGTGAGGGTTTGCAGGGGCGTAACCTTCACCTCGTAGCCGGTGCTCATCCAAGGCAGGGTTGTGCCGCTCCAGAAAGGGTCGTTCAGCTTTTTAATTTCAGATTCCGTTGCGCCTTTCATCTGGAACTCCAGGTTTGTGGTAAGGCCAAACTGATCAAGATAATCAAGATAGCGCTGCGGTGTTTTTCGGAAATGGTCTACAGTAAGCTTAGCCACGGCAATGTTGCTCGATTTTTCGAAGGCCTGCTTTACGGTCAGGTTGCCATAGCCGCCTTCGTGGGCATCGTGCATGGGGCGCTCATAGAACATTTTGGTGCCGTGCTCACAGAAAACCGAATCGTCAATATTAACTGAACCATCTTCCAACAAGGCCATGTACGAGGCCAGCTTGAAGGTTGAACCGGGTTCGGTGCTGTGCTTAACGGCGTAGTTATAAGTTTCGGCGTAGGAACCGTCTTTGGTAAGGCCCAGGTTAGCCATGGCCTTAATTTTGCCGGTTGCCACTTCCATAACCACTACGCAACCGTAATCGGCACGGTGGAATTCCAGGGCTTTTTTGAGGGCGGTTTCTGAAACGTCCTGCACGTTTACATCTATTGTAGTCTGAATATCAAGACCTTCAACCGGTAACTGCTCTTCGTATATGGGTTTCCAATAACCGCCGCTCATGCGCCGGAATAAAGAAATGCCATCTACCCCTGCCAACTGCTTGTTATAGCTGAGCTCAAGGCCGGCCCCGCCTGAATTTTCATTCAGGTACCCAACGGTACGTTTCGCCAGCTCAAAGAACGGAAGATAGCGCACATCGCGTTTTTCGAAAATAACACCGCCTTTAATTTTGCCGGCCCTGAAAAGCGGCCAGCGCAGCATCTGCTTGCGGGTTTGGTAATTAATGTATTTGCGGCTCAGGTACATGAACCGCTTGCCCTCGCGACGTGCGGTTACCAGCTTACGGCGGTAATCCTGCGGGCTGCCTTCGCCAAAACTCCGGGAAAGAAGTAATGAGAGAGAATCAACAGCAACCGCAAAGGAATCCCTGTTTGAAGCACCGGGGTCAAATGCCACTCGGTAGAATGGTAAGGAGGTGGCAAGCAAAGCTCCGTCGTCTCCGTAAATATTGCCGCGTGTTGCTTTAACCCTGTCTTGTTTCAGCTGTTTCTGTTCAGCTTTTTTGCGCCATTCATCGCCCTGCACCCATTGGAGTACGAAAATTCGGCCCATAATGGCCAAACTAATCAGCACTATGGGTATAAACACTATACGTACACGAAGCAAAATAGCACTCTTGACGTTCATGGTGTTTTTATTTAACAGGTTGATTACTAAGAAAATGTATGAGCGTTTTGGTAATAAGTACAGGTTGTAATAAACCTAACTGTTAAAACTCCGGTAAAGGAATTTTATCTTAGGGCAGCAGCCCCTTCATTACTCTTCTTCCTCCAGCTTAATTTTACGCGGGGGAACCGAGCTTTCTTCAAGGCCTGAAACGGAAACGTTACGGGCAACGCTGCTTTGCATACCCTGCTGCATGTAGGCGGCTTTGTTGGTAGTATAATCTACCCTTAGCTCTTCTACCTGTACCAGTGTTTTTGCCAGGTTCTTTTGGGTCTTATTGGCGTAATGGGCATTGGCAATATAAATCAGGGCAAACATGAAGAGCCACAGAACGCGGGGAAGGTACTGTACGGGCACACCCTCGCTGAACATGGCATCCAGCTTCATGGTTTTATCTATCCGGGAAAACAGGCTTGAGCCTGCATTGCCTGATTTTCGTTCTTTATTCCTGATTGTGTTTACTGCCGTTGCCATTACGTTACCTGTTTAGCCATTAAAACCATAAACGGACAAGTGAGTGTCCACTTAAAGCTTTAATTGAAGCGAAAGTTAGCAAATCGCTGATAACGGGGCAAATTAAAAAATTAAAAAGGGTAAAAACGGCTGCCTATATTTTCTCGGCAATTCTTAAAACCGCGCTTCTCGCCCTCGGATTTGCCTGAATCTCAATCTCTGAGGCTTCAACAGGCTTTCGATTTATTTTTTTAAAGGGCAGGTTTTCGTTGCCGAATAAATCTTTTTCGGCCTCGCCGCGAATTTTACCCTTGGCTATTAAGTTTTTCACCGGCCTGTCTTCGAGGCTGTGGTAGCTCATAACCACAAGGCGGCCACCCGGCTTTAAAATTTCGGCGCTTTGCAGCAAAGCCTGCTCAAGGGCCTCCATTTCCTCGTTAACTGCAATGCGCAGGGCCTGGAAAACCTGGGCCTGGTACTTAAATTCACGGTTACGCGGGGCAAGTGGGGTAATGGCATCTTTCAATTGCCCGGTTGTTTCAATCGGCCGCATAATGCGGGCCTTTACAACTGCAGCAGCCAGTGTTTTGGCATTGGTGACTTCGCCGTACTCGCCGAAAATGCGGTGCAGCTGGGTTTCCGATGCTGTTCTTATAAGATCAGCTGCGCTTTGGGCAACATTAGGCCCCATGCGCATATCAAGCGGTGCATCGAAACGGGTGCTGAAGCCGCGTTCAGGGGTATCTATCTGGTGTGAGCTTATTCCAAGATCGGCCAGGATGCCGTCAACAGTTGTAACGCCATACATTTTCAGGTACTGTTTCAGGTGCCTGAAATTTGAATGTATGAGTGTGAATTTCTTTGGCGGGAATGCTTCTTTATCGGCTGCATTTAGGGCAGCTTCAGGGTCGGTATCGAAGGCGTAAAGCTTACCGGTGGTCAGGAGTTTAAGTATTTCCCGGCTGTGCCCTCCGCCGCCGAAGGTAAGGTCAACATAGGTTCCGGCAGGGTTAATATTCAGTCCTTCAAGGCATTCGCGCAGCATTACCGGTACGTGGTAACCGGCTAATTCCGGGTTTGCGCCTGCGTAATCAGGTGAAAAGCCGGCATGGTTTGCCAATAGTGCATCGGAATTATCGGAAACAGGCAGCCCGGCGCCTTCGTTTGCCTTAGCAGCCTTACGTTCAGATGATTTATTTTTAGAAGATCTTTTCATTGCTTGGGTCGGCTTATGGCAATAGCCGATTAATCATAGAAATGCCAGATTAAACCCAACGAGAAAGTACGTTGTTGACCGTTATAAAACGGGGTTGTAAAGTACCCGTCGCCGCCCAGGCCCTGGGTGGCATTCATCACCTTTAAATAGATAACCACATCGCTGATACCTAGGTCCACAAAGGGGTCTATTATAAAATAAGGCTGAATAATAAACTGGTTCTGGTCTTTAATATCGCGGCTCATATCAGTATTCTGTATGTAGAAAGACTGTATGGTCGGGTTATAATTATCGGCAAAGTAAGAATCTTTCCAACGCACGTTCAGGCCGGTATGCAGGCGTATGGCGTTGTTAGAAAAGGTTTTGCTGTAGTACCATTTCAGGGTGGCAAAAATGCGGGGCATCCGTATTACGTTCGGCCCGGTGGTGCCGGCAAAATTTACCGAGTTGTCGAATTTAAAGCTGCCTATTCTAAAGATAACATCGGTATGCCCGGTTGCTACCTGTATAGGGGCGTCGGCCTGTTGGGGCAGGCTGTTCGAGTTCATGAAAATATACCCGTTAATGGTGCTGTACTCTCCGCCCAGCCTGAGCCTGAACCTGTCGTTCCCGAAATGTATATTTCCGTAAGCGCGGGTGGCAAAGGTGAAATGGAAATCGTTGCGCCAGCTTTGGAAATTGGTGGTAAGATCTTGCTGGAACATAGTAGGCGCATATTTCATGGTTTGCACCCCGGCAATAAAATTACCCGCATGCATTTCAGATTTCAGCTGAAAATCACGACCCGGAATAATTTCGCCCTCGTTTTCAAGGTATATTTTTTTGTTTACTGCCAGGTTAATTGAAGCGCCCAGGTAATTTTCGGCCTTGATGCCGTGGTAAGCAGTAAAACGGCCGGTATAATCAAAATCCCGGCGTCGAACCCAAAGGGCGTAACGGAAGTGGCGGTAATCACCTTTCAGGCCCATGCGGTGCTCTATATTCCGGTACTTCACCTCGTGGTTAATATAGGTGCTGTTCAGTATAGGCAGGAATTTAAAAACCGCGGTGTCGTTATACAAAGCCGATTCTTTTATGGCGTTATCGTTAAAACGGTTAATCTGCATTTCGCGGTCAAAGGAGTAGAAAACCTGTGTATTGCGACGCAGGGTATCAAGCGCATACTGCATGTACAGGTGCACATTGTTACGCAAATCTTTACCCTTGGTTCCCTTTGAAAGCTTTACAGGTTCATCTTCGAAACGGAAAAGGCTGTCTTTTTGAAGAGCCAGGTACTTTACGCCATTGCTGTTTGTGCGCTCTTTATAGTCGGTATCCAATGGGCTGATGCCGCCGGTTTCATAGGCATCGTGGTTCATGTACTTATAATTGGCAAGGGCTATAAAGCGGCCGTTGTTACTTATATAATTGGTTTCAAACGCAATGCTCACGTGGTCAGAAGCCGGATCATCGGTCTCTGTAACCCCAATAGTTTTTTGGGCGCTTATTTTTTTGAAATCTAAGCCAACGTTCCAGTTAGGCAATACGTTCCGGAAAAAGCCGCCTTCCAAATCGCTGCGTTTCTTGCCGGCAAGGTTATAATTTATAAAGCTGTAAGGCGAACGGGTGTTGAAGTAACGTACATCCTTGTTATTGAATGCCAATAAATCGAAGGCAGTAATGCCGTAACGAACCCCGATTTGGGTAGGCAGCGAGAAAAACAAGGGCTTGGATGCCGATCCGAGCACGCCCAAATCCTGGTACATATTATTGCCGCGAAAAACGAGGTCGTCGAAATTATGGAAATTTTCGGCGGTGGTATCCGGGCTGTAAAGTGTATCTATGTTCCTGAAAATATCGGCTTCGTTGCGGTAACGGCTGGTTTTGGGGCCGTAAAGCACCTTTGTGCTGTCGTCTACCACATTTTGCGCGGCAACAGCGCCAGGCAAAAGCAGGGCGACAATAAAGAAAAACAGCAGCGGCAGCAGCGAACGGTAAATTGCCTTCACGCAGCAAAATTAGGTATTATAGCTCGGTTTTCTTTGTGTTACTGAAATTCAAAAAAGGCGCATGCCCTGTTTACCCATTAAAATTTAGCCGCTTAACCCGGCATAAGGTATAGTACCCGCCTAGTTATTCCGTTTTTTCAAGTGTTATAACCATTTCGCCTTTAGTAATACGTATGTGGGTATCGTCAATAGATTCTATTTTCCCTGCAATTTCGGCATCTCCAGGCGATTGGAAGCTATAGCTGCTGCCAAAGCTATGCGTTATATCTTTTGTGCATATATAGAGGTTGTAGGAGAAATAAAGATCAGTACCGGCTTTATCATCACAATCTGAAATGCGGCAGAAAGCAGCCCTTGTGTTAATTCCGGATGTTGGTACGTTTGCGCCCGTTACCCTATAGTTGCCAATAAGCTTTTTTTTATCTCCGAAAATACTGCCGCATGCAGTAAAAAGGCAGGTACACAGCACTAAAATAATTAGTATGTAATTGATTTTCATAGAGTAAGATTAAGAATGTATAAACTGAATATATAAAGCACCGACAAGCAAAATCACAAAGTACATATTGCAATTAAGAATAAATAAATGGTAAAAAATAATTAATAAATTAATTCATCAGGATTTAACCTTCGCAGGATATATGCCATTAGTTTTTGGGCGAAAACGATTCAACAAAATCAAGTATCAGCCTGTCGAAAAGTTCAGATTGGCTAAGAAAATATATTTCAATGGGGAGGGCTAAGAGTTTAACACCGGTTAAGGCCTTCGCCATTTCATGTCCCTGCAGCTTTACAATATCTTTTTCAGTTGTGAGCAACACGGCCCCTGCGGACTTTGCCTGTACTGCTAAATCATTGATTTCATTAACGGTATAAAAATGATGATCATTAAAAAAGGTACTGCCTGCCAATTTAAAATTTGAAGCAACGTATTCATGAAGCAATGCAGGGTTGGCAAGGCCTGCAAACAAAATTACTTTCAGGTTGCTTTTTTCTGAATTTGAAATTGAATCAGCATTACCGACTGAACTTGTATTTGCCCGCGACAAGGTCTCTGCCTCAATATTTTCAGCAGGCTTCCTGTATCGGAGACCGCTGAAAAATACAGTTTTATTTTGCCCGGCGTAAGCTTTTACGTTTTTTTCAATTTCCTTTTGCCTTTCAGCCGAAAGGTTTGCCGGGCATTTGGTAACCACAATTATATTTGCGCGCTTAGCGCCTGAGCGACTTTCACGGAGGCGACCCATTGGCAAAACAAAGTCGTGATAAAATGGTTTACTGTAATCTGTAAGCAGGATATTTAGCCCCGGCTTCACATACCGATGCTGGAAAGCATCGTCAAGAATAATTGCATTTACAGTCTCGTTGTCAGAAATAATATGGGGAACAGCAAATGCACGGTCCTCACTTACAGCAATAACTGTATTATTGCCGAACTTTGCGTAAAATTGCATTGGCTCATCGCCAATGGTTTTTGCCGTTGCGCCCGGGCTGGCCTGAATATAGCCTTTTGTGCTCCTGCCATATCCGCGGCTGAGTACTGCCGGCTTATTTAAATCACCAAAATGCCTGCTTAATAGGCGAATGAGGTATTCGGTATGGGGGGTTTTACCTGTTCCGCCAACGCTAAGGTTACCAATACAGATAACCGGCAACGTAAATTCGGTACCTCGTTTCAGTCCCCTGTCGAACATGTAATTCCTGGCCGCGGCCCCGGCAGCATATAATAATGCAAAGGGTGCGGCAATCCATTTTAATTTTCCGTAAAGGTCTGCGGGCATTTTACCGGTAAGCCAGGCCGACAATGCATGGTTCGCCGGGCCAAACTTAATGAAATAGTGGTTGCAGCACCAATGAAAAGGCAATGCTGAAAGTCTTGTCCGTGTTTTTTTGCTTACTCTATGCACTTTGCCTGCCGCTTGGCAAGGCATACGGGCAAAGCAGTGCTTCTGAACCCGGAAACCAACCCATTTTAATGCGTGTGAATGAATGGTATGATGAAGTAAAAAAGAAGCCAAAGCAGAGCTATGAAGTCTTAAAAGCCAAGCCCGGGGTAATGCACGGCGTTTTTGACTTATGGTACCCTAACGGGGTAAAAAAAACCAAGGGACATTACGAGAAAGGGAAACCCAGCGGTATTTGGGAAAATTACTACGAGAACGGGAAGCTTAAATCAGCAGGTCCGCTTGATGCACACGGCAGCAGGGGGCATTGGAAATTTTACAATGAAAACGGCCACATTAACCGCGAAGGCACACTGAACGGCGATATAAAGGAAGGCCATTGGAAATTTTACGGGGAAGGCGGAAAGCTGACCCATGAAGGCTATTACCAAAACGGTAAGCTGCACGGGGCATGGAAATACTATAAGCCCGACGGAAGCCTGAAAGCCCGCGCCGATTACAAAATGGGCAGGGGAATATATACCGAGCTGCATAACAACGGGGCGCCCGCCAGCAGGGGCTTGGTTGTAAACGGGCA
>JAZKBN010000005.1:130750-136153 GCA_040388605.1 Bacteroidota bacterium | reverse complement strand
ACAACACAATTACTGTAACAAATTTGGCAATATTTTACTGAAAACGGCAGCCTGAAAGCCAAAGGCCGCGAGAAAAACGGCATTAAAGACGGCCCCTGGCAATACTTTTACCCAAGCGGTAAAACAGAGAGCGAGGGAGATTACGACATGGGCAAAACTTCGGGGAACTGGAAATACTATTACGAGAACGGGCAGGTAAGCTCAGAAGGGGTTTTGAAAGACGGCAAAAAAGAAGGCGATTGGAAGCTTTGGTACGAAAGCGGTAAATTCCTTGGTGAAGGCAGCTATTCAGGCGGGAACGGTATTTACAAAGAATATTATGAAAACGGCAAGCTAAAGCTCACCGGCCAGATGCAGGACGGCGAACATGCCGGCGAATGGATGTATTACTACGACGACGGCACCATAGAAGGAACCTGCGAATACAACAACGGCGTGGGTAATTACACCGGCTATTACCAAAGCGGGCAATTAAGAATGCAGGGTAAGCTTATAAACGGAAAAAAAACAGGAGCCTGGAATATGTACCGTGAAGACGGCACAAGGGCAGCCATACTCAGGTTTTACAGCGATGGTGAAGCGCCTAACGCCGGGGTTACTGAATTGCAGGACACCTCGCACAATAAAGTGGATAAGCCATATAACCCCGCTGTGCTGAAGCTTACAAAAAAAGGCAATCGCTTTTACAGCAGGCAGGTAAATGAGCAGCACGGCATTATTTTATCGTTCAACCCATTGGGGGCAATACCCTTACCCTTCGGCTTAGGTAAGCAGGGGGTGCCTTTTTCTGTTGAATACCGCATCAGGGAAAGGCTGGCTTATGAATTTACCTATACCTTTTTCAGGAGCCCGGTATTTGCCAATCATGAAAATCCCGACCCTAACACCACATTATACGAAGGCTTTAATATAAGCCTGCGGCAAAAATTATGCTTTCCTGAAAACGACAGGGCCGGCTCTTTATATTACGGCCAGGAAATAAGGTACACCGAAGTATTTTACAATACCCTTGTGCAGGACCCTTTATTGCCGCAGGTTACCCTGCCCTATACAGGCCTTGAGAAAAAATATGAGCTCAGCTTTTTACTGGGTATGCGCTTCTATAAAGAACTGAGCGGTAAAGGCAACACTGCCTTTACCGCCGATCTTTTTACCGGCCTGGGCGCGGGAATTCGTAAAACGAACTTCCCCGGAAAGCAGGTTGCATTTAATGAGCTGAACCGCAGTAAATTTACTTTCCCTATCAGATTGGGCTTTACTGTTGGTATGTTCTTTTAATTTAGCTAACCGACTGTTTATGTCGGTCAGTTAAATCGGAAGGATGGACAGGAGGATGGGATTTTACTTTTTTAATCGCAGTTAAATATCACCCAGCTGCGGACGCAGAATAATTTCCTCCAATACCGTTTGGCCCGATACTGAAAATGCTGCCCATAGAGCTTCTGCCACATCTGCAGGTTTCATAAAGCGTGATTCGGGCAGGTTCGCGCCTTCCCAGCTGTCGGTATATACAGGGCCGGGCAGTACGCTTGTAACCCTTATACCAAACTGCTTAAACTCTTCGCGCAGTGCCTTGCTGAAGCCATACATGGCAAATTTGGAAATGGCGTAAGAGCCGCCGTCAGGGAAGGGGGTAAGGCTGGCAGTGCTGCAAATATTGAAAACATGCCCCCCTTTATGCTTTTTCATGCCGGGGCTAAGGGCCCTTGTCAGGTGGTAGGCGCTGTACAGGTTGGTTTCAATCAATTGCTCCAGGCGGCCGTCAGGTTCACTGTGTACCTGGCCCGGAATATATATGCCGCAGTTGTTTACAAGAATATCTACCGGAACCCCGGTTTCAATTACGGAATCGGCAAAGGCGAGAACTTCGTTTTTTTTACTTAAATCTGCAGGAAAAATATGGAACTCCTGGTTGGGGAACTCATCTTTGAGCCTGTCGCGCAAGCCGGCAAGGCGGGCCGGGTTTTGTGCCGACATAGCCAAACAAAAATTATTCTGTGCCAATTTCAGGGCTATTGCTTTTCCAATTCCCCGGCTGGCCCCGGTAATTACTGCCAATTTCTCCATAACAGGTTTAATAAATAAAGCGGTGGGATTAGTTTTGTTTAAATACCGCTTTCCGGTGTTTTTATTGCGCAAAGTAAAGGTAAAGCCGCCATGGAAACCAATCAGAAAACAACCTATATTCAGGAATTAAGAATTTATTTCAGGGCTTATAAAGCATTCTGCCATGCCGAACTTTAAATTGGTTTTAATTATATATGCTGTTGCCTGCATTGGCGCTACAGGTAAAATCATGGCCTGGGGTTTCGAGGCGCACAGGCAGATAAACAGCCTCGCCGTTTTTACCCTGCCACCGGAAATGATTGGTTTCTATAAGCAGAACCGGGCGTACCTTTCTGCCATGGCAGTTAACCCCGACAGGCGCAGGGGCATAAACAAGAAAGAAGGCCCCCGCCATTATTTTGATGTTGACGGCTACGGCCCGAATGTTAATACCCTGCCCCTGTTCCTCGACAGCGCCATAGCAAGATGCGGGGAAGACAGCCTGCTCAGGCACGGAACCGCACCCTGGCACCTGGGTATGTTAAAAGTTGCATTAACAAAAGCCTTCGCAGAGCGTCAGCCGGAACGCATCCTGAAACTGAGCGCCGAAGCCGGTCATTATCTCTCAGACATTTACGTGCCCTTGCATACCACTAGTAACCATAACGGGCAAAAGACCTACCAAAACGGCATTCATGCGCTTTGGGAAACACAAATTCCGCATGCCTTTTATTATACCTGGACCATTTTACCCGGCAAGGCCAATTACATTGAATACCCACAAAAGTACTTTATGGAAACAGCGCTTAGGACCCATGTATTTGCCGATTCGGTTTTACTTTCAGATTACAGGCT
Organism: Bacteroidota bacterium; assembly: GCA_040388605.1. Classification (GTDB taxonomy): domain Bacteria; phylum Bacteroidota; class Bacteroidia; order Cytophagales; family Flexibacteraceae; genus JAZKBN01. The sequence continues at coordinate 133,252 of JAZKBN010000005.1, read as the reverse complement.
GCGCCTGGGATTCCCTGAAAGAAATATGTACGCATGGAGCATGGCCGGGGGTGGCGCAGGCAAAAAGGTTTACACCTTTACATACGCGTCGGAATGGTATTATGCGCTTAACGGCATGCATGAGCGCAGGTTTACTGAAGCAGTAAAAGCCGTAGGCGATTTATGGTTTACCTGCTGGGTTGATGCCGGGCAGCCGGACCTGAAACCATTTTTGAATTTCAAATTCAGTACTGCCGAAAGAAAAAAACTGGAGGCTGAAGAAGCAGCATGGAAGATAAGAAAAGCGGAAGCAGAGCAGGCCTGCGATGAATAACAGGCTGTTACAAATTGTGCCTGAATCAAAATTTTCGATGGCAGGTATTTACCTGCAACAAGGGCTTGTGCAGTTAAAATAAATATTGATTTCTTAATACATAGATACCGCGTTAAATTTATATTTTTACAAATCAGATTACCTGCTCACTGAACATTGCAAACTGATTTAATCTATAGCCGAACCAATCGGCAGCTAAATCTGCACCATTGTCATCTTTCATAGTCTACATGCGTTTAGGGCTTGAGCATATACTCGACCTGAACGGATACGACCATATTTTGTTCGTTTTAACACTCTGCCTTGCCTACCCCGCCCGCGAATGGAAGAAAGTGGCATGGCTGCTTACTGCCTTTACAGCAGGGCACAGCATAAGCCTGGGTGTGGCTACCCTGAATTTATTCAATTATCCGCAGGCAGTGGTAGAGGCATCTATTGCCGGCACAATACTTCTGACCGCAGTTTTTAACCTTGCCCAGCCCCCGCCTGCCAACCGCATGGTACGCAGCGAAAGCAGCTGGTGGCGATACCCCCTTGCCCTCGTATTCGGGCTTATACATGGCCTTGGTTTCAGCAGCTACCTGCGCTCATTGCTGGGGGCAGAAGAAAGCCTGGCAGAACCCCTTATTGGCTTTAACATAGGGCTTGAAGCAGGGCAACTGGTTATAGTACTTATATGGTTTATACTGCTGAACTTTATAGTGCAGCTTACACCTGTTAAGATGCGATCGTTTTTTACAGGCGCTTCGGGCTTTGCGGCCGGCATGGCATTGGCCTTGTTGCTGCAAAGGCTTTAATCTTAATTTTTACAACCTTTTTAACTTCAATACCAAGCGGAAACCGGTTCCGTAGTCGTGGATTTTATACGCATTCCCCCTAAACAACGTTGATTCTAAGCCGGAAATAAGACTGTGTATAAGCGCATATAGATTATTTTCATCATGCCTTGTAACCTGTACAGCCTGTTCGGTAAACTATTTGCCGTTTAGCCGGCTTGCAAAAATTCTTATCTTTCCGAAATGAACATCTACCAAAATAAATCGCAGTACAAGTTTACCATACTTGGGCTTGCGTTGGTAATTGCGGCAGCATCTATTTACTATACCAACCACCTGGTAACCGAGCTGGCTAACGGTGAACGCCGACTTATCGACGTTTCGGCGCAGGCGTATAAGCATTTGGCAATAAGCACGAACGATGAAGATTTGAATTTCCTGGTAACTATTACCCAGGCCAATAACAGCATACCCATGATTCAGACTGATGATAAGAACAACCTCATCAGTTACCGAAATATAACCATACCGGATAAGCTCAGCCCAGAAAAAAAGCAAAAGTTCATTGATGCCGCCATTGCCGAAATGCGTACACAATATGAACCCATTGTTATAGACTCAGATGGTTTAAAGCAGTACATCTATTATAAAAATTCGGAGCTGATTTCTCAGCTTAAGTATTACCCGCTTATGCAGTTGGCTGTAATCAGCATGCTGGGTTTAATTGCATATATGGCCTTCAGCAATTCGCGCAGGGCAGAGCAAAACAGGGTTTGGGTGGGCCTTGCCAAGGAAACCGCGCACCAGCTGGGCACGCCCCTAAGCTCATTAATTGCATGGGTAGAATACTTTAAAGCCGACCCCGAGTTTAACCAGGAAATAGTGCATGAGCTTGAGAAAGATATTCAAAGGCTTGAAATGATTACTTCCAGGTTCAGCAATATAGGATCGGTACCTACGCTGAGCGAAGAAAACCTGGAAGAGGTAATAGGGCAAACTATAAGCTACCTTGAAAAGCGTGTTAGCAACAAAGTGCAGTTCAGGGTAAACACCCACGGCGAAGGCTTGGGTACGGCCATGCTCAACACCTCGCTTTTTGGGTGGGTGGTTGAAAACATTATTAAAAATGCAGTTGACGCCATGAACAGCATAGGCCGCATTACCGTAGACATTATACCTTTAAGCCATCACCGCATTGCGGTAGATATTAGCGATACCGGAAAAGGCATATCTAAAAAACAGATCAGGCGCGTATTCGACCCCGGCTTTACTACCAAAAAACGCGGCTGGGGCCTGGGGCTAACCCTTGTAAAACGCATAGTGGAAAACTACCACAGCGGTAAAATTTATGTTCGGCATTCTGAAGTGGGAAAAGGCACCACTTTCAGGATAATTTTAAACCAAGCCTGATAC
>JAZKBN010000005.1:28913-130740 GCA_040388605.1 Bacteroidota bacterium | reverse complement strand
CAACAAATTTGGGTTATTCCTTTGTAAGCTGAATGGTATCAGTAAAGCAGGTTTTATCGTTTGAGTGTGCAGAAAGAAACCTGCGAATTTCTTCCGGTTTGCTTACCAAAATTGTACCGCCGTCGGCACGAATAAAGTTCAGCTTTTCAAGGCTGTATTTGTTTACAGAATCAGGCTCTGTGGGGAAGAACTGGAGAATCTGCATCTTATTGCCGTTCACATTTACCTTGGCAAAATTGTGTACAGCGTAGAGGCTGAAACGCAGCATATCGTTTTCCATGAGCATATTGCGGCTCCCGGTTTTATTTTCATCGGCAATGGTGAAAATATCCATGAATAAATCGCCGTTCAGGCGAACAAAGTGGGCGGCAAAAACGGCTTTATTGCGTTTTTTCTGCTTACAGGTAAGCTTGTAATATTTTTCGGTCTGCATGCCGTCGCCGGTTTCAAAGGCCCAGGTATCTTTTGTATCGGGGTGTTTCCAGGTTCCGGCAATTTCAGGCACCATAACCAGCTTTTCATCGGTTGCGCCATCGTAAAGGCTGTAAACCGAAGGCAGGAAGCATCCGCCGAGCAGGAATAAAGGAAACAAAAGCAAAATGTAAATACCGGCTCTTTTCATAGTTTTTCAGGTGCAGGAAACAAGTATAGGAATAACAGATTAATAAGACTCAATCCGGATTTGTGCAAGCATTTCCCCTTCCGCAAATATGCAGCAAAAACCGGGTCAGATTATTATCGGTAAGTCTGCCTGTACAATTATTGCCGAACCAAACCTTTAAAAATAATTTTACAGAACCATAAAACTGCCGTACTATTGCCCTGCCCGCTGCGTTATTGCAATACCAAATACCCGGCATTTGCCTATTATTTTCGGCTGTTTCGGGCTATGGGCTTATATTTGTAATTCTTTACTCACAGCAGCAAATATGACGCTGCGGTTTTAATAATCAAGTTGCAGCCACAAAGGCCTATAAATTACGGTTATACGGTCCGGACCATTGTGGTTGCGGCGGGCTTGCTTTTTTCGCTAATCAGCTGCAGCACCGAGAAAAAAACATTTCCGAACAGGCAGTGGCATAACCTCTTAGCACATTATAACGGCTATTTCCTTGGTCGTGAAAAAATGAAGGAGGCTGAAGCCACCATACTTAAAGCCCGGCAGGATAATTACAACCGCATTTTACCTGTTCTGCCCGATGTAAGCAAGGAGATGGAGAAATCTATAGAGCCACTCTTACTGGAAGCCCTTAAAAAAGCCAGCATACCCATTCAGCGCCACAAAAATTCTGATTGGGTAGATGACAGCTATCTTGTTATAGGCAAAGCACGTTATTATAAGCGCGAAGATTACGAGAACGCCCAGTACACTTTTAAATATATAAATTCAAAGAGTCCTGATAAGGACATGAAGCACACCTCGCTCATTTGGCTCATGCGAACCTATGTGCTTGGTAACGATTTCAATAACGCCTTTATAGTGGATGATTACCTGCGTAAGCAGAGCATGACCCCTAACAACCTGCGCGAATACTTTAAGATTAAAGCCTGGTACCATTACAAACAAAAAGAATACAAGGAAACGGCCGACAACATTGAGCAATCGCTCAAATTTATGAACTGGCCTACCGATGAACGCGCAAGGCTGCATTATATAGTGGCGCAAATCAGGCAGAAAGAAGGGAAAGACTCGGCAGCTTATGCCCAATACAAGGCATGTATCAGGGATAATCCGCCGTATGAGCTGGCATTTTATGCAAAAACAAGCTTGGGGCAGGTTACCCCCATCAACGATGCCAATGCAGTTAAGAGTGTTGAAAAGTATTTCAAAAAGCTGCTGAAAGACCTTAAAAACGAAGATTATAAAGATAAGATTTACTATGAAATGGGCCGCTTCGAGCTCAAGCAAAACCATGTTGATAAGGCGGTAGCCCATTTCAAAGAATCGGTGCACGAAAAAAAGAGCAAGCCTAACCAAAAGGCTTACGGCTACCTGCGCCTGGGTGAAATTAATTACGAGCGCCTGAAAGATTACGTAACCGCCAAAAGCTATTACGACAGCAGCATAGCCATTCTTGATACCATAGACGATAACTATGCATCTATAAAACGCCGCGCCACATACTTAACCGAATTCGTTAAGGAATACCTTATAGTTGAACGCGAAGACAGCCTGCAACGCATTGCCAGAATGGACAGCAACAGCCGTAATGCGCATATAGATAAGCTGATTGCCGCAAAAGAACTTAAAGAAGCTGCCAATGAAAAGCTGGCTGCCAAGCTTGAAAGGCAGGCAAAGCTCATCAGCGCATTGGGCGGCGGTGCCGGCGGTGATACATCGAGCCGGCAAATTCCCGGCGGAACAGCCAACCCGGTGAATACCCTGCCCGGCGATGTGAAATGGTATTTTGCCAACCCGAATGCCATGGCTATCGGTTCGGCGCAGTTTAAGAAACGATGGGGGAACCGCAAGCTGGAAGACAACTGGCGGCGCAGTGTAAAAGACGCCAACAACCCAATAGATAACCAGGACGCCGAAGCCGACCCGAACAAAGTACCAACACCAGGCTCAGAGGCAGAGAAAAAAGCCCTTGCTGAAAAAGCTGCAGGCGGCAAAGGCGAAGAAAGCGAGGGCAAAAAGAAAAAAGACAAGGATGCTCCTTTAACACAGGCCCAAAAGCGTGAAAGCTATCTGAAAGACCTGCCCTTTACCGATAAGGCGCTAACAGCCAGTAACGATAAGCTGCGCCCAGCCCTGTTTAACCTGGCAAAAATATACGAGCAAAAGCTGGAGGAGCCGGCAAATGCTGAGGCCTCTTTCCTGCGCCTTGCCGCCACTTTTCCTGATTACGATAAAACTCCTGAGGCGCTCTATTTTCTGTACCTGATGTATGGCAAACAGAACCGAGGTGCAGACCGTGGTAAAATTGCCGACAGGCTTACGCGCGATTACCCTAATTCATTATATGCTAAGCTTATACTTAACCCCAATTACCTGAACGAGCTGAAGGCCTCTAACGATGCATCTAACAACATTTACAAACGTGCCTACGAACATTTCGAGGCCGGTGAATATGTGGAGGCGCAACAGGGTGTTGATGAAATAAGGGCCAGGTACAAGGAAATTGATTTCCGCGACAAGCTTGACCTGCTTGAAGTGCATATAATAGGCCGTACCCTTGATTACGCTACCTACAAAAAGGCCCTTTCAGATTTCATGGAAAAGTACCCCAAGAGCAAGCTGAAAGACCATGCCAAATTCATGCTTGAAACTGCCGAAGCTTTCCTGAAAAAACAAACACATCCGGGAGCCGATACAGCTGCCGCAGTGGCTGCCGCAATTACGGGCGCAGGCTATTCACCATCTATTGAGCAGGCGCACCTGTTTATGCTCATTGTACCTACAGACAAGGTAGACCAGAACGCGCTTCGGGCTAAAATAAACAGCCTGAACCTGCTCTATTACCCTGACGAGGTATTTACTATTGCTGAACTCCTGCTTGGCGACAATAAGCACATAATAATAACCGTAAAGGAATTACCTACTCCTGTGCAAGCCCTCAGCTACCTTAAAAAGCAATACGACGACCAGAGCATACCCAATATGCTAAAAGGTGTAAAATTCGATATGTTCGTTATTTCGCAGGATAATTTCCCGAAATTCTACCGGACCAAGAATATTGAAGAATATAAGATTTTCTTTAATGCCAATTACGATATGTCGGAATTGTAAGCGGAATGTAAAGCCCGGGTTCCGGTAACAGGAATGCTCATACAAGGCGCTGTAAAAGTCCTAAAACAAAAATTCCCCGTGGTATGAACTCAAAAGAGAACAAACTACGGGGGATTTAATTTTTACAGATTAATTATCAGGCTTCCACGCCTTCAGCAGCTGAAGCTACTTCATCATTCTCAACAGGCATATTTCCGGCTTCGCCTTCAGGCGGGGCTACAAAGCCCTGCTGCTTACGTTGCGCATCTACCACGCCAATTACTACCATGTTCACAATTTCGCGCACAGAGCTGCCTAACTGTAAAATCTGAACAGGCTTTTTCATGCCCATAAGTATGGGGCCAATTACTTCGGCGCTGCCGGTTTCCTGTAAAAGCTTGTAGGCAATATTTCCTGCCGCAAGGTTTGGGAATACAAGGGTGTTTGCGCCGGTTTCGGCAAGCTCGCTGAAGGGGTAATTTTCCTTAAGCAGGGTTGGGCTTAATGCAATGTTTGCCTGCATTTCACCGTCAATTTTAAGGCCCGGATATTTCTTTTTAGCCACCTTTACGGCGGTCGCCATTTTTTCAGGCTCAAGCCCCTTGCTGCTGCCGAAGTTTGAATAGCTCAGCAATGCAATACGCGGCTCTTCGCCGAAGAATCGAACATAATCTGCAGTCAGGCCGGTTATTTCCACCAAATCATCCACACCGGGGTCTACGTTTACGGTAGTGTCGGCGAAGAAATAAGTGCCTTGGCGCGCGTTTATTACGTACATGCCGGCTACCCGGTTTACACCTTTTTCAACCCCTATTACCCTGAGGGCCGGGCTTATGGTTGGGGCATAATCTTTTGTAAGGCCAGAAATAAGCACATCGGCATGCCCTAATTCAACCATGGCGGCGCCGAAATAATTACGGTCGCGCATGCTCTTTTTGGCATCGTACATGGTAATGCCTTTGCGCTTGCGTTTTTCGTACAGCACTTTGCCGTATTCTTCGCAAAGGGCATCTTCGTTTCGGGGGTCAATAATACGGCAATGGCTGAGCTCCAGGCAATGCTCGGCAATAAGCTCGGCTATGCGCTTGGGGTTACCCAGCAATATTGGTTCGCCAATGTGCTCATCATGAACAATTTGGGCGGCCTTTAATATTTTGTAATTATCTGCCTCGGCAAAAACCACCTTTTTAGGCGCAGATTTAGCGCGGGCGGTCAGCTGTGTAATCAGCTTTTGGTTAATGCCAACACGGCGCAGCAAATCAATATGGTATTGATCCCAGTTATCAATTTTGCGGCGGGCCACACCGCTGTCCATGGCTGCTTTGGCAACAGCCGGGGCAATGGTGGTAATCAGGCGTGGATCAAGCGGCTTGGGAATCAGGTATTTGCGGCCGAAAGTCATGGTAGAGCTGTTGTAGGCCTTGGTAACCGTATCCGGCACGGTTTGCTTGGCAAGCTCTGCAATAGCATTGGTGGCTGCCAGCTTCATTTCTTCGTTAATGGCTGTAGCCCGCACATCAAGCGCACCCCTGAATATGTAAGGGAAGCCAAGCACGTTGTTCACCTGGTTGGGGTGATCTGTTCGGCCGGTTGCCATAATAATATCAGGCCTTGTCGACATGGCAAGGTCATAATCTATCTCCGGGTCGGGGTTGGCCAAGGCGAAAACGATAGGATCGTTTGCCATGAGCAGTAACAGCTCAGGCTTGAGCAGGTTCTTAGCCGAAAGGCCAAGGAATACATCGGCGCCAACCATAGCTTCATCAAGGGTATGCAGGTTGCGGTGCGTTATAAAACGGTAGCGGGAATCGCCGGGCTCAATGTTATCAGGTCGCAGCACACCTATTTTATCTACCATTACCGTGTTTTCTGGTTTTACGCCAAGCGAATGGTAAAAGGTAGTACAGGCAATTGCAGCGGCGCCCGCACCCAGAACAACGAGCTTAATAGAGTCGAGGCTTTTGCCCACAATCTCCACTGCATTAATTAATGCAGCGGCCGAAATTATGGCAGTGCCGTGCTGGTCATCGTGCATCAGGGGAATGGTGCAGCGTTTTTTCAGCTCAGTTTCTATGTAAAAGCTTTCGGGGGCTTTTATATCTTCAAGGTTTATACCGCCGAAAGTAGGCTCAAGCGAGGCTACAATACGTATAAACTCATCAGGATCGTTACAGTCAATTTCAATATCGAAAACATCAATGCCGGCGAATTTTTTGAATAAAACGCCTTTGCCTTCCATTACGGGCTTACTGGCATCGGGGCCAATGTTGCCAAGACCCAATACCGCTGTTCCGTTGGTAATTACGCCCACAAGGTTTCCTTTTGCAGTGTATTCGTAAACAGCCTCCTTATCTTCGAAAATGGCCATGCAGGGCTCGGCAACACCGGGCGAATAGGCAAGGGCCAAATCTCTTTGGGTGGTAACAGGCTTGGTAGGAATTACTTCTATTTTGCCGGGTTTGCCATTGCGGTGATAATCAAGGGCATCCGAAGCTCTTACTTTCATTGTTTATTTGGTGTTAGCAGGTATTTGCAAGCTTTTAATTTATAACGCTAAATGCAAAGCAAGGGAACATGTATTATAAATGTACATGTATAATAACGCAAAATTATGCTTATCTGCTATATAAAGGCATACCAATCTTAAATCACTTGGTATTTTGAAAGACAAATTGAAAAAATTGGTCTGCGATTCCTTGCATAACAAGATTCAAAAAAAGGCGCAGGACAATGCCCTGCGCCTTTCTGACAAATCTACAGATTCAATTTCACTAAACAGCCTGCATTCTCTTTTGCAGGCGTTCAGCATTACTCTTTTACCCAGGTTTTGGTGAAGCCGGTTCCGGGAATTGACACGCAATAGATTCCGGCAGGTAAATGTGATACGGGCACTGTAATCAGGCCCTGTTCATCTGCATGCACCTGTACTGTTAAAACAGTTTGCCCAAGGTTATTTACCAATTGCAGTGTTTTTACATTTTTCCGGAAATCGGCAGGGGCCAACAGGTTCAGTGTTGAAGCACCGGGGTTAGGAAACACCTGTACCTCAGCTGCATTACGCGCTTTTGAACCGGTGCCTGATATTAATATTGTATTAGAAGTATCGCCGCAGCCGTTCAGGCTTACAACCACCTGGTATGCACCCGGTGCAGTTGGCAGATAGGTTTGTGTGCCTATTCCTGAAAGTAATGCGCCATCGAGCAGCCATTCATAAACAGCGCCGGCAGGGCTTGCCACCAGTTCCGTACCGTTAACATTCAATACGGCATCGGGGCGTGGGTTAAGGGTAACAACGGTTGCCGTTGAAGCAATAGATGAGCAACCATTAGGACTTACGGCTAAAACTGAATAAGAACCGCCTGTTGTCACTTTTATAGATGTGCCGGTAAGACCGTTGCTCCAGCGGTAGGTACCGCCTGAACGGGTTGCTGTAAGTAAAATGGTATCGCCGGGGCAGATGAAGAAATCGCCAATCGGGCTTATCTCAGGTTGGTCGGGCAGGTTGCCGCCTACCACCGTAAGCACATTAGATACTGCCGAGGTGCAACCGTTAAATACAGCACGTACAGAGTAAGGCCCTAATACGCCGGCAGATATTACTGTGCCAGAAGCGCCGTTACTCCACAGGTACGTATAACCGGCCGGCGGATTAGCCACCTGCAGGTTAACCGAGCTAAGCGGGCAAATGATAAGCGGGTTCCCGCCTGAGTTGATTTGCGGGGCAGACATTGGGGCATTAACAGTTACAGTTACCCCGAATGCGTTAGGTGTTGCGGATGCCGGAATCGGGAAAGGCACTGAAAAATCGGAACAGAGGGGGGCTTGTTTGCCGGTGCGCGGATAGCTTCCGTTCACCAGGGCATCACCGTTCAGGTTAAAATCAAGCTCAGTAATATTGGTGCTCCTGCTTGCGCCGAAATAGGCCCTAGGCAAAATTTTCTTGGTCCAGACGGCATTGTTGCGGGTGAAGCGGGTTCGGGCTTCATCTGCGGCTGCATAGCTGCTTACAATATTGCTCCAAGGCGTGCCGTCTATGCCAATACCTGCCTGGAAGCGGGCAATGGTTGCCGATGCCATGCTGCGTGTTGGGGAGGCAGCCTGTGTAGGGCAGGTTTCGGCCGGGTCTAAAATAACGGTAATACTGTCGTCTGGCGTGGCGTTTGCCGGGTAAACCGATACCCCGCTTACAGAATATCCGCTAAAAGTATCGGAAAGGCAGCCTATAACTTTAGATACCCTTACAGTGTACCTGCCGCTGGTTTTTACATATATACTTTGGGTGTACTTATTATTGCTCCAATAATACTGTGCGTAGCCGGCCGGGGCGGTAAGCCTTACACTGTCTCCGGCGCAAAGGGTGGTAGGCCCTGCAGCAATAATTTGTACAGGGGCTTCTTTAGGTATAATGGTAATTTTTATTCCCGGGAAAGTATCAGAAAGACATTCACCGGCATTCTGAACCCAAACATTATAAATTCCGCCTCGGCTTGCCTGTATTGAGCGCGTGGTTTCGCCGGTGCTCCACAGGTAAGAATCAAATTCAAGGGGCGTGTAAATTAAAACCGAACCGCCTTCGCAAAAGGTTGTAGGGCCATCGTTTAAAATGTGCGAGGCTTGGGTGCGCGGCCTGAGTGTAACCACTATGGGTTCTGAAGCCTCTGAAGTGCAGGTGCCGGAAACGGCCCTTACGGTAAAGCTACCCCCGTCGAAAGTACGCATACCGGTTCCGCTGAGGTTGTTGCTCCATAGGTAAGTTAAGCTTGGGTCAACATTTTCAACAGCCAGGTCTGCCTGCCCGCCGGGGCCTGCGCAGAAAGTAGTGCCTGATGCCGCATAAATAACCGGTTTGGCCGGGCAGGGCGCCGATATATAAATATTGAAATCAATAGTGGTTCCGTTGTTGCGTGTAGTGCAGGCATCGCCCGATGTGAAGCTTTGACCGGCAGCAGCCAAACGGATACGCAACAGGCAGGGGCCGGCAGTAGCGGTGGCGGGTATTGCTGTGTTCAGAATAAGCGACAGGCCACCATCTGAAAAGCTGAGGAATTCTTCAGGCTCAAAAAGGCCGTCGCGGTCAAGGTCGAGCCAGGCCGCGCCGGTGGCATCACTGTCGGGAGAAATAATATTGAATTGGTTTCCGCCGGCAGCGAAAGGTACACTGAATGCCTGCTTATAAGTATATGCAGATGTGCCCGCAGCGCAACGCATAAGCCCATCCTCGAAAACCATGTTGTTGAGGGTAATACGGAACAGGCGAGGGCCAAAGCCGCAAGGGTTGCTTTGCACATTGCTGCAAACCGGGTACGGGCTTACAAAAAACGTATCGGCACTTTCAGCTATGAAAGGCGCATTGCTCAGGGAAATTAAGCCTGAACTGCTGCCGTGACTGATTGCTATTGTTAGGGTAGTATCTGTTCTGCCGCTTTGGCTTAGTGAAGCTAAATTATTATGCAGGTATGCAGCGCTTACACCGGAAAGATTGTGGCCTTTTATGTTCACCAATGTACCCACAGGCCCGAATTTGGGGCTGAAAGAAGTGATTACAGGCCCCGCCTTTGGTTTAATGCCCGATTCATAAAGATTGTCATTATACCTGAAAGTGCCCGGTATATTGTTTGCATTTGCAGGATTGCCCTTTGCAAAAAGCAAAAGCATAGCCAGGGAAAACAGTAATAAGTTCCGCATATAGTGTTTGTATTGTGATTATGATGAGCCCGGCACCTGTAAGGCAATGCATTTGAAGATTGTAAGCTGCCGGCAATTATTTTGAACAACTCCAAAACCTTACAGGAGCCCGACAATACCATGACACCTATTTTTACAAACAGGTTCGAAGCAGTGGAAATTTAATTTTAAAAACCTGGATAATTACTTAAAAAACACGTAGAATAAAAATTACAACACATTGAAAAACAAATACTTAATATACTGTTACTAATAAATAAAATCTAAAAACAGGAATGCCGTGCCTGCAACAATTGCAAACACGGCATACAAAAACAGAATTCGGCTAATGAAATTTCAGTTAACCCTGTGTACTACAGAATTCAATTACATGAAGCGCTTATCCTTTGCTGCCTTTGCATCGGCTACAAAGTCTTTCACTCGTTGCTCTTCATCTTTAGGGCAAATCATGATAACGTCGTCAGATTCGGCAATTATGAAATTGTCGAGACCGTGAACAACAATGAGCTTGTCTTTACTTGTTGTTTTTACAATGCTGTTTGTGGTATCATAAATCATGATGTTACCATCAAGTACATTGCCTTTGGAATCTTTATCTGATATATCGTAAAGTGATTTCCAGGTACCCAAATCGCTCCAGCCGAATTCAGAAAGCATCACGTAAACGTTTTCGCTTTTCTCCATTATGCCGTAGTCGATGCTGATATTCTTGCATTGAGCATAAGCCGAATTGATGAAAGCTTTTTCATCTTCGGTGTACCATTTATCTTTTCCTTCTTCAAAAATTTCGTGCAATTCCGGCAGCAGCTTTTCAATAGCCGCCAGTACCGATTTTGCGCTCCAAAGAAAAATACCTGAGTTCCATACAAACTCGCCGCTTTCAATAAATTTTTTGGCAAGCTCAAGGTGCGGCTTTTCGGTAAAGGTTTTCACCTTGCGCAAATCTCCCACACCGTCGTTAAATTGTATATACCCGTAACCTGTATCGGGCCTGCTCGGGCGAATGCCCAAGGTCATAAGTATATCTTTTGCAGCAGTAGCCTCAAGCCCGCGGCGAATTACATTGCGAAATTCTTCCTCTTTCAGGATAACGTGGTCTGAGGGAGCAACAATTAAATTCGCGTTCGGGTTGCGGCTGTAAATTTTTGCAGCGGCATAAGCCACGCAGGGCGCAGTATTGCGGCCCACAGGCTCAAGCAAAATCTGCTCATCGCTGAGCATGGGCAACTGTTTCTTTACAAGGGCGTAGTAATCGCGGTTGGTAACAACGTAAATGTTTTCGTCGGGGCAAATGGTTGCATAACGCTCGGCGGTTTGCTGCAACATGGTTTTGCCCATTCCCAACACATCGTGAAACTGTTTGGGGTAATAGTTACGGCTCATGGGCCAAAAACGGCTGCCAATGCCGCCTGCCATTAAAATGGCATAGTTATTTTCAGTATTCAATATCTTAAGAAGATAAACTATAGGGTAATTAAAAGCTGCTTAACAGCCCCTGAAGAGGGCGCAATTTAATGTGTATGAGCCATAAGCCAATTTTATCATGATAAAATACATAATAAATTACGGTTACGATTATGCAAATTTAGGTTCATTTTCAGAATATGCATTGCCTTGCGCTTATCTTTGCCAAAGGTTAACAAAAAACAAACATCCCGGGCTTGCCTGTACTTTCACTCCTGATTTTCCTTCCGCTGGTTTTCGGCGCTGCATTGCTGCCCTTTTTGAATGTTGCAGGGGTACGCGTTTTCCGCATTTCAACTTTGGTTTGCTGCGGAATACAGCTGCTGATATCCACATATATTTTTACAGGCGCATCTTTCCAAAACGGGGGAATTAATAACCCTGAACAGTTTCAATGGACCGAAAACCATAGCTGGCTCGATATTAACCTTGGCAGCCCGGTCAGATTACAAGCCAACTACCTGCTTGGGGTCGACGGCCTGAGCGCAGGCATGGTATGGCTTTCCGGCATTGTTATGTTCATTGGGGCATTGGCATCTTTTAATATTAAAAAAAGTGAAAAGGGGTATTACCTGTTATACCTTTTACTTTCATCTGCTGTTTTCGGCTGTTTCCTGGCACTTGATTTCCTGTTGTTTTACCTGTTTTTTGAATTTATGCTTTTGCCTATGTATTTCTTAATAGGCATTTGGGGCGGCGAAAGGCGGGAATATGCAGCTATTAAATTCTTCCTTTATACGCTTTTCGGATCGTTGCTGATTTTATTAGGTATGGTAGGCCTGTGCATGTCTACAGGCTGGAATGCTGATGGACAAATAACACATACTTTCAGCCTCATCAGCATGGCCGACAGCGCCAATTTCCTGCCCGGCTCTCTTTTGCACCCGGACAGTAACATACTTATACTCGGTATTCCGGCCCGCAAGCTGGCGTTCCTGTTGCTATTTATAGGTTTTGCTGTGAAGCTGCCTGTTATTCCCCTGCATACCTGGCTGCCTGATGCGCACGTGGAAGCACCTACTCCGGTATCGGCAGTACTGGCGGGTATATTGCTTAAGATTGGCGGCTACGGCCTCATGCGCATACCATTTTCCATTTTTCCCGAGCAGGTGCATGCCTTGGCATGGGGTATTGGCCTGTTGGGTGTTGCTTGTATTGTTTATGCCGGACTATGCGCACTGGCTATGCATGATTTAAAGAAGATGGTGGCATACAGCAGCATCAGCCACCTGGGCTTCGTAGTGCTTGGCCTTGCATCCTGCACACCCGAAGGTATTGCCGGAGCCCAATACCAAATGTTCAGCCACGGCATTATATCTGCTTTACTGTTCCTGCTTGTCGGCGTTTTTTATGACCGAACGCATGACCGTACTATTGAAAACTTTGGCGGCTTATATGCAAGAATACCGGCCTATACTGCCCTGCTTGCATTTGCGCTTTTTGCATCTTTAGGCCTGCCGGCATTCAGCGGTTTTATTGCAGAATTACTGGTATTGCTGGGTGCTTTCAGCGCATCGGTAAACAATGCCGAACATGGCGCATTACTTTCTGTTTGGATGGCGCCTGTAGCTGCAACAGGCATAATTTTAGCAGCAGGCTATTGGCTTTGGACTTTACAACGCATGTTTTTCGGGAAGCTGTGGGCACGAAACGGGGAGGAGATGCTGTTAAAGCTTACACCAATGAAGCCAATTGAATGGCTTTGCACCTTGCCGCTTGCAGCGCTCACACTGTTTTTCGGGTTGTTCCCGCAGGTTTTTTTGAACCGAATTGCAGGGGCAACCGAAAAACTTGCAAGCATAATTAATGCATTTTGACGAAATTAGTACATGCCAAATTTCTTACCCTGGCACAATTCAATTACTGCAAGTGTAATTTTGTCTGCGGTATTACAATCATGAAATGTTTCAATTTGCAAGCCAGAAACAACTGTATATTAATGTTTTATATTACAATTTTGAAACTTATTCAATCATTATCCCGGAACATTTGCACAATATATTTTCCTGATATACAGTTTAAAAGAAGTATTTTCCGGAGAAACAAGTGAATTATTGAATGCCTGTTGAAGTGCTTTATTCAAAATAAATCATTTCATATTACTGAAATCAGTTGGTTGAATCAATATCAAACAACCCGGCAAAGCGCTTGAACTTGGAAAGATCATGCATTAGGTTTTATATTTGCATGAACATTTACCTAATAATCCCTAAATTAATAATATAATGGCATTTGATGTAAACAGTGCGCTTGTACAACTTCGTGCAGATGCAACAGAATTATCGGCGCAGCTTGACAAAATTCGCACAACCATTGCTGCGCTTGAAAATTTAAGCCCGCAAAGTTCATCTAAATCATCAAAAATAAGCATAGCCCCTGCAGCATCAGGTAAGCTGCGCGGCAGAAAGCCCGGCACTGCCGGTTCAGCCAAAGCCGCCGCGGAAGCTGAAAACGCAATTGCCGCAACTACAAAAACCGGCAAAAAAGGTAAAGCAGGCAAAAAAGACGATTTTAAACCGCTTCCTGTACCTGCCGAATACCATGCCGGCTTAAAGAAGACAGCTAAGATGGCATTTGTTTTAAACGGCGCCGGTGAGCTTTCTGCTAAGGATATAGCTAAGCGTATTGTTGAACTTGAGCCCGGGGCAGATGAAGCTAAAACCGCTAAAGATTTCGGTTTCCTTGCATCGAGGCTGTTCAGGAGCAAAAATATAAATGCTCGCCGTACAGGTAAGAGCTATGTTTATTCGGCTTAGTAATTAAAACTGCAGGGGGCAAATTGTTATAATTTGCTGCTGTATTTATTATCATATTTAAGGCAGGTACTGTAAGCAGGCCTGCCTTTTTTTTGGTTTTGGCTTGGCTGTCTTTTTTATTATTGAGATTCCCCTGTAATAACAGCGCAGGGTTTTATTCAAAACAGGTCCGGATGCTTATTCTTCCCCCGGAAGAGGCGAGCCTTTCCATATTGCAGTATCAAAAACTTCGGGACAAAGGCACTGCCGGTAGATAAATTTCTTTCTGTTTTTTAACCGGTACAAGCTTACAACAGGGTTAACGGTATTCTCTTTATTTGTATCAGGAACAAGAACCATCTCAGCTCCCCGAAGGAGTTGCAATGAATCACCGACCCATGTATAATATTCTTTCCCCTGCGGAGCATAGGTGCCTCCCCAAAACCAAGATCCGAGGATTCCCCTTTTATTCTCAACCTTGAATAAATTTACATGCCCGTAATCAGGCCTGTATTTCAGAGTGCCTGATGAATTGCCCATAAATACTTCGGTAAAACTTAAACCGTTTACGTTCGGGTGTGAAAACACCAATAAATCATCAAACCCGTCGTCATTTAGATCTGTTGACTTTGCAGACGAGGCACTTGCATAAGGGCCCAGGCTGTCTTTGAATTTCCATGTTTTATTCACAAGTTCATACCTGTAAAGAATGGTATCATTTGTAAGTAATGCAGTTTTTATGTCTCCCACGGTTTGTATAATGGCCGGGAATTCCAAGTCTGAATTTAAATAATGAAGGCTGTCGGAATATTTAATTAAGGAATCAGCCATAGGTCTGAAAAAAGTATCGAAACTGCTGATGTTTTCAATGGTATAAGGCAGGCTTTTAGCGGAGAGCGAAGCTGAACCAGGTTGCAATTGCCTGCTTTGAGTTTTAGAACATGATACCATGCCCGATACAAAAACGACAACCGTCAACAGAAGCAGCATTAGAACGAGTCGGGAATTACAGCTGTTCATATTATATAGTTTGCTGAAAAGCGTTTGATCATTGCCCGTTAAATACTATAAAAAAGGTCAGAAAATAATGAACCGTAATATGCCCGATTACGCATTAAACTCTACTCAAATTTAAATATTCGGCAAAAATAAAAACAGGTTCTTTGATTAAAAACAAACCCCTGCCAATGCATATTATTGTGCCTGACAGGGGGGATAATATTCGTTTAAACCGGGAACAAGTGCCCTGAGAATTAATGGTAGCTGATTACGGAAGTGTCTTTGGCTGCCTTCAGCATATCATTCACTGCAAGGGCCTGTTCGCCATGCTGGCTTAAATCAAGGCCGGCTTCTTCAAGGTCTTCTTCAACACGCAGGGGAATAAGCACATTCACAAACTTATACAACAGCCAACTGCCGCCGAAGGTGAATACGCTCACTATTAAAAGAGCCAGAACGTGGTTCAGGAAAAGTCCGTAACCGCCGTACATGAGTCCGTTTGCACCTGCGGGGTTAATGCCGGTTGTGGCAAAAACGCCGGTTAGTAACATGCCTACTATGCCGCCTACACCGTGGCAGGGGAAAACGTCGAGGGTATCATCAAGTGTACTCCGGGTTTTTAGCTTTACAGCCAAATTGCTTACTACGGAGCTGAACACGCCAATAAACAGGCTGGCGCCAACCGTTACATAGCCGGCTGCCGGGGTAATGGCCACAAGGCCTACAACCGCGCCTATGCATGCCCCTGCGGCAGAGGGCTTGCGCCCGTTAATACCGTCGAAGAATATCCAGGTAAGCATAGCGGCTGCCGATGCAGTATTCGTGTTAAGGAATGCCTGGGATGCCAGTTCGTTGGCTGAAAGTGTGCTGCCCGCATTAAAGCCAAACCAGCCGAACCAAAGCATGCCGGTACCCAGAAGTATAAAAGGAATATTACCGGGCTCGCTGTGACTGCCCTGGTTTCTGCGATTGCCCATTACAATAGCGCCTGCAAGCGCCGCAAAGCCTGCAGATATATGCACAACGGTTCCGCCTGCAAAATCGAGCACGCCCCAGTTACGCAGGAATCCGTTGGGGTGCCAGGTCCAGTGGGCAAGCGGGCAGTAAATGAACAGGCAGAAAAGTATAATAAAGAGGAGGAAAGCCGAAAACCGGATTCGTTCGGCAAAAGCGCCGGTAATCAGCGCCGGGGTTATTATGGCGAACTTCAGCTGAAACATGGCAAACAGTATCAGCGGAATGGTTGGCGAAAGTGCGGCATCGGTAAGGGCGCCAACATGGTTGAACATGAAAAAGGTAAAGGGGTTACCTATAATGCCGGTTTTGTCTCCGCCTATGCTGTCGCCGAAAGCTATGCTGAAGCCTACGGCCATCCAAAGCAGGCTTATTACGGCCATGGCTATAAAGCTTTGCAGCATGGTGCTTACAATGTTTTTATAGCTGACCATACCCCCGTAAAAAAAAGCAAGACCGGGGGTCATGAGCAAAACAAGTCCCGATGCGGTAAGCATCCAGGCAACATCTCCCGGAACAATGGGCTGCTGATCAGGCGCCGGAACAGGCGCTTCATAAGGCACCGCTACGCCAACCACCGCCAGCAAAAGCAAAACAATGAAGGGGAGAAGCCAGCGCTTATTCATAGGGGTTATTTGAAAATTTCGTACAATTACCGTGAATTGCCTGCAAATTTAATGGCATTTCCCGATATACATACGAAATTCAGCAAAAGTACCCTGAAATTAAGCTATAGTTTTTCAGTAAATGATTTTAAGGTTATAGTTGGTTTACCAAGTTCTTTCCATGTATCGGCAGCCCAAAACTCTTCTTTGTAGTTATTAAGGGCAGTCTGAATACGAACCAGGTAATCGAACTTCTGAACAAAAAGTGCCGGGAAACGCAGCACCCACAGGGGTACCCGCATTATTTTTAAGGATGCCGGTTTATAGGTGGCTTTAAATAATTCCATAGCAGCATCAAGCTGCATTGGCTCCGGGCCCTGTACAAAGTACTTTCGGTTAGCAGCAGAAGGCAATTGCAATGAAGCAGTAACCTGCCTTGCATAATCTTCGGCAGCAATAAACCAATTAGGCACCTTAGGTTTACCAGGCAGCATAAGAACCCCGTTTTGCAAATACAGCTGCGGAAAACATTCCATAAAGGTAGACGGCATAAAAATGGTAAAGGGAATGCCGCTGCCTTCCGTTTCCTGTACTGCCCTTCGCCGCATATCGTTGGCCCACCATTTTGTATCATCAAAATCTTTAATAATGCTGCTCAGGTAAACTATACGTTTAATTTTCTTCCTGCGAGCCTCCTGTAAAATTATATCAAGCCCGTCGCGTTCCGATTGAAAATCACGCTCGTGGCTGTTTTGTTCAACGCTAAGATTGAGGTAGGCAATATCGGCCCCTGCAAGCGCTCCGGCAATATCTTCCCTGTTGCTCAGATTGCCGATAAAAATTTCTGCTTCAGCCGGCAGCAAGGTTTTAGCTTTGGCTTCGTCGCGCACAAAGGCACGAACTTTATATCCGGCTTTTACGAATTGCTTTACAACGGGCACGGCCAGCATTCCGGTTGCGCCGAATACAGTAATTAATATATCGGCAGGTTTGGCAGCGCTGCCGTTTTCGGTGTCAATAGTAATAACCCGGTCATTCATATCAGTAAAGAGCTGCCGGTCTTAGGGCAGATTCGGAAGCCAAAATTAGCTGCGATAAAACAATGGCATTTACAATAATTCCGGGCATTAAAAATGGCTGCATGAACGGAACAGAAAAAAGAATGAGCGCCCGATATAAGAAGTAATACCGCTTTCAAAAAGATAAAAAAAATAAAAACCGAGTGTAAAATCACGAGTTTCGGGGGCATTACAACCGCATTAAAACCATAAATGCTGCATCAAAAATCGAATTGAAGAAGTACTTTTTGCAAAAGGAATAAGGTTTTTGTAAGCCCCGGGCCTGTTTTGGCATAAGCTATAATATGGGCTGCCGGGATTATTGGTTTTTTAAGCTAAAAAAACTATTTTTGCAGTCCGAAAAATTCAGGCATTCCAATCAAACCTAAAAAATACCCTTTTTAATGGCTATTATCAGCAAAATTCGGGAACATTCCGGCGTGGCAGTAGGCGTAGTGGCGGTTTCGCTGCTTCTGTTTCTTGTTGGCGGCGACCTGCTTTCCAATAATTCAATCCTGAACAGCGGTTCAAGGGACCCCGAAGTGGGCGAAATAAACGGCGAAGGAATTAAAAATTCAGTTTACCAGAGCGAAATTAAAGAACTGGAAAGCGAATATGCCCTGAACCAAAACAAAGCCCCTGACGCGCAAACCAGCCAGGGCTTTGCTGAGCAGGCATGGAGCATGCTTGTGTTCAAAAACGGCTACAAAGATGAAATGGACAAGCTTGGCCTGACCATTACACCTGAAGAAAAAGAAGATATGCTTAGTGGCGAAAACATTCACCCCGTGGTGAAATCAAGTTTTACCGACCCTAAGACAGGTGAATTCAACAAGCAAAACGTAAAGAGCTTCCGTTCTCAAATTGCCGAAGCAGCCAAAACCAACGAGCAGGCTGCCCGCCAGTACGTTTCATGGCAGAACTTTGTACGCAAGCTGCCTGACGATCGTCTTCGTACCAAGTACGAGAACATGCTGAAGATGACTTATTACGTTACCAAGGAAGAAGCCAAACGCGAATACCAAAACCTGACCGCCAAAGGCGAGGTTAAATATTTGTTCGTGCCTTACTCTGCCATTGCCGACAGCACCATTAAGCCAACAGACGCACAGCTGCAGGAATACCTTTCTGCTCACAAAGGCAAATACCAGGTTAAAAACACCCGCACCGTTGATTACGTGCAATGGATGCTTTCACCTTCTTCAGCTGACTCTGCCGCGTTCCGTACAGCATTGGCCGAAACCCGCACCGAGTTTGCTTCGGCTGAAAACGACACTCTTTTTGCTGCAAGCAAATCTGACAACAAGAAAGTAATGAATACCCTGGCAATTAATGAATTGCCTGCCGCACTTGCCGACCAGGCTGCCACATTGCAAAAAGGCCAGGTTTACGGCCCTGTAAATGCAGGCGCAACCTATAACCTTTACAAAGTAACAGACATCAGCAACGAAGGCGCCTTCTCTGCCCGTGCAAGCCACATTCTTTTCAAATGGACAAGTCCTGCGCCCGCTGATAAAAAAGCAGCCCTTGACCAGGCCAACAAAATTCTGAAAGAAATTAAAGGCGGCAAAAGCTTTGAAGACATGGCACGCCAATACGGCACCGACGGAACTGCTCCGCAAGGCGGTGACCTTGGCTGGTTCAGCGAAGGCCGCATGGTTAAGCCTTTCGAGGCAGCGGTAATGAATGCAAAAACCAAGGGCCTGTTGCCCTCACCTGTTGAAACTGATTTCGGTTATCACCTGATTAAAATTACTGAAACCAAAACCAACCTGAAATACAAGGTTGTTACCATAGAGAATAACGTTCCTGTAAGCAGCGAAACTGTAGACTCTATTTTGGTAGCCGCTCAGAAATTCAAAACAGAAGCAACCGACAAAGCAACTTTTGAAGAAGCTGTAAAAAAATACAAGCTGAACAAAATGAGCACCGGCGGCCTGATGAGCAACCAATTCAGCGTAAACGATATGACTGATGCCCGCCCCATTATTCAATGGGCGTTTAATGCCGAAAACACCGGCGTTGTATCTGACGTTTACGATAACATTAACAACCGCGCTGTTGTTGCCCTGCTGACAAAAAAATCAGAAGAAGGCACCGCCTCTGTTGAAGATGTTCGTGATGCGCTTACCGCTGAAGTTCGCAAGCAGGAAAAAGCAAAACAAATTATTGCCAAACTGAAAGGTAATACACTTGAAGAAATGCAGACTGCTTTCGGAACAGGCGCAGTGGTTAATACTGCCCCGGAATTGACCCAAGGCGCATCTTCTTTACAGGACTTCGGGTATGACCCGGGCGCTGTCGGCAAAATTTTCTCTTTGAAAGCCGGAGCAACCTCTAAGCCTTTCGCAGCTGAAAACGGTGTTGCTGCTGTAACACTTGTTAAAACAGTACCTGCACCTGAAATTGCAGACTACTCACAATTCAAAACCCAGCTTATGCAACGCCGCAGCGGCAATGTATCTAACGCTGTAAACGAAGCCATTCGCGAATTGTCTAAGATAAAAGACGAGCGTATTAAAATGCAATAGTTAATACCGCAAGGCAAACCATTAAAACCCGCTTTTGGAAACTCAGGCGGGTTTTTTATTGCCTGTTGATTCACATTAATCAATAACCCTGAATTGCTTATAATGGCCTATAAAGGGCTTTTTCTGTAAATTCATAGTATCTTTAAATCGAAAACCAATAAGCTATATCCTTTTCCAATACTATATGAAACATTTTACATTTTTGGGTTATCGGCCAAAGAATGCCTTGGTTAATTACCCGGCCTGCGTGCCCGTTTTCTTCCTTTTATTCTTCGCTGCTCTTCATGCAAATGCCTCAGGTTCATTTGCTAATTCTGTAAAAATGAAACCCGGTATTGCAGATTTAACTGTTTCGCATAGCAGCGCTTTTAATAAGAATCTTAATGCGAGTTCACGAGATACTTCCTGGCTTTTCAGGGCTACCGCCTATGCTGTTACATCGGGCCTTAACAGCGAAATTGTAGTAAGACTCATAAATAAAACCGGTGTTACACGTGGTTTCGATAACAGCTTCGATGCCCGGCAATTCCGCGGAACAGGTGTAAATCTTGCAACTATACCCCTGCCTGCGCTATTTTTGGTTATTAATCAAATGCCAATTCCCAGCCGCAGAGATACATTGCCCCTCTCATTTACGTCTGTTGATCGCGGCGCCCATCATATCGACTTTAAGTTCATACCCGCAATGCTGGCAGACAGCTTCCAGGTTTACCTTTACGATACTTTTACCGATTCAACCCACAATTTGGCTGTTGATACTGTTGTAAATTTCCAGGTAACCACCAATGCGCTCAGTATGGGCGACAACCGTTTTAAAATGATATTTATGCCGCCTTCGAGGTTTATTGCAGGTAATAAGCCCGCAATTAATTCCGCAGCAAAATTCAGCATAAGCCCTAACCCGGCATCTGACGGGCAGGCAACAATATTATTCAATAACTTCAGCGCCAAAACTGCCGAAATTATTATAACCGACGCAGCAGGCCGCCGAATCAGGAAGCAATCAGTTAACCTTAAAAACGGTGCCGCAAACCTCGAAATTGAAACCGGGCTTAATGCAGGTATTTACCACATAAGCTGCACAACTCCCGAGGGGGCTAAAATTGTACAAAAACTGGTTATACAGTAGTTTTCTTTAAGCCGGGCGAATTTAAAAATAACAATATCAAGGAGCGGACATTTATGTCGGCTCCTTTTTTATTGGCCTATACCTGCAAAAGCCTGTCGAAACTCAGCTTTAAATTTCTAAAAAAGTGTTTAACTTGCCCCCGATATTATAAGCCTATAACCCATTCCCATGACCCAGGAACTTTTAAGCGAAATTCCATCACTCGACCTGGCCGATTTCACTTCCGGCGACCCTTCAAAAAAAGCAGCATTTGTTCAGGCACTGGGCGAAGCCTACAATAACATTGGCTTTGTTGCCATTAAAAACCACGGACTAAGCGACAAGCTTACCACCGATCTTTATGAGCAGGTAATTGCTTTTTTCAGCCTGCCCGATGAAGTAAAGCAGAAATATGAAATTGCAGCCCTTTCTGGCCAGCGTGGCTATACCGGCAAAGGTAAGGAGCATGCCAAGGGACGCAGCACCGGTGATTTGAAAGAATTTTACCACACCGGGCAGGAAGTAACAGACGGCGACCCCATTAAAGAAGAATACCCCGATAATATTTTCCCCAACGAGGAATTGCCGAATTATGGTAAGACCACCCTTGAAGGCTATAAAACTTTAGAGTCGGCAGGCAAAAACATGCTGCGTGCCATTGCCCTGTACCTTGAATTGCCCGAAGATTATTTCGAGGCCAAGGTGCATAACGGAAACAGCATTCTGCGCACTATTCACTATTTCCCGATAGATAAGCCTGAGGATGTGCCGGCCGATGCGGTCCGCGCCGCTGCCCATGGTGATATTAACCTGATTACACTGCTCATGGGCGCCAGCGCCGATGGCCTGCAGGTTCAGCGCCGGGACGGCACCTGGATTCCTATTACCGCCCTGCCCGACCAAATTGTTGTAAACGTTGGCGATATGCTCGACAGGCTCACCAACCACAAGCTAAAAAGCACCATACACCGCGTAGTGAACCCGCCACGCGAGAAAATGGGAACATCACGCTATTCTATTCCTTTCTTTATGCACCCCCGTTCAGATATGGACCTGACCTGCCTTGAGAGCTGCATAGATGAAGAGCACCCTAAACTATATTCCAACATGACCGCCGGCGAATTCCTTACAGAAAGGCTGCGCGAGATTGGGCTTAAAAAATAGTAAAGCCAGGACCGGGAATACTCAAGCCTGAATGAAGGCCCGGGTATTTCCCTGCTTCCGAAATAAATACAAATTAGTGTAGAGGGTAAGGCCAAAGCCTTACCCTTAACTTTGTAATAATACCAGGTACACAAGAAACAGGCAGGTTATTTTTCCTGCTGATAAATAAATACACCGGCTTATGAGCTTACAATTAATAGAATGCGTGCCTAATTTCTCTGAAGGACGCGACATGAGCATAATAAAAAAGATTACCGATGCCATTGAAAGTGTTGATGGCGTCCGCCTGCTTGACACAGATCCCGGCTTTGCCACTAACCGAACAGTAGTAACTTTTGTAGGCGAACCTGAACCTGTTTTAGAGGCTGCATTCAGGGCCATGCGAGAGGCAAAAAGCCTGATAGATATGAGCAAACACCACGGTGAGCACCCGCGTTTCGGGGCTACTGATGTTTGCCCCTTAGTACCTGTAAGCGGCATTACAATGGAAGAATGTGCGGCTTTAGCTCGCAGGCTTGCAGAGCGCGTTGGTAATGAGCTTGATTACCCGGTGTACTTATATGAAAGCGCCGCATCTAAACCGGAGCGAAAAAACTTAGCATCGGTTCGTGCAGGAGAATACGAAGGCTTGCCGCAAAAGCTTCAAAATCCGGAATGGGTACCTGATTTTGGTCAGGCAGAGTTCAGACCGAGGACAGGTGCCACAGCTATAGGCGCACGTGATTTTTTAGTGGCTGTCAACTTTAACCTGAATACCACCAGCACACGGCGGGCAAATGCAATTGCCTTTGATGTACGCGAAGCAGGCCGCGTTATAAAGACCAAAGACAGCAATGGAAATGAGACAGAAGAACGCATTCCGGGCACCCTGAAAGCCTGCAAAGCAATTGGCTGGTACATTGCTGAATATGGCGTTGCGCAGGTAAGCATGAATCTTACCAATATTGCCGTAACAAGCGTTCACGAGGCTTTTGAGGCTGTAAACAAAAGCGCAACTGAACGCGGTATGCGCGTAACCGGAACCGAAATAGTTGGCCTCCTGCCCCTGCGGGTACTCACGGAAGCCGGCAAATATTTCCTGAAAAAACAGGAGCGCAGCACAGGCGTGCCTGAAAAAGAGCTGATAAAAATTGCCGTTAAAAGCATGGGGCTCGATGAGCTCAGGCCTTTCGAAGCAGAGAAAAAAGTAATAGAATACTTCCTTCGCCCGGCAGGTGCAAACCCCTTGGTTGCACTTAGCCTTGCCAATTTTTCAGCAGAAACGGCAAGTGAATCGCCGGCACCCGGAGGCGGCTCTGTTGCAGCTTATGTGGGCGCCCTGGCTATTTCATTGGCCGGCATGGTAGCCAACCTGAGCAGCCACAAACGCGGATGGGATTCAAGATGGGAAGAATTCAGCAGCCATGCTGAAAAGGCTGAAACCTTGCGTGTAAGCCTCATTAACTTAGTTGACGAAGACACAGCCGCATTCAATGCCATTATGGCTGCCATGGGCCTGCCCAAAGGCTCAGATGCCGCTAAAGCAGAAAGAACAGCAGCTATTCAGGCTGCAACCATAAAGGCCATTGAGGTGCCTTTGCAGGTTATGAAACTGGTTGCTGAAACCTTACCCATTATAAAGGCTATGGCCGAAACAGGCAACCCGAATTCTGTTAGCGATGCGGGGGTGGGCGCACTTTGCGCAAGGGCAGCCATATTCGGGGCCGGCTTAAATGTGCGCATTAATACAGGAGGTTGCAGCAATAAAGATTATGTTGCCAAAGTAATTGCCGATGCCAATGAACTTGAAGCATTTGCCGATGCCGAAGAGAAAGCCATTATGGCAATCGTTCGCGGGAAAATGTAAGGTATAAGCGTATAAATATGCAGCCCTGCCTTCAGTTAATTTACTTACAGGCAGGGCTGATAATAATGTACGTAATATGCAGGTTTTTTAATTAATCTTCTCCGGGCTGAATACCTACCGGGAAAGAATGCCCTTCGCGACTTAAGAGCGTATTCACAAAAACAGTTTTAGCTTCTTCAAGGAAAACATCGGTTTCACGGTATCTGCTTGAAAAGTGGCCGAGCATGAGCTGCTTTACATTTGCCTTTAGCGCTATTAATGCCGCATGGCGGGCAGTGCTGTGAAAAGTTTGGGCAGCACGACTTTCCATCTCCTCTAAAAAGGTGCTCTCATGGTACAGCAGGTCAACGCCCTCAATTTGGGGAATAATGCTTTCGTTATAGCGGGTATCTGAGCAAAATGCATAGCTGCGTGCTATAGCCGGCGGATGCGTTAATTCTTTCCAACTGTGCAAAACATTCCCGCTTTCATCTACCACATCTTCGCCGCGCTTGAGCATTCCAATATGCCTTGGCTGCATTCCGGGTACTATTTTTTCTGAAATTACTTTTCGCTTCCCGCCCTTTTCGCGGAATAAAAAACCGTTCGTCGGCAGGCTGTGATCAAGGGGAATGGTTTCAATACACAAATGATCGTTCTCGTAAATGAGCGACCTTGTATGCTCAAGCGCATGAAAATGAATGGTATAAGCCGTAACCATGGCAGATACTTTCATCTGCAGTGTCAGAATTTCATCAAGGCCGGGGAAAGCGTAAATATGAAGCTCAGATTGCCGGCCCTGGAGGTGCATGGTGCTTAGCAGGCCCATAAGGCCAAGGTAATGATCGCCATGAAGGTGGCTGATGAAAATATGGCTTATGCGGGCCAGCTTCACCTTCTGCTTAATCATTTGAATCTGTGTGCCCTCGCCGCAATCTACCAGGAAATAGCGGTGATCGTGGTTAACTATTTGGGCCGTATGGTGTCGGCCGTAAGCAAATGAGGCAGAATTACAGCCAAGTATTTTAACCTCGAAGACCAAATGAGCAGTATGCTGATGAAGAGCGAAAGAATAAATTTAGTTTGCGGAAGTAAGGAATTAAAACTACCCAATAAACAGCCAACCTTTACAGCTAATCAAAATCGCTGTTCAGCTCACTTTCTATCTCATTGAAAAATATGGCCTCAACAGCCTCCGTTAAAGTTGGAAGCACATGCAGGGTATGATATAAATCAAGCGTTTGCAACTCGCTTAGCAATTTAGGTGTGGGCGAAGCCACTACAAACATGCCTCCTTTATCTCTGCACAGGTGACTGCCAAGCACAATAGCGCTGAGGCCCTTGGGGTCGCCGGCAGTTATTTGGCTGCAATCAAGTATAATATTGCGAAAGCCTTCGGCATTCAGTAATACCGATTCAGCTTTAAGGTCCTGCCCTGCACCGGCATCAAGCCTTTCAGCATCGGGCCGCAGTAAAATGTATTGGTCTTTTTTTTCCTTTTGGAATTTCATGGCCGGCCGTTTGCTTTTCCGGTTTTACTATCTGCTAAGTACTTGAGTATGTTTTGTTCTACCCTGCGGGCAATATCAGAATCCGTAGAATTACTATCGGGAGCATTACTTTCACGGAAAGGAGTGCCGGTTACAAGCTCAAAAAGCTCTATGTACCTTGCAGAAATCTGCTGCACCCATTCGTTACTCATTTCAGGTACTGTTTGCCCCTCCTTACCCTGGAAGCCGTTTGCAATAAGCCATTGGCGTACAAACTCTTTACTGAGCTGTTTTTGAGGCTCGGCATTTTGCTGCCTTTCCTCATAGCCGTCGGCAATAAAATACCTGCTTGAATCCGGGGTATGCACCTCGTCTATCAGGTAAGTTTTACTTTCATGCTCACCGAACTCATATTTGGTATCAACCAAAATAAGGCCTCGTTCGGCAGCCATTTGGGTACCTATATTGTAGAGGGAACGGGTATAGCGCTCCATTTCAAGGTATTTCTCTTCGGGCACTATGCCCTGAGAAAGTATCTCTTCCCTGCTTATGTCCAAATCATGCCCTGCGGCGGCTTTGGTGGTGGGAGTAATAATCGGTTCAGGCAGGCGGTCGTTTTCTTTCAGGCCTTCGGGCAGAGAAACGCCGCAGATGCTGCGCTTGCCGGCCGCATACTCTCGGGCGGCATGGCCTGCCAAATACCCCCTTATTACCATTTCAACGGCAAAAGGAGTGCAGCGGAGGCCAACAGCCACATTAGCATCAGGCGTTGCAAGCAGCCAGTTTGGCACGGCCTGGGCTGTAGCTTTAAGAAAGTGCGCGGCAGTGCGGTTAAGCACTTCTCCTTTATACGGAATACCGCGGGGCAGAACCACATCGAAGGCTGAAATACGATCACTGGTAACCATCAGCAGGCTATCAGGGAATTCATACACATCGCGAACCTTGCCACGGTAAAACCCGGTTTGGCCCGGAAAACTGAAATTGGTTTCCTTCAGCGGATTCATGCCTGCAAGTAATGTTATATCCGACTGTTAAAAAAATTAAATTTCAGGTAAAACAGTACCCGGCATGTAAAAAGCCGTAAAAAAAGCATGAATTGGTATAATTTACTGCTGATTAAGCACTGCCCGTAACCTTTTATTATAATTTTCAGCATCAAAAATATTGCGCTCACATACGGCCAGGGCATTTCGAATGCGGTCGGTTCCTATTTTTTTGAAGTACTTACGGGCTTCGGTTTGATAAACCAACAGGTTTTCTGAGAGCCTGAGCTGACCGGCATAATCGCTTACAGGTATTTTAGCCGATTCTTTATTGCGGTACCATGCGCTGTAATTCAGGTACGCAAATGCAAGCGGCTCCAGGTTTTCGGGGTTATAGGCATAGGCATGCCTGGCAGTAAGCAATACCCTCGGCATTGAATCAAGGGCAAGCATGCTCTCAAGGGAATCGGCAAAGTTGCCGCAGGGTTTTAAGGCTGCAACCACGGGCTTCACTGTATTGGAATCTCGCAGGAAAAGGCTAACCGGAACCGGGCAAGGAAGGAGCTGCCAAAGCGGGTCGGTTGGCAGGTGGTTTAATATAAAATGCTGTGGACTTCCAAGGAAACAGCCTTCCTCAAAGTAAGGCTTATACTCCCCTTCCGGGCTTAAATAGCCAGAACCCCAGGTTACATCAATCAGCTTCCAATCATTACCCAGCTTTACTGCAGACCAAGTATGATTATCGTGCACTTTTTCTTTGGGTGTCCAGCCATAACCTTTGGCATAACCGTGCACCGAAACACATTTTATTTTTGACTTATAACACAATGTCCGGAAAAGCTCAGAATAGCCATCGCAAACGGCAATTCGGCTTTGCAATACATCGTTGGCTGATCGTATAGCAATATTGCCGCTGAAAAAGCTCTTCACATCGTAATTTATGTTTTGTGATATCCAAACATAAAACGCACGCACTTTTTGAATGTCGTCAGTTTGGCCTTTTACAAGGTAATTATTCAGGCTTTCTAAATTTTTTCCTACAGACGCAGGAGCAGCGCGCGCATAAGCATCTGTTTTTTTGAAATCAGGTTGTTGGGCAAAGAGCAGGCAGGGAGAAAAAGTGCAGATTAAAGCTATTATTAACAGCTTCGTTAATTTCAGCATCAATAGATTTTTAGTTTGAAGTTCTGTAATACCTTTAAAACGATGATTTAAGGCATTTATTTGTACATGTTGTACACAATAAATGAAATTATAATGAGAAAATCAATATTGCAAAAGGCTCATTTACGAAAGGATTCCTGACCATTGCCAATAGCTTTCTTTTACAAAAGGAAGCGTTACCGGCAGGGAATCAAAAATACCGTAAACTGCTGAGCCGGAACCACTCATTGATGCATAAACGGCACCTGCATTATACATGCCTTTCTTAATACCTGCAAGAACAGGAAAACGAGAAAAAACGCTGTCCTCAAAATCGTTTACAAGGTATTTACGCCATTCGGGCAATGGCATTGCCAGCACTTCTTTTAAGTTCGTAAGCGGATTTTTGGGCTGAATACCTGCATAAGCATCTGCGGTTCTGACCGGGAAGCCGGGGTGCAGCAACAAAATGTATTTCCCTGAAAGATTTACAGGGGTATCGGTAAGAATTTCGCCTTTGCCGGAGGCGTAGACAGGTTTATTGGCCAGGAAAAATGCGCAGTCGGCGCCAATAGAAGCTGCCATTTCAAAAAGCCTTTCTTCCGAAACAGGCTTAGCTGCCATATTGTTGAGCATTCGCAGGGTAAAAGCAGCATCAGAAGATCCGCCGCCAAGGCCGGCTCCTACCGGTAAAGTTTTATGCAGGTAAATATTAAGGGCAGGGGTATTGCAGCCTTCATAATATTTGTAATAAGCCTTCAGGCAAAGGTTGTTTTCAGCCTTGCCGCCCGTTTTTATACCGCTAAGCTCAATGGTTACACCACATTCGCTATTCTGCTGTGCTTTTTTCGGTTCAGAAAGCCCGACTTCAGTTAATAAATCAGGGGAGGCTGATTTCGAAGCAGGCAAAATTTCCAACACATCACAGGCGCCAACAGGGTAAAAGCAGGTTTCAATATTATGGTACCCATCGGGCCTGCGCGAGGTTACGTGCAGGCCAAGATTAATTTTCGCATTAGGGAAGCTTACCATAAACGCTTTACAGCCAACCGGGAATATTTACTGCAAATAAAGTAATTAACAGAACCTTTGCGTTTTAAAAGCTTAATGATTTTTCAGTCATAACTCATTTCCTGTTTATTCAGCAGGCACACTTTTACTTACCTGCCTGCAAATAGCAGAAAAAAGTTCCGAAGGGTTGAAAGGTTTGGTTATATAATCGTCCATGCCCATATTCAGAACTTCGGTCTTAACATCTATGCTTGCGCTGGCAGTGAGCGCCAAAATTGGGAGCCTGAGGTACTTTTCACCGGGAAGCTCACGAATGCGCCGGGTAGCTTCATAACCATCCATAACCGGCATCTGAAGATCCATTAACACTACGTCGAAATCACTTTGCTGCACTTTATCAACAGCAATTGCACCGTTTTCAGCAAAATCAATCTCAGCCTTCCAGCGTTGCAGGAAGCGTTTGGCAACCAGTACATTTACTGAATTATCTTCAACTACAAGCACGCGCACCCCTGCCAGTGTAAGCGGCTCTTTCTCAGGTACAGGTAAATTTGCAGCATGCCCCGCTCCGGGCAGCAGCTCACCTTTCTTAAAGCGAAGGGTAAAGAAAAATACAGAGCCTTTACCAAGCGTGCTTTCGAGCCAAATTTGACCACCCATTAGCTCTACCAGCCTCCTGCTTATGGCAAGACCAAGGCCTGTGCCGCCAAACTGGCGTGTGGTGCTGCTGCTGGCTTGCGTAAAGCTGTCGAAAACAAGCTCCTGCCTGTCCGCCGGAATGCCTATGCCTGTATCGCGGACACTGAATTCCAGATTAACACCTTCCTCGTCGTCTGAAAGTACGCGACAACCCAATGAAAGGCCACCGGTGAATGTGAATTTAATGGCATTACCGGCCAGGTTATTTACTATTTGGTTAATGCGTACCGAATCGCCGATGAGGTAATTTTTAATATTTGCCCGGTTATCAAGCGTAAGGCTAAGCCTTTTCTCCTCAGCTTTTAAACGGAACATGCGAATGGTGTTGTTCAGAAGCTCATTCACATCAAACGCGGTTTGTTCAAACTCCACTTTTCCGGCGTCTATTTTAGAGAAATCAAGTATATCGTTAATAAGTGAAAGCAGGTGCGATGCCGAATGCTCAAGCGTACTCAGGTGCTCCGTTTGGTCGGGCCTGGGATTTTCGAGCAGCAGCAATTGGGTAAAGCCTATAACCGCGTTCATAGGCGTACGTATTTCATGGCTCATTGTGCTCAGGAACTGGGTCTTGGCACGGGTGGCTTCTTCGGCGGCGCGGCGGGCTTCCAAAGCTTCTTCAAGCATTAATCTTTCGCGTGTAATATCCTGCACGGTGCCTACATACCTGTCCATCTGGTGCTTTTCATTAAAAGCAGGGCGACCTGAGCCGCGCAGGTAGGCAATTTCTCCGCTTGGCTTACGAATGCGGTACTCACAATGAAAGAGGCCTTTTACAGCCACGGCTTCCTTAAATGTTGCCAGCAGCCTCACCCTGTCTTCCTCTATTACCAGGTTTGTAATGGTAGCATCGGTGGGGAAATAGTTTTCATCTTCCCAACCAAAAACCAAGGGGAATGTTACAGTAAAGGCCAACTTACCTGTTGCCAATTCAACTGAATAGCTGCCGATTTTCGCCAATCTTTGTGCTTCAAGCAGGCCGGCTTCGCTGGTTTGCAGGCGCAGCTCATAATCTTTTCGGCGGGTGGTATCAGTCATGGTGCCGGCCATGCGAATAACTTTGCCATAGGCATCGTTAGCGCATCGGGCACGTAGCGCTACCCAAACAAAATGCCCGTCGACGTGACGAATGCGGTGTTCATGCCGAAAGTACTTTTCATTGCCGGCCAAAGCCTGGCGAAGTGTTTCTGAAAAAGCGGGAAAATCATCGGGGTGAACCAGCCTTTGCCATTCATCTGAGGTAATGGTGCTTTCATCTGGCATACCCAATATACGGAACCAGGAAGGAGCGCAGTAAAAACGGGAAGTTTCAATGTTCCAATCCCAAATACCATCGGTGGAGCCGTCGCCGGCAAGGCGAAAGCGTGTTTCACTTTCCTCAAGACGAGCAGAAAGCTCGGTGAGGTAATTCAGGTTTTGGGTAAGCGTAACCTCGCGCGTGCTTAGCTCATCGTTCAGGCGCTCAGCTTCATAAAAAGCCATTTGAAGCTGGCGTTGCATGCCTGCAACAGCTTCCATGCTGTTAATTCTCTCAACTTCAGCTTCAGCAGTATCTGAACGCAATTGCCCGAAATCTCCTGACCCGGTCAAACGGGAACCCAAACGGCTAAGCGCCGCAGATACAGATTTGAACATATTCATGAGCCGGCCGGTAGACATGCGGTTTTTCTCCCGCATTAGTAATTTGACACCTAAGTGGTATCAACCAAATGTGCTTATTTCAGTTTCGTTTTCAATCAATCGGATGGCATGGGCCGGAATATAATTGGAATTACCCGGGCCAATGCAGCAAATTATATTGGTAAATTTGAATAATAAATCTTTCCCGGCCATAAATGACTGATGCGGAGCAGATTAAATGCCTGTAAGTAAAGAGCATTTTTTTGCAGGAAACCTACATAAAAACCAAAATGCATTAATTACTTCCTCCGGCAGAAAACAACACAGGCTTTATTAGAAGCCTGTGTTGCTTAAATTATTCCTTATTTCAAATCAGAAAGGAAGGTCATCAGTATCGGCTGAAGACGATGAGGCTGCCGGGGCAGCGGCAGGTGCCTGTGAATAAGATTGTTGCGCGTAAGGCTGACGGTATGCGCCTGCATCGGCTGCCGGAGCGCCCGCGCCTGCCCGATCAAGACGGTAGGCTACAAGGTTGGTGAAATACTGTGTATTGCCATCGCGCCCCTGGAAAGGACGACCGGATAAGCTGAAACTTACTTTCACATCATCACCAATGGCATATTGGTCAATCAGGTTGCAACGCTCCTGGTTCAGCTGGAACTTAACATACTGTGCGTAAGCACCATCCTGCACTTCAACCACGAACTCGCGCTTTGTAAAACGCTCGCTTACCTGCTGTGCATTGTATATTTCATGAATCTTTCCGATTACTTCGAGTGCCATAATAAATTAATTAGCTGTAGAATATAGTAGATGAAATTAGTTTGACACCGGCCAATGAAAAGCCTTTTAAAGCATGCCAAAAACCGGATAAAACAAATGTAGCCAAAAACCTGCTTAAATGAAACCTGCTGTTCTGCATAATACTACAATAACTTACATGGGTTATTAAAGTTCTATAATAAACTTAAATAATAATATTTAATTAGCACTTTTTCAGGCACACTACAATCATATAGTGAAAAACGCATGGCTTTATCGAAAAAAAATGCATGTATGCCGAAAGAAAGCGTTTTCGCATAAAACGTTAAAAAATCAGAATTTTATTTATACCATGTATAAATATATTAATACATAGCTAACAGTAAATTCGCTTTGCCACCTGCTTTCAGCGAATTATTAATTCATAACCTTTGATATAAAAAAGCAAAAATTAAAAATAGGTTTGTATTTAATAAATAAATGCAAATAATTACAATAAATTAAGCAAGCGATTATCGTACCTAAATACAATTAAATCGCCCGCCGCTAAAGAAACTCTCCCGGCATTTAACCTGCCGGTATTTATGCCTGGTTAAAGAGTGCCTCTGCGCACCTTTCGCCGTCTACTGCGGCAGACATAATGCCGCCCGCATAACCGGCACCTTCGCCGCATGGGAAAAAGCCTTTTAAATGTGGGTGCTGCAGGGTTTCTTTCTCCCTTGGAATTCGAATAGGGCTGCTGGTGCGACTTTCTACGCCAACAAGAACGGCTTCATTGGTATAATAACCCCTTATTTTTTCACCGAATCGTCGGAATGCAGTTTGCAACCTGCGGTGAATAAACGGTGGCAAAACCTGCTGCATCTCAACAGACTTCAGTCCCGGCTGATAACTGGTTTCAGGCAGCGTATCGCTGAGCTTGCCCTCAACAAAATCAGCAAGGCGTTGGGCAGGGGCATGCTGGCTGTTGCCGGCAATATTGCATGCTGCACGCTCCAACTGCTTTTGCAGCTCAAGGCCTGCCATAGGGCCCAGTTCTTTATAAGCCTTCCAATCTTCTTCATCAACACTGACTACAATGCCCGAATTGGCAAACTTACTGTCGCGTCGGCTGGGCGACATGCCGTTTACAACTACCTCGCCGGCCGTTGTTGCCGCAGGCACCATAAAACCGCCCGGACACATGCAGAATGAAAAAACCCCCTTCTCCAGTCCCCTGAAACTTACCTGTTCGGCAAGCGCGTAAGAGGCGGCCGGCAGCCATGGGCCGCGGTCTTCCATGTGGTATTGGCTTTGATCAATCAGGCTTTGCGGATGCTCTGCACGAAGGCCCATGGCAAAGGGCTTGGCCTCAAGTAAAATACCTTTGCTGTGCAGCAAATCGAAAATATCGCGGGCGCTGTGGCCGGTGGCCAGTATTACTCCCCTGCCTGTGAACTCGCGACCGTCGGCAGTTACAGCGCCGCGCAGGCGGTTCTCACTGATAACAAAATCTGTAACCTTGCAATCGAAATGTACTTCGCCGCCCGCCCTTTCAATGGTTTCACGCAGGGCGGTAATGAGCGGGGGCAATTTATTGGTACCTATATGCGGATGCGCATCGGCCAAAATATCGGGGTGCGCGCCGTGGGCAACCATTATTTCCAAAATACGGCGAATGTCGCCGCGCTTGTTGGAACGGGTGTACAGCTTGCCATCGGAATAAGTGCCGGCGCCGCCTTCACCGAAACAATAGTTGCTGTCGGGGTTTACAATTTCATCTTTATTAATGGCTGCAATATCGCGGCGGCGATTACGTACCTTTTTGCCGCGTTCAAGCACTATGGGCTTCATACCCAATTCTATAAGCCTTAATGCCGCAAACAAGCCTGCCGGACCTGCGCCAATAATTACCGCCTTTGGCTTTGTACTTACATCGGGCCAGGTTGTTTCGGTAAAGGGGCTAAGAGGCGGGGCCTGCTCGCCGCTGTAAACCTCGGCGTTTATATTTACCTTTATTTGCCTCGACCTTGCATCTATAGAACGGCGCAACAGGCGAACCTCGGCATCGTCGGGCGCATTGGCCAGGGCACGAAGCTCTTCGTTCAGGCGTTCAGGATTAAAAGCAATTTCAGGAGGAAAAATAAGGTTGAAAGGTTGCGGCACGGGTTTAGGTTTTATGCAGGGAATTAACACACACATTAACCACGCATAATAAGCGCGGTTTCAACTGAAATCAGTTTAGTGCATACGAAATTTGAGCCCCAAAGGTACGGCTATTAAACAAAGAGATTATAAAACAAATGGGATTGGTAGCCGGATTTACCGGGCCAATCCCATTTTACAGGCTGACTGAATTTTTTATTGGTTTTGCCCAAGGCTTCCGGCAAAACAGGAGTTAATATTAAACCGCAGCGTGCTCACCCGCGTATTTAACCAATGAGCTTAGCAGCGCAT
Source organism: Bacteroidota bacterium (assembly GCA_040388605.1). Lineage (GTDB taxonomy): Bacteria > Bacteroidota > Bacteroidia > Cytophagales > Flexibacteraceae > JAZKBN01. The sequence continues at coordinate 96,696 of JAZKBN010000005.1, read as the reverse complement.
ACCCGTTGGTATTATTTAGCAGTGGGCTTGCGGCACGTTCGGGATGCGGCATCATGCCCATTACGTTACCGGCCCGGTTACATACAGCGGCAATATTCCCAGCAGAACCGTTCGGGTTTGATCCTTCGGTAAAATCAGCATTCATATCGCAATAGCGGAAAAGTACCTGGCCATTGGCTTCAAGCTCATTTAAGGTAGCCTCGTCGGCATAGTAGCGGCCTTCGGCATGCGCAATAGGTATCTTATAGGCGGTGGCTGTGTCGAGGCCGGCAGTAATCGGGCTTAAGTTGTGCTCCGGCTTAATGTAATAGTTGTCGCAGATGAAGAGCCTGCCTTCATTGCGAAGCAAGGCACCGGGAACCAGGCCGGCTTCGGCAAGAATCTGGAAACCATTGCATATACCAAGCACATACCCACCGGCAGCGGCATGCTGTTGCACAACCTCCATTATAGGCGAAAAACGGGCTATGGCACCGGAACGTAAATAATCTCCGAAGCTGAAGCCGCCGGGCAGCACAATAAAATCGCAGCCGTTTAGGCTATGGTCTTTATGCCAAATTTTTTCCACTTCCTGGCCAAGAATGTCGCGCAGGGCATGTACAATATCCTCGTCGCAATTAGAGCCGGGAAAAATAACAACGCCGAATTTCATGGTTTTCAAATGCTTTTAAAGTGAACAGCTTAAGCGCCAATGCTTTGCCTTCTGAATACGGCAGCACGATACAAATTTACTGAATAGTTCCCGCAAAAGATAAAACAAAGATGCTCCCGCCTCCCTGCGCTTCCCTTACCGATACATTTCCTTTTTGGCTTACCATAATCTGCCGCACCAGGCTGAGCCCTACCCCGCTGCCATTTGGACGCGTGCTGAAAAAGGGAACAAAAATGTGCTCACCCAATTCCGCAGGCACCCCGGGCCCGTTATCTGCCACCGTAATTTCAGGCCGGTTGTTATTTGAAAAACCGGCCGACATCGCAATTCTTGCTTTTTCAGTATTGCTCACTGCCTCCATGGCATTTTTAAGCAGGTTGATTAAGGCCTGTTCCGTCAGCAGGCTGTCGGCTTGCAGAATCAAGAGCTCATCAGGCAGGGTGAGGGTAAAGGTTATGCCACGGCGCTGCATTTCGGGCAGCATTAGATCGTAGAGCTGCTCGAGCAGGGTTTCGGCATTAAGCGGTGCAGGAACAGGTTTGGGCAGGTTGTTCAGGTTGCGGTAAGCTTCCACAAAACGTAAGAGCCCCCTGCTTCGTTTATGAATTGCACTCATACCGGCACGAAGATCTTCACGGTCGGGCGTTTGCCCTTCGTCAAGCCTGTGTGTTAAGGTATCTGCAAGACTCGCTATAGGGGCAATGGAGTTCATTATTTCGTGCGTGAGAATGCGCATGAGCTTGCGCCATGCCTCATTCTGCGTATTTTCAAGCAGCAGGCTTACATTTCGTATGGTTACCGTACGAAACTCACGCTCCATGTTTTTAAACATGTTTATGTTAATCAGGTAGCTACCCGGCTCAGGGCCGGAATTCAGCACCAATACCTCGCTTTGCCCTGCTTGCAGTCGGTTAACCGCTTCCCAGAGCAGGGGGCTGCGCTGTGCCATGGCTGCGTAGGAGTTAATGTATGGCGTACCAATTATTTTCCTGAGCGAATTGTTCATGAGCTCAACTTTGCCGTCGGTGCTGAAGCAAAGCAGGCCTGTATCCATAAAATCAATTACGGTTTGCAGGAATTTGTACTGGGCTTCCTTTTCTGTACGGAGGTCGCGCAGGGTGCGAATAACATCGTTAAAGCCTTCGTGCAGCTCATCGTAAGCAGTGTCCGGGGGGCCGGGACTGAATACCTGCGTGAAATCACGGTACTTAACGGCCATCAGGAAACGGGCAGCTTCGCGGTTGCTGCGGGTTAAAAACCTTTGCATCAGGTAAATTTGCAAAGCTGCCGCCATGCCCAGCAGTAAGGATGGATAAAACCAATGGGTATGCACAAGACACCAAGACAACAGACTGAAATTCAGCAGTATTCCCGACAAGCGGGCATATAATTGCAAAGAATATCGCCGGGTGAACATGTGTTGAAGCTTTGTAAATAAGGGGTGTATTAATTCAGGAGCCTTAATCCCCGTAATAATTGAAAAGGAACGAAGCAGTATATATTAATAAATCACGCTTCCGGGAATTTAAATATCGTACTTATCAAGGCGACGGTATAGTGCAGCACGGGTAAGGCCCAATTCGCGGGCGGCACGGCTTATATTTCCGTTATGCTTATCTACAACACGGGCAATGGCGCTGCGCTCGAGTTCGGCAAGACTGTTATCTTCATCACCCGGCGCCGGCTTATCAGTGTGTATATCGTGGCTTTCCGGTCGGTTTGCGCCTAATGAGAAATCGGTGGCCTGCAGCACCTCTCCGTCAGCCATAATGAGGGCCCTTTCAATAGCATTCTGAAGCTCGCGAATATTGCCGGGCCATGAATAGGCCTGCAATCTTTTTAAAGCCTCGGCTGAAAGGTTCATAACCGGACGTCGGTATTTTTCAGCAAAAACGGCCAGGAAATGTTCGGCAAGCAGGGGTATGTCTTCGGTGCGCTTCCTGAGCGGGGGCAGGGAAAGCTCTACGGTATTTATTCGGTAAATCAAGTCTGTCCGGAAACGGTTTTGGGCGGCCATTTCATACAGGGGCATATTGGTGGCGCTAATCAGGCGAATATCTACCGGAACAGCTTTGTTAGACCCCAGGGGCGTTACCTGCCTTGTTTGCAAAACAGTTAACAGTTTCATTTGCTGAGCCATGCCAATGTTGCCTATTTCATCAAGGAACAATGTGCCGCCGTGGGCAGCCTCTATTCGGCCGGTGCGTTCTTCACGGGCATCGGTAAAAGCTCCTTTTTTATGACCGAAAAGCTCGCTTTCAAATAATGTATCGCTTAAAGAACCAACGTCTACACTGATGAAAGGCTTGTCGGCGCGGAGTGAGCGGGCATGCAGGGCGCGGGCAGCCAGCTCTTTCCCCGTACCGTTTTCACCGAGAATAAGCACATTGGCATCGGTAGGAGCTACCTTATCTATCCTGAACATGACTTCCCGCACAGGTTCTGAACGGCCCAGGATGCGGTCAGGGGAATTGTCGGATTTGCCGGGTTTGGTTGCTTTGGGTTTTGCTGTGCCGGCCTTAATGGCTTTGCGTTCGCAGGCTTCCTCAAGGGTTTCAAGCAATTTGGCATTGTGCCATGGCTTAAGCACAAAATCAGAAGCACCTTCCTTCAGGCTTCGGACAGCAAGCTCCACATCGCCGTAAGCGGTAATCATTATTACGCATGCGCCGGGCACACGGTCCTGTATTTTCTTAAGCCAGAAAAAGCCCTCATTGCCCGTATTGAGGTGGCTTTTGTAATTCATATCGAGCAGAATAATATCAAATGCCGATTTTGAAAGCAGGGCGGGCAGCCTGTCAGGGTTTCGTTCGGTAATCACTTCACGTACCAATGGCCTGAGCAAAATGCGCAGGGCCAAGAGTACATCCTCATCGTCGTCGACGGCTAATACGGAAGCGTTTTTTAAATGCATTTGAACTATAAGCAGCTTTCAGACCTAAAAATGTGAAAGCCTTGGCCGGAATGCAAGGGGCTGCTGTATGGCAGGTAAAAACTATGTGTTAACCGGCGCTTTTTATTCATTTATGGTTCCCTGCCTGCCGGTTTAAAATTAGGGAGGCAATAACCATGCACTATATTAACTTTTTAAGATGCAAATATTCGTAAGGCCACAGAATCAGGTAATTCTGAAACACCCGCCATGCATGTGAAAGAAGCAGGACAAACCGGGAGGCGAGTATTTAAACGTGGCTATAAAATCCCGAAAAAAAACCGGCAGTAGAACTGCCGGGCTTTCACTAACTAATATTCCATTTTAAAGAGATTGTTTCGGTACTGTTTTCAGGCTAATCTCTTTACCTGCCGATTCCGGGGCAGGTAAGAAAAAAACGAGAATTTTGTATCAATATTATTTGAAAGCTCAAAGGCTAAGTTCAGTCATGAAAATTTTGCTGTGTTCCGCAGAAGCAGGCAGCTTGTGATCGCAGTTTTTGATGCGCATGTTCAGGCGTCCGCCGGGGTTTAAATCAACATCGGTAACATGGCTTAGGTTGATAATGCAGGTTTTGCTGATACGAAAAAAACGCCGGGCATCGAGCCTTTGCTCCAGGCCTGTATAGCTGCCCGAAAGCCTGAGGCGACGGCCTGCATACCAAATACTGAGGCTTCGGCCCGAAAATTCAAAAAAGCTTACCTCGTTAAGGTCTATAAACCTGTAGTTTGAATCTTCGCGCACCAGAACGCGCATAGGCCCGGCCAAATCGGGTCGAAAATCAGGAGTATGGGTCTTTAACATGGTAATGTGTATTAATACGGTTTAAAGGTTTTTGATATACAAACCCGGACCTCCGGCAGGTCCGGGTTGTAAAAGGCCGACACCATAGCAGCATAGGGAAATGCTGCGGAGTATTGGCTCAGCTCCTGAGGAAGCTGCCGGGGCTGAACAAACGCAATACCGGCAGTTGTTCCTCTTTAGTTTCACGGGCCTTGGCAAAAGGCTCAAGATTGTATTTGTTTTTGCCGGGTTTAATATATGCAGGGCCGGGCAGCGGCCTGAATGACCTGCGGATATCTGCAGGGTCTGTTGATTTATAGCCAGACCTTACAGGGGTTCTCAGGAATTCTTCACGTGAGCGGAAAATTGTGTCGTATTTTGCGCTTACAGATACAGCTGTGTAAACTTTATTGCTTTTGCCGAAGGCAATGCCTGCCTGTAAAATGAATACAAGCAATACTATTACTGCAGCGGCAATATTGGCGGGGTTTTTCATTGTAAGTTTCATAGTTGGGTTGTGCCGGTGGTTATGCTCGGTTGTGCCAGGTATATTCCAAACGAGATGCCAAAGCAGTTAATAAACTATTAATCAGCATGTTATACATAACACTATAATATGCACAACGTATAAAAGTGTTCGGCACCGGACACTTTTTTGTCCGGTGCCGAACATGCCCGGTATGTTAACATAATTAAAACACTAATAATCAACAACTTAAACATTCGGTATGGCCTTAGTTAGCATATTATTAACATATAAAATGCCGCTTAGCGTGTTTGATATTTAATACAAACAGAACCTGCTTATATGCAATAAAACGCACAGAGCGATTACCCATAAGCCTTTTAATAACAGTGTTTACAGGTATAGGCTTTGTGTGCCGGTTTATTTACACCGAATGAAATGAAAGGCGAAACAAAAAATGCGGGTTTTTAACCACCTGTCAATAAAACCGATGAAAACCGGGTCTTAAATCTTAAATTTTCGGTTCAGTAGAAAAATCATACAACAAAAAGCAATTCAGAATTGGATACCCCGATTAAAAAGAAAGCCATAACCATTAAACGCGTACTTGCTGCGTTGGCAGTTGCCGGCCTGTTTGTGCTTGCGGGCGCGGTTGTATTTGCCGGGTCGGGCGGGCAGAGGCTTAGGGTAAAAAGTAAAAACCTGGTAATCAGTACGGTCGCAATTGGCCCTTTCAGGGAATACATACCCGTTGACGGAAGCGTTTTGCCGGCCCACACGGTTTATATTGACGCCCGTGAAAGCGGCCGCGTGGAAGAGCTTTTTGTTGAAGACGGGGCAATCTTAAAACAAGGTGATCCCATTCTCAGACTGGGTAATACAGATTTGCGTATTGACCTCATGAACCGCGAAACAGCGCTGTTCGACCTGCTGAATAACCTGCAAAACACGCGTATAACCATTGAGCAAAACCGCATAACCCTTCAAAACCGCCTTGCTGATGTCAGCTTTGCCCTCCTGGAAGCCGAGCGCCTTTATAAGCTTAACAAAAACCTGTTTGATAACAAGGTAATATCTGAACAGGAGTTTTTCCAGGCAAAGAATAATTACGAGTACCAATTAAAGAAAAAGAAGCTTACCGAGCAGACCATTCACCAGGATTCCGTTACCACCATTTTGCAAATTAAGCAGATGGAAGAATCGGTTGTGAGGCTGCGGGGCAACCTTGAACTGATGCGTGAGAAAACAGGCGACCTGCTGGTTAAAGCACCATTAAGCGGCAGGCTGAGCGGCCTGCCCGTTGAAATTGGCGAAGCCTTGAACAGGGGCCAGCGCCTGGGCCAAATGGATGCCGACGCCGGCTTTAAAGTACGGGCAAGTATAGATGAACATTATATTACCCGTGTTTTCCCCGACCTTGAAGGCAGCTACGAAAGCAATGGCGAATTATATACCCTAAGGGTGAAAAAAATATTCTCCCAGGTAAGCGGCGGCCGTTTCCAGGCCGATTTGGAATTAACAGGTAAAGTGCCCGGAAACCTGCATCGCGGCCAAAGCCTGCCGATAAAGCTGGCTCTCAGCGAAAAATCAACAGCACTTCTTATTCCACGCGGAGGTTATGAGCAAAGTACCGGCGGCTACCATGTATTCAAAATAGATGATGACGGTATTGCAAGGCCTGTAAGCATTAAGCTTGGTCGTCAAAATCCTGATTATGTGGAAATAAAAGAAGGTCTTAAGCCCGGCGACAAAGTAATAACAAGCAGCTATTCCACTTTCGGAAACGCGGCTGAACTGGTTTTGGAATAGGCGCTTTATTTTTCCGGCGGGTTCGCATGGGATACAAAACATAAATACCATATCGTAAAGCAATAATAAACATGCTGATACGCACTCAAAATTTAAGAAAAGTTTACCGTACAGATGAGATTGAAACCACTTCTTTAGCGGGTATAAACCTTGAAATTGCTTCGGGCGAGTTTGTGGCTATAATGGGCCCTTCGGGTTGCGGAAAAAGCACTTTGCTGAATGTAATAGGCCTGCTCGATACAGCCAGCACCGGCGAATATTGGTTCATGGGGCAGGAAACCGGCAAGCTGAACGAAAAACGTAAAGCCGAAATGCGTAAATCAAACATCGGTTTCATTTTCCAGAGCTTTAACCTGATAGATGAGCTTACCGTGCGCGAAAACATTGAGCTCCCGCTCCTATACCTTGGCCTCAGCAGCGCCGAACGCAGGCAGCGTGTAGATAAGGTTTTGGAAGATACAGGTATTGCCCACCGGGCCAAACACTTCCCTCAACAGCTGAGCGGCGGGCAACAGCAAAGGGTGGCTGTTTGCCGCGCCCTTGTTATTCGCCCCACACTTATTTTGGCCGATGAGCCAACCGGCAACCTCGACAGCAAAAACGGCGAAGAAGTAATGCGCCTGCTCACCGACCTCCACGAAACCGGCACCACTGTTCTCATGGTCACCCACAGCCCCGAACATGCCCGCTATGCCCACCGCACCGTTCACCTTTTCGACGGGCAGGTGGTTTCGGAAAACTACAAACCGGTGGCGACTGCTGTTTAAGGCTTTGCACAATATTATATATTCCGCCACCGACAAATAAATACTGACCGATTACAGCTAATCGGTCGCCATTGAAACTATTTCAGCAATACAGGCAAAGGCTAAAGCAATATGTTAAAGTACTACTTCATTATGGCCACGCGCACCTTTATGCGCGATAAGGTGGTGGCCGGCATTAACATTCTTGGTCTTGCCCTGGGTATAAGCTGTTGCCTCCTCATTTTTATATGGGTAACCGGCGAGCTGAATTACGACCGTAACCAACCCAATGCCGACCGCATTTTCAGGGTAGTGAGCACGCTGACCAGTACCGGCCAGGAAAACCGCGCCGCTGCCAGCTCCTTTATGCTGGCCCCTACCTTAAAAAAAGATTACCCCGAGGTGGAAGAAGCTATTCGCCTGTTCCCCATTCACAAGCAGAACATTTGGATCGAAGACCGCGTATTTCAATTCGACGACAGCTATTTTGCAGATTCTAATTTCTTCTCGGTATTTGAGCACAACTTTATTGAAGGCGACCCTAAAACAGCCTTGCAGGAACCGTACAGCATTGTATTAAGCTCTGAAATTGCACAAATGCTATTCGGAACTGAAACGGGGCTGCTGGGTAAAACGGTAAAATTCACGCGGGCCGGTTATAAAATTACCGGTGTAATTTCTGCGCCAAAGCACAGCTCGCACCTGAGAATTTCAAGCCTGCTGAGCATGAGCTCGCTTGAAGCCAATACAGCCAACGCGCTCCGGCACGATTGGTTCTACTTAGCACAGGCCAATTACGTAATGCTTCGCCATGCCGACACCACCGGGTTTCAAACCAAGCTCGACGCCGTGGTAAGCAATTACGTAATTCCCTGGCTGAAGCAGGAAAACAGCAGCTCAGGCATCAGGTATTACCTTCAGCCATTAAATGAAATACACCTCGGCGGCGACCTCGATTATGATTTTGCTGAAATTACCAACCCGCTTTACCTGTTCATATTCAGCTCGGTAGCGGTAATTATTTTGCTTATTGCCTGCATAAACTATATGAACCTGGCAACAGGCAGATCTGTAAGGCGGAGCAAGGAAGTGGGAATCAGGAAAACGGCCGGCGCAAGCCGGGCAGGGCTCATTACTCAATTCCTTGTTGAATCTGTATTCATTACCTTTTTAGCAGTTTTGCTTTCGCTCTGCATTACCGAGCTGATGCTGCCAACCTTTAACAACCTCACCGACAGGAATTTTACCCAACAAGACCTGCTGAACCCCGGTTTCCTGCTCCTGCTGATTTTTGTAACTGTAGGCGTTGGCCTGTTGGCAGGCAGCTACCCGGCTTTTGTGCTTAGCGGCTTCAGCCCGGCAAGCGCTTTAAAATCCGGCAACGGGGCCGGTACAGGCCATGCACCGGTAAGAAAAACTTTGGTAGTAGCCCAATTTGCCTTGTCGGTGTTCATGATGATATGCACCTTGGTAGTATTTGCTCAAATGCATTACATGAAAACCAAGGATATAGGCTTTAATAAAGAGGCAGTTATGGCCATACGCGTACCGGGGGCCGACAGCAGCTTTACCAACCGATTAAAGGAAATTAAGGCAGATTTGGCATCGGACCCAAGTATTAAGGGCGTTGCAGGTATATCTCAAATACCCGGCAATGATCTGGGCACTATACTCACCTTTGTGCAGTACGACGGAAAAAAAGAAGAACGCGCCATGCCCTTTATATCTGCAGATGATGATGCGCTTGAGTTGTTGGGCATTAAAATAACCAAGGGCCGTAACTTTTTCCCGAATCAACAATCCGACGACACGTCATCTTTCCTTGTGAACGAGGAAGCCGTGCGCATGTATGGCTGGAAAAACCCGCTGGATGTGCAAATGGAAAACGGCCTTGGCTATAAAGGCAAAGTAATAGGCGTAGTAAAAGATTTCAATTATGAGTCGCTGCACAACCCCATTGACCCCTTGGTCATTTTTCATACGCGCCGCATTCCCAGCCATTTAATTGTGAAGGCAGACCCTCATAATGTACCGGCAGCAATCAGCTTTATTGAAAGCAAATGGAAAACCTATAGCAGGCGTTTCCCCTTTGAGTACACTTTTGTGAACGATGCCTTTGCCAAACGCTACCGCGCAGAGGAAAAAATGCTGACTGTCTTTGCGCTCTTCAGCTTCCTCACCATTGCCGTTGCATGCCTTGGGCTATATGGCCTCAGCAGCTACAGTACCGAGCAGCGAACCAAGGAAATAGGTATCAGGAAAATTATGGGAGCGCCTGTTTGGCGTATTGTATTTATGCTGAGTACAGATTTCATCAGGCCCGTTGCCATAGGCATTTTAATTGCCATGCCGGCAGCATGGTACCTGTGTATGCGCTGGCTCGAAAGCTTTGCTTACCAATGGCCTTTTTCACCCCTGGTGTTCCTGGCGGCATCTTTACCGGCCGTTGCAATTGCCATGCTCACTGTTAGTATTCACGGTTACCGAGCCGCCATTGCCGACCCGGTAAAAGCCCTTCGGTATGAATAAATTAACATTACTTTAGTTCTATTAAAAATACTAATAATGCCATTTTTTAAACTATATAAAATAATTATTATATTATTTGTAAGTGCTATGGTATTTTGATTATTTTTACAACCTACTCATACACCTACATCATGGAATCAAAATACTCTTATAAAGGGATTTTATATAAGGGCGAATTGCTCAATATTACAATATCGTTTTTAGGTCCGGAATGCATTACTTATGAGGCACTTACACCTGAAGGAAAATTCAGGCTGCTGCCAATATCTGAGTTCAAACTTTCAGGTAACAACAAAAAACAGCTGGCCGATTGTGTAATCTCGCAGCTGAAAGCACTGAACGAACCGGTAGTTATAAAAATTCCTGAAGCCAAGCCAGCTAACCTGAGCCCGGGCTTAATACAGGCCAATTATTAAGTAATTGATGTACCTCTTGTAATCTTACCCGAACATTAACTATAATTTCAGGGAAGAATTGGTATGCATACTGTAAAAGGTTATTCCTTATTTCGCTTAAGCGATTGCTTGAGGAGACTTAATATATATTCAATATTTTCCGTATCGGTCATCTTAATCTCATAAGAACCGTTTCCCCAATGGCCTATATTTGATATATCACGGGCCAGCAACAAATCATCTTTCAATTCGCCGCTTTTAAGGTTAATGAAAATCTTAATTGATTTAGCTAAAAAAGTAATATCACAAAAGGTATTGCCATCAACCTTAAAGCCAAGATAGAGCTTTCGGGGGCTAATGGTAATATTATCGTCCATGCTCAGAATTCGTTCTCTCAGCTGTTCATAAAACTCCCTGACCTCGAAATTGCTCCGGAGCAGGTGCTCGTCTTCAGTAAATACAATTACCTCGCTGCTAACCTTTTCAACAATAGCATCTTTACCCGAAATTGTTTTAATACTCTCCTTAGCCGATGTTTTCTGTATCTGCTCAAAGCTGATTGTTTCAGTTTCAAACCTTTTGATTTCCCATAATTCTATAGGCAAATCTTTAAAGTTTATAGCTTCCTTCTGGTATGTTGTAAAACCGGGAGAAACAAAAAGCACCTTAGATTGGCTCCAGTCCACCTCATCGCGTCGAAGTGGTTTTACATTACACTCATTATATTCAAGGATAAAATCAGCCTTATTGTTAAGCATTAGCGAGAGGTAGGCGTAACCCTGATCAATTACGCTGAAATTCTTATCGCGTTTAAATTCAATAATTACAAATGATGAAGATTCAACATCGAACGCCAAGGTATCAAGCCTGAAATTGTTAATTGTAAATTCAGACTTAATTAAACTGAGCTTCAGCAGCGTTTGCAGGTTTTTCTCAACCAGGCCCTGAATTTCGCGTTCATACTTAAATGGTAATTCCTGGATATGTTCAAGATTAAGTCCTGCTTTATAAAGGGGCATGTTTGTGCATTAAAATATTACAGGTTCAAAGTACCGGTATTTTATCTTAACAACATAGTTAATTGATAAAAACAAAAAGCACGCCCCTTAAAGGAAGCGTGCTTTCAATTTTTATATGCCTTTGCCAAAAGGCAAGGCTTCTAACTAGTCGGCTACAACGTTGAATTTCACCGTGTGGTGAACTTCTTTGTGAAGGTTCAGCTCGGCAGTGTATTCGCCAAGGTGCTTCACATCGCCGTTAATGCTGATGCGCTTGCGCTCAACATCATGGCCGGCAGCTTTAAGGGCATCGGCAAGCTGGAGGGTGGTAACCGCTCCGAAGATTTTGCCTGATTCGCCTGCTTTTGCTTTTACAGTCAGCGTAATATCGCCGATAGATTCAGCAAGTGCCTGGGCATCGTTGCGAATTTTATCAGCTTTGTGAGCTGCCTGGCGCAGGTTTTCGGCCACTTGCTTCTTGCTGCCCGGAGTTGCCTGTAAGGCAAAACCCTGGGGAATAAGATAGTTGCGACCATAGCCGGGGCGAACGTCTACGATATCGTTTTTGTAGCCCAGGCCTTTAACGTCTTCTTTCAGAATTATTTCCATTGTGATTTGAGGGACGAGGTACCAGCTTTACCGCTCACGCAGCTCAGCCAAATACCGGGGACAGGGTTTATTTCAGTGAATCGGTTACGTAAGGCAACAATGCAATGTGGCGCGCGCGCTTAACTGCCTGTGCTATTTTCTTTTGGAATTTCAGGCTGGTGCCTGTTAAACGGCGGGGTAATAATTTACCCTGCTCGTTTACAAACTTCAGGAGGAAGTTTGCATCCTTGTAGTCGATGTAACGAATGCCGTTCTTTTTGAAGCGGCAATACTTTTTACGTACTTCCTGCCTGTTAACAGGCTCGGAACTTGATTGGCGTTGCGGTCTGGACATGGTGGCTTAGGCTTGTACGGTTTCAGTTGTTTCGGTATTCTTACGGAATTTTCCGCTGCGACGTTTGTCGTTGTATGCCAGGGCATGCTTGTCGAGCGCAGTGGTTAAGAAGCGAATTATGCGCTCATCGCGACGGAATTCAACTTCAAAAGGAGTTATAAGGCTGGTTGGCGCCTTATATTCCACCAATACGTAGTGGCCGGTGGTTTTGTTGCCAATGGGGTAAGCAAGCTTTCTCAGGCCCCATTGCTCTTCGTTGATAATTTCGGCTGAATTATCGAGAAGGAATTTCCTGAATTTTTCTACGGTATCCTTTACCTGCTGCTCTGGTAAAACGGGAGTTATGATGAATACCGTCTCGTAGTTATGAGTGTTCATAATCTGGGGTTATGTGTAAACGGGATGCAAAGGTAGTGAAATTATGGAAAAACCACCATTGCAATTGAATATAATTTATTATGAGCCATTCCGCAGCGCAGTGTCTGCCGAAAGTCATAAATGCTTTAAGCTCAGGAAGGCATAGCGGTCAAACAAGGCCTGCCTAATTCTTAATATCAAAAATAGTTTGCAGCTCCGATGCATCTTCCGGTTTCATTCTTCCGGCAAGCACAAGGCGCAGCTGGCGGCGGCGCAGGGCACCTGCCCATACCTCTTTTTCCTCGTCGGTTTCAGGAACGGCAACAGGCACATCTATGGGGCGACCACCCTGGTCAACGGCAACAAATGTAAAATAAGCCTCATTGCTTAAAACCTTGGTGCCGGCCGGAATATCTTCGGCATAAGCCCTGATACGCACCTCCATGCTGCTGTTGAATGAACGCGTAACCTGCGCTTCAAGCACCACCACGTTCGCCAGCCTGATGGGTTCGCGGAAAGTGATGGTATCTACAGAGGCTGTTACTACCACGCGATTGCTGTGGCGCTGGGCGGCAATGGCGGCGGCAATATCCATCCAATGCATCATTTTACCACCCATAAGGTTTTGAATGGTATTGGTATCGTTGGGCAGCACTACAGCCGATGTGGTTACAAAAGAATCGCGTACAGGGCGTTGGGAAGGCATTCGCTTCAATTTCAATGATGGTACAAAAGGCTCAATATCGGGCTGCAGGCGGTTAAGCTGCACGGCGGTGTATTGGCTTGGCATTTCATCTTAATCCGGACTTAACTGCAAATTAAATTCGCAGACTGCGGGGAAAGATGGCATTTAATCAGCAACATAACCGTGCCAAGCCGATTTTGATGTTTAATGAATAAAAAGCAGTAAACAGTTACTTTTTACGCTTGCCGCCGGGCGAAGATGTCCAGGCTTTTTTAGTGGAAAACTTTTTGCCTTGGGCCCCTTTCTCATGCGAATTGCCCGAGAATGATTTGCCGCTGTTGCTTCCGCTGTAGCCGCCTATTCCGGGGCCTTTGAATGCGCCCTTGGTTCCGCCGGGCGCTTTTGCCGCTTTGGCGGCTGTGCCGGCTTTTTTAGGTGCAACTGCCTGGCCCGGCCTGGCTTTTTTCTCATGGAAGGCTCCCTGGAAAGTAGGGTCTTCGCGCTTGCGCTGGTTATCTATGGCAAGCAGGTATTCCTGCTCCTCATCGAAAGGCGTTTTCTCTATTATATGCTGGTTAGGCATTGGCAGGCGTGGAACCTGCATTTTTATTATTTTCTCTATGCGGGCCATGTGGTATTCATCGGCCTTGTGCACAAAGGTGTAGGCCGAGCCAAGGGCACGTGCACGGCCGGTACGGCCAATGCGGTGCACATAATCTTCAAGCACCACGGGCACATCGAAATTAACCACGTGGGTAACCCCGTTTATATCGAGGCCGCGGGCAGCCACATCGGTAGCCACCAACACGCGCACATCACCTTCACGGAAGGCCTCCATGGCGTTTATGCGGGCGTTCTGGCCCTTGTTGGCATGTATTACGCGAACGCTTCCCTGAATTTTCCTGTCGAGGAACTTGCTGATGCTGTCGGCATCGGTGCGGGTTTTTACGAACAGGAACACGCGCTCCATTTCGGGGCGGGCGCTGAGCAGGTACAGTATAAGGTTGAGCTTGGTTTTTCGGTTGGGCGTTTCATACACCACCTGCTCCACATTGGCTGCTGTGGCATGGTCGGGTGTGGCCTCAACACGAACCGGGAAAAGCAAAAATTCATCTGCAAGGCGCATTACCCGGTTCGGCATAGTAGCCGACATTAGTACGTTCTGCCTCTTGTTGGGTATAACCTCTAAAAGATTACGGATTTGCGGCATAAAGCCCATATCCATCATCTTATCGGCCTCGTCGAGCACAAGGGTCTTTAGCTCTTTTAAAATCAGGTGCCCGTTCAGGTATAGCTCAAGCAGGCGGCCGGGGGTGGCAACCAAAATATCGAGCCCGGCGGCAATTTTGGCAATCTGGGTTTTAGGGCCAAGGCCTCCGTAAACGGCTGTAAACCTTATATCAAGGTATTTGGCAAGCTGTCCTATCTGTGTTTCAACCTGTATGGCAAGCTCACGGGTAGGCGTAACAATAAGCGCACGGGGGTTTTCGCCCTGTGCATATTTTACCTTCATTAAAAGCGGCAACAGGTAGGCGGCCGTTTTACCGGTACCGGTTTGGGCAACGCCCAATAAATCATGCCCGGCGCTTAATACGGGTATTGCCAAACGCTGAATCTCTGAGGGCTCGGTAAAGCCGAGGTCTTTGAGGGCATTCAGCAATTGGGGGTTTAAATCGAAGCTGCTGAAATCAGGAATCGGGTCAGCATGGCCTTCGGGCAAAACCGAAGATTCAGCAAGCAAATCTTCCGGACTGATATTTTCAGGGGCAAAGTTGTTCCCGGAAATATCTTCAGTTGAAATTTCTTCTGCACCAACCGGCGAATTAAGATCTGTATTTATTGGTTCTCCCGGGTTTAAAGGCAGAGCCGAGGCTTCATTTTCCCGGTCGGTATCGGCTTCTGTGTTCATCATATTAATATAACACCCTGAACTTAATTGTGTTCGGTATGCTCTTTAGTTCCTGTATAATATCTTTATCATAGGCCTTGTCTATGTCGGTAATTACATAGCCTATGTTATCGTTGGTTTTCAGGTACTGACCAACAATGTTAATGCCGCCTTCGGCCAAAACGCTGTTTATCCTGGCTAAAATGCCGCTTACATTTTCATGAATATGCAGCAGCCTGTGCGCGTTTTTGAACTCGGGCAGTTGCAGGTTCGGGAAGTTTACGCTGGTAAAAGTGTTGCCGGTGTTTATGTACTCAATAATCTTTTCGGGTACGAAATCGGCAATATTGTGCTGGGCTTCCTCGGTGCTGCCGCCGATATGCGGGGTCAGAATTACATTCGGCAGGCCGCGAAGCTCGTTAATGAATTCTTCCTGGTTGTTCTTTGGCTCATAGGGGAAAACATCTACGCCTGCGCCGTGCACCTTGCCGCTCTTAAGGGCTGCGGTGAGGGCGGGTATGTTAACCACGTGTCCGCGGGCGAGGTTTATGAAGATTACCCCGTCTTTCATGGCCTCGAACTCGGCAGCGCCAATGAGGTCGGTATTTTCTTTGCGGCCGTCTACGTGCAGGCTTACCACATCTGCAAGGCTCAGGAGCTCGTGCAGGCTGTGGCATTTGCGTGCATTGCCCAGGCCAAGCTTATCTACATTATCATAATAATATACCTGCATGCCCAGGCTTTCGGCAATTACCGATATTTGGGTGCCTATGTTGCCATAGCCCACCAGGCCCAGCTTTTTACCCCGAATTTCGTGGCTGTTGCCGGCAGATTTTTCCCATTGGCCCGCATGCATTTTATTGCTCTTATCAGGTATGTTCCTGATGAGCATTATCATTTCGCCAACGGCCAGCTCTACCACCGAACGGGTGTTGCTGTATGGGGCATTAAATGCGGCAATGCCTTTGCGCAGGCAGGTCTTCAGGTCTATCTGGTTGGTGCCTATGCAGAAAGCGCCAACGGCAATTAGCCTGTTGGCATGCTCAAGCACACGGGCCGTAACCTGCGTTTTCGAGCGAATGCCCAAAATGCTTACGTTCTTTATTTTCTCGCAAAGCTCATCTTCATCAAGCGCGGTGCTTATGGCTTCAACGGTGTATCCTTCGGCCTCGAACACTTCCTGTGCATGCGGGTGGATATTTTCCAGCAGCAGCACATGGATTCGGTTCTTAGGGTATGAAACGGTCATAGGTAAATTGTTGTGATACAAAAATTCGTCGAAGCTGGCGGCCACATGGTCGGCCACACTCACAACGCCTTCACGACGCACGTTTTCGGTAAATGCGTAAAACCTGTTTGCCAGGCCTGCCGCACGAATTTCATAATCGGTGTAGCCGTCGCCTATAACGTTAACGTCGCCGGCGAATTTGAGGCGCTGCAAAAGTATTACTTTTCCTTTGTCGCCGCTCAGTTCATTGCTTTTGTCGTAGCCGGTAATATTGCCGGCATCGTCATAAGTAAAGGTATTGGCATAAACATTTTCGGCCTTAATGCCGAAGCGGCTTACTATGGGCACAATAAATTCCCTGAATCCGCTGCTGACAATAAAAATCCTGTCGGCAAATTTTTCAAAAAAGCTTTTATTGCGCACAATACTCTCCGAAACCTTGCCGCCAAGGGTTTCAACCAGCTCCGCCAAATCTTTACGGTTAGCGTTCAGCAGGGCAACCCGTCGGGCCAAAGCCTCCTGGAAACTGAGCTCGCCGTTCATGGCAAGGTCTGTTATATCTTTAATCTGCTGTTGGCGCGCGGCTCCCTCGGGATGGTTGCGCAGGGAAATAAGGCTTAATTCTTCCATGCCTTCAACCTGCATAAAAGTGCTGTCGAAGTCAATAACGAGGGTTTTGGTTTGCATTAAAGCGGGAAATGCACAGCTGGAATCAGGGGTAGCGAAAGTTTTGGCTTCGGTGTATTATAGCTTCGCCGGGAAATAGCCGGCGGAATCAGGGCGCGAATTTCGGGTATTTATAGGGGGAAACAAAGTTTTGGGAAGAATGGTTTTCCTGACAGGCAGGAACAATGGATATGCCTACCGCCCCACCCCCACAAATGCCGCCCAAAAAAACGGCTCATTAAACTCCTTAGATTCTATTAATTCTATTCTTGCACGCTGCAATGCCAGCGCGGTATGATTACCGTTTTGCCTCAGCAGATTGGTGTATAAAGAAGACATCAGCTTCTTGGTCCCTTCATCGCCCACCGACCAAAGCGATACAACCACATGCCCTGCCCCGGCATACAGCAACGCCCTTGAAAGACCAATTAACCCCTCACCCTTCACTTCAGCACCCAGGCCGGTTTCGCAGGCAGATAAGGTTACAAGCCGGGTATTCAGGTGCAGACCGTAAACTTCTCCGCTGTAGAGCATGCCGTCTTCGCCATCACCGGGCACCAGCCATATTCGGCTGAGCTCGGGGTGCTCTTCATCGGCAAGGCCGTGGGTGGCCAGGTGCAGGAAACTGTATTTTTCAGTTCCTGATTTTTTAAGGCTGCTTTCTGTGGCAAATTCTGCGGTGTAAGATTTTTCCGGCAGGCCCTGCTGCCTGAATGCGAATGCAATGGCCTCCGCCTCCTCGCCCGATGAAGTAAGGGTAGGCAATTCAGGCTGATTGGGTCCGTAATCATATTCAAAGCTTACCGGGGCAAAAAGCAGCAGGCCCTCGCCGGAACCTTTCATGCCCGATGTATCGCGGTGCTGTTGGGCATATAATGTGGCCGAATAGTGGTAGCCTATGGCATATTTTTCTGTGAGATAAGTTGGCCTTCGGCTATCGCCGGTTTTTTGAGAGCCGGTCAGCAGGGCTTCAAAGGGAATACGAAGCAGCTGGGCATCAGGTATAAGTACAAGCTGCTTTACTGAAGCAGGCAGGCGAAAAGGCATCAGCGTTTTTTGCAGGCTGCGCGCATTCAGGGTAAAAGTTTGGGCATCGCGATAAATTATGCCGTTATGCAGTCCGTTCAGGCTGCGGTAAAAGGCGGGTCCGGCGGTTTTTACAACTGCTTTCAGGCCCTTATTCGTAATACAAAACACATAAAGCTTTGAATCTGAAGGGGCAAGGTAATAGCTTAACAAGGCAGTGCCCGGTTCAAGGCTTTCACGAATTTTATCAGGGTCAGGGTTTGGGTTGCGGTATTTGAGGTCGTAATAAGCCGGGTATTTACGTTCCATTGCCTGGACAAGGTTTTGCAGGCTTTGGGCAGCCACAAACAATTGCAGGCGAAGTGCCGCCAAAATTCCGGGACTTTCGGCTGCTGCGAGTTTCTGCTCAAGCAAATTCACGTGGGCTTCAAGATGCTGCTCCCGCTCAAGCACAGAATCGGGTATACCGGCAAAGCGCCTTGCCGATGCTTCGGCAACGGCGGCCTGCAAAACTGCGGCCTTGCTGCGCTCGCAAAACCTGAATGCCAGTTTCTTATAATATGCCGGCCTCGCGCTTACCTGCGCAAGCTGCATACAAATTCTGAGCGCCCCGGCATAAACATCGGCACTTGCCGAGCCCAGTGTCAGTTTATCGGCATTGCCGGTTCTCAGGCGACGAAGGCGGGTTAAAAGGCTGTCGGCGAGGCTAAGGTTCAGTAATGAAGCATCAAGATCTTTGCGGTTCAGGGTTTTGAGGTTGTACCGTGTTTCGAGCAAACGGGCCTTTCTTCGGTACAGTTCAAGCATGAGCATGGCATTTAATGCCTCGCCCGGACCGGGGGAAAGGTAAACATCAGCCGATTCAAAGTTTGAGGATGCCGAAACCATTGCCTGCTGCAAAATTGCCAATGCATCGTTCGGTCGGTTCTGCTTTTCAGCAACCTCTGAAAGCCGCAGGCGTAAGGATGCTGTTTCAGGATGTCGGTTGCCGCAGGCATCAAGGTAAATACCCAAGGCATCAGTTGCAGTGGCTTTGGAACGTTCATAATTGCCCCGTTCAAACAGGAAGCCTGAAAGTGTAGCCTTTACAAAGCCGGCTGTAGGGTGCCTTGGGCCAAGCGACCTGTTAATTTCTGTCAGGAGTAATTCCAACTCCCCTTCGGCACGGTTGGTATAGCCAAGGGAATTGGCTGCAATGGCCTTATTTATACCTGTGTACAGCCGCGCCGGGTGCCCGGTTTTATAAATGCTCCTGTAAATATTATCGGCGCGGGTAAACCAATGCAGGGCGCTGTCGGGCTCATTCTGCTGAAAAACCAGGCCAAGATTGTTGCATGCCGCAGCAACTTCGGGGTTGCCCGACCCGTAATTAGCTTCCCTTATGGCGAGGCTTTGGTAAAAGTACATAAGCGCCTGTGCCTGCTCCTGGGTGTTCCATGCATTCAGACCCAGGCCGTTATAAATATCGGCAATGCGAACATGGTTGGGACCCCTGTTACGATTCGTAATTCTGAGCGCTGAATAAAAATCTGACCCGGCCTGTTCAGAACGACCCCGGTAAAGATTTACCAATCCGGATGCATAAAAAGCCTCGCCCTGCATTAAAGAATCAGGGCCGGGGTTTGTATTTGCCTCCTGCTTAAGCTCTGTGCTTTGGGCCTCTGCGCCGTTCAGGTTGCCGAGGCGAAGCATGGCCTCGGTATGGCGAACACAAAGCGCTGCAAACAAATCGGCTTTGCCGGCGCGTTTAGCCTGTGCAGCCATAATTGAAAATCTTTGCGAAGCCGCCAGGTAATTTGCCGCATTAAACAGGCTGTCACCAAATTGATCGCAAGGCAGCAATGATGATTTTGTCGCTGTTTGGCTAACCTGTATTGTTGGTAATGTTGTTGCTGCCGGTGCGGCCTTTACTTTTTGATAAACCGGGCGTATTTGATTTGGTTTTATGGTATCGCCGGCAAGCTCCGCCTCAAGTTCCTCTATATACCTTACGGGGGTCTTTTTTCTCTTTGGTAAAGACTGCTTAACTCCCCTGTTGCCTTTGCTTAATCCGGCAGGCTTTTTTGCCTGCACTCCTTTGCTTTGCGCAATGAGATAAGCAGGTTGCGAAAACATTAAAATGAGCCAAAAAGCAAAACCAACCACATGCGCATACAGGAGCAGACGGCTGCATGCAGACCTGCATTCCTGAAACAGAATTAATGCGCGAATGCGGCTTTTCATAGGCAGGGTTTAAAAGCGATACTCCCCGCTCAGGGTGAAAACGTATAACCTTGAAAGGCCGTCGGGGTTGGTGGTTCTGGCTATAAACTGCCGGCCGGCCAAAATCTTTATACCTGAACGAACCGAGAAATTATAGCCACCTCCTGCAGTAGCCGTTGCCGCAAGTCCGTCAGACCCTGCAACCTTTTCGCGCAGATTGGTTTGGGCATTGGTTCGTTCATCTTTATTAAGGCGGTAAATACCCAGCAGGCCTGCAAAAATATTCAGCCGTGAAAAGCGGATATTGCGCTCTATGCGCAGCATAACATCGGTGCCCCGACGCAGGTTTTTGCTTGTGGGGTAGCTGTGCGCAATGGAATTCAAATCGCTTGATGTCCATTTGCCCCAAAGGAATTGGCTGCCGTTTTGGGTAAAGGGGTGTTGAATGCCGGTGGCAAAAAGCCATTGCCGCGTGGCATAGCCAAGGCCCAAAACACCATCATAAGTACCCAAAGAAGTTTGGTAATACATGGGCAGCGGGCGACCATCTTCAGATTTTAAGTCGGAATTATTAGTGGGTATTTTGGCACCTATACTCAGGCTGAGGGTTGAACCGTTTTCATTACTGTATAAAGTACGGGTTCCGCATAAAGAAATGTCGCCAATGTTAGCTGTGTTGCCTAAAGGTCCGTTCACATAAAAAAAAGGCAGCTTTAACTGAACGCCCGTATTATCTCCCACGCTGAAGTTAAAATCGGCGGTGCTGCTGTTTATATAGTCTTTAAACTTGGTGGTACCCAAATACTGCGTGAGCTCTACAGACCGCAGGCGCAGCTTAATACCTGTGCTGAAAGCCCTGTTAGGCCGCATGGCGCCCATGGTGCAAAATCCTGCATCGGAGCAACCCTGGGCATAAGCGCCCTTGTCGGCTAAAAAAAATGCGAGCGCCATGTATAGGAATGCCCTGAAAATTAGGGCAGGCCCGCGCCGGCTTACAAGCTTTAAGTATGGGGCAGTATGATTTATTTTAGTCATGCGGGGCAGCGAAATTAGTGAAATAATCAGAATGCAGGGGCAGGTATATATTAAGGCGCATTTTGCCGGTATATTTGCAGGCCGTGGTTTGTACCCTGTATAGGTATCGGTAAAATGAATGAATAAAAACAGCAAGCTTTTTTTAACCTATATACGTTGGAAAACATGGGCCCTCAACAACCTGCTGCTGCCCCTTGCCGACCAAATTGCCGCCATCAGCCCTGATAAGGCTGGCCAAATACAATCAGGAATATCGGTAAAAAACACCGGCAAACCTTCCCTGCTTGTTGTACGGCTTGATGCTATAGGGGATTATATACTGTTCAGGAATTTCCTGCCGGTATTAAGGCAGCACCCTAAATACCAAACCCACAGCATTACCCTTTGCGGCAACATTCTTTGGAAAGATATTGCCGAAACCTTTGACCGTGAGCATGTAGATCATTTTATCTGGGTTGATAAAAAGAAGCTTGTCCGCAAGCCCCTGTACCGCTTGCGCATGATGCGTAAACTGGCTGCCTATTCATTCGATACCATTATTCAGCCGGCTTACCAGCGAGATTATTTTACAGATGCCGTTGTAAGAGCTCCCAAATCTGAAGAACGAATTGCCTGCATAGGCGGAACCGGGAATGCCGGAGGAAGGCACAAGCGCATGGCCGATGCACTCTTTACAAAGCTCCTTCCCTCTGCCGATGGCAATATGTTTGAGTTCATGCGCAACCGTGAGTTTTTCAGCCAATTGCTGCCCGGTGCCTACCTGCCTGCAGGAACAAGCATAACGCCCAATCAAAAAGGCCTTGCCGGCTTGCCCGAAAAGTATATAATACTTTTCCCCGGCGCCAGCGCCGCATTCAAGCAATGGCCGGCCGCCAATTTCGCCGAGGTAGCTAAAAAACTCCATGCAGCCGGCGAGCAATTGGTAATCGCAGGCAGTCCCGCCGATTCGGTTTTAGCGGCAGACATTATCCGCCTTTCGGGCCTCAGCACCATAATAAACCTTTGTGGTAAAACCGGGCTTACCGACCTTGTAAGCCTGATTGCCGGCGCCCAACTATTGCTCTGCGGCGATACCGGGGCTTACCATATTGGCGCGGCCACGGGCATAAAAGTGCTCTGCATAAACAACGCAACTTACTACAAAATATTTATGCCCTACCCTCCTGAAATGGGCATGGATATCGGGTTTATATACCCGCCTGAGGTAGATGCGCTCAGCGAGGATGAACGTGTAAAACGCTTCGGCGGCGGGCCTGTTCTTGATATTAAAAGCATCAGCGTTGAAAAGGTTATGCTTAGGGTAAACGAAAGCCTTAAGGAATTGGAAAAATTTAAACAAGCCGGGCAATGAGCACAAGCGGAGGCCTGCGCAGCCAACATATTTCAGCATCTGATTTACCGGGCAAGCCCCTTGTAAGCATTATAACCGTAACCTATAATGCCCAAAAGCACCTTGAGCAGGCCATGCTTTCTGTACTTGAGCAGACCTACGATAATATTGAATACATAGTTATAGACGGCGGCAGTACCGACAACACACTTGACATTATCCGTAAATATGAAGACCGCCTCGCCCTTTGGCGCAGCGAACCCGACAAGGGCATTTACGATGCAATGAACAAAGGCCTCGCCGAAGCCCGTGGTACCCTGATTGCCTTTAAAAATGCCGACGATGTATTCGTACCCGAAGCCCTTGCCCTTGCAGTGGAAGCATTCCTGAAAACCGATGCAGATGTTATTTACGGCAATACCTATAAGCTTTGGAGCGAAAGCCCTCGCCGCGTAAGCCTCATAATAAGTGATCATAATAAGCTGAACATCAGCAGCCGCGTAGATCACCGCAGCACTTTTTTCCGGACAGCGCTGCATAAAAAACATCCATTTGATCTCAGGTTCGGTATTGTGGCAGATTATAAGGTATTGCTGGAAATAAGACGATCCGGAGGCAAATTTGTGCATGTGCCCCATGTTTTTTCACTCATGCGCTTCGGCGGACACAGCGATACTTTCAGGGTATATTCTGAACTCCGCGACGCACAGGCAGAGTTTTTCGGGCGAACGCATGCCTGGCAAATCTGGGGGCTGAACGTAATGCGCTATACCATGAACAGCATGAAAAACAGCATTCTAAAAACTGTACTCGGCGAGGCAGGTTTCGCAAAATTCAAGCAGCGTAAGGTCAAAAAATAAGGCCCCAAAACAAATGTCCGGGGGCCCTTCGAATGGAATATTAATCAGGAAATATCAGTTGAAGGTGAGGGTATGCAGAATAGGCTTATCTGCCTCAAAATCGTATAGGGTGCTTCGGCGCAGGTCGTAATAATAGTTCCAGAAGGCACGCAGGGCATCTATACGGGCCTGTATGGCGGCATCTTTTTCCTGCTGCGCAATGTTTAAATCGGTGATTTCAATTTTACCAATCAGGAAACGCTGCTTGGTAATATCATATCGCTTTTGCGCAATTTCAGATGCGCGAATGGCTACCTGCAACTGGTCGCGCGAGATGTTGAACTGCTGTACAAGCAGGTAAATCTCCTGTTGAAAATTCTTATCGTCGAGGTCTACCTGTGAGCGCACCAAATCGAGGTTGGCCTGCGCGGTTCTGCGTATGCTCTTGGTGCGGCCCCAGCTGAGTATAGGTAAGCTGAATGTTAAGTTAACGCTTTGCTGCTGGTTCATAGGCGTTAAATAGGCCTGCTTAAACTGATCTGTAGCCTTGTTGTACCCGAAGGTGGCATACAGGTTGCCGGTAAAGCCGCTGTTACCAAGGGCCTGCGCCACAGCCTGGTCGGCTTCGGCAAGGCGACGGGTAAAGCCTATGCTGTTTGATCGGTTCTTGCGGGCCTCGCCCACGGCCGTCTCAGCGTTCACATATTTTTGCGGAACGGTGCCGGGCTCAACAAGCACAATGGGCTGCAAATCTGTTAAGCCGAGAATGGTTTTCAGGCGCAGGGTGTTGGCCTGCACATTCAGCTTGTTAGAGGCCATACGCTGGCGACTGTTAATCAGGCTGAGCTCTATTTGCAGCAGTTCATTTTCCGCAATTTTGCCGAGGTTATACCGGCCCTGAGATATTTTAAAGAGGGTATCGGTTGCCTCCATATTCCGGCGGGCAAATTCCTCGTTTACCTGCGAGGTAAGCAAATCAAAGAAGGCTGTATTGGCCCGAACGGCTGCAATTTCAATATCCTCCACGTATTTGCGGGTGGCCTCGGTGTATTTCAGGGGCTCAATCTTTTTATCCCAACGAAGCTTGTTGTACTGGAAAAGCGGCTGGTTTATACCCACAAGACCCGGTTTGCTTTGGTAAGATACCGTTTTGTTGGCATAATTATCGAGCCGGTAAACTTCTGAATTCAGAAATACGCTGCCGCCTGTAGCGCTTATGGCCTGCGAAAGCGATAAGGAGGAAGTCCAATAACTGAGGCTTTGCTGCACAAATTCACGCTTACCATCGGGCTGTGTAACAGATATAATGCTGCGATTAAAATCAGGCAAAGTTGCGTTAATGCTCAGTTGCGGCAGGTAATTGCTTTGAAAGGTGCGGTAGCTCCAATAGCTTGCGGTATAGCTGTTGCCGGCCTGCCTGGTTAAGGGGCTGTTGTCCTGCACCAATTTGATAATTTCTTCCAAGGTATATACCCGTGCATTCTTGTCTTTTTCAAGAGATTGTGCAATTGCAGAAGCAGGGCAAGCCAGGGCGAAGAAAATCAGCAGGGAAGCAAAAGCCATCACCGCCTTACCTTTGATCCGCATTTTGTAAATGCCTGGCCTGCGGCCCGAAAGCGATTCAGCATCATTTATGTTGCTGCCGCTCAGACTGCCGGGAATGAAGTACACAGCGGGAATCCGGCCCGTATTAAGCCCTGCCTTAACGGGGCTGTTTAAAAAGCTCTTATTCATAACGCAGGGAAGTAATGGGGTCTTGGTTGGCGGCTCGTCGGGCAGGTGCAATGCCGAATACCAACCCGATTAGGGCGGCAACACCAAAGCTGATAACAATACTCAATCCGCTGATGATGGTTGGTATGGCGGCAACCTTGGCAATAATGAGGGCTATGGCTACGCCAAGAATAACGCCTATAATACCCCCGCTCAGGCTGATGCATGTAGCCTCCACAAGAAACTGGAACACTATGTCGCGCTTTTTGGCCCCAAGCGAAATACGCAGGCCTATTTCCTTAATACGCTCAAGCACCGATGCCAGCATGATATTCATAATACCAATGCCGCCCACCAGTAACGATATGCCGGCAATAGCCCCGAGCACCACATTGAAAATATCTTTGGTGCGCTGCTGTTGCCTGAGCAATTGCTCGGGTATGCTTATTTCATAATCTACCACACCAAGATGCCTACGTTCGAGCAAGCGGCTTATTACCTCGGCCGATGGGCTCATGTCTTTGCTTTCTTTCATCTGCACCACCAAACGATCTATCTGGTGGTAGTTTTTCTTCTTGGTTTTGTCGGCGTTCTCTTCTGAATCCCAGGCCTGTGCGGCATTTATCATGGCTTGGGTTACCAATGAGCGGTTGCTGTAGCGCAGCAGAATGGTTTTGAGGGGCGTATATACATCCATATTAAAATCACGGATGCCCAGCTTGCTTACACTGCCTTCAGATACCGGTCTTGGTGCCAAAACACCTACCACACGCAGCCAATGCTGACCGCATTTAAGGTATTTGCCAATTGGGTCTTCGCTGCTGAAAAACTTGGCTTTAACGCCTGAGCCTATAACGCAAACCTGCTCTCCGTAATCGTTATTCCTGCTGTTGAAGTTACGGCCGCTCTGCATGGTATAATTGTAAATCTCAAAATAAGGCTTTTCAATACCCACGAGCTTACCGCTTCGGCGCTTGCCGCCGCTTACCATGCCCACATCGAGCATTATTTCAGAGCTGAGCAGTGATATATTCGGCACAACTTCGGCAATTGCTTTTGCATCGTTGAGCATAAGGCCGGGGCTGAATTTCTTTTTTTCGCCGGCCTCCTTTTCATTATCGTCCTTTTTGGCTTCGCCTTCTTCCTGCTCAACAACGGGGGTAATAACTATGTTGTTAACGCCCACGAGCTTTATTTGCTCAAGAATTTCTTTCTGCGCGCCGTTGCCTATTGCCAGCATGGCAATAACCGCCGCCACCCCGAAAATAATGCCGAGAGCGGTAAGCATTGATCGCAGCTTATTAGCCATAATGGCCTCGAAGGCCACCGTTGCGTTGGCCAGGTATCTTTGGGTATCCATTTGCTTTACCTTTTGAAACCTATTTCTTAACCAATGATACAGCCGATGAATCGGCCTTTTTCACTATCGGATTTACCCCTGTAGAATCAGGGCCCTTAGCGCTGTCCTTTTTATCGCCGGGCGCTTTAAGGGGTTCATCCTTAGGCTTTTTAGGTATTGAACCGGCCGGCAGCAGGGTCATGGCATATTCTTCGGCCTTGGCCGGCATGTTGAGCAGAACAGACTCGGTTTTTGCAAGGCCTAACTTTATAACAGCATCGTTCTCGTTTGTTTCGGCGGTAAGCACCTGCCGACGGGTAATGGTGCTGCCGTCTTTTACGAATACATAAGTAAGGCTGTCGCCCTGGTTGTGCAGGGCTTCAAGCGGTATGTACAATACATTTTTCAACCTGCCGGCTAAAATATTGTTGCTGGTGGTCATGGCCGGACGCAGGCTGGTATCAGTAGAGGTGAGCAGAATTTTCACCTCGAATACCTTGGCATCGGAATTCGGGCGCTGCTCGCCCATATTAGCCACATCGGTAACGCGGCCCACAAGCTTTTTATCGGGGTAAGCATCAAGACCTATTCGAACCTCCTGTCCTACAGCCACTTTGCGCACCTCAACCTCGTTTATAAAGGTTTTGCTGAGCATCACAGTAAGGTCGGGCAGGGTGGCTACAGTAGGGTTCCAGGCCTGTACGGTGCTGCCTACTATGCGTTTTTTACCGTTCCAGTCGCGGCTGTAAATAACCATTCCGGGTTCGGGGGTTTTAATAGCCAGCTTATCAAGAATATTCTGAATGGCCTGCATGCGCTGCTGCACCGCTTTTAGCTTAGATGCAACCTCCTCCATTTTGGCGGCGGCCTGCTTTTGCTTAATCAGGTAGTTTTCCTGTGCCTGCGCAAGGGCGCGCTTGTTCTTATCCACCTCCATTTCGGCCTGCCTGATGGTTGCCGGGGGCTCAAAGCGGCTTTGCTCCAGGTTAATTTCCTTCTCGCGCACGGTAAAGCGCATATTCACCATCTCGTCGCGGGCCTGCCTGAGGGTGAGGCTGGTATCGAGGCGGGTTTGGGTGAACAATGCCATTTGGCCGGCATAATCGGTTTCGCGCTCGCGGAGCTTGGTAAGCACCTCGGTGGGGTCAAGGGTGGCTACTTCATCACCGGCTTTTACAACGGTACCTTCAGGTA
This sequence comes from Bacteroidota bacterium, assembly GCA_040388605.1. Lineage (GTDB taxonomy): Bacteria > Bacteroidota > Bacteroidia > Cytophagales > Flexibacteraceae > JAZKBN01. Next base: position 68,941 of record JAZKBN010000005.1, on the reverse strand, counting down.
CCAGTGTGCTGATCTTAATCTGGTATATATCAATAGAGTTCAGCGACGTTGGGCCTTGTATTACCGTGCTGTTCTTAGGCTCAAGCTCGCCTGCCGCATTAATGCTGATTTCGAAATCGCCGAACTTAACGGGCACAACAATTTCGCTTACAGGCGCTTCCTTAACCCTGAACCACCAGTATAAGCCGCCGGCAACAATTATAACTGTGGCTGTAATGAGCCATAACCTGTTTTTTTGCATAGTAACGCCAATTGACAACAGAAGAGATTCGTTGCTTTCACCTGAGCGAAAACAACGTGTAAAAAGAGGAATAATTGCACAATACCAATAATTTCCGGGCAGCAGCCGTATGCTTTAATTCCGGGTGTGAAGGTATAAAGCCCTTTCTTAAATATCTGTTAAGGAAAGGTTAAATGCCCGAAAATTTCCACGAACGGTTAAAACAGGCAAGCCTTTAAGCACTTTTCCGAAGAATGGCGAATTTACGCCTAAGGTTTGCCTCCCGGCGCGGTTATAAACAAATTCCAAATCAGGTTTAAAAAGTGTAAAGTCTGCCACGCTGCCGGGGCTGAAATCCGGTATGGGCAAACCGAGGATGCGTCGGGGCGCAAGGCTGAACTTTTCAATAAGGGCCGCTTCATCCAAAAAGCCATGTGTGTGTTTACGGGCAACGGCATAAAATGTTTCCAAAGATGCCTGCCCCGGCGAAGCCAAATCGAATTCAAGCATTTTGCTTTCAGTATCAAGCGGTGTATGGTCGCTTACAATAACATCTATGGTGCCATCGGCAAGACCGGCCAAAAGTGCCTGCCTGTCGGTTTCAGAACGGAAGGGGGGGGAAGCTTTCAGGTCTGTATCGAAGGTATCAAGGTCTTCATCGGTAAAGGCAAGCTGGTGCACGGCCACATCGGCAGTTACTTTCAGGCCCTCGGCTTTGGCTTTGCGAATGAGCGCAACACCCTCAGCGGTGCTCAACGTGCTGAAATGCAGGCGACCGCCGGCATGGGCGAGCAATTTTAAATCGCGGGCAATCATAAGCTCCTCGGCCAGCGAGGGAATGCCTTTCATACCAAGCAATGTAGATGCATTGCCCTCATGCATCTGCCCGAATTTAGCGAGGTATGGGTCTTCAGCGCGCTGCATCAGCAGGGCATCTGCATGGCGCAGGTAGAGCAGGGTTTTGTAAAGTATATCCGGATTGGTGATGGGGTTGGTACCATCAGAAAAAGCTACAGCCCCGGCATTATGCAGGTCGAGCATATCGGTAAGCTCCTTTCCTTCAAGGTTGCGGGTTACCGCCCCTATGGGGTAAATACGGCTTACCTTATCATCGGAGCCTTTCGCTAAAAACTGAACAGATTCCTTGGTTTGCACCACCGGCGATGTTTCGGGCAGGCAGGCCATGCCTGTAAAACCGCCCGCTGCACCGGCCGCACAGGCTGAATGAATGGTTTCCCGGCTTTCATGCCCCGGCTCGCCAACACGCATGCGCATATCGAACCAACCGGCAGATACGCAGTATTCGCTGCCGTCAATTGTATAGAACTTAGGGGTTATTGGTACTGTATACTTTCTGTCGAACCCTATTGTGCCATCGGAATTAAGGTTCAGGTAAATTTGTTTTAAATGCCATTTATGGCCAGGATGAATAAGGGTAACTCCGTTAATCAGTATGGTGTTATTTCCGGTTTCATTCATGGCAGTATGCTGTTTTCTTAATTCCTGTTCAATTATTAATCAACAAATAAGAGCTTAAAAAGAAATATTCTGAACCGGGTAAATTAAACAGGGTTCAAAATGAGCGCCCATATTATTCAGCAGAAGTTGAAACAGCCGCCGGGCGGTTTTTCCAAAAGCGGATGAGCAAAACCTCGGCAAGCAGGAATGCAAGTGCCAATAATATTGCCTGCTTCCAAAGCGGCACTCCCCGGTTATGCTGCACATAAGCAGCCGCCGAAGCCCCGTCGTTATCGGCATCGAAGAGGCGGAAGTTTCGCATTGGAGAAATAGCCTGCTTCAGCTCTTCGGGGGTAAATATATCAAGGCGCGATTCTTTGCTGCCGTAGTTAATGGCAAGGGTTTGCAAAGTTTTATCGCCCAGCTTAAGGTCGTAATAACCTGCTTCCATATCGGTTTTGGGCAGCTCAAGCAAAAGCCTGCGGTCGCTCAAATGACGGCCGGGAATAATGCTCAGCTTACCCTTATTCAGCGTAAAAGCCTGCTCACCCGGAGCCGTATCTGAGGGCAGACTTATATTTTTCTCCTGGAAGCTGAAAGCAAGCCTGTTATTGCCGGGCAAACTCAGCTCGGCAATGCGGTACATGCAGGCCACAAACAGGCTGTGCTGCGCAAAATTGCTCTTTGTACCGGCATCCAGGGGTGAAGCAAAGAGGTAAACCTTGCCTTTACCGGCTTTAGATTCGGCCAGAAAGGCGTTACCGTTGCGGTAAGTAAGCAGGTTAACCCCCGCTTTGGGCCAGGTAAAAACCGGCGCCGCATTCGGCATAACCGTATTGGGAGCCACAGATTCAAAAACACCCTCAAAGAAAGGGTTCTTAATATCGGGGTTTTGAAGGGAGTGGGTATTGGAGTTTTTAGCTGTATCTGAACCGGCTAAGGCCGGGCGCAGGGCCGAGCCGGAAAGAAGGGCATTATAGCCCACCGCATCGGCATTGCGACCGGGAAATATGGCAAGGCTTGCGCCGCGGGCCAGGGCAGCCAATAAGGCTTCGCGCAGGCCAGCATCCAAGACTGTGATGCCGTCGGTTACAATCAGGTCGGCGCGTTTGAAGTAATCGTAATCGGTATTGCCGGCGGGGAAGGTTTTTAGCTCGAACAGGCTTTCGTTCGAGAAAACTTTGGGCACATAAGGAAGCCTGTCCTTATATATGTGCATCACCTTTATTTTGGGCGCGGTTTTGAGCACAAAGTAATAATCGTTATCAAAAATTACCGGGCGGTCTTCTATGCTGATGCGGCATTTATGGGCATCAGGGGTACCTATGCTGAATGTAAAGTGCGTACGGGCTGCCGAGCCGGGATTAACCGTGAGCGAAGCTGTGCTCACCTGCACCTCATCTATAAACATTTTCAAAACAAGGGCGGTAGCCTCGGCATTACCGGCATTGTAAACGCTTACTTCAAGATTGTTATTTTCGTTAACCTTTACAAAGGGTGTGTTCAGCCAAACGGAATCAATAAACAGGTTAGCGGTTTTGGCAGGTTTCAGGGGCAGCAGGTAATAGCGGCGCGAAGAATCTGAAACCACATCGGCAATATTGCCGGCCGTGCTTTTCTGGAAATCAGAGAGCATAAAGAACTCTCCTGCCCTGCCTTCCCGCAGGGTTTGCGCGGCGCTCTGCTGCCGCTTAATTACCGATGGAATATCGCGGAAGGTATTGCTGAACCTGACTTCGGCCAGCATATCGCGGGCTTTTTCAGGCGAGTAAAAATATTGGCTCTTGCCGCTGAAATCGTTGGTAAAAACCTGGAACCAGGTATTGCCTGAATAGCTGTTTATTATTTTTTCAGCCGAGCGCAGGGCAACATCCAAAGCAGAACCGTCGCCGGTTTCGGTTTGCATGCTGAAGCTGTTGTCAACGTAAATGCTTACATACTTTTTGCCTGATTCAGCTTTAACGCCTTTATCGGCAAGATAGGGCTGGGCGAAGGCCATCACCAGGAAGAACAGGAAAGCAAGGCGGCACAAAAGAATTAAGAAATGCCTGAGCTTACGACTGCTGTTGGTTTGCTCCTTTATGCTGCGCAGAAAGCGCACATTGCTGAAAAGCACCTTCTTCGGGCGAAGAAAGTTGAAAAGATGAATGGCTACCGGAATGGACAGGGCGGAAAGCGCCCAAAGAAAATTCGGAAATAAAAAGCTCATCTGATCCTGGTTGGGCGCAAAGGTATGTTTTTTTTCTGTAGCCTTTGCCGCTTAATGCTAACGAATAAGGCTTGTTTTTATTCCTTTTAAGCCATTATTAAGCAAATATGGTTTCCCCTGTCTTTTAATAAACCACAAGCGTTTGGGAATTACTGCGCCCGGCTGCCTGTATATGAACTTTATAAATTCCGGCAGAAGGAAGGCTAAGCGATAAATCTGTATTATCTGCACGTAAGTTGTGTTCACTTAATTTTTGACCTAAAGCCGAATAAATTGTAATTACTGCTTCACATTCCGCAGAAAAACCAACTTTAATATCACTACCGTGGCCAACCGGGTTAGGGCTTATTTGCAGGTGCAGGTCTTCGGCCACTTTTTCCTGCGCTTTTACGCTCACAATGGCGGTATTACACTGCCCGTGGTCGGGCTGAGAAATGGTAAAGGGGTTAATCATGTTGCCGTTAAAGCAATGAAGCTTAGTCTGCCCGCATTCCTGGGGTCTCCAGTCGAAACAGGGATCTGAGCGTTCGCCTATGCCAGAGGTGAGCCCTACACCTTCAATTAAATCGCAATACCTGTCGAGTCTGTACCTTTTACGCTTTGCGGCACCTACATATACAGAGTCAATTGAAGTTACGGTTGCATAAGAATCAGGAATAATTTCCCCCATAAATGTGTATTTAAGCGGTACTGTATACCAATTTATAAGCCTGCTGCCAACGTACAGGTCAAAATCGTAATAAAGAAGGTCCCTGCGGTCTCCTTTATCCCATTTATATACTCTTTTCATGCTTTTATCCTGCCTTAGAAAGAAGTTAGGCGGTATTGAAGTGTTGCCTGATAATATACTGTTAACCATTACGCGGCAAGATATTCGGTTATATTTATAGGAGCCTATAAGACTGTCTCCGTTGGTGTAATACACAACAGTTTTATCCCAGCAATCAGGGCCGCAAGCCATAAGAAAGTAATAATAGCCTACGCCCCAGGATGCATTTGAGTCAGGCAGGGGCACATAGCTTTGCGAGAAAGCCCTGTTAATTGTTAAAAAGCAGGTTAATGCAAATACAAGGAGAATTATTTTCATACAATGGGGGAAGTAAGTATATTGGAATATAAAAGAGGCTTACGGAATATACTAAAGCCAATATTAAGCCTGCTTAAGCTTAGCCAAAGCACTGTACAATTTTAACAAGCAATAGATTTTCAGTTTGAATACTCACGAAAGCAGCTTGTTTTCCTGATTAAAGCCATTACCATGCAGAAATGGTTTTGGTGCTTACCCCGGCAGGGCTCGTAAGTCTTGCATTATATATGCCGGGTACAGGTACTTCAAGCTCAAATCCTTCTGAATTTGTACTGAATTCCTGTTCAAATACCTTAACTCCTAATATGGAATATAAGGTTACTGCCCCACTCAAATCTGGAGCAGGTTTGAAATTAAGCCTAAGGGGATTGGCTTGTTTTATTTCCCAAATGCCTGTTTTTTCAATTTCGATTTGTTGACCAACTGATGCTGTAAGGCTGCATTGCCCATGCTGATACCTTATATATCCTATTGCTTCACCGCTGAAACACTCGGCAACTGAATACCCGCATTCCAAAATTGCGCCGTCAGGGTCAAAGCAGGGGTTTGATTTATTTTCGAATCCAACAGTAGAGCCTATTCCTTCAATAAGAGCTAATGATGTATCCCTGTTGTTATCATCAAAATAGTTTAACATGAATTTCCTGCGAACTATGCCCCCGATTGTAACATATTTAATATCTCTCACAACCGGGTAACCTATTATAACAGGATTATAGCTAACTACCTTCGGGCTTGAAAAAAGTGTATTTTTCGCAGTATCACCTATACTGAGGTCGAAGTCATACAACAAAGTATCTCGATCGTTATTCAGATAACGCAGGTAAACTTTTCTGCCGGGCTTATCCTGCCTGTAATAAACAGAGTAATTAATGCCGGGACCGGAATTAAAAAAATTGTAATCAATATTTCTCACATTAACCCTGTTATAAATTAACCCGTCAATTGTAAGATGGCCGGCAAGAGTATATGAAACTGAACTGTCCCAACAACGCTGCTCTACAGTTCCGGGGTTTACGAAGCATCCCATGTTCCAGCCATAATAGCTTACCACCCATCTTGCAGATCCTGTATCAGGCAGGGGTATATAATCCTGTGCGGAAGCTTTTACCGATAAAACAAGGCATATTGAAGCAATGATTATTTTAAGAAATCTCATTTCGATATTCTTTATAAAACCTAAATAAAAACTTAATATTAAAATCAGGCTAAGCAGAAACATCACCCCGGTTTTTGTCGTAAATATAGTTAAAACAATGTATTAAAAATTATACTATCCTTTGCAGAATTAAAAAAAGGCGTTCCCTGTTTACAGAAAACGCCTTTTAGAATTAATCGGTAAGTCGTAAGCAGATTTACAACCCCGCCTTCTCGTAAGCCGTTATAATCTCCCTTACCAGCCTGTGCCTAACCACATCGCCGCCTTCGAGGCGAACAAAGCCTATACCTTTAATGTCTTTCAGAATCTCGATAGCCTCGTTTAAACCTGATTTTTGGTTTTTGGGCAAATCTATCTGGGTGGCATCGCCGGTGATTATGGCTTTACTGTCGGGGCCCATGCGGGTGAGGAACATCTTTATTTGCATGGGCGTGGTGTTCTGTGCCTCATCAAGCAAAATAAAGGCGCTTTGCAGGGTGCGGCCGCGCATATAGGCCAAAGGTGCAATCTCTATAATGCGGTTTTCCTGGTAAAACTTAAGCTTTTCAGGCGGAACCATATCGTCAAGCGCATCATAAATGGGGCGCAGGTAGGGGTCAATCTTTTCCTTAAGGTCACCGGGCAGGAAGCCGAGGTTCTCGCCTGCTTCAACGGCAGGGCGCGTAATAATAATCTTACGAACCTCCTTATTTTTAAGCGCCCGCACCGCCAAGGCCACCGATATATAGGTTTTACCTGTACCGGCCGGCCCGAGAGCGAAAACAAGATCGTTCTGCCGGGCGGTATTTACCAGTTTTTGCTGGTTGGCAGTTTTGGCTTTAATCACATTGCCCTTGGTGCCGTAAATGATTATGTCGTCGCGGCCTTCGTTTTCTGTGCGCTCTTCATCCTGGCGGATATATGACTGCACATTGTCCTGTGTTACTTTGCCGTAACGGTTATAATGCTCTATTAAGCTGTTGATTATCTCGTTAATCTTGATAATCTCGGGGGCGGCGCCCCGTATGCGTATTTCGTTGCCCCTGCTTATTATTTTGCTGTTCGGGAAGGCAGCGGAAATTTCATTTATATTCCGGTTTTCCACGCCCAGGAAATCTGTAAGGCTGAGGTCGTCGAGTAATATTACTTTTTCTACCAAAGAAAGATAGGTGGTTGTTTAGATGCTGCTTTGCAGATTTTTAGCTGATGTCGGTTTAGGTACTGAAGCGCAACGTATATATAACGTTAATACAAGTATGGCATTATACGTAAGCTGTGCAAATGAACTAATTATTAAGCCCGTTTTTGAGCCTTAGCCTTCTGCCGAAAGGCGGGCGAAGTGCTTGTAAAACAGGGGAATGGTTTTAATGCCCATCTCGAAATTATAAGTACGAAAGTGCTCATTGGGCGAGTGTATGCTGTCTGAATCAAGCCCGAAACCCATGAGTACCGATTTAATGCCCAAGGCACGCTCAAACAATGCCACTATGGGAATGCTTCCTCCTTCGCGCATCGGGATAGGGTTTTTACCCCAGGCCTCCTCGAATGCGGCTTCGGCAGCTTTGTAGGCTGCGGTATCGGTTGGGGTAACGGCGGCGTTACCGCCATGGTGCCAGGTTACATCAACAAAAACACTTGGGCCGGCAAGCTCGGTAAAGTGCTTTTTAAATGTGTCGGCTATTTCTTCCCACTGCTGGTAAGGTACCAGGCGCATGCTTATTTTGGCATTGGCTTTTGAAGGGATAACTGTTTTAGCGCCTTCGCCTGTCCAGCCGCCCCAAATGCCGTTAACATCAAGGGTCGGACGAATGCTTTTGCGCTCTAAGGTGGTATATCCTTTTTCGCCCCTCACATCGCGCAGGCCAAGGCTTTTCTTCATTTCATCTTCCGAGAATGGTGCACGGGCCATGGCGGCACGATCTTCGGCGCTGAGCTCCTCTACCCTGTCGTAAAAGCCGGGAACGGTTACACGGCCGTTTTCATCGTGCAGGCCGGCAATAATTTTAGCCAGCACGTTAATGGGGTTTGGTACGGCTCCGCCGTAAGTTCCGCTGTGTAAATCGCGGTTGGGGCCGGTAACTTCAACAAACATATAAGCCAGGCCGCGCAGGCCGACAGTAATGCTCGGGTTTTCATTATTTAGAATAGATGTATCTGAAATAAGCACCACATCGGCTTTCAGCTTTTCGGCGTTCTCGCTCACGAAAGTGTCCAGGTTGCTGCTGCCTACTTCTTCCTCGCCTTCAATCATGAATTTGAGGTTGCAGGGTAACTCGCCGCCGGTATGCAGCATGGTTTCAAGTGCCTTAATGTGCATATACATCTGGCCTTTATCATCGCATGCGCCGCGGGCGTAAATGGCAGAATCGCCACTGCCGGGTACCAGGCGAATTTGTGGCTCAAATGGCGGGCTTGTCCAAAGTTCCAGCGGATCAGGCGGCTGCACATCATAGTGGCCGTAAACGAGCACGGTAGGCTTTGAAGAATCTGTTATTTTATCGCCGTAGACAATCGGGTAGCCGGCGGTTTGGCAAATTTCAACGTTTTCGGCACCCGCGGCTTTCAGCTTTTCGGCCACGAAGGCGGCAGCGGCATGCACATCGGCGGCCTTGGTGGTATCGGCGCTTACCGATGGTATGCGGAGAAGCTCAAAAAGCTCGTCGGTAAAGCGGCCGATATTGGTTTCTATGTATTCGTTCATCAGGTAGAATTGTGAATTATGGCCGCAGCCTCTTTCAGGGGCTGTTCCGGACAATGGTGTAAGCTTTATTTTGGCTTAGCCCTGCGTTTATATATAAAACCCGCCGGGCTGTGAATTGGTTTACTTTTTACCTGCAACCACCTCTGTCATATCTTCCTCGCGGAGGTATTTACGGGCTGTTTCGCGCAGTTCTTCGGCGGTAATGCTGCGGTAAGCGGCAAGCATTTTTTTGTACCAGCTGTAATCAAGCCCTTCGAAATGTATGCTTTTGAACTTATCTGCAAGGGCAAATGGGCTGTTTAATGAGCTTGCGAAAGTGCCCAGCATGTAGTTGCGCACAGTTTCAAGCTCGGCAGCGGGAATAAGGTCGGTTTGGAGTATTTTGATTTCCTTGCGAATCTCGTCAAGTGCCGCCTGCGTATGCTGCACACCCACATCGGAACCTATTATGAAATAGCCGGTTTTTTCCATGGGCACTACCTGCGCATAAATGCCGTAAGTATAACCCTTATCTTCCCTGATGTTTTTCATTAGCCGGCTGCCGAAATAGCCGCCGAGCACTTCAGTAAGCAGGCGCAGCTGAAAATAGTCAGGATGCTTGCGGTTGAACATGATTCTGCCCAGGCGTATGCTGCTTTGCTTGGCATCTTCGCGCTCAATCAGCACAGATTTGCCGGGATGCAGCTTTTCTTTTGACGGGTCGGCCGCAGGCTTGGGCGTGAATTTGCGGCTGCCGAACATTTTGTCTATCAGGTCGTATTCTTTATCTCCTACCTGCCCGGCCACAATTATTTCCATTGGGGCATTCTGAATGAATTTCTGATAGAAATCAAGCAAAACGGGTCTGCTCAGCGCCTCGGTTTGAGTTTCGGTTAATGAATGTCCATAAGGATGATTTTCACCGAACAGCGCAGCACGGAAACCTACGGAAGCTAAATAGCTGTTGCGGGCTTCGTTTACGCGCAGGTGCTGCACCAAAATGTTCTTTTGCGTTTCAAGCTCTGCCTCGGGGAAAACCGATTCAGTAATCATTTCGTCGAGCACGGGCAAAAGCTCGGGCAGGAAGCGGCATAGGCTGTGCAGGCTTACATGCATCCTGTCTGCCGAATGCGAAAGATCCGGGAAAGCGCCGTAAAAGGCAAGCTTATCGGCCAATTGCTTGGCGCTGTGCTTAGCTGTGCCTTCCTGCAGCATTTTCAGGGCAAGGTAGCCTGCGCCGGGCATGGTATCACGGCGGGTACCGGCATCGAAATACAAATCTATGCTCATTACCGGGCTGCGGCCCGAGCTTACGGCAAAGAGGTTGGTGCCGTTGGCAAGTACAATTTTCTCGGCCTCGGGCAGGCGAATATCTGCAACGGGATGAAAGGGTGGAGCAAGGGTTCTGTCCAACATGGTTAAAGCGTTTGGGGTAATGTTTATATACCCCCTGAATTTCGGGTCCAATAAAGGAATATTTCGGCGGAATTGCCCTATTTTTACCGGTAAAGCCCCTACTGTTTTTTCAGGGTACGGCACGGAATATGTATTTACAAGCGGGCACATGTACTCCCGTATATGCCTGCATACAGGTTTAAGCCGGGAAATTCCTTCGAAAAACCATTAAGCGCGCTATGCCCGCTTACAATTTTCCGGTTCCGATTGTATAAGCCTGTATAATGCAATACCAGGATTTAAAAACCTTTGTTTAACCAACACAAAAGCATGAGCATTACTTTACCTTCAATTAATAAACAAGGCGCCAATTATATAACCTGTGATGCCCTGTTTTACAAAACCTTAGCCTTAACATTCATATTAAGCTTTACTTCAAGCTTTTTGTTTCCTGCTCATGCGGCAAAAGGCGGAGGGCCGGGTAAGGGTAACAAAGGTGCCAACCTATATAAGCCTGTGCCGGTAAATATCCTGAATGCAAATAACGCCATGCCTGGAAAATACGAGCAGGAATACCTGCCCGGTACTGTTATTATTAAGGTCAGGCCTGAATACCGTTCATCCTGCGGCACAGACGAAATAAATATTGAAGGCTTCAGGAGGCTGAAAAATGATTATGGTTTCAGCAATATAAAAAAGCAATACCCAAATGCTGAAATACCAGCGGTACAAACGAGCCCTTACGCAAAACCCTTTGCCGATTTAAGCCTGATTTACAGGCTGAACTTTTCTGCCAAGGAATCGGTTGAAGAAGTTATCAGGGCCTTATACGCCACCAATCTTTTTACCTACGCCGAGCCAAGCTTTAAATACAAACACTGCGCAACCATTAACGACCCTGATGCTGCGAATCAATATCATTTAAACATATTAAACATGTACGCCGCCTGGGATATAAGCATGGGCGATACCAATGTGGTTATCGGTATTGTAGACAGCGGAACTGATACCGACCATCCTGATCTTATCGGCAATATTAAATACAATTACCTGGACCCAATTGATGGCCTCGACAATGATAACGACGGCTTTATCGACAATTTCAGGGGCTGGGATGTAGCCGGCAGTAATTTAAATAACATTGTCGGCGATAACGACCCCGGCATTAAAGGCCGTAACAATGTGCATGGCTCGCACGTATCGGGCATAGCGGCAGCAGCAACCAATAACGGAACAGGTGGTGCCGGAATTGCCTATAAATGCAAGTTCATGCCGGTAAAATGCGCCGCCGATAATGATTCCTTCCCTCCCAATTTTGTGGGCTATATCATTGCCGGCTACGAAGGCATTGTATATGCAGCCGACCACGGATGCCGGGTAATTAATTGCAGCTGGGGCGGCGGCGGCTATTCTCAGCAGGGGCAGGATGTTATTACTTATGCAACCATAAACAAAAATTCCCTTGTAGTTTGCGCTGCCGGAAACGATAACAGCACAGCTGACTTCTACCCCGCCGATTTCGACGGTGTGGTATCGGTTGCTGCAAGCAACAGCGCCGATGTGGCGGCCGGTTTTACCAATCACAATTACAAAGTTGCCGTTACAGCGCCGGGTGAAAACATTTACTCAACCATTTTCGATAATGTGTACAGCTATGCAAGCGGAACAAGCATGGCTTCGCCCGTTGTAGCCGGATTGGCGGCCTTAAGTTTTTCGGTTCACAGCAATTATAACCCTGAACAGATGCGCCTGCAACTTATGGCCTCAAGCGACGCCGGCTTCGGGGCAAGAAATCCTGCAGAAACTTATACTGACAGGCTTGGCTCAGGCCGGGTAAGCGCCCCGGCGGCTTTAACCATGAATCCTTCCGGCGTGGTTATGCGGAACATTTCTGCCGGCGACCATAACGACAACGTATTCCAGGGCGGCGATACACTTTACATAAGCGGTGCTTTCCTGAATATCCTGTTTCCCAGCCAATCATCAGGCGTTAAAATTTACTCTAACTCGGCTTATCTAATTCCGGTGGCTGATTCGGTAATGCTCGGTGTAATGCAGGTTAATGAGGTACGCAGCGCTAACGATGTTTTTAAATTCCTGGTTGCACCCAACATACCCGACGATCATTACGTAAGCTTCAATATCCGTATCAGCGATATTGGCCAAAGCCCTTACCGCCAGACTTTCGATATGATATTTCACCCAAGCTTCCGCAACCTGAATAACAGGAATGTGAGCACCACCATCAGCAGCATTGGCCGTATTGGCTATGTGCGCGACAATGCCACAACCGGGCTCGGTTTCCGCTACAAAGGCAAATCTATGGCCTATGAAATGGGGCTTATGACAGCTACTTCGGCGGGGAAGCTTGCCAATACGGTGCGTAATGCCGCTAACGGTTACGACCAGGATTTTGCATATTTACAAACAGTTGGTCCGCGTACCCCGGAATGGTCAGGGGCCGATGCGCTTTTCAGCATATTTAACGATGCGGGAGCCGGCGATCAGAAAATAGGCGTTGAGATTTCACAAACCAGCATTGCCCCCCATAATGCCGCAGATTCTAACCTTGTAATTGTTAACTACGTTATAAAAAACACCAACCCCGATACTATAAGAAACTACTTCATAGGCCTCTTCGCAGATTTCGATGTAAGCAGCAGCGGGGCCCAGGACCATGCCGATTACGATGCCGGCCTAAAGCTTGGCCATGTGCACGATACACAGCCCGGTGGTGTTTGGGCAGGCATAGCCAATTATAAAATAACCGACAGCCCTGCATTCAACGCAATACAAAACAATGCCACAGGCAGCACTGCCACTGATTTCGGTATTTACGACGGTTTCAGTGATGCTGAAAAAGTACTCGCCCTTACAAGCGGGACAGCAAGAACAATTGCGCCTGCCGCACCGGCCAATGCCGGCGATGTGGGCATAGTTTGCGGCGCAGGCCCTTTTACCATTGCCCCGAACGACACCATAAGTACGGGCTTTATTATTATTGCAGGGCAAAGCCTTGAAAGCTTACAGGCATCGGTACCGGCAGGCAGGAGTTGGGATGTGGTAATGGGCAATACCCTGCAAAGTGAAACCGTGAAGCTGACCCTTTACCCTAACCCTGCAGCTGATAAGGTTTATATTTCAGGTACCGGAATCTCAGATGGCAGCCTGGTTAATATCTGCGATGCAATAGGGAAGAATTACACAACGGCCCTGCAAAAATCAGGAGGCAGGTATTTTATAAATACTGATATTCTGCCAACAGGCTTATACACTGTCAGGCTTGCCGGAAAAGGAAATGCCGCAGCAACAAAGGTGTCGGTGCGGCATTAAGAGTTTGGGTATTCAACAATGTTTCACTATTGTTTCACCGTGAATTGTTTTAAAGGCGCTGTACTTATTGTATCAGCGCCTTTTTTCTGAGGTTTCTTTCAACAGCTGCCGATACGAAAATACTGATTTCATAAAGCAGGTAAATAGGTATTGCCACCATGGTTTGGCTTAAAACATCGGGGCTTGGGGTGAGTACGGCAGCCAAAATCAGGATTATTACAATGGCATGCCTCCTGAAATGGCGCATGAATTTTGGTGTTACAACCCCTATTTTACTGAGCACATAAATCACCATAGGCAATTGGAACATAATTGCACAGGATAACACAAGCATGGTAACCGTGCTTATATAAGAAGCCAAATCAAACTCGTTCTGTATGCTGTCGTCTACCTTGTAGTTTGAAAGCACATTAATAGAGAAAGGCGTGAGCACAAAATAACCGAAAAGCACGCCCAACAGGAACAGCAGGCTTACAAAGAAAACGGCTCCCTGTGTATTGGTTTTTTCATTTGAATAAAGGCCGGGCTTTACGAAGCGCCATATTTCCCAAAAGGCATAGGGAAATGCCAGTATCATTCCAATAACCAATGAAACCGTTATGTGGGTGGTAAACTGACCTGTCATGGTTCGGCTTTGAATAATAAAATCAAGCTTATCTACGCATAAATCAGGTGATTGCAGGAGTACAGCGGCTTTGCAGAGCATGCGGTAGGTCCAGAAATCAGGCCGGGAGGGCCCAAGAATTAAATCGTGGAAAATGAAACGCTTAAAGCAAAAGGCAGCAACCGCAAAAACCAAAATAGCAGCCAACGACCGTATAATATGCCACCTGAGCTCTTCCAGGTGGTCAATAAATGTCATTTCCTTTTCGTCCAGATCCTTCACTTAAAACAAGTTTGGTTAACAGTTAATGTACGCAAACCACGGCAATACGGTTTGCCCCATGCGGCAAAGCCTGCGCGTGCCGAAGGCGCAATTTAGGTAAAAAAGGGCGGCAAAGCGGCGCAATACATGGCCATGCATTATTAAGGTTTGGAAAAGTGCCCCGAAAGGTCGAATTTTGCGGACTATTCAGGCAAGGCCTTGCCGTTGAAGTACCGGATCCCATAGCTCAGCTGGATAGAGCAGCTGCCTTCTAAGCAGCAGGCCTTTGGTTCGAATCCAAATGGGATCACATTTTGCAAACTTCTGCAAACACATTGCACCTCAAAAGGCCTTTAAATGATAATTAAAGGCCTTTTTTATTTTTTATGATTTCAGATTGTTCACTAAAACACCGCTATTGTTTCACCGATGTTTCACCGGAAATGGCATCAATAGCCGTGTCTATCAACCCATCGTCAAGCTTTCTAAGGTAAGTTTCGGTTACGGCAAGACTGCTATGGCCAAGCGCCTGCATAATCAGGTACACATCCCCGGTTGCAGTCCTGACATGATCGGCAAAAGAATGCCTTGCGGTGTGGGTAGTTATTTTTACTTTAAGTTCAAGCTTTTCTCCAAGCTGCTTCAACATTCTGTTGATTAGAGCTGTTGCCCCGCCTACAGTATCGCGGTGGTTAAGCTCTACGAATTCCAGGTCAAGTGAAGGTCTAAGCCATGGAAATATCCAAGCTTGCTGCTTTCCTGTTCTGGGTTCATAATAATCTAAAATAGCCTTAGCCCTTTCATTGAGCTTAACTTTTCTGCGCTTACCGGTTTTAGTGGTGGTGTAGGCAATATGCGTACCAGACACATCTGACCAGCGCAATTTCAGAGCATCACCGATTCTTGCTCCGCCAACGTAATATTGAAACAGGAATATATTACGGGCATCGTTCAATCTTTTATCCTCGGCAAGAACAATGGTTTCTAAAGCCCTGATATTCTCCAATGTCAATTTTTCCTTGGTTACATTAGGGTGCTTTATCTTGAACTTATTGAATGGGTTTGCTTCAGTTGGCAGGTGGCCATAATCTACAGCGCGCTTAAATATGAACTTGAGCATGGTCATGCGCCTGCCAACAGTAGTAGGTGCAAGGGTTTTAAGCATTGATACATGAAAGAGGTCTAACCATTCAAGGGATAATTTGGCGAACGGTATTTCTGCCTTAGAGTAAGCTTTAACCTGGTTATGGAGGGTTCTGAATGCAAATACGGTGGAAGGCATAGAATGTGACCGCTGCTCAATTTCTGTCTCCAGCATTTTCAAAAGACCCGGCTTAAGAACTTCAGGGCCCGGCACCTTGGTATTGCCCTCCCATTTGGCACGTATGGCCTCGCTGAGCAATTTATGGTCTACTGCTATCTCCATTGCTTCGAAACCTAATAAAACCACACGGGCAGCTCTTAGCTTGTTATGAAGCCCTGTGTTTATGAGCAGGTGATCATCCGCTTTTTTTGAAATCCAGTTATCCATTTGCTCAACGGCATTGGGGTTCCAGAATTTAGGCAGGATATAATAGCCGGTGCCGATTCTTGCCAGTTTACGGTTCACAGTAATGCGGAGCATGATGAGGGTGGTACCGTTTCCCTTGGAATCTGCCTTCAGTTCGAATTTTAGATTTATACCCATGTTTAAATAATTCCTGCTTCAAGCAATTCCATAACCTTCCAAACAGCTACAATATCTTTTTTGGCTATTACTATGCTGAATCCCGGAGCATCGGAATGCAGCTCCACCAAATCGTTATTTCCGTAGGCCTTAAGCCTGACCCTGCAAATTATCAGGTCGGCATCATAGGCTACTGCATATACCTGAGATTCTGATAGCGTATCCAGGTTGTTTATCGGCATGGGTACAGCAATAACTTTAGACCTGGCCGGGTAAAACTCCAATCCATCTTCATTTACTTCGAAGACCAGGGCCTCCTTAATAGCGTAAGGCCTGGATCCGGGCGCATCGATACGCTCCATTTCGAGCACATGGTTACTGATAATGCTGCGGATAAATTCCTGCCGACCTGCAGCCGGTACGTATGAAAGCTTTATGTATGTTTTAATTGTTTTGAATTGTGTCATTTATCAGGATGCAAGTTGGTAAAGTGCAATTTTAAAGGGCCATTTCAGCAGTTTTCAGCCGATTGGGAAAACACTCTTTTAATATTTTTATTGTTTTAAAGTAAGTAAAGTAAGGTTTAAGTAAAAAAGCGGCTTCAAATAGGTTTAAAGGCACTTTTTGCACCTTACTTTGGCACCTTACTTTACATTTCCAAAGTAAGGTTAGTAAGGTTAGATGTTACAACATCTAATTTAAAACCTTACTTTAGTTTAAAGTAAGGTGGCATAGTAAGGTCAAAAAACGGCGATTAGAGCTAATGGAGCCGCTTTTTAGGGCAACCTTACTAACCTTACTTTAGATCGCAACTTTCAGCGGGAAGCCTATATTTGCTCAGTTGGCAGGGCTCTCGACCAAAAGCACTGCTTTCCATAAAGCACGTATTTCTTCGGCTGGAACGTTTTGGGAGCCTGCTATTGTATTGTCAGAGTGCAACTTTAGGAAGCCGCCGGGTACAATGTCGTTATCCTTAACGCGCTTTATAGCGAGGCGATTTGAGAACACAACTACATATACACCGGAACTGATAAACCGCAGCTCTTCTATGCTTACAGGCATAGCAAGTAATTTGGCCCTGGGTAGATAATGCGGTTCCATTGCATCGCCGTTGATTTCGAAAACAGTACATTTTTCATAAGGTAAATCTGAAATTATAGGGAGTCTGATTTTATCAATTTCATAGGATTCACCAGTAACGATGGTTTTTACATATACAGACCGTGCCGAAACACTGACATAGGGAATGTATATAAAATCCATTCCACCTAGGGGACCTAAGGACTTAAGATTGCCCCCTAAAAACATTGGTACTTCTCGCCCCATTAAATACATAGGATTAACATCAGGATAAACCTGTAGCAGGCTTGCAAGCATTTCGGATGTTGCATTCCTGCTTTTGGCTCTTGTTAAAACACCATTAAGCTGGGACTGCGACCACCCCAAATGCGTGGCGAGTTGGGTAACATTCTTAATACGGGCTTGACTTATTAACTCTAAGCAAACAGCAATAAAGCGTTCATTAATAGTACCTTGTGTGATTTTCACAGTATAATTTGTACTTATATTTTTAAATAAAGTCTATATTGTACTTGTTTTAAGTATTGTTTGTACTTATGTTTGCCTCATAGAATTACAGGATTACAATTATACGGCTATTAACAGTAACACGTATTTACCCCTATGAAGCAGGCCAAAGATTTAGAGACCCTATCAAACAAGGATTACTGGGAGGCAACTGTCGGTAAAGTAGACAGGCTGATACCCAATAAACCCGGCGCTTACATTGAAAAGGTGGAAGTCCTGCTCAGGCAGAAAGGGGTTCAGGTAAGTAAAACCACCATTGAAAACGTAAGGCACGGACGTGTAAAAGGTAATCGCGTGGTTTCAAAAGCCATTTATGAAGTGGGAATCACCTATAAAACAGCTGTAAGTGTTTAATAAACCCGCTACCGAGGCGGCAACGGGTTTACAGGAGGCTACTTAATATGACTTCTTACGCCTCTTTCGCTTCCTGGTCTGCTTATGATCAGTGAAATGAAGATATGCAAGCGTAATAGCAAAACCTGCAACTACCCCGCCGCTAATTGCCCTATCAATCGGCTCAACTTCCTTTTTCTTCCGGAAATGAGCTGAAAGATTGGCACCGGCTTCAACAGCATGATCCGCTATAATGCGCATTGCAGCTTGTTGATTGTTATTATTCAAAGCGGCCTTGCTTTGAATAACCGGCTGAACCGTTTGTTCAGTCTTTGGATTGAAGGGATTTTTCATCCTTTCCTGCTCCAATTTCTTCACGGCATTTCTGAAGAAGTTTGGTTTACCTGTGTTTGAATCGTCTGAATTCTCCATAGGAATGATGGCTGTTTACGACAGCCAGGCGTTGAACAGGGACTAAGCCCCTGGTTCTTCCGGCCAAGGTGTTTGTACCGCCTTGGCCAATTTCTTAGCCTGTGTTTGAATCGTCTGGATTCTCCATAGGAATGATGGCTGTTTACGACAGCCAGGCGTTGAACAGGGAGCTAAACCCCTGGTTCTTCCGGCCAAGGTGTTTGCAGCACCTTGGCCAATGACATAAACCGGCATAAATGCCGCAAACATATAATTCAGTTACCCGCTTATGAGCTTCCAGGTTCCAACCATGACAGAGTTTAATATGCTAAAAGCTGAAGTGGAAGCTTTAAAGCAACAGCTACTGTTGCAGAGCCCCGGAATGCCTCAGTTTCTTACTCGAAGCCAAGCTGCAGACTTTCTTGACCTAAGCCCGGCAACAATTGACCGCCTTATTAAAAGAGGCGAACTGGAAATAAAACGCCAGGGTTTGAAACAAGGCAAAGTGCTTGTTTCGGTTCAAAGCCTTATGCAGCGCAAATCAGGCTCAGGCATTAGCCAGGACAACCTGAGCGAAGAAATCAGGGCTCTGAGAAGATAGAACTGAACCTGCCGAAATTCCTTCAATCCTGTCATTCTTCTCCACTAATGCTGTAAACATAGATGAACTTTTGTTTCTAAAAATAGAGTTAACCTATCATTAACAGCGCATTAACCTCTTGTTAAGGCACCCCTTAATACACTATGGAAATAATCTCATTTATAACCAATCAAGGGCTTGTTTACGAGCCGGTTCCCTTAACAGCAGTTATCTCTCCAAAGCATGTCAGAATAAAAAAAGGGGGTATTCGTACTGTTTCTTTTAGCGAAGCCGGGAAACCGGGTGAAAAAGATGTTTTCCGGAAAAAACCTGTTCAACCGGTACAGGAATGGGAGGAATACTATGCTAAAAATCAGGATCTGAAGGACGAGCTGGAAACTTGCCGCAAAAAAATACTACAGCTTCAAAACCAAATGCTTGCTATTAAACACCTGACAGCAGATTTAGAAGAAAACACCAATGCAATAGATGCATTGCTGCGCCCAAAGAGTTTAATAGCGCGCCTGCAAAGCTATTGCAGGCTATGTAAGCAAATTATGCAAGGAAAAGCAATTACAAACACCACTGCAATATAGAGTTATGGATTCCTTGTTCTATAAGGTTCAATATGCCCTGGTAAGCAGTAAAGAGCAGGTAAACCGACTCATTAAATTCTATGGAGACTGGAGTGAAAATAGGATTGCACTGGTTTGCGGACCTGCCGAAGTAAAAATGCTTTTCAGCAGAACAGGCAGCTATACTGAGCGTACCCAAGGCCATGGATATTTCGCTGATTTGCTATGCTCTGTTTACGAATCCTGGGAAGAATTGCTGAATCGAGAGGCTCGCCTGTGTATCACTGTCAATGAAACTAACGAGCTAACCAGGCTTAAAGAACAACACCCATTAATTAATTGAATATGCGCCTTTCATTCGAAGAAAAAAACAAGGTGGCCACGCTTGAAGGCAGGAAGTGCACCACCATCAGGTTCGGGAAACGCAAATACCGACCCGGACAAGTGGTGCAGGCTGTTTCCGGCAACAGGTTCAGGAAACCTGGCCCACAAGTATTCTGCAACTTATTCCTGAACAGCGCTCATGACATTGAACTGAGCTTTGACGAAAACGGAAAAGCGCTTCATTTTCAGCCGCAAAGTAAGCTTACCATCCTGGTACCCTTGCATGAAGCTGAAGGATTCGGGAGCCAGGCAGAAATGAATGATTGGTTCAGCAAAAATTATGGAAAGGCCAATGCCGGTAAAACGCTTCGTGGCCAGCTGCTGCAGTACTGCAAAGTGAGTGATCAAACAGTAAGCGTTCCGCTTATTGTTCATTATATCTATGATTCAGGCGGTCTTTTTCAGCATTCATTAATACACAAAGTCTTTGGCGATTATGAAAAGGACATATACACCACAGACCGGTATAACTGCAAACTAATCTTTTCCCGCAATGCAACTGATACAGAGCTGAAGGCCGGGAATTTTAGCAAAACATTCTACAGCTGTGTAAGCAGGCTCAAAACAACAGAAGAAGCTGTGAATGTGCCGCAATTAACCATAGAAGACCTGGTATTGAAGATCAGTAAACTTCAAATGCTAATATGACCACCGGTGAAAGAGCCAACGACCTTGAGCGCGAAATCGGGAAACTAAAGACCGATATGAGTGCAATGATCGCAGACCTGTATTTTATGCAGATAGAAATAAAAGGCAAGCAAAAACAGCTTGACTATATAAAAGAAGATATAGCCGCATTCGGGCCGGACAGCTCTATGCGAAACTACCTGTTAAGAACAGATATTTTGAACAAACAAGACACCGACACAGAATTATGAGCTATGCAGTAAACCGAGCCACGGAATTAGGCCTTACACCCGGGCAGAACAGCATACAGGTTTATATGCCCGGCGATGCAGAGCCGACAGAGCAGCAGCTGCTCTCAGCTGATGGCAGCAGGGGCGATAATATGCTCATACTTTACCTGGAAACATATAAGCGCTCAGGTGAATATGTTGCCATGAGCCATAACACGCTCAAAGAAGACAGCTATACCGGTAGGACGAAAGAAATTAAGGTTGCTTACTATAACCAACGTATTCAAAACCCAAAACCGGGCCAACCTAAGTACAAAAACCCTACAGGAGTAGCGGCGCAACCTTTTTTATCTCCGGTTTTAATAGATGCAATTGCCGAGCGCCGGGAAATTGAAACGTTAATTCTTGTGGAGGGCGCGTTAAAGGCCCTGAGCGGGTGCCTGAATAAGGTTTATGCGGTTGGCATAAACGGCATTTGGGGGTTCAGGGAAGCAAATTCAAATACGCTGCACCCGCTTGCTCAGCAAATTATTTCGACCTGTCACGTAAAAAACCTTGTATTCCTGCACGACGGCGATTGCAGGCAAATTTCAGACAAGCCTACAGCTGACCTTATGACCAGGCCGCTGAACTTCGGGAAAACAGTTCTGTCCTTTTCAAAGGCAGTAAAAACATTCAGGTTGGCAAACCCTCAGCACAAGGGCCTGAATTATTATTATGCGCACCTGAAGGATGAAGGCCCTAAAGGCCTTGATGATTTATTTATTAATTCCCGGGATAAGGCTGATGAAATTGCATTTGAGTTGAATTGTCCTCAGCTCGTAATTGCCTCAGGGAATCAGAAGTATTTTAACATTTTCGACCTGATAAGCGAATTAAGGACAATTGCCTCAATTAAGGAATACTTTTATATAGACTCGGCAGAGCGCTTTTTTGAACATCATTCCGATAAGCTGGACAGCGATCCATTCCAATTCGGCGGCGACTGGTACCGGCTGAACGAAGAAACAGACAAGCTGGAATGCTACCAAAGCGGCGTTACAGCACCTTATGTACTGGTTGGCAATAAGTACCTGAAGGAAATTTACATATCCAATTCCAAAGGATTCCCCGAGCTCGTAAGAGAGCAGCGGGCCCCCTCCATTATAATAGATGATTTCAAGCGGAAAGGCCAAAAAGACCCTAACGGCCTGATGCTTCAAATCCCGGTTTTTGACAGCTATTCAAATGAACCCGATTTTATCAATTACAAACGGGAAATAGTGGTAAAGGAGCATTACAAGCACTTAAACCTTTCTTACCCGCTTGAGCATGAGCCTGCCGAAGGTGAATGGCCATACACACATGAATTCCTGAGTCATATTTTCCATAATGGAGGCGATTCCAAGCTTGATGTGGGGCTTGATATGATACAGATGTATTATACCAAACCCAAACAAAAACAGCGTATTCTTTCCCTGGTATCTAAGGAGCGTGAAACCGGCAAATCAACTTTTACAAATTGGCTGCGCGATATATTCGGGCAGAATATGAGCATTGTAGGCAATGCCGATTTCCTGAGCCAATTCAACGGCTATGTAACAAAATGCCTGGTGGCCGTAGATGAAAGTAAGGTAGATAATCAGCTGGCCATTGAAGCAATAAAAAGCATGGTTACTAATCCCTATGCCATGCTGAATGAAAAGAACAGTTCGGCCAGGCAGGTGGTAAACCATGTGAAGCTGGTAATGACCACGAATCATATTTTCGATTTCGCCGATATTGATTCTAAAGAAAACAGGTGGTTTGTGCTGGAGGTTGGTAAGCTGGCTAAAAAAGATAACGAGCTGTTAGATCGCCTGAAAGAGGAGATACCCGCCTTCCTTCATTATTTGAAGAACAGGGAGCTGGTGCATTACTCCAGGGAGAGCCGGTTCGGTATTTCAGATGAAGTTGTAATTACTAAAGCACTTAAAAGGGTGCAGGCAAATAGCGTATCGCAACTTGTGGCCATGATGCGGGATTATGTACGGCAATACTTTATAGACCATGAAAAACCTGTACTCCGTATCGATGCACGAAGGCTTTATGAAGCATTGTTTCCTGAACGCAACTCAAAGTTCTCAGGGTATGATGTTGAAAAGTCACTCAAGAATGATTTCAATTTACAACCAAGCCATAAATCACAGTGGTTCAGCATGCCAACTATTACTTTCTCAGAAGAACAGGTAGACGAGGAAACAGGTGAAGTTATCATTGAATCCAAGCGCACTGTAACCTGGGAGGGTAAAACCGGCAAAGTCTACGAGTTCAAACGGGAAGATTGGGAGGATCAGATATGAACGAATCCCTTTCAGCCTTAGAATTTTGGCAACGGCAGCGCCTGTTGCAGGCAGAGCAACAGCAAAAGCAATTGCAGGCTATAATTGAAACCCTGCAACGTGAACAGGCCCTGGTACTTGACGGCGGTTATATGCACAAAGGCAATAAGCTGGTATTGTGCCATACCTACAATTCAGCCATTGAATCACTACAAAGAGCGCAGGCCTCGCTCTCAAACGGCCTCAATTATGAGCTCCAAATCATGATTGACTTTAAAGAAGATTGGAGCAAGCAAACTCAACCCGGTACCTAAACCTCCCAAACCAATGCAAGACGAGAACAACAACCCGACACTTGAAGGTAAGCACTTCCCAATATTGCCCCTGGAAGAAACGGTTTACCCGAATAAAAATGCTTCAGTATTTTTCTCCCAATTAGACGGCGAATATGCAGGCGCTCACGTATACCACATGCTTGAAACTTCGGGCTTTGAAGGGGATTCCTATAAATACCTGCAGGAGGCACAGGCAATCAATTTTATATACAAGCGAAAGAAAGGTGAAGGATTTGTTCCAGGAATCATTTCGGAGCAGCTACTACTTGTTTTGATTGACAGAACTAAAAAGCTGAATTCTGAATTCCCTTCTACAGATAATGAGATGTGCATTTTTTACTTAAAGAAAGCGCTTAAGTGTTTGGAGGCCCGCGTGCGAGACAGGGTTACCCGGGGAGTAATGGGCAAGCTGGAGAAATAACTGCAGGAGAAGTAATAAACGAATCACAAATTAAAACAATTGTAATCCAATGCCTTGCATCAAAACGTTTGTCACAGACGAAAACACCATTTATACCCTGCTACCCGATGGGGCAGAAATAACACGCAATTGCGTTCAAATCACTTCCGGCTCGTTAGTTCCACCTGTTGACCCGGAACCGCATCTAGCTAAGGATGCAATCAGAAAATTTGAAAACCCTATTTATTACCCGGTATTATCAGGTGAGCAGCTAATTATGATGGTTCAAAAATCACCTATTGAAAACGGGCTAATCAGGAAATACAAGCATGAAAGGGCCTGTGCTCTGAAAGATGCCCTTCTAAAAAACCTACCTCCGGAATGGCAAAAAATCTTTGTTCAGTCACATCCTGAGTTTGACAACTTTGAAAAGTCGAGAGTGCTGTTTGACTACGAAGAAACCTACCTGGACGACAGTGCAGAAGACTTGCGTATTACCAGGCTGATTGAGGCCTTTTTCTTCCCGAGAGTTTAAAGGGTTCACTCCATGCTTAACGATGAAGCTTTTATAATCAGTCAGCTGGAGTATTACCAGGCAGAGCTCAGGCATTACCCTGCCAAAAGTGATGCACGCGCATACCTGCTCAGGCAGATTGCAAACCTTGAATCAAAACTGGCCACCGTAACCACTTTCGAAAAATGCACAATAATTCAAACCCAAAAACTGAAATGAAACCTAAAAACCTGCTGTTTCAAATCACACTATGTATTCTGTTTGCCTGCTCAGGCTGCAGCTATGTATCTGACTGCGAAAAACACCCGGTACAGGTAAGCTATACTGAAGGCATCCAAAGCCGATGGTATTGTTGCGACAGTGCCATTCAACAAGAAAACGGCTGTGTTAAGCTGTTCCGTGAAGGCAGGCATACCAAAACAGTCTGCGGCAATTACCAGGTTAACTGAGCCATGCCAATAAACCGCAATGATTATCACCCGAAATGGCCCCTTATAAGCCGTTTAATTCGCTTTACCAGGGCAGACGGTAAATGCGAATGGTGCGGAGCAGAAAACCATAAACCGCACCCTGTTACTAAAAGCAATGTAGTACTGACAGTTGCACACATAGACAGGGATAAGGACAATAACAAGTTCAGCAACCTGGCCGCACTTTGTCAGAAATGCCACCTAGGCCATGACATTCACCAGCACGTGAGCAACCGCAAGTACGGCCGTGATTGGAAAAGGTATCAGTACTTCCTTCCGTTTTCATCATACTATAACAGGTACCCCAAACCAAACTATGCCTCAATTCAGAAAAAAACGGACCATAACCGTTGAGGCCTTCCTGTATTCAGGCTACCTGCGCTTCCTGCGGTTATGGTTTGAGGATATTGGTGCCGGTTACGCTGAAACAATAGACCACAGCCACCCTCTACACCCGAGCATTATAACTCCGAAAGGTTTAGTAGGCTTGCCCAGGGGGCACTACATTATACGAAAGGCTAACGGTAAGTTCTACTCATGCCCGGCAGACGTTTTCCACGAGCTATACGAACAGACGTAAGCCTATTATTCACCCTAAAACAATAAATCAATGCCACAATTCAGAAAAAAGCCAGTAGTAATTAATGCCTTTCATTATAACGCTGATTTTCATGACTTAAAAAATTGGCTTGAAGAGCGCGGAACACCATGGGAGGAAGTAATACAGGACTTCAAAGGCGAACTTCAAATTAAATCCTTGGAGGGGCTTGTTGACCTGCCGGTCGGCCATTATATAATCCAAGGCGTGAAAGGAGAATTCTATTCTTGTAGAGAGGATATTTTCCATGCTACCTATGAACCTGCCTAATTAATGGCCCCAATATTTGAAAACACCGATTACAAGAACTATTCACCTGCAGAACAGGCTGAATTTCTAATAAAGAACTTCACTGAGCCTGAACATGCAGCATGGTACGGGTATATAAGCAAGCCTGATGACCGACCGAAAGATCCTTTATTCATTGGCCGCGATCATACCCAGTTTTGCACCTTCTCAGTATCAGAATTATATATAGAACTGACTCGTATCATGGCTGAATTCCCATCAAGAGAAATTAGGTGGTACTACTCTAACGGCACATTTAATGGTACCCCCGAGCGACCATGCTTTAAAAGGTTTGTTTTCCGTCAACCTATTTTCCTTGCAATAATTGAATGGGAATTACAAAGCGAGGAGGAAATAGAGAAAATACGTAATGCGATTAAACTACAATCAACCCATGAGCACATACCCAAAATACTACCGTAAAGGAGAACCGGGCCCTACAGGCTACACAGTTCTTAAAGCCACAAGTGATTCGGAGCAAATATCCATCACCCGCATTGCGATGGGCAACCGTGAAGGGCTGGAGCTGTATGATTTTATCATTTCATCTTCAGTAATACCCCATCAGGTATTGGCAACATACTACCAGCCGTCAAATGTACAGGAATTTGCATTTGCCTTAGGCATTGCAATGGGTTGCCTCGGACGTGAAGCTGAAGCATTTTATCCAAAACAGGAGAAAGAGCAGATTGATCAACCTATAGGTTAATGTTCATGTTCAAAATCAGGGTAAAAATAGCAGGAGAACTCAAAACCGAATCCTTTACAGACTATGGCCCTGCCTGTGAAAGGTATGCCGAGCTTTTAAAACTTATGACCACACAGGACAAAACGCTGCCGGAAGGCTTCAGGTCAGCCGGGAAAGTAATAGTGTACCGCGACAACCAGGAAGAGCCGGATTCGGTGGAAATTCTATTTCCGATACCTGATTATAATGAAAAACTGCCGGTTAAACCGGTCTGAATTCAAATTTCATCCACATAATTTCTTACCCCCCAATTACCTATGTTCTCAACCATTAACTATCGAACCGACATTTTACGGCAACTTACTGCAGCTGAAAAGGTGGAATACCTGACAGAAGAGTGTCCAAACCCATTAGAAGCTGCAGCACACGGTGTAATACCTGAATCCAACAGAAGGGCATTCGACATTTTAGCCAAAAGGCCTGAAACAGAAATTCACACATTTGAAACTGTTGCTGAGCTGTATGCCTTCCTGCTGGCCAATAAGAAAGAATCAGTTTGGATCAGCGAGACGCCACCTGTTAAGAATATTGAGCCCGAAGGTTCAGAGCCTCAAATACACTCTTTGGCAGGAAACTTTATTGCAAGCCCGCCATATAAAGCAATCAGCCTGCATATATCTGAGCCGGACGAAGATGAAGATTCTCCCCTGCCCAACCCTCTGATTTCCATGTTAGGCCCTAAGCTCGGGGAACCGGCTGCTGCAGCCCTGGATGCTTTCTTCTCATTCGCTAAAGAAGAGCCGCTGCTGGTTGCAGGCCTGACTTTGATTCTGCTGTCCAGGCAGGTTAATGTAACTGCTAAGGCGAGCGCCTGATTAAGGTTGCCATTACAATTTTGTCTTAATCCATTCCTAATTCTTACCCCATTTCAACAAAAGCAATGAGTACTAAAAATAAACGTACAGCCCCGGCTCCTGTAACCAAAACAGCCGAATTTGATAACCTGAGCCCGGCGAAGCAGGCTGAATTCCTGGATGAAAATTTCCCTTCCCCGCACATTGCGGCCGAGCGGGAATTTATACCACCTGCATCAAGCCAAAAGGAATTTGCTGCCCTAGCCGGAAAGAAAGGCGCTGAGGTACTCAAATTCAATAACCACCAGGCTTTTTACCACTTCCTGCGCGACAACCCTGAGAGTGAAGGTGAATCAGCCTGGATAGAAGACCCTGAGCTTGGCGGAAACAATACATTGGTTGCCTGGCTGCCTATTGAGCCGGAAGCCAAATAAGACAGTAAATGTTAATTGTGTATTAAGGATGATAAAGGGCGGTGGGGTCTCCTGCCGCTTTTTTTTGACCTTTTTATATGTTTTTTGGAATTCTCAACCGGTTTGCGCTATTTGCTGGCCTCACTGTTGACTGGGGGAAATCCCCGTGATTTTATTAGCATTAAAGAATTGGCATGCCGAGGCCCAGTGAAAGTCCGGGATGTTTAGTATTCGTACTTCGTGAGACCACGGTATGCCTTTTTAACTATTATAACATTATGCACCTAAACCACATTTATCTAAATTAATATGTATGCACTGAAATACATTTATCAATCTGTACCCTATTGGCTGTTAAAGCCTGATATAATCAATGAGAAAATTATTAATGGAGATATACTTGCAGTTGCAAGAGATGGGGACGGTAAGTATATAGATATACAGCCTATTATAGATTATTATATGGTGCATCCAAACCCAACATTGGATTGCCAATACGAGTATGAGCGATTTGCATTAGGTGGACTTAGTACAATGAAATTAACCTACCTTGACCTTAAAGACTCTTCATTTGAAGTCTTTGAGTTAATAGGAGAAGATTGGGTATGTACAGTTTCAAAATAAAGATACCAAGAAGCACCTCAAAAGGGGTGTTTTTTTGTTTTATGCGGCATTACCACTAAATTTATCTATGTGCGGAAGAGTAGCATCACCACCAACAGACCTGATTGAACACCTGCTCCAATTGCAGAGCTCCGGCGTGTACGGGCCAATAAAGATTAACATACCCCCTGCTCCTGGTACCCTTTTACCAATAATAACAGACAGCAAGCCCAATACCCTGCAATACTTCGGTTGGCCACTGGTACCCATGAGCTCAGCTGAGCCCAAGGTTAAATTTTTTACCGCGAACGCCAAAATTGAAAACCTGCACACTTCACCGGTTTGGCGGCCGCTTGTTGGCCGCAGACATTGTGTAATAATTACTGCCGGTTTTTATGAATGGAAGTACCCGAACCCTAAGTTCAAAAAAGGTGGCCAGGCCTTTTTTATCAAGGCAAAAGGGCAGGCGCTCACGCTGATGGCGGGCCTGTGGGACGTATGGACCGACAAAGAAACAGGTATAATGCATCCTTCATGTACCATTATAACAATGCCCGCCAATGATTTTATGGCCGACATTCACAATACCACTGCAACAAGCCACAACACAGGCCCCCGTATGCCTGCATTTTTAACCAGGGAAAACATTCATACCTGGCTCGACCGGCAATTAAGGCCGGAAGACAGGCTTCAGGCCCTGGTTCCGGTCGGTAACGAGTACCTGAGCGCTAAGCCGGTTATCAATATTTATGATGAAGCTGAGGTATTGAATATACTTAGTGCTTAGATTAAGGCCGAAAACATGCCTATAATTTAATCATGCGTAGACATAACCCTGGAAAACACCACGCCGGTATAATGGAAAAACAATCAATACCCGGCATTTCAGATATCCGCACAGCTCAGCGCTTCCTCTTTGCACTTGACAGAACGGCCTCCTTTTATAATATCCAGGCTACTGATATTTTGGCTGAAGTAAATATCAGCATCGGAATAATACTTGAAATAAGGGCCGGTATTTTTAAACCGATTAACCGTGAATATTTCCAGCGCCTGCAGGAGAGCAGGTTCCGCATCAGTAAGGTTTATTTACTGCGTAATGAAGGCGAAATGCACTTACCTGAGCCTCCTGAACCGAAGCCGGTAACTAAGCTTGTTCCTGAACCTGAATCAACGTTCAGTTGGGTCAAACCACCTGCACATCAACAACAGGTTGCAAGGTATAATCTGCCAAAAGAATTCGTGGAAATACGCCAGATGTACATAATTCGGGTAGATATAGAGGGCCAGCACCTTGTTAAAACCATACCCGATCTTGACGAGGCCTTAGTACAATTCGTTATATTGTGTAAAATGGCTGCAGCTGCAGACCGGCTAAAAATAGACTTGTCAGAGTCTGTTCAAAATTGGGAATACAGGGTCTTTGGTTTCTGCCAGGACAAAAAGAGCAGCGTTTTAATGACACAAGAGTTTTTAACAGTACAGTTCATAATGTGAGTTCGGACTGCCCTACGGCAAAGCAGGTTCCGGCACCAGGCCTGTTTGGAAATATCTGAATATTATCATCGCTTCAAAAGCAAAAAGCCATTTTTTACCTCCTTTACGCCCCTTTACCTTGGCCGGTGAATCCCAACTGACAAGCTTTTTTTCAATCAGGGGCTGAATGGTTCGGTGGAGCGTTTTTATATCGAGGTTACAGGCCTGGGCTACTTCAATCTTCAGATAGGTGTGTTTGTCTGTTTGCTCTTGCATCCTAAAAACTTTAGCATTAAAGAAACATAAAGTTACCGCTTACAGACCTGCTTGTCAAGTATTTCACAAAAGAGTAATGCCATTAATAAAGGAAATGAACGGAATAAAACGGAATTAAAGGTAGTAATAGGGACTGAACGGAATTGAAAGGAAATGAAGGGAAGCGGTCCCGCTCGGCTTCGTAGTGTTGTATTATCAAACGCAACGAACCTACCAGTGGCAGAGAGCAAAAGTAAGTCCGGAAGAAAATGGATAGCCTGGGTAGCAGGCGGAGCCATTGTTATCGGCGGCGCAACCTACCTGACACGGCTGGCCCGGCAGGCAACGCAAATAGATATTAAAACCCTGCCCGATTTCGACAAATCGAAAAAGCAGGTATTGGTGAACCTGACTTTTACAAACCCTGTAAGTCAGTCGGTAAAAATCAAGTACCCATACCTGAAGCTGGAGTATGAAGGCCGCACAGTGGCCACTTCACAGCCCAAAGACGAAGTAATCACCATACCGGCAAACGGTACCGCAACGGCACAACTGCGCCTGGACCTTGATCCTGTAAAAATAGGTATATCGGCGCTTGCCACAATGATCAGTATTCTTACCGGCGGCAATAAAGTAAAGCTTACTGCAACCACCTATTCAGGCCTGATTACGCCTGTTGGCACCACAGAATTCAGCAAATCCGAAGACTGGAACCTGGTGTAATGGTAAAGGGCCGGGAAAACATACCTAAAGGAGATTTCTCCTTTCACTCAGGTTACGAACCCAAACATTCACCTGCAGCTTTATATGCGCAGGAAAGCAGGTTGAGAAAACTGTTGCAGGTTTGGCTGAGCAGCCAATCCGCAACACAAATTAAGGAGTTGCTGAAGCTTACTCCCTTTGAAAGCCTGAAGCCAAAACAGGCAGCAGAGCTCTATCTATATAACATACCTGCCGACGAGCTGCCCGGGCTCCTGAAACTGGCGGAAGAGGGCAGTTTACCTGAAGCGCTTGTAATGCTGAGGCAGATTTCATTCAACCGAAAAAAAGCAAATGGAAGCAAAAGGCGTACGCAAGGTAAAATCAGGTCAGGAGTTCAATGCGCTGTTCCCGATTCCGGTGAGCAAAAACCTGAAACTGAGCACCAACGCTGATGTTTCCGACACAATAAAGCTGGTAAAGCATGTTGTGGCTAATTACCTGGACGATACCAGGCTCATTGCTCAAAAGCTTCGCGGAAATACCCTGTATGAAACCTGTGAGAACATCTGGCACTTTGTCTATGATCATATCAGGTACACCATTGATGCAAAAGGCATTGAGCAGGTCCGCAGGCCTGCGCGCGCATGGGCAGACCGCTTCGAAGGGGTTGATTGCGATTGCTACACAACCTTTATCTCTTCGATACTCACAAACCTTAAAATCCCTCATATACTCCGTATTACGGCGTACAATAACAAGGCGCGCTTTCAGCATATCTACCCGGTTGTACCATGCAGCGGTAAGCCACTCGGCAAACCCGGTTCTGCTCCAGGTTATATCACAGTAGACTGCGTTACCGATGCCTTTGACTATGAGGTTCCGTTTTCTAAAAAAGCAGATTATACCATGAACTTAGAATTCCTGAACGGCATTCCTGAAGGCGAAAATTCCACCATTGCAGGAGTAACCGATTATATAGTAGAAGGCTTCGGCGACTTTGGCCGGGCCCCAAGGATTCGTACCCGCAAAGGTAAAAAAGTTGCATCACAGCCAACGCCAACCCCTGCAGAAACAGCCGCAAATCCTGCCGCCGCTGCTGCAGTGGTAGCTTCAACCCAAATGGTGCCGCCTGCAGCTGTACCCAGTGCGGTTGTGGCACCTGCTACAGTAACCTATAACTCAGGTGTGCTCAAAGACGGCCGCACTGTGCAGCTCTCTGACGAAAACCTGCCGAACAGCCCCGGATGGGTTTGCACCTATTCAGGTTCGGCTTACGGAAAACAACTTTTTAATAAAAAACTGCTCATAAACGGTCAGTGGGACGGGCGCTCAGGCCTGCTCAGGTTCGCTGTTAAAGACGGCCACCTGCGAGGCACCAAGGTTGACGGCACCTATTACAGCGACTTCAGCAACGGCCAGGGCCTTGTTTTAATTCCCGGTGCAAATATACAAAACCCCGGTGTTGCACTTGCCGGAACTGATCATACCCTGGATGCCATGTTCGGCATGAACGGCCTGGGAGAAATCAGCATCAACCAGTATTCCGCCCGCCCGGGTCTATGGATTACCTACGAGGACTTCCTTCCGTTATG
Source organism: Bacteroidota bacterium (assembly GCA_040388605.1). Lineage (GTDB taxonomy): Bacteria > Bacteroidota > Bacteroidia > Cytophagales > Flexibacteraceae > JAZKBN01. The sequence continues at coordinate 36,675 of JAZKBN010000005.1, read as the reverse complement.
GAAGAAATATACCACCGGCCAAGGTGGCTTACAGGGGCTTGCAGGCTTCCTGGGAGAAGCAGGCCTGGCAGCACTTGAAGGCCATGTAATGGGCTTCGGAGATTTCGAGTTTGAAGGCTCCGATGATATAAACGGCCTTGCAGGACCTGACGGAGACCTTCACGTATTCGACATGAACGGTGTGAGCAGCCTGGGTGCTTACCTAACAGGCCACGATAATGTATCGGGAGAAACCATAGGTGTAGTAAACGGGCTTGGCGCAGTTCATAAAGCGCGCGTAACCCGCCGCCGCGTAAAAACACCTGTTGCAACTCCAGCTGCAGCTGCTCAGGTACCTGTGGTACAGGCAGCGCCGGCACCGGCTGCTGAAAGGAAGCTTGGCGTTTATATTCCCCTTAATACGCTCCGCAACATTTTCAAACTGCGTAACGCAAACCTAAGCCGCTTACAGGCCAACGGCCATAAAGTTGGTTCAGGTGAAATACCCGGAACTATAGAAGGACTTGGAAAAACATGGTTCGGCAAAGGGATTTCATTCCTTGCCCCGATAGCTTCAAGCGCTGCAAACTATCTCCCGGGCGTTGGCCCTACTGCGTCTAAGATTATAAGCGCACTTACATCAACAAATAAAGTTCAGCCGATAGCGCAGACCTCGCAGGTACAACAGTTACCTGACGACAGCGCTGAGGCAGCTGCTGCATATAACCGCGCAATGGCATCCACAACTGACGGCCTGAACGGCATTGCAATAGTTGACTCCGCTATTGCTTATGCCAAGGAAAACCCAATTGCTGTAGTTGTAGGCGCAGGGGCCCTAGGTATAGCCGGTTACCATTTATACGATGCGCTAACCCAAAAGCCTGCTAAGAAAAAGACCGCAACAAAAGCGAAACGCTACGAAGTGTCAGGGCTGAAATAAGCCTGCCGGAGTAAATAACAAGCTTTTGGCAGTTGCCGGAAGGATAACCTGAAAAATTCAAACAAAACGATCATGAATAAGAAAATCGTCAGCACCGCGAAAGGTACAGGCACCGACCTGGTTGTAGGTATCGCAGGTGCCGGTATTATGGGTGCCCTGGCAGGCAGGTGGGCTGCAGTACTCGGTGTTGGTGTATTGGCATACGGCCACTATGCTGATAACAATATAGCCAAAACCGCAGGTATCGGCATGATTGCCGGTAATGCTTACCAGGCCTCTGCCACAAAAGATTCAGCAACCCCTGCAAACGGTTTCAACGGCCAGGACGATGAGCTCGAAGGCTTTTCACTGAAGGCCGGTATGGACAACGTAAGCAGCTATTTCAAACGCCTGAAGAACCAGGTTCCATTCCTGCCTGCAAGCTCTGCAGCTGTAAGCGGCTTAGGTAACACGCAAAGCTACTTCCAAAACCCCTTTGCAGGTTTAGGTGAAGCTGAGCAGACCCTGCTTGCCGGCAACGGAGGCACTATCGGCCGAATCGGCAGCCTCGGCAATGCGCCTTCAGCCATGGGCCGCTTAGGCCATATAGCATAAGAAAACTTAATACTGCCCTTCCGAGGCCAGGAATACACTCCCATTCAAACAAACAAAACACTTAAATAAATCCATGGACCAAAATCCTTATACCACCCTTGCGGGACTGGACGATGACCTGAACGGCACTACGGTTGTAAACAACGAATCGCTGAACCAGGGTTCACGCCGCGTTATGATGGCATTTATGAGCAGCAACGATGTGCCACAGGCCATAAAAGATGCAATAACTGCCCGCGAAGCCAAATTTGCCGATTTCAGCATTTTTTCAATTCGCGCCATAAAAGGTACTGTCACACAGATATTCAAGCAGGACGACACGAAAGAAGAAGGCCTCCGCAATATTGACCGCGCCCGCCTGCCTGAAGGAACAATTCTGGCAGCAACCTATGTGCAACTATTGTTTGCTGTTACCTACGGCGACGGCAGCCAGCGCGCAGACGATCCTGAGCTTGCAAAAGCTGCAGATTGGTATGCATGCGACAAGAAATTTGATTTGCAGGCGCTTATCGGCCGTACAACAAGTACTACCGGCCCTGTTGCTGTTGTGCCTGAAGGCGAGGCCACAGTTCTCTACGGAACTATTGCCGCTGTAACCCTTAAGGATGGCGACACTCCGTTTGCCGGACTCGAAACAGCTGTGATAACTGCCCGCTGTGACCGCAAGGACCTGATTAACGAATTCCCGCTTACCAACTTTAAAACCAATCCGCACAGTGCAGATGGCAAGGTAAACCTGAACAACCCCCGTATTTTCCGCGACAACCGTGTAATTGAGCTTGAGCTTAAAGGCGGTGTTGAGCTTGAATCTGATGGCGAGGAAATGCAGATTTGGGTAATGGGTGTTGTGGGCGGTACAGCTACAATCCCTGCTTAAGCACACTCTTTTTATGTTATCTGGTGTGCAGCACCCGGCTGCAGCACCGATGTAAATACGGGAAGTCGGGAAACCGGCGGGCAGGACTCCAGGGAGTTCTTCCGCCGGTTATCGGCTGTTAAAATCAACAACCTGCCATGGAAACCACCCCTTCAAGTAACGGAATAAATATCATCGGCACCTCTAATGGGCCCGGACAAAACGGCGAACAGCCAAGGGCGAAGACGACCTATAAGAGAATTGTAGTCCGTATAAGCGCTGCAGGTAAAATTATCTCCAGCAATGCCGGTGCGTTCGAAAATGGCATTAAGTCTATTTGGGGAGTAAGTGCATTCTGCAACCAAAATGACGACCGCATTTTTAACCTCAGCGCCAAAATTGAAATTAACGGCGTTGAGAAAACGCCTGCCGATTTCGATGTAAGGATGATGCATGCTTACAGTTCCGTTGCAGTTGGCACTAACCGCTTCCTTTACCTGGATAACGAGCCTGCGGGTAACCGTATAATTAAAATTACCGCAGTTGACAGCAGCGAGGCAGATGATTTTGCTGCAGACGGTGGAGCTTATGACGTAACCTTCATGTTCCTCTGCCTTTTGGATTAAGCTATGCCTACGCGACTACTGACTTTCAGCTTCCCCGTTACAGATGAGCCCTCAAGCTTCAGCATCCCGGTACCGGGTGACCTGAGGACAATTACAGACATCTGTGTGCTGACTTCTGCAGCCATAAATGTACCCATAGGAGCCCTTTACAATGCAACTACCAGGAACAACGTAACAAAGAGCCTGAAGGCCTTTAAACGCAGGTGTGAAAGGGAAGGGTATTGGGGTAAACAAAAGCTGATCTATACCAGGGAAAGGCCCTCACTGCCTGATGAGCAGGTGCAAATTCCTGTTAAAGGTTCAGTTATCGGCCAGCTGTCGATAAAAAGCCATGAGCGCAGCCAGCTCTTCTTTTCGCAACCAATTTTACCTGACAAATTTATACTTACCGGTTCCCAGGGCGCTCCGCCCTTAACCCGGGATGTATTTGTATTTAACAGGTATCGGCAGGAAAACGACAAATTTCTCCCTGTCAGCGTAGACGGCTCAACGGTTGAAATATCAGGCTTTTACAGACCCACAACCTTCGGCGAAACACTGCATGAGGTTGACGATACCAGCGCCGGAAACAGCCACCCGGTTCCGGGCATGCTGAAGATTCACCTAAGGTACAAAACCTATTAAGTGCCCGATGCAAACCGATCTTATAAAGTTGTTCATCGAATCCCGCGTGAAGGAAAAGGGGGCCCTGGATGCCATTCCTGTTTATCACGAATTCGCCGTACAGGCCGGTGAAAGAATTACAATTGATGCCAGGGATACCATTTACTTCCTGGTTGGCTCCCCGGCTCATGTACAAATAGAAAGCGAAGGGGGCCTGTACAATATCGGCGATGAATACACACATGAGCACAGTGGCACATTTGAAGTGTATAATTCTGATTCTAACCCCACAAGGGTTGCATTTGTGAAAGCAATTATACGCTACCCGCAACCAATCAGGTCCTAAAACCATATTCCCGTTATGGCATTCAACAGACTATCCTACTCCCCTGAAGATTTTCAGCAGATTTATGATCTGTTGCTGAGCAAGAAAAAAAAGGGCATTGCATTCACTTACGACATTGCTATCGGAGAAATTCCGGTAGTTGAGCGAACTGATAACCTGAAGCTGTTTAAGCCGGTCCTGGGCAGGATTCGGGAAGACAGCAAAAGTATTACCATCAGGATTTACAGCGGTAAGAGTAACAACAACGACAAATACCAACTGGTATTTAAGCACGTTGCAGGCCAGGAGCTTGCCGGCTTCGATGATTTCGAATCCAAGATAACCAAGGAGCTTGACCGCCGCCAGGCTGAATTGGACCTGGACAGATTCAGGGTTCAAAACGCCGAATTGCTGAAGGCGAATAAAGCCCTTACAGCGGATAACGATCGGCTGGAGTCTGAGCTTAACGGCATGCAGGTTAAGCATGCGCTGCTCGGTTCATTTGGCGCAATTGCAGGGCCATTCCTTGAAGGTGCATTAAACAATTCAAAGCTGTCTGAAAGCCCGCTTGGGGGCCTGCTCGGCAACATGCTTGGTAGCGGTGGTACAAAACATCAGCCTGCTGAGCTCCCATCAGGAAGCGGTTCAACTTCCTTTTCCGCTGAAGAAACGCCGCTGAGCAATGCCGGCTTATCACCTGAATATGCTGAATTGTGCCGCAACCTGGAAGCGATGTTTACTCCCCAGGAACGCGGTTTAATATTATCTATCCTCGGCCACATGGCAGACGATAAATCTAAAATACTTACAATATATCAACTCGTTGACTCCCGTAACAATGGCTGATTTTAAAAAAGCATACCGATTAGAGGTAAAAGTTAAAGATGATATTGACGGTGAAAAGAAAATGAAGGCAGTTGCCTCCATTATAGATAACCTGACTACCCAACAGTTAGTAAGCCTGGCTGAAGTGGTAACCAACCCCATTAAAATGGCAATTGCCAAAAGCAAATTAGGTTTCTGAAAAACACATGACCGCAGATAATTACCAAAAAGTAGTATTGACCACTGTTATCGGCCTTGGGGTCGCAGGAGTTGGCTATACGCTGCTGCGCTCAAGTATCAAAGAAACCCAGGTTACCACAGCTGAGCAGACCGGCCTTGATGCCGGCACAGCCAGCAACTTCGCTAAACGCCTGCAAATGTCCTTCGGTAACGATATGATGTTCGATTGGGGTACCGATGAAGAGGCTGTATATGCCATTTTCAGGGAAATCCCAAGTAAAAGGGCCTATGCTGATGTGCAAAAATCCTATAAGCTGCTTTACAGCTCAGATTTAAACGCAAGGTTACAGGAAGAACTGAGCACCGAAGAATACCTGAAGGTTCAGCAGATATACAACGCTAAAAAGGCATAATCTGCCTTCTGAAAATATGGCAAAGACCGCAAACAGTAAACGCAGGAAGCTAATTACCACCATAGTTGCAGCAGCAGGCCTGGGCATAGGCGGCTATGCGCTGTACAGGATAAATCAGGGCAAGCCCGTTTTACCTTCTCTGCCCGGGTCGCAGCCTGATGCTATAACTCCTGACAAGAAAACTGACCAGGGACAAGTATTCCCTAAGGTCGGGCCGGTAGTTATCAAAAGGCAGTGGATTAATGCAGGCTTTCCGATGCAAAAAGGAATGCAGGGCGATCTGGTTGGCCAGCTGCAGGTTTGGCTGAATAAGCTTGGCAAAATGAAAATTACCGGTGATGGTAAATTCGGCGACCAAACCCTTGCAGCGCTCAAAGCGCTTGGCTATAGCACTCCTTTAAGCAACGAAACTTACCTCGCCATAAGGGCTAAGGCTACAGCTCCCCCGCCGCCTTCAGCTGAAACGCCTTACCAAAGGCTGGTCCGCATGAAGTATAATGTAGGTACCGAGATTGAGCCCGCAATTTCCCTCAGGAAAGAAGTTACCTCTGCCTACATCTCTGATTCGGCAGTTAAAAAGCTGCTTTCCGGCAGCACTTCCACTGTAACCAATATCTCCAGGGCTTATAAATCCCTGTACGGCAGCAGCCTGGCAGATGATTTAAAAAACGCAAGCGCCGGAAGGCTCAGGTTCAACGATCAGATCACCAGGCTGCAGGCACTTTCAGGTTTTGCAGGTCTGACCGGTTTAAGCCAGGTTCCGCAAGGGCCTGAAATAAAGACCATTGTCCGCACACAGGTAAAGTCACTTCAAAATGGCTTTATTCCTGTAGCGCAAAACGTAATCCTGGGAACTTTTGTTTCTTCAGGTAAAAATCTGGTACTGTTCATGGACCATTCCGGCGAAATCCTGCGCGTACCCGCATCTGACATAAGTAAGGTTTGACACGCGGGTACCGAAATAACAACCCGGGCAATATGATTATTGCACCTTATCCCTGGGTAGGTAAGCTGCCGAGGGCGCAAAATACCGACGGGAAATTTGAGCAGTTCGTAAGCCTGGAGTATGGAGTAAGGGCTACAACAATAGACCTGCGCAACAAAATTCAGCGCAACGGCATCAATACCATTTCCAAAATATTGGATTTGTATGCGCCCGCCTCTGATGGAAACGACCCGGAGCTTTACAAAGCTATGGTATCCCGAAAAACAGGCATTGACAGGGATACGCCTTTGGCCGCTGATAAGAATACGCTTGGCCTGCTGGTGAAAGCCATAACTCAAATTGAAAGCGGCACTCCTATAAGCGATACTGTATTTAATAAAGCCTGGAGCCTGCTGAACGCTTCAGCTGTTGAAACCAAAATCGGTGCTGCCGTTCTTACAGTTGGCCTGATGGGTATCGGTGTTTGGCTCTGGAAATCAGGCAGGCTTGAAAAAATGCTGCCAAACTTATAGCTACAACAATGAATGTATCTTCAGTAATTTCTGTAGTTGTAGCAAAGGGCTGGAGGGTTTTTACAAGGCCCTTTGAGTTAAATATCGTTGGAATACGTTCGGCGAATTTGCGCTCCAACAGGTTTGACGATGTAATGTGTGTTTTTTGGAAAGATGATGCCGGCACCTGGCAGGGAAGGCAATATGCCTGCACCACCGACCCGGGTACTTTTTGGCTTGAAAACCCAATGCAGCCTCAGGGAACCGCCTTTGTATGCGAAGGCCAGTTTATTGACTGCTGGAGCCAGGGCCTGCACAGGAATCAATACAAGGCGCTCGTGCAAAGAGGCCCTATGAACATTGTCAGGGGGCTTGCCAGGGCTGAAGGGATTGATTGGGGAAACGCAAAAGTAATAAGGGGGGTATATGGTATTGACCTGCACAGGGCCCTCAGGTCAGGTACTTCATACACTGTGGATGAACATTCTGCAGGTTGCCAGGTATTGGCTGAGGCAGAAGATTTTGCTGAACTCATGCAGCTTGCAGACATTCACGCCTCCAGGTACGGAAACCATTTCAGCTACAGCCTTGTAGATTACCGCCTGTTGAGAAGAAGCCAAAACCTTACCCTGGGATTAACCGCGCTCTTTATCGGCAGCTTGCTTGCTTTGCTTGCAACTCAGTTTTTTGACGAGGATATCGGGAGCGCAGGTAAACCCGGTAACCTGAAAGGGCCTGAACCTGACGCATTGAAACCTAAGCCTAAAAAGCGCAAACCAAAGAAAAATGTCAATTCTAAAGCCACCATTTAATGACCCTGTATTAGATCTGCTGTACGGCATGTTCACAGGCGGCGATGTAATACACCATGAAGTTGTCCCGGTAACTTACAATAACATCAGCTCACTGGGAATTTCGAATGACCTGGCAGGCAGAGGGCTTGAAAAGGTGGCCACCTACGCATTAATCATGCTAGAGGCGGAC
>JAZKBN010000005.1:13783-28903 GCA_040388605.1 Bacteroidota bacterium | reverse complement strand
GGTAAACCGTAATAAAGCCGTTCGTTTTACTGAAGCCGAACCAGACCTTTACAGCAATCCGGATTTGAATATACAGCCCTTCCAGGTTTCTGCAGAGAGCATACGCAACAACGGCTTCCCCATGGGTGACATGGGTACCTATGATGTAAAGGGAATTGCGAACATGAAGAACTTCAGGTGCACCGGTACTGAAGAATTTAAACAGCACCGTTTAATTGTAGCCTATTTCGGATAATACCATGAACCTGAACAGCATCAAACGTTTTATACCGGTAGGTAACCCTGCTGTTCCGGTCGAGGGCAGCCCCGGCAGCACTGATTATGTGCGCGAATACGGCATTCCTGCAGCGGTCGGAGGACTACCTGAGGGCTATATTCCGGGCGGGTCTATAAGTGATTTGCTCGATGCGCTGATTTACCCTTACCAATACCCTGCCTTTACTTCCTTTTCTGTTTCAGGGCAGGCATCTGCCATAGAGCTCGGTGATTCCTTTACCGGTAATAAAATATTTCTTTGGGTAATCAGCAATACAGATAACCTGGTGCCGAACAGCCTCCAGATTCGCCTCGATGCAGGCAGCAACCATGTTGACCGCTCAGCCATTGCAAATGACGGTACCGAAACTTTGTTTGTAAGCGGCCTGCAACTTACCGCCCCGGGGCAGCATATTTTTGCAATAGACGGTACCAATACGAAAAGCGAAACTTTTACCCGCCAATATACCCTCAGCTGGAACCCCAGGCGCATGGCCGGCACCATACCTGCTGCATCATTAGCAGCTTTACAGGCAGCATCTACACAATCCCAAATTAATGCAGTCAGCGGTATAAGCCTTCTTACCAACGACCTTGTATATTTTAAGCCCGGAGGCGGTAACTATAACTGCTCAGGCGCTGCAGGTGGTAAATATATTTGGTTCCTTTGGGATGCAACATTAGGTGTGGCCACATTCAGCAGCGGTGCGCAACCGGCTGCATTCAAGGCGCTTCAAATTGTATCGATTACAAATGCTTTCGGTGTTAACCGTAGCTATTACCTGTATATAAGCTCTAACCCTTTCAACGGTACAGCTGTACCCATAACTGTAACCTGATGAATAAGCCCGGACCTACTATTGTTTTTACCATTGCAAGCATAGCCGGTGGCATTGCAGGCTCTTATGCAGCATATTTACGGGCTAAAAGCAATCCTGATATTTCCTTTTGGGAAAGCCAGGCCTGGAAGGTTGGCGGCAGCATAACAGCTAATATAATTGCTTTGTGCCTTGTTAACCCCAAACCGCTGAAGAAATGGAAATAGTTATACCTATGACCACTCATTCATTTTGGCGCGCTGACCAAGTGCACCAGGTTAAGGATGCTCTATCGGCCATTCGCGCGCACTTTGGTAATGCCATTAATGAAGCAGCCGGGCTTACCGGTGTATCTACGGACCTGATTACCTCTTTTATTTTTATTGAATCAGGCGGTGATGTATCAGCCCTGTCTGCTTCGGGAGCCAGCGGCCTGATGCAGGTTGCACCGGCTACTGCTCCGGGTATTATTTTCCTGACCAAAAAAGCAGGCAAGCTCAACGGAATGCTGAAGGCGAAATTAGTGGCCATGCTCGGTGAACGGATTGCCAATATTGAAAAGCAAAAGTATATGGACCAAAAAGTCTCCGGCAGAACCTCAATCAGCCAAGCTGAGCTGATGGCGCCGGGCTTTAATATTCTTATCGGCGCCATGATGCTTGCCCTGTTGATACCGCAGCATATTGAGAACGGAAAAATACGACTTGATAAGGTTGTAACCAGGTACAACAGGGGTTATTTCCATAAGCCTACGGGCACAACTGAGCAGCTGCTCGCTACTTCTCCCAGGGAAACGCAGGCCTATATACTGAAGCTTGTAGGCGTTAACTCCACACTTGATATACTTACTTAAACGCCCCTGAAAATGAGCGCACTTCGCCAACCTGATTCAAGTCAAAGTTACCTGCAGGAAAACCATGCTGAATTTGTGGAATTCCCCTTTATTGATGAAGACAGGGTTCCGGTGCGCGTGTACCGCAAGAGCGAGCTCGCTCTAATGTACGGGCTCAGCCTGCCGACAATCAGGGGATATATAAATAAGCACCTGGCTAAGTTTGAGGCAATAGGCTACGACCGCGACATGCGCAAGCTTACCCCTAAAATGGTGGAGCTGTTTTTTGAGTTGGTTGGCAGACCGTAAGTGAAGAAATATTTATACAACAAAAAGCACCGGGAACCCCCGGTGCTTTTTTTATAGCTTCAAAGTTTGCAGCTCTGCCTTAACTGCTTTTGCCCTTGCAATAAGTTTTAAGAGTTCGGGATCTTGTTTCCGGGGTGTTTTGTCAGGTGCAGCGGGTACTGCTCTTGTCCCGGGTGCAGTTGAAGGCGGCGGGTTAAACATATCATAAAGTGTTCCCCTGTCAATCTGCCTCATTTCCTGCTCCAGCCTGGTGCGGCTTTCTACCTTGCGCAGAATGGCCGCGTTCAGGTCTCTTCGGGTTTCCTGGAACCGGTTAAGCAGTTTTTCATTTGCCTCCAGCTTGGCCCTGGCAATGTTATCTTCAGTTTTTACCCTTTGCGATGTCAGTTCATCAATTTCTGAAGTAACCTGTGCAATAAGCGTTTTTACCGAAGCTGTAAGCGCTGAGGAACTCGCCACGCTGTTCAGGTTTAGGGGATCGGCTTGGTTGAATCCTATCCTGGTGGCTTTCTTTTCCACAAGGCTGAAAAAGCCTTCCTTCTTTGTGCCGATTGCCTTTTTTGAGCCGGTATACAGGTAATCGAAAATTTCCCGCTCGTGGGCATTGGTCAGCTGTGTATAGTGTTTTCGCATGGTACCTACCCACTGCGCATTCCTGGCCAGGTAGGGGAATGATTTTTCAGAATCTTCACCCAGGTACTCAATAAACCTTCCTTTTGGGTTCAGGTAACTCATGTCTTCCAGTTGGCGTACACGCGCTTCCGTTTTGAATATTGACAACAGGTAGTCTCTCTTTTTACCTTTCTCTAATGCCCGTTTGTAGGCATTAAGATCAGATTTGAGGCCTTCAGCTGTGCCGGAACGATTGCTCTCAAGAATTGCATAATCCTGTGCCTGCTCCAGGTTACCCTGGTAAACCTTGACCGGCATTGTCTGCAATTGCTTATCTCCTTTTTTGTAAAGGAGCTCAGATGCATGCCAGCGGGAATGCCCGCTGATAACAATGAATTTTTTTGAATCCGGGTCCTGCCATACGGCAATCGGCTCCTGGCTCCTGTCAAAGCCTTCCCTGAGAATTTTATCTACAGTTTCCTGGCTGAAAGCGGCCTGCCTTCCCTGGAACAAATCAGGTCGGGTAATTATTTTGCTGCGGTCGATTTCCCTGACCGGTGAGAATTTCTGAGCCAATGAACCCAGGAACCCGAGGCCGGAAATCGAAGCCGGGGCCTTCCGACTTTTCAAGTCCTAATTGCCCCGGCTTTCAATTTACTGTTGCTCATGACCGGCAGTTTATTTACGTTTCGCCTTGGCCTTGCTCTTTGCCTTTTTTACAATCGGCACCAGGGCATAAACCCTTTTGTAACCTGCCGGAACTGCTTTTGAATGTGCGGGCTTTTTCTTAGTGGTAGCCTTTTTTGTTGTTGCCATTATATGTGTTGTTTAAACGTGTTTTAAATCCGATTAAAGGATTGCTTTGAGCAGCAAAGTAAAGCTGCCCACTCTCTTCATATTTCACATAACTGCTGATAAGCAGGTTTTTACCTTAAAATATCCTGCAACTGAAACCATGTGAAAAGGCAGATTTCCGGCCGGGCATACCTTGCAGCATCAATTCACATAAAAACACATGAAGGCTGGTATTGAAAATTATACTGAACTGTCGGCCAGGTACGGGGTGCCGCCTGCACTTAAAAGCATTCATGCCGATTTTATTCTGCCGGTAATGCAGAACAGTTGGAGGGCATACAGGCTTGCTCCTGAAATTACTGAATCTGTGGATTTATACTTCGATGCCTTCAGTAAAGCAGCTGAGCAGAAAAAAGTAAAGCCTGCAATAAAAACCCAAGCGCTTAAACCCGTTCAAAAAGTGGCCGAAATCCATACAGATATAAAATTCATCAGGCGCTTTCTGTCTATTGTAAACCGCCCTGTAAAGCATGAAGCAGTTACCGCACTTCTGCGCGCGATGCAGCGGGCAATCACAAAATGCGAACTGCGCAAGTCGGGTAAATTCAGCGCGGAAATTGAAAAAATACAGGCAGAGCTGGTACGCGTTGCAAACGGCAAGGCCCAAAACGTACACATACACCTGCCCGAGGCTGACCTGGCTAAGCTGATAGAAATTGCCGGAGGCGAAAAAATATTCCCTTCAGTCAGACTTCTACAGCGCTACATTTCTCTCCAGGGTAAAGCCGCCAATAAAACGGCAGTTCAAAACCTGCATTCAGCTGTCGCTAAGGCCCTGAACGATAAAAATTCAATTGCTGATTCAGACCCGCTGCGAGGTAAGATTATTGAGCTTGAAAAATCACTTGCTGTGCTGCTGAAAACTGACAATGCAAAACTTAAGGTAACTATCGGAAAGCAGGATTTGCGTGGGCTTGCAAAGTTAAAAGAAAGCAAACCTCATTCCGGTAAACCCGGAGCCTTAGCCGGTTTGCCTGCTGAACCGGCAACAGTTATGTCAGCTTCCGATATTATGAAAATATCCTATAGCAGGCTTGGACTGACCGGTAAATGGAAAGAATTCCTGGGTGACCCGGCCAAAGGATTTACAATGATGGCCTATGGCAAGCCCGGACAAGGAAAGTCCACCTTCAGCATGATGCTGGCTAAGCTCTTGGCGGAAAACTTTGGCAAAACCCTTTATGTATCAGCTGAAGAATACGGAAGTTATACGCTGCAGGAGAAAATTGAACGCATTGGCGGCGGTGTACCTAACCTGGACTTCACAGCCAGGCTTGCCGATGTATCTCTTTCAGGCTACAAGTTCCTGTTTATTGACTCAGTTCAGATAGCAGGGCTTACCCTTGAAAGCTTCAGGCAGCTAAAAAGAGAAAATCCGGGCTTATGCATCGGCCTGGTCTTTCAAAGCACTAAAGATGGCAACTATAAAGGTGCCCAGGAATGGGCGCATGATGTCGATATAGAAGTGGAAGTTAACGGAGGCATAGCTAAAACCAATAAAAACCGCTACAACCAGCTTACAGAGATGGTAGTTTTTAAGCCAGATGGTTCAAAATAGTTGGATTTGAGTTGAAATCATTTGCCTTCAGGTTGAATAATAGTTGCCTATAGTTGGCTACAGTTCGAATAATGCAATTCGCAGTTAATATAAGTTAATATTTCATTGCCATTGAGTTGGCAGACAACAAACAAAACCTTCAACTAATCCTCAAACCTTTAAATCATGGGTAAATTACCTAATTCCGTGCCGGTAACAGGCACAATAGCACCTTATGATGAAGCCGATAAATACCCGGTTACAGATCCAACATACGGCATAGACGGTTTACGTTCGGTTGCAAATGCAGCTGCACGCAATGAAATTACCGCTGAACGCCGCCGCGCAGGTATGCTTGTTTATACCAGGGATTCGGATAAATACTGGAAAATGGAATCGGACCTCGTTACCTGGACAGAAGTGCCGCTTGACGGTATTACTGAAGAGGAATTCCAGGTTTCCGCCCTTGCATTTGCCGAAGATATTGCAGCCCTGAACCAACTTGTAAATGATTTAACGGCTACAGTAAACGGAATTGCTGCACCTGACTTGAGCGGGCTGGCAACAAATGAATCTGTTGCCGAAGTAGCCGCGGCGGCAGCGGCAGCGCAAGCTGATGCCGATGCACTGGAGGCAGCCATGCCAGGACTTGCTACAGCTGAATCTGTTGCTGAAGCTGTAGCTGCCGCCGCTGCCGCACAGGCAGATGCTGATGCACTGGAGGCAGCCATACCCGGACTTGCCACAGCTGAATCAGTTGCTGAAGCTGCCGCAGCAGCAGCAGCAGCACAGGCTGATGTAGATGCGCTGGAATCAGCTATACCCGATATTAGCGGACTTGCAACAAGTGAATCCGTTTCTGAAGCTGCATCTGCAGCCGCCACTGCACAGTCTGAGGTAGATGCCCTTGAAGCAGTTGTACAGGAAATTGTTGAAGGTGAAGAGTCTTCTACGGTTGAAGGAAGGGTTACCACGCTTGAATCGTTGATGACAATGGTTCAGGCAGCAATACAGGCCATTCCTGCAGGCCCTCAGGGTGTTCCCGGTACGATCGGCGAAATATCTGCTATTCAAAGGTATTCCGGTGACTATAACTCAACCGGCCAAACAACTTTACCCTTGGGTACACATGACGAGCTTCCCGGCAGTTATGCATCCTTTTACTTTATTGCTGTAGCTGCGCCTGTTGGTGATGAGGCTTTTGTTTTCAATACCACGTTTCAGCCAAGGGAGCCGGTCGCAGAAGTGTCTGCCCGATTCATAGTTTCGGCAGAAGGAGTTAGCCTGCTTGAATATATAAGCGGTGATCTGACTACTTATGCAGTTACTACCGGATGGGACGAGGTTAACGGTTTACTGTTTATCTATGTACGCAACCCATGGGGTGCCGATACAGGAGCACACAACTTTGATTCAGGTACCTGGAGCGTAATTACCCGTTACCCTTTGTAGGTTAAGTTTAAAGCAAGCCATAAATACAAATCATGTTTCCTGAAAACTGGCTGAAAAGCAAGCTCATTACTGGGGCGGCAATTAGTGTTTGCCTCTCGCCACTCATTAAATGGATAGAAATCTATGTGTTTTCTGACTGGCAGTTCCTCAATTTCCTTTTGGTGATAATCTGCCTGGACACCGCACTTGGTGTTTGGGCAGCTATCCGGGGCTTCCGTGTATCCAGCTATGCGTTTTCAGCCATTTTCAAAAAGTTGATTATCTACTTCACCATACTGGTGCTTATCCATATACTCTGCCACTTCATTATGGTTCGGGAAGGGTGGTCTATTGGCGAAAACTTGAACCTAATCAGGCCCGGGCTCTTTCCCAAGTGGCTCTCTCAACATCTTGCCGACAAATTTAAAGGCTCATAACAATGAAAAGCTTAAAATCCATTCTTACCGGCCTTCCCGCCTGGTTCCGCCGTTACAACGAGCTGCCAATGCTCATAATCAGTATCCTGCTATTCTTCGCAGCCGGGCAAGTGCTCATATTGATTAACCCCACCTCAGGCCTTGACGACCCGGGATGGCTGCACAGAACATGCACCGTTGCTTACAACCTCTTTGCTGCCTTGTTAACCGCAGGCCTGGCCATGCGCTTCAGCTTTCCCGAGGCGCATAAGTTTCTCTTCGAGGAGTTGTCCCGGGAACTGTTCTCTGCAGATAATTTAAGAATTATTAACCCTCAAATTCATTTACAGTTATGCCACAAACGTTACGTTGCCTTAACTATATTCTGGTCTTATGTCTCTGCCTTTTTAGTCCTTTTGTTCGCGCTCAGGTAGATAAACGGCTCTGTATTATTGAGCATGCTAAGCACGAAATCGGGGTAAGAGAGGCTACCGGCCACAACGATGGGCCGCAAGTGTCGGCTTACCTGGCTTCCTGCGGTTTGAAACCCGGTTACGCCTGGTGCGCCGCTTTTTGCCACTGGAGCTTTTCAGCCTGCCATGCTCCGCGCATGCGCAGCGCATGGGCTCCTGCCTGGTTCCCGGATGATAAGGTCATTTACCGTCGCGGCAGTAAGGTAAATGGTGTTCCACTCCCGGGAGATTTGGCCGGATTTGCCTGGAACGGCGGGCGCATCGCGCATATCGGCATTATTGAGCAATGGAGTGAAAGCTCTGCGGCGATAATAACCATCGAAGGCAATACCAACAATGCAGGCTCCCGGGAGGGGGATGGTGTGTATCGCAAGCGCAGACCTAAAAGCCAGGTCAGCCTTGTGGCTGACTGGATTGGGAGATATGTGCCGGGTTAAGTGCATCAACAGCATCAGCCTAAAACACTGAAAAACATATATATAACTGGCTCCGATTGGAGCTTGTTTGCTTTAACGACTAATTGAAAACCCACTATGAAACGCAGTTTTGAACTTTTAGCCACATTAATTGTCGGCTTTGCCATTTGCTTACTGCTGAATACATGCGGCAATAATAGTTTTACTCCCCCTGCTCTATCCGGTAATGTCAAACCAGACACAATCAGGATATTAAAAGTAATCAGGGATACAATACAGGTAATTCCTCCAGCGAAACGCTATTTACCAAGAACAGTTAAAACATACCTTAAACCCGATACTGCTCGCAGGGCAGCTGTTGAAAAGGATACTATTTTTACAGGTTTAATCATGAAAGGTAATACTGCAGAACTGCAAACGCTTACTCCCCGCGGCCTCAGTCATATATCAGCCTATGAGCTACCCGGGCAAATGCAGTGGCAAATTACAATTGACCGCAAGGGCAATTTAGAATTAGCGCCTGACGAAGCCCTAATGCGCAAACAGCTAAGGCAAAAAAAATGGCGCAAAATTGGTAATTGGTGCCTGATAGGCTTGGCTTTTGTTGCCGGGGCGGCTGCCGGATCGAATATTTAAAGCTACAATTGTTTCACTACTGTTTCACCAAATACTTGAAAAAGGCTAAAAACACGCTATAATCAATAAAGAAGGCACTTTTTACAAGTCCAAATGGGATCACATTTTGCAAAGCACCTGCCCTATATGCAGGTGCTTTTTTTATCTCTTTTCATTAATGCCGCATGAACAGCCCAAGGTTTGGTCAATACTTAAAATGCAATTATTTCAAATAATATCACATCAATTTAAGAATTATAAATTTCTAAAAATAGCCAATTATAGCTATATAATTTATACACTTCCCCTAATTTCCTGAAGATTTTGATCGATTTATAAAAGAGGACAATTCATAGATTCCCATTTTCATTTTTTCAATATACGCTGTGGAGTAGTGTTTTACAGCTACTAAAATTCGATTAGCAAAATTTAATCAGGCTTTATCAGCACTAAATCTGCATATAGTAAGTATGGCTACTGTTTTTTTCAAGTAAATTAAAAACCTGAAATCCAATATTTTGCCTGTTTTTTAGTTGCCCTATTATAACTTTTTATGCGTAACATTACAGTCTAATCAAATTACATAAAATGGCCATAAATATTGCAAACTTTCTTAGGAAAAAGCAAAACGACATACTCGAAACCTGGATAAAACGCCAATTGGAGGATTCAGGACTGCGCGACAGCTTAATCAGCAATAACGAAATTCGTGGTGAGGCTGAAGAAGTTGTATCGGCAATTGTAAATTCCGTTACCGATAAGAATCTTGATAATGTTAATTCCACTGATTTTGATAATATTCTTGAAATCCTGAGCGGAATATCAATATCCAAAGCCAGGCAGGGATTCAGCCCCAAAGAAACCGGTGTTTATGTGATGAGCCTGAAAGAGAGCATTCTGCAGGTGTTACATACCGAAATGGGAGGCACTACCACTGAACTTTATGATATAAGCCAAAAAATGGGTCGCCTAATGGACAATTTTGCCATCAGCACCTTCGAAACTTTTATAAAAGGGCGTGAAGAAGTTATTTTAAGGCAAACCGATGAAATGACTGAAATATCGACCCCGGTAATTCGCGTTTGGGACGGAATTTTGGCGCTTCCAATCATCGGCACACTCGACAGCTCACGTACTCAGGTAATTATGGAGAACCTGCTGACCGAGATTGTTGAAACCGGCAGCACAATTGCTATACTTGATATATCAGGCGTTCCCACCGTAGACTCACTGGTAGCGCAACACTTATTAAAAGCAGTAAGCGCAACCAGGCTCATGGGTGCCGACTGTATTATCAGCGGAATAAGGCCTGAAATTGCCCAAACAATTGTACACCTTGGTATAGATCTCTCGCAGATAATTACAAAGGCAACATTGGCCAGCGCCCTTAAGTACGCTTTCCGCTCCATGCGCTTAGAGGTTAAACCAATTATGAACAAGAGCTAAGCGGCAAAACCATGGATAAAATTCCTATTCTCAGGATGGGCCAGTTTCTCCTGGTAACCATACAGGTTGATTTATATGACAGGCTTGCGCTGGACCTTGAAGCCGACCTTGTTAAAATGGTTGATAAAACCGGCGCCAGAGGTGTACTTATAGATATTTCTGCTGTAAGCATAGTTGATTCATTTATGGGCCGCATTATTGGCAACATAGGCAGCATGTCGAAATTGCTTGATGCGGAAACTGTGGTAGTGGGCATGCAGCCCGCCGTTGCCATTACGCTTGTTGAACTGGGCCTGCCCCTTAAAGGGGTATTTACAGCCCTTAACGTGGAAAAAGGTATGGATCTTCTTAAATCTAAAATTCAATTCTCAACTGAAGATGATTTCGACTATGAATCAGAATCAGAAGATGATAAACAAGATCGTTTTTCACTCAGCTGATGTCGGTAATAACATTAGCTAAAGACACTATGATGGTTGTTCGCGAGCAGGATGTGGTTCCTTTTCGCAACCGGGTAAAGGAGCATGCTTCTAAAATACGAATGGGCGTTGTAAACCAAACCAAGCTCATAACAGCGGCCAGCGAACTTGTACGCAACATGTTACGCTACGCAAACGGAGGCCTTGCCATAATTGAAGTGGTTTCAAAAGGCCGCGATAACGGTATAAAGCTCACATTTTCTGATAAAGGCCCCGGCATTCCTGATATTGCTTTGGCGCTTAAAGATGGTTTTTCAACCGGAAAGAGCCTGGGCTTAGGCCTGCCCGGTACCAGGCGATTAGTTAACGAGTTCAGCATTGAAAGCGAGGTGGGAGCAGGCACCACGGTTACTATTATTAAATGGGCAAATGGTTGAAGCAACACATAATAGCTTTAATGCTTCAGATCGCAGCCTGTTCTCAATAATAAAAAGAGAAATTCACTTTAAGGCATTAGATGCCGGCTTCAGCGCGCAACAGGTAGGTAAGCTCGATATTATTATATCGGAAATGACTTCTAACCTGCATAAATATGCAAAAGGCGGTGAAATGCTCATGGGCATACTGAAAGACGGCGACAACGAATACATTGAGCTGATATGTTTGGACGAAGGTCCGGGCATGTATGACCCGCTGCGCATGCTGGCCGATGGTTTTTCCTCAACAAACACTATGGGCCACGGTTTGGGAAGCATGAAACGCCTTTCAGACTATTTCGACATCTACTCTGCCAAAGGTTGGGGAACTGTTGTACTCAGCAGGTTATATAAAAACCCTTTACCCCATTACCAATCTTCAAATACAGGCGTTGAAATCAGGCCTATTGTAGTTGCTAAAACCGGTGAAAAAATAAGCGGAGACGGGCATTACTACAAGCAAAACGACCAATACGTTAAACTGCTTGTTGCCGACGGCCTTGGCCATGGCCCTGAAGCTAACCTGGCCGTTAATGAAGCAGTAAGAGCCTTCAGGCAATGCGCCTATAACTCACCCGTCGAAATTATTCGAGATATGCATGCATCTATACGCAAAACAAGGGGAATTGTAGGTACAGTTGTTGTTTTTGATTTGGTGCACAAAAAATTCAGCATTGCCGGGGTAGGTAATATTGCCACAAAGCTTCTTACCCATGGGCTTACTAAAAGCCAATTGCCCTATAACGGCATTATTGGCCACAATATTCCCAATACCATGAACGACCAGGAACTTACTTTCTCTGAATACCAGCAGATTGTACTTTGTTCCGACGGCATAAAGTCACGTTGGGATATAGGCAAATACCTGGGCATCAATCGTTGCGATTTAAGCATAATTGCGGCTGCTATTTATAAAGACTATGCACGCAAAACCGATGACATGTCGGTTATTATTACTAAAATCAAGTAGAAATGAAAGTGGCAATCAATGTCTCGCTCGAAAACGAGATGGACCTCACCCTGGCGTATAAGAAGTCAATAAAGCTGGCAGAGCAACTGGGCCTGACAGTTGCAACCCAAACCACTTTCGCTACTGCAGTATCTGAAGTTTGCCGCGAAGTAATTGACAAAGCCATTGACGGCCTTTGCTCACTTGGCGTAATTACCGAAGACGGCAGGTTTTCCCTTACAGCACATATTACGTTTGTGCAGGACGGTAACCTGAACAGCCTGCAGGCGGGCTTCAGCTATGCACGTAAGCTTATACCCGTTTTCGATGTGCTGATTGCCGAGCAGCAGGTAACTGTGAGCATAAGTATTTCAATACCAAGGTCGGCGAGGTTAACTCCCCAAAAGCTGCACCTGATTTACAAGCATTTCGATGATCTTGGCCCTATAAGCCCATACGAGGAAGTAAAATTCAGGAACATGGAGCTTTACAGGATAAATCAGCAAAAAGAGCTTGAGCTCATACATGCCAATTACCTGAACGACCAAAAAAACGAATTCCTTTCTGTTGCCAGCCATGAGCTGCGCACACCCTTAACCATATTAAAATCTTATGTTGAACTTGCAATTCAATCTGCCGGAAATCAAAACGAGAGTTTGACAAAATACCTTGCTAAAATTGATTTGCAAACCATTAAGCTTCAAACACTTATTCAGCAACTGCTCGATATTTCCAAAATGGAAACGGGCCAGGCCGATTATAATTATGAAACCGTAGACCTGAATAAGTTCATTACTGAATCGGCTGAATTAATCAGGAAACTGGTTCCTAATCATGAACTGAAGGTTAACCTGGGCGAAGCTGTTAAGGTAAGAACCGACGTCGTGAGAATGGAGCAGGTACTTAATAACCTGATCAGCAATGCCGCTAAATATTCTGTACCAGGCACTTGTATTGATTTGGAAACCTTTGTGGCAGGCAAAGAAGTAGTAGTTTCGGTACGTGATTGCGGCATAGGCATGTCGGAAGAAACTATTAAAAGGGTATTTGATAAATTTTACCGCGCCGATGAGGTAAAAAACCATTACAACGGTTTCGGCATGGGCCTATATATAGCCTCTAAAATTATTGATGACCATGACGGTAAAATTACCGTGGAAAGTGAGGAAGGAAAAGGTTCTGTATTCCGGTTCAGCATCCCCATTTTACCGCAGGATACTAAATAATTATTGTAATAATTCTGAACTACTTTTCACGCCGGTTTTTTTTTAATACTTTCTTCTCCCAAAAGCCAATTGGGCTTATGGGGTGCAAACTGGCTCAATAAGGCCTGCGATTCTGCATATTTACCAATATGTGCTACTACATCCTCCACTGAATCAGTAAATAAAACAAGATCCAAATCTTCGCGGCTTATTGTTTTTTCGGCGGCCATAAGCTGAATGTGCGCAATTATATCTTTATGGTATTCAACACCCATTACCACCATGGGGAACTTATCTGTCTTATGGGTTTGAATGGGTCAGGGTTTCAAAAAACTCATCGAGGGTACCAAAGCCGCCCGGTAGAACAACAAAGGCAAAAGAGTATTTACGAAGCAGCTCCTTACGCACAAAAAAGTATTCAAGGTTCACAAACCTGTCGAGGTAGGGGTTGGGTTTTTGCTCATGGCTTAAAACTATGTTGCAGCCAATGCTGAGGCCCTTTGCATCTTTTGCGCCCCGGTTGGCTGCTTCCATAATACCGGGTCCGCCGCCGGTCATAATGGCGAAGCCCATGCCTGCCAGCTCTGTCGAAACTTTACGGGCCAGTTGGTAATACTTATGCTCTTCTGTAAACCTTGCCGAACCGAAAACGGTGATTGTAGGCCCTATAAAGTGCATGGTGCGAAAACCCTTTATAAACTGCATCATAACCCCGAACACATACTTCAGCTCCTGCCACCTTGCACGCGGACCTCTCAGGAAGCTGCTTTCCTCCTGCATCATTCGTTTTTCCATATTGCAAGGTTACTCCGTTTTTCTGTAGTTCAAAATGGCCCAGCCATTCAAAATTAGCGCGAATGCCGCCTCATAGCCAAGCTCAGGCAACACATCATTAAGGGTGCTGCCTTTCATGACTATCATGCGCACTATTTTAATAAAGTGCGTAACCGGTGTAAGGCCTGATATGGTGCGGGCCCAGCCCGGCATGCTCTCCGCCGGTGTAAACAGACCGCTCATTAAAATGAAAATCATGATAAAGAAAAACGCTACGAACATAGCCTGCACCTGCGTATCTGAATAGGTGGAAATCAGTAGTCCGAAGCCAAGAACCGCTACCATATATACCGCCGCGAACAGGTACAGAAGCCCAAAGCTGCCTACCGGTATTATGCCGTAAACAACCCGTGCCACAACAAGGCCAAGGCTGAAAACTATCATCCCCATAATCCAGAACGGGATAAGCTTGCCGAGGATAAACTGCCATTTACGAATGGGGCTCACGTTTATCTGTTCAATGGTGCCAATCTCTTTTTCCTTTACAATATTGAGCGCGGTAAGAAAGCCGCCAATCATGGTAAGCAGCAAAACCAAAATTCCGGGCACCATGTAGAACTTGTATTCGGCATGGGGATTATACCAGTTAAGTGTGCTTATTTCAATTGATGCCGCCTGCCCGGTAACCGCTGCCGATTGCATATTCAACTGCAGATTGCTGCTGAAATCATTAATTATTGCAGCCAGGTATGCGCCGCCAAGCATGGCCTTAGTACCGTTAATGGCATCGGCCGATATGCCTATTTTCTGAACATGCTCGCGTACCAGGTTGCGTTCAAAGCCCGGCGGAATTTCCATTACAATATCGGCAGTGCTTTTTTCAATGTTTTGAAAGGCGGCAGGGTATGAATTTTCGGCGCTTATAATCCTGAAATAGCCTGATGCCGCCGTTTTACTGATCAGCTGCTGCGACATAGTGCTGTGGTCATTATCAACTATGCTGATATTAATATTCTTAACATCGAAATTGGCGGCAAGGGGCAGCACAATCAGCTGAATTACCGGCAGCCCGAACATGATTACAAGAATTATCTTATCCCTGAAAATCATGCGGAACTCTTTCTGTAAAATGAACAGGAGCACTTTCATTGCAGCCGGGTTTTAAAGTTTTTCAGGGCAATTGTGAGCAGCAAAACCGTCATGCCGGCAAGAATGAGCGTTTCTTTCCATATATATGAAATACCCAGGCCCTTCAGCATTATTGCCTTTACAATAATGTAAT
>JAZKBN010000005.1:0-13773 GCA_040388605.1 Bacteroidota bacterium | reverse complement strand
ATATGCGATATAACCCGGAACGGCAGGGGCATATTCTCAAGCGGGAACAGGAAGCCGGTTAAAATAAGCGTTGGCAGCATCATGCCCAGCATGCTCATCAGCATGGCGGTTTGCTGCGTATTGGTAACATTTGAAATAAGAAGGCCCAAAGAGAGGCATGTTATTATAAACAAGGCACTTTCGGCGAGCAGCAGGAGCAAACTGCCTTTTACAGGCACGTCAAGCACAAAAACTGACAGGCACAGTATAAGCCCTAAATTCAAAACCGACAATACAAGGTAAGGAACCGCCTTAGCCACCAGCACCATAATAGGCTTAAAGGGCGAAACAAGGAGTATTTCCATTGTGCCGGTCTCTTTTTCTCGTACCACAGATACGGAGGTTAAGGTGGTGCACACTATCATGAATATAAGCGCAATTACACCGGGTATAAAGTTTAATGACCCGTTACCGTCTTCGTTATAAACCATGCGCAGCTCGGGTACAACATTATATGCCTGCGGCGGGGCATTGCTTATTTGTTGGGTGTAGGCATTAATAATCATGCTCAGGTAATTGGTTATTGCCTTGGCCGTATTCGGGTCCGATGCATCGGCAATAATTTGAATTCGGGCTTTGCCGCCCGGTACTATGCTGTTGCCGAAACCTGCCGGGAATATAATTGCGCATTTTATTTTGCCGCTTTTAAAATCGCGTTCAATGCTGTTGTAATCAGATGTGTAGTGTTCCGTTTTAAAATAATCGCCGGCCTGTATTTTCTCAATGATGGCCTGGGAATGGGAATCACGGGCAAAGTCGGCAATTGTAATCCCGGCGTTTTTAACCTCGCTGGTAAGGGCGTAGCCGAAGAGTATAATTTGAATGACGGGCAGGCCGAACATAATAAGAAGGGTTCGCCTGTCGCGGAAAACGTGGAAGAACTCTTTCCTGATAAATACGTACAATTGTTTCATAGCAGTATTATTAATCGGCGGCACGTTTGGCGCCCCGGGCGAGCAGGTAAAAGACATCTTCTATGCTTGCGGCATTGTATTGCTTTTTCAGGTTGGCCGGTGAATCAAGCGCTTCTATTTTACCATCTACCATAACCGATATGCGGTTGCAGTATTCGGCCTCATCCATATAATGCGTGGTTACAAAAATGGTGATACCTGATGCCGATGCTTCATAAATCATATCCCAAAACTGCCTGCGGGTTACCGGGTCCACACCCCCGGTAGGTTCATCAAGGAAAACTATTTGCGGGCGGTGGAAAATGGCTACAGAGAAGGCAAGCTTTTGTTTCCAGCCAAGCGGCAGGGCTGCCACAAGGGTATCGCGCTGGTTTTGCAGGCCAAGGCGCTTGAGTAAATCTTCGCGGCGTTCCTTAATTACCTGCCTGCCCAGGCCATATATGCCCCCGAAAAACTGAATATTTTCAGATACGCTCAGGTTCTCGTACAGGCTGAACTTTTGGCTCATATACCCTATGTTACGCTTAATGCTCTCCTGTTGGGTGTAAACGTTAAAGCCGGCCACCATGGCCTCGCCCGATGATGGGTAAGAAAGGCCGCAGAGTATGCGCATGGCCGTGGTTTTACCTGCCCCGTTAGCCCCGAGAAAACCAAAAATTTCGCCCTTGCCTACTTCAAAGGAGATTTTGTTTACCGCATAGAAAGAGCCGAACTGCTTGCTCAGGTCTTTACATACAATTACCGGCTCAGCCATTTACAGCAGGGGTTAATTGGGTTTGGTTCATGAGCCTGATAAAGCTGTCTTCAATGGTGGGCTCAATTTCTTTCAACTCGGTATCTGTTATACCTGAATCTGAAGCAATTTTTTGCAGGCTTTGGAGGCCTGAGCCTTTTTCTTTTAAAGTTACATGCAGGTATTCGCCGAAGGCGTAGCTGCTTTCAATTGCCGGGTTTGCACGCAGGCTGCTGAGCAGCTTATAAATATTACCCGCCCTTGCCGCGAAAAGCTTAACCGGGTACTGCTTAATTATTTCTTGCGGCGTATCTACCGACAGTATTTTACCCGACTGAATTAATGCTATGCGCTCGCAAAGCACTGCCTCATCCATATAAGGTGTTGATACCAGTATGGTGATGCCCTGCTCTTTCAGCCTTTTGAGCATATCCCAAAACTCTTTGCGCGATACCACATCAACGCCCGTAGTGGGCTCATCTAGCAGCAATACCTCAGGCTTATGAATAAGGGCGCAGCAAAGGGCCAGCTTCTGCTTCATGCCGCCGGATAGTTTGCCTGCCCTGCGATCGCTGAAAGGCTTTATCTGCTCATATATGTCTTTTACCAAATCATAATTCTCTTCTATGGTGGTGTTAAAGAGGGTGGCGAAAAAGGCAAGGTTTTCGGCAACGCTAAGATCCTGGTAAAGCGAGAATTTGCCGGGCATATAGCCTACACGGTTGCGTATTTCGCGGTAGTCCTTTACCGTATCATAACCAAGGAGGGAGGCGCTGCCCATATCTGGCAGGAGCAGGGTTGTAAGTATGCGGAACAGGGATGTTTTACCGGCCCCATCGGGGCCAATAAGGCCGAAAAGCTCACCTTTGGCAATTTCCAGGCTTACGTTATCGAGGGCACTTACACTGCCCTTCTCATAAGTTTTAAAAACGTTTTTAACCGATACGGCGTTCATAAATTCCCTGCTTATTGGCCGAAAATAACTTCGCCGTACATGCCTATCTTCAACAAGCCGTCGTTTACAACGCGAACTTTCATGGCGTAAACCAGGTTGGCGCGCTCATCTTTTGTCTGTATGGTCTTAGGCGTAAATTCCGATTTATCAGCTATCCAAACCACTTTACCTGTATATGCTTTGTATTCTTTCCTGCCTTGGTCAATACGTACCTTTACCTGCTGCCCTGTTTTTACCGCGCCCAGCTCAGTGCCGCCTATATAGGCCCGCAGGGTAAGGGTATCGGTATTGCCTATTTTATACAGGGGCTTGCCAATGGCAGCCATTTCACCTTTGAGGGCATACTTTGCCAATACAATGCCCTGCACCGGGTTTGTAATTTTACCCCTCCCTATTTGCACCTGCAATTGCTCTGCATTTTTTTCAAGCGGGTTCTGCTCGCTCAATATGCCGCGATTTTGGGTTTCAGTATTGCTGGTGTTCAGGCTCAGCTGGCTGCGGGTAACGGCCACCTGCTTTTCAAGCTGGTCAATTTGCGCATTAATATCATCGAGCTGCTTTTGGGTTGCGGCATCTGCTTTTACCAGGTTATGGGTGCGCTGCTGCTCATGCCTCAATTGCTTCAGCTGCGTTTCCTGCGCTGCAATTTGCCGGTTCAGCAAATTGGTTTGCGGCGCGGTGCTATGGGTTTTGCTTTTTAAAGCAGCCATTGATGCCTCAACCTGCTCCTTCTGAAGCTCCGGTATGCTTACATCAATCTGGCCTATTACAGCGCCGGCATTAAGGCGGTCGCCCTCGGTGATGCTGAAAGCAAGAAGCTCCCCGTTTTGCTGTGCCGAAACAATAACCTCATCGGTCTCGAAATAACCCGATGCATCGTACTCGGGCTTGCTGCTGTTGCAGGCGCACAGCCATGTAAGCAGCAGTATTAATATGATGGCACGAACTGTGTATTTCATATAAGCTATGGTAATATTTAATCGGCTTAAATGCCCAGGGTGTTTTTAATGCTGTATTGTGCACGCAGCAATTGTATTCTGTTAACTATAAGCGCCTGTCGGGCAAGGTTTTCAGCGTTCAGCTTACTTATAAATTCATGGGTGGTAATAACCCCGTTGGCGAGCTGGGCCTCGGCCGCTTTTTTTACGCTGATGCGGTATGCCAGCCCTGAATCTGCCTGGACAAGCATAGCGCGGTATTTTCTCACCTCGGCATTTTCCTGCTCAAGGTTAAGCTTGGAGTTAAAGAGGAATACTTCCTTTTCAACATCTATGGCCTGCCTGTTAATGCCCAGCAGGCTGCGGTTGTTTTGAAGGGTGTACAGGCTGCCTATATTCCAGCTGAACCGCAGGCCGCCCAAATACCAAAACCCGAATTCGTTGCTGATAAAGTTAAGCGTAGGCCTGCCATAAGCGCCCTGGAAAAAGGCCGAGAGCTTGGGGGTATAATCGGTGCTCAGCTGCTTTTCCTGCAAATCAATGGCCTGCCTGCGGAGCTCGAATAATTTGAGCTCGGGACGGGCATTTTGCGCAAGGGCACTAAAATCAGCAGGAACTTGTAAATCAGTACTTTCGTCAAGGGGTTTATTAATGAAAACACCCAGCATTTGCAGGTAGGCCAATTTGCTTTCCCTGAATTCGATGCCCGTTAATTCAGCATTGCTGAGCTCGGCCTTAAGCTCGTTTACCTGGCTGCGGAAGGCAGTGCCGTTCTGTAAAGCCGCAGACGCCTTGCCGATTAGGTTTTGCAAATCGGCCTTGCGTAAATTGTTCTGAACCTGCTGCTGTGTAAGCAGCAGAATTGAAAAGTAAAGCTGGTTTATTCGCTCGTGCAGGGCATACAGGCTCACCTTCAGGTTTTGCTGCTGCACAGCCGTATTCATAGCTGCATTATTCCTGATATTAGCGCCTGTGCCCCCGTCATAAATAAGCTGGCTTATTTCGCCCTGCACCTTGTACTGGTCTTTTGAAAGGGCCGGAATGGAAAAAGGCAATTTGCCGCCTACAGCCTCGGCAAAATTTACCGTCTGGCTTTGATAAGTTGCCTGCCCCGAAAACGATACCTGCGGCAAATACAGCTTAGCTGCATTCGAAATATTAAATGCGCCGGCCTTTGCTATTAAATCATGCTGCTTTACAAGGGGGTAGTTTTCTTCGGCAAGGCTGTGGCATTCCGAAAGGCTCAGTTGCTTCAGCTGCGCCATGCAAATGCCCGAAACGCATATTAAAACGGCTGTGAGCCATAAATTTTTCATATATGCATTGTTTGAAATTTTGATTGATTTTCCTGTTTTGAATAGCTGTTCAATATTTGGGCAAATTTTTTAAAGCCCGGCCATACCGGCTACCCAAATGGGTATAAGCTTTTTGCGCTCCAGCATCAGGTTCTTAAAGCCATCCTCGTTTATAAGCGGGGCCCCCGCTTTCAGAATCACGGGTCGGGCTATAAAGGGGAATACTATCATACCCAATGTGTTCATGAAAATATGGATGGGATTGAAAGCAATTTTACCTTCAGCGCCAAGCGCAATCATTTGCTGAACCATGTGCGATTCAAAAATGACCTGTTTGGGTCCGGCAGACGCTATAAAACCTTCGGCGTTGCTCAAAATCTCTTTGAGTATGAAGGCCGGCAGGTTAGGATGCTCTAAGAGCAGGGTAATATAGTGGTCAGCAATTTTTTCAACCTTCTGAATGAGGCTAAGCTCAGGGTTGTTCAGCAAGAGCCTGAGACCTGCGAGCAGCTTATCGGTGGTTTCCTCCATAATAAGCCTGAAGAGCCTTTCTTTGCTGCGGAAGTAATAATTAATGAGCGAAAGGTTAATATCGGCTTCGGCGGCTATATCGCGCATTTTGGTGGCTTCATAGCCCTTACGGGTAAAAACCTGCCGCGCAGCTTCTTTAATTTTATCTTCTGTGGAGGTATCTATGGTTTGCCCGGTCATTGAATATGGATATTTACAGGTTAATAAATACCTGCATAATAATATATGAGGGGCAAATATCAGGGGAAATATTTTATTGAACAACTTTTTAATAATATTGTTCAAAGCATTGTCTGCCTCCCCCCGAGAATTTTCATCCGGCTATACGAGTGCTCAAATTACATTTAAAGCATTCTGAATTAACCTTTTCACACAATCAGCATTTATAAGACCTATACCGAGAATATTGGGGCAGTTTAAACCCCTTTATTGGCTATTATTCTATAAAACCATTAATAAAAAAAGTGAATAAAATCATTACTGTATTCTTAAACTACAAAACGCACGTACGTTATTAAGGTAATGTGAATTTAAAATAAAAGCCAATAAATATACATAAACCAATACCATTGCATTTTTTCAACGCAAAACAAAATTATAACAATTAAATAACCCCAATTCGTCTTTTGAATTCCATTTCAATGAATCCCGGTTTATTGAAATCAGGGTGAATGCTCATGCATGTACAGCATTAATAAAAGTGGAGCAAATACCACAATCAAATTCTTCCTGCCTGCAAATGAGACATTTACAAATCAACAGACCATCATTTTAAATAAATAATGTAATATAAAACAATTGAATATTACACCAAATTTTGGTGGGCATTAGGTATTCATTTTGGCACTCTTTTAGATTTTCAATTTATAACACGGGCATGCGAATATTAGCATGTGATTCATTTTCCGGGTAAAAATACCATCCGGAATACTTAAGATAACACATAAGTATTCTGCTATACACTATTTAGGAACACATAAGCTATTACCTATTCTGCACCTTATACAATGAATTTAATTGCAGGCAATACCAGGCTGTTGATCTCTGAAAGCAGGTTACAGCAATGTCGGCAGGTAAGCATTGATATTCGGGGAATTGGATTTACAAACACTTCTACCGGCTATGAAAACAATTATAACTACTATTATCGCACTGTTTACCTGCATTAATTCATTTGCAACCACTTGGTACGTAAACAACTCCACCGGCAGCAATGCCAACACCGGAACCACAGCAGGAAGCCCCTTTCAAACTATAACTCATGCCATCTCTGTAGCTGCAGCATCGGGAGATGATATAATTGTGGCTGCCGGCACCTATGCTGAAGGCCCGGTCATGATTTCTAAATCAATTGTACTTACCGGCCCGAATACCGGCATAAACGGCAGCGACACACGTGTAACCGAAGCTGTAATTACCCGCTCATCGGGCAGCAGCACCGGGTCTGTAATTGGTATCAGCACCAATAACATAACTATAGATGGCTTTAAGCTTGACGGCAATGTAATAAGCTCCGGTTCAGGTATTGCAACTTGGTCAACCGATGCAAACACATCGACATACGTTAATGTAAACGGTATCCAGGTATTGAACAATATTATTACAGGCATGCAAAACAACGGCATTGTGTTAGACAACAGCGGAATACCTGCTGCAACAGCCTCAAACAATGTTAGCAATAACCTTGTAATTAATATAGTAAATGCCCCTGCAGCTTTTGCAACAACTTCAGGCTCTTATGTAAGTACCGGCTTTGCTGTTTCAATGCGTAACAGCTGCTATGCCGATGTTACCAATAATACAATCAGCAATTGCTATGGCGGTGTATTTGCCAAAAGCATGGGCGGAACCGGCCTTTCAGGCAGCTCCCTTATAGCGTCAAAT
This sequence comes from Bacteroidota bacterium, assembly GCA_040388605.1. Lineage (GTDB taxonomy): Bacteria > Bacteroidota > Bacteroidia > Cytophagales > Flexibacteraceae > JAZKBN01. Next base: position 6,484 of record JAZKBN010000005.1, on the reverse strand, counting down.
TCCATAAGCGTAAATTCTTATACTGATGTATGCGGGAGTAACCTTATACGTTTCGGCACAGGTATATTCCTCTTTGCTATTGATAATGGCGCTGCAATTACTGCCGACGACAATACCATTACCCGTTATTCAGCATCAGGCTACATCATTGGTTTTACAATTGTAAATGTAAGTGCAGGCGCTTCAGTAGCTTTAACCGGTAACTATATTACAAAAGCATTATACGGTGTTAATGCCTCAGGCTGTTATGGAAGCGGGGTAAATGCAGTAAGTATATCGGGCGGTGCAATAGGCGGCGCATCAGGCGTTACCACAGATGCCTGCTACGTTGGCATTAACCTCACCAATAACTATATAGCAAACCTTGTTGCATGTGTAAGTCCAACATTCATAGCCGCAAGCGCAGCAACGTATTTTGTAATTGATGGTGTAACCATTAACAATTCACAGAAATACGCTGTAATGTCTGACGGTACAGGTAACCTGGGCCAAATTACTGATGTTACAATTAAAAACTGCCTGATAGATAAAACACAAAATATAGATGCCGTTTCTGATAATGCAGCCCTTTATTTCCTGGGCGCCGGCGGAAGCAATGTTACCGCAACGGTAACTGCCAATACAATAAGCAACAGCCTGAACAGGGGTATCAATATTTTTGGTTGCGGTAACATGAGCATCAATCAAAACACCTTTTCAGAAAACGCCAATTTCGACCTTATTCTCAGGAAGAAAACCAATAACACTACGGTTAACTTCGCAAATAATTCTATCATACGAATTATAAGCACCACCCAGAGCATTTGGCGCGATTACAGCGGCGGCACTGCAGGCCTTGGCCTAAATATAACCTTTAACTGTAACGACAATTCATTTGTAACCAATGACCTTGTTATAAACACCGTATCGGCCGGAACCGGTAATACAGATGCATCGCGCAACTATTACGGTACTACTACAGCAACCGGTGTTGCAGGTAAAATATTCGCCGGCGCAGTTCCCATAGATATTACACCATGGCTCGAAAGCGGGATTGATGCCGATTTAATAACTCCCGGCTTTCAGCCCGATTATACAACATTGCATGTAACTGCATCTAATTCACAATTTGCAGCATCAGGTCGCATTGCCGAGGCCCAGGCATTAAGCGGCAACAGTGTTGTAAATGTTTGGACAGGAACCTACTCAGATATTGATGCAATATCTGTTGGCACAGGCAAAAGCTTGATTATTAACGGCGGCAACGTAACCCAAAATTCAAACTTTACCGTTTCAGGAACCATAGATTTGAGTGCTTATGCACTTATTACCACAGGTACATTTACCCTGAATGCTAATTCAACCTTAATTACTGCAAACGTGAATGGTATTACATCTGTTGGTCCTACCGGTGCAGTTCAGGCTACAATCCGTAACTTTAACGGAACAGGCGGGCACAATTCCGGAAATTTCATTTTTAATTCAACAAGTACACAAACATGCGGTGCCGGTGTACCTGCAATTGTTAATAACCTTACTGTTAATAATCCTTTGGGAGTTACCTTAAGCAACAATACACAGGTAAACGGTGATTTGGATATAACCAACGGCCCAATAAACACCGGAACCGGCAATACGCTTACGCTCAACGGAACTTTAACCGGGGGCAGCTCAATTTCCGGAACTACATTAACGCTCAACAGCGCCTCAATAAGCTATTACCCGGGGGGCGTTCTTACCAACCTCAACATTACACAAAACACCACGCTTACAAATACAAGCACTGTGTTGGGTACACTTGCATTGTCTACACATACGCTTACGCTTGATACAAGCACTTTAACGGTGGGCAATGTTGCTATAAGCGGGGGTACAATTACAGGCACTGGTACCATTAACGGCAGCGGAACCGGAAAGCTGAGAATCTTCGGGTTCGGGGCAGACTTAGCTTTGCAGCTACCTACAATTTCAAATGGTTTACAAAGACTTACAATTAACAGGCCCAATGGCGCTGTTCTGCCGGCAGACCTTGAAGTAAGCGATTTGCTTGACCTGCAGGAAGGCCCCCTTGATGCAAACGGTTTCACATTATACATAACCAACAGCGCTCCTGCATCTGTGGATTACGGAACAACCGGAAGGCTTATAAACGGCTACCTGAAACGCGATGTTACAAGTGCCCAGCTATATAGCTTCCCGGTAGGCTCATCTGGCGCGCAGCAGCTGCTGGCGCTTAATATGTCAGGCACTTCCGGCGGACTAACTAATATTAAAGTTGCATTTAACGGAACCAACCCATTATTAAATCCGCTGCCAAGTGCGCTCGTTCCGTTTAACGAGCAAGGCGGGGTGTTTACCACCATGCTCACCAGCGGATGGTGGGAAGTAACACCCGATGCAGGCTCTGCCACCTATGAAATGGATATGTACCCTTCATTTATGAGCAGCAATGCAGCATACTCCATAGTAAAACGAGACAGCCCCCTGGGTATAACCTGGTATCAGAACGGAAGCATTTCAAACCCTGAAGGCACTTCAACCGGTATTCAAAGCGACGGCTCAATCAGGCGCACAGGAATGAGCGGGTTTTCAAACTTCGCAGTAGCCGGCAGCCTGCTCTCTCCCCTGCCTGTTACTTTGCTTTCCTTCAGCGGCAGGCAGGTTAACTCAGGAACTATGCTGAGCTGGGTAACTGCGCAGGAAATAAACTCCAAAGAATACCTTGTTGAACGCAGCGCCGACGGAATTACCTACCAACCTGTAGGAAAAGTTGCTGCTGCAGGTTTCAACAATGAGCAAAGCGTTTACAATCTTTCAGATACATACAAATGGAGCAATGAAACAGATAAACAATACTATCGCTTAACAGAATTCGATTTAAATGGTAAATCTGAAACATTTGCACCCATTGTTGTAAATGCAAAAGGCATCAACGGCATTCATGCCGGTGTTTATCCTAATCCCGGAAGAGATTTTATTACCTTCAGCTTTGGAAACAGCAAAACAGCTGAAATGATAATGTATAATTCAGCAGGTCAAATTGTACAGCAAAGCAGAATTTACAGTGGTCAGCCAATAAATACATCTTCCTTGGTGCCAGGGGTGTATGCAGTTAACCTGAGCACCGAAGATGGCCTGGCCGAAAATTTAAGAATACTGCTTGACAGGTAAAAACCAATTCTTTGCACTTAAAGGGAATGGCCGCCGCCATTCCCTTTTTTTTTGAGACGGAAGCCTAACTGTTTAGGGCTGCACCTTAATCTAAAAGGAAAATAAATCTGCTCATGTAAGATCTCGATACAATATATACTAATTAGAAGATTTTTTTATCTTTAATTGCACAAGACAAAGGCAAGCATCTTCAATGGTGCTATTTTATAGCCGAAATCAGTTAGTACAAACAATAAGCCTAACAGATACACTAAAAATACTTAACAGTATATTTTTTACACATTATTATTATCTGCCCGATTCAGGCAGATAATAAGCCCTGTAGGCTCCAAAAAAAACCACATTGCCAAGAACTAAAAATCTTATGAAACCAGGTAATAATTCGACAGTAAATAAACCTCAGCAATCTTTAAGCTCAAGGCTAAAGTCAATACCTGCTGTTTCCGCAGAAGAATTTAAAAAGGCACTTGAACTTACTTCCATTGCGTTTGTAGAGTGGAACATGAACAGCACCATTAAAAGCTGGTCTAAGAATGCTGAAGAAATTTTCGGCTGGACGGAGGAAGAAATGAAATCAATGAACCCGACAATCGGAAGCAGCTTTATTTACGATGATGATTTAAGCACAGTAACTAAAATAGCATACAATTTATTCAACGGTTTAACAGATAAAACCACTTTAGAAAACAGGAACAAAACCAAGCATGGCAAAGTAATTTGGTGCGAATGGAACAACTCTGCCATTAAAGATGAAAACGGGGAAGTGATTGCCATGATAAGCCTGGTTAAGGATATCACAAAATACAAAGAGACTGAAGAGAAATTAAGCATGGCTAACAGGCTTCTTACATTTATAAGCCAGGTTAGCCAGGATATTTTAAGAGTTAAAGACGAAACTGCCCTGTTCAGAAATGCCTGTAGGCTGGCCATTGAGTACGGCAATTTTAAAATGGCATGGATAGGGCTTTTCAACCCCGACCGTAATACCATTTCCATGATTGAGCAATGCGGAATTCCGTTGCATCTGTTTTCTAAATTCCATGAGCAAACTTATGTTAAAAACGGCCCGCAGGATTCAGTGCTCTCAACAGGAACGTTTTATAATTGTAATAACGTGGAAGAAGAACCAGCCCTTGAAGGCTGGTTGCATTTTTGCCATGAAAACGGCATTAAATCATGCATGGTTCTGCCAATTAAAAAAGCAGGAATTATAATTGGAACTTTTAACCTCTATTCTGCTGAGATAAATTTTGCGCTTGAAGACGATATTAAAATGTTGGAGGAAATGGCCGACGACATATCTTTTGCATTGGAAGTTTTTGAAAAAGACAGAAAGCAAAAAGAAGCGGAAGAGCAGGTAATTAAGAATGAGAACAGGTTCAAGGCTCTTATTGAAAAAAGCCCTGATATGAAAACGCTTTCCGATGCAGATGGCAATGTAATCTATGGCAGTCCGTCTATAACCGTAGTATTAGGCTATTCAATTGAAGAATATAAAAAAAGGGACTTAAATGATTTTATACACCCCGATGATTTTGAAAATCTGCTGAAAAATATAAAGGCCGTGCTTAGCGCCCCTGACAATACAATTTTTATCAGGCAAAGAGTAAAACATAAAAACGGCCACTATATATGGACTGAGGGAAATATAACTAACCTGCTTCATGAGCCGGGCGTAAATGCAATGGTTTCCAATTTTAGGGACGTAACCAAACGCCTGCAGCTGGAGCAGGAAAAAGAACTCAGTACCAATAACCTGAATGCGCTGATTAATAATACAACAGACCTGATGTGGAGCGTTGATACAGCATTTAATCTAATAAGCGCTAACCAACCCTTCGATGAATTAATTACAATGATTACAGGCCGGCCAATTGAAAGGGGAACAAGCGTTCTTGCCGGGGCTGCTAATGAACCGGAATCAGACAGGTACAGGCAATTTTACGAAAGGGCCTTTGCCGGCGAATCTTTTACTGTTATAGAGCGTCTATTGGCGCCAGATGAAATGTTTAATGAAATTTCGTTTAACCCGGTAAAAAGCGGCAACAAGGTTATAGGAACTGCATGCCATTCAAGAAACATTACTGAACGAACCAAAACACAGAATGAGTTAGAGCAGAGCGAAAAACGACTGAAGGAAGCGCAGGAGATTGCTCACCTTGGTAACTGGGAATTAAATTTGGCAACGGGTGTTGCTATATGGTCTGAAGAAGCATGTAGAATATATGGATTGCCGGCGCATGAAAATAAGCTGTCGTTTGCTATTTGGAAAAGCTTTATTCACCCGGAAGACCTGGAATTTGTGATGGATGAATCTGAAAAGGCAAGGAGAACATTATCTGAAACCAAAATGACTCACCGTATTTTATTAAAAGACGGAACCATTAAATACATTTTTGCAAGGTTCAAATTCCATTTTAACACAAGCGGAATACCGGATTGCTTATATGGAATTGTGCATGATATAACCGAAATTAAGGAAAAAGAATTGCAGCTTAGTAAGAGTGAGCAATTCAATATAGGAATTCTGAATTCCCTGGCATCTCATATTGCTGTTATTGACAATACCGGTAAAATCAGGAATGTTAATGATAGATGGAAGAGCTTTTCAATTGAAAACGGGGCAACTGATTTACGGGAAACCGGTGCCGGGAGTAATTATTTCGACGTATGTGAAACTTCTGCTTCAGCCGGTGAATTAATTGCCAATGAAGTTAAAAACGGTATTAAGGCCGTTTTTGAAAACGATGTTAATGAATATTACTATGAATACCCCTGCCACTCACTTACTGAAGAGCGATGGTTTAGCATGCGTGCAAAGAAATTTATAATTGATGAGCCCCTGGTTGTAATTGCGCACAATAATATTACAGAAAGGGTTAAGGCTGAAAATGATATTATACAAAGCAAAGCCCACCTTGATGAGGCTCAAAAACTTGCAAAACTGGGCTCATGGAACTACGATTTAATAAATGACAAACTAGACTGGTCAGATAATTTATATAATGTATTTGGTATCGACAGGTTGAATTTCAATATGTCGCACAGCGCATTTGTTGAATTGGTCGATCCCCAATTCAGGGAATTGGTGCTCAAAACTTCAGCTTGCGCACGTGAAAACGGCGTTTCGTTCAGAATTAAATATGGCATAACTACATTAGACGGAACTAAAAAAGCAATACTGGAACATGGCTATGGTGAAAAAGATTCTAACAACAAGGTTACAAGGCTTTTTGGAACAGCGCAGGATATTACAGACCAGGAAAATGCAGCCCGTATTATACTGGCAAGCGAAGCAAAATACAGGACTTTAATTGAAAGCAGCCTTGATGCA
>JAZKBN010000004.1:0-6004 GCA_040388605.1 Bacteroidota bacterium | reverse complement strand
AGTGATTATACCCTGTTTTTAGGCTTGTTACCAACTACTTTTGACCATTATGTCAAAACTATTTGCTGCCGATAATCATTTGAAACCAGGCTGAAAACGCCCCCGGGTTCATCGTGGAAGCCAAAATCAGGGTTTATTTCGGTAATGGAATCAAGTTGAGCCAGGCCGCATCCGTCGGAATGCAGGGTGCTGAGTTTATAGCCGGTAGGCTTATGATGCTGAAGAAGCTGTAAAAGTGCCCGCAGCCGGTCTTTATCATAAAACTCGAACTCTGTGCTGAATGGGCTCTAAGGGGTGGTTGCAAAGGCGCAGAAAGGCATCGCTCTCTGCAACCGAAAGTAAATCATCGGCAATTACGGGACGGTTAAGTAGTTTGTTGAGGGCCTCTAAATAAATCGGCAGCTTTAGTTTGCCGAAAAGCCTTCTTCTTTTTTGCCTTGGGGATTCCATAAAGCCGCCCTTTTTGCCGCGGAAATAAATTGTTTTGATTAAGCCTCTGCCTCTTCTTCTTCGCCTTCAGGCTGGTAAGTCAGGCTGCTGAACATATCGGGGTTGAAAACTTCAACGGCTATATCCTGCAATTGCTCGGCAGTGGTGCCTTCAATCCGGCTGAAAATGTGGTTCAGGCTGTCTATCTTATTGCTGTCGAGCAGGCTTTTGCCCAGCATGAGCATCAGGCTCAAATTGCTTTCTTCCGACATAGCCAGTTGCCCCATCATCTGCTGTTTGGCTGTGTGCAATTGCGATGTGCCCAATTTCTGCTCTCTAAGCTTCTTCAGTTCCTTGTGCACCAGGCTTATTGCCTTTTTGTATTGCGAAGCCTCGGTAGCGAAATAGATGCTGAACAAACCGGTATCCACATAAGGCTGGTAGCCTGCTTCGATGCTGTAAACAAGGCCGTGCTTTTCGCGCAGGCTCAGGTTTAAGCGGCTGTTCATGGCCGATCCGCCGAGCAGGTTAACCATCAGGAACAGGGGCAGGCGACGCTCGTCGTTAATGGGGTAAGCAAGGCTGCCCATAATAGAATGTGCCTGCGTTACAGGGCGGGTGGCCTCGGCGCTCATGGGGGTATAGCCCGTAAAAATTTGTCGGGGCTTGCCTGCGGCCATGGCCGGAACATCGCCAATGTGTTTTTCGAGGCGCTTAACGGCAGTTTGCAGGGTAAAGTTACCTACCGATGCAAAAACCATACGCTCAGTATTCAGGTTCTCGGCAATAAAAGTGCGGAAATCAGGGCGGGTGAAGCGCCGAACGCTTTCGTTGGTGCCTAATATATTGTTACCCAATGGGTGCTTGCCGAAAACCACGGTATCGAACTCATCGGCAATGGCATCGTCAGGGGTATCAAGGTACATGCTCATTTCTTCGAGTATGACCGAACGCTCCTTATCTATTTCCTTTTCCGGGAAAATGCTGTCGAAGGTAATATCACACAGCAGCTCTACCGCTTTTTCGTGGTGGCTCTCCAATACCGAGGCGTAAAAGCAGATTTTCTCCTTGGTGGTATAGGCATTCAGTTCGCCGCCGACTGCCTCAAGCCGGTTGCAGATATGGAACCCGCGGCGTTTGGTAGTGCCTTTAAAGGCCATGTGCTCCCAAAAATGGGCAATTCCCTGTTGGTGGTCCAGCTCATCGCGGCTGCCAATATCGAGGACAAAGCCGCAGTGGGCAATTTTTGTATTGGTAACCTGCTTATGCACAAGGCGCAGGCCGTTAGGAAAAGTGTGTACTTCGTAATCTTTCATTCAGTGGAAACAGGATGCAAATTTAAGCATAATATTTGGCCCGGCTTAGCTGGGCCCATACTTATGCTTACTTCACAGTATAACCCAGTTGGGCAAGCGCCTGTTTCACTTTTTCTAAAATCTCGCCCTGAATTAAAATCTCACCGTCTTTTACACTGCCGCCGGTGCCGCATTTGGTTTTCAGTAATTTGCCTAATGCCTCTAAATCGGCGGTTTTGCCGGTGAAGCCGGTTACCACGGTTACCACCTTGCCGGCACGCTGCTTTTTATCTATAAGCACGCGCAGCTTTTGTTTGGCGGGGGGCAGGGTTTCGGTTTCTTCGGGTGTGTTATCCTGGTAGGTAAAATCAGGATTGGTGCTGTAAACAACGCCGGTGCGGTTTTTAGGTGCGGCCATGCTCTGAATGCGTTTAGATTTTATCACAAAGGTGGCTGATTTTTATAATTATAAGCCTTTGAAAAATTGCTTTAATTTTCCGGCATGAAAGCTCATTTTTATAAATTCTTCCCCTGGAGCCTGCTTTGGCTGCGCGTATTGCTCGGGCCTGTCATAATCTTTATGTCGGCGGCTGAAAGTGTGCCCAATAGCCTGCTTGCCTCAATTGTTTGCCTTGCCCTGCTTACCGATATTTTCGACGGTATTCTTGCCCGCCGTTTCGGCACCGCCACCGAGCTCCTGCGCCGCGCCGACTGTTGGGCCGATAATTTCTTTTGGCTCTGTGCCGGCTTTGCGCTCTTCAACCGGTTCCCTGAAGCTTTTATTCAGATACGGTACCTTGTTATTGCCTTCCTTGTAATGGAGGTAAGCACCGAACTTTTCCATTTTTACCGATTCGGACGTGAAAGCAGCATACACAGCCTTATTGCCAAAAGTTTCGGGCTGGCTTTGCTTGCGGCTTTCGGGGCCATGCTGCTTTTTGGTGGTCCTGTTTGGCTGTTGATTGCAGCACTAAGTCTTGGTATAATATCTCAGCTTGAACGCATGGTTATTACCGGCCTTTTGCGGGAACAGGAATCAGATATACCCGGTATCAGGCACGCCCTGCAACGCCGACGAGGAGAAGCCATTAAGCGTAACAGGCTTTTTAACTGAGCAGGGGTTTAAAACAGTTGTTTTCAAGGCAGGGCATTACCAGCTTACAAAAACAGAACCCGCAGCCACTAAGAGCAGCAATACCAAATAATAAACCGCGAAGGCGCTTAAAAGCACGAAGGCAAAGGAAACAACGGCAAAAAGCTCATATTCCCTGTAGAAAGATGTGAAGGCCCAAGCCCCGTAAACCAAATAGGTTATCGGGAAAACAACAAGGAAGAAGTCTGCGTAGGCGGGTATATATTCTGAAATACCCGGTATGGCTCTCAATATATCAGGTATAATTTCAATTAATGAATACAGCAGGCCGGCATGGGCAAGGGTGAATATATTGAATATGAAAGCCTCGGCAATATTGTAATTATGGTGCCCGGCAAACACTTTCAGGAAGTGTGCCGAAAGGAGCAGATAAGGCACCAGAATAAGCGTGGGATAGTGCTGGCTGAAGGCAATAAGGTGGCGTACAGCGCTGTAAAAATAGTCTATGCGGCCAATGAACTTTTCGGGTATGTCCGGGGCATTATACTCAGCCCCGCTGATTTGGATAAGCAGGCTTTGGAAGGCGAAAACAATGAGGTAATACCGGAACGGATTGGTAATTTTCTTCCTCTCGCCTGAAAGATATTGCCTGATGGTATCACCCGGACTCAGGGTAAGCGAACGTATGGTAAACAGTATGCCATAATCCATATCAAAAGCATCCGAGGCCTGGTTGATAAGGCGTTTTTCGGTAATGCGGGCGGGCTTAAAATCATGACCGCAGCCGGGGCAATGATTGTAAGTTTCCAAACTGGGTGTTTGGCATACCTCGCAGGCGGGGAGATTTTGATGCCCCTTGCTTTCTATTAAAGATGTAATCAGTTCGTTATCTGCCATTGTGAGTTGCCTCAGCCCAAAATCTGGCTTATTAAGCTTACAGAGAAAATACCCAGTAAAAACCAACCTATTGCACCCTCCAGCACCACCAGGTAGCGGGCAATGCCGCGGGCCTGCATTTCGCCGTAGCCTAAGGTTACAAAAGCATTCAGGCTCAGGGCAGTTGCATTGAGCAGGCGCATAAATATGCCGCTGATTAAGAACAGGATAATATATGTAAAAGCATAGGCTGTCCATTTACGGCCGAAAATTTGGCCGGCATCGGTATTTGGGCTCGGAAGCTTTACCCTGCTGATAAAGCTGAAATACCGGTAAGAGAAGTTCAGGAGCAAACGCCCTGTATGGTACAGCGGTGCAGGCAATACCTTTTTGTTTGCCGCGCTAATTTCCAATAAGGTCTTTAACCGGGCTGCTTCATCTGAAACCAATGCAGTGGCAGGTTGCCCGGTTTCTAAAACGCCGGCTTTGTGCAGCAGCTTTTCAAAGGCGGGCACCATGCGTTTAGAACTCAGGTTATCAGGTTCAGAGGGAAAAATAAAATACAGCAGCGCGAACAAAAGCATGGTATAAAAGGCATACTTCAGGCTGAGCACCGGCTTGGTGCCATACAGGCAGAAAGTGCGCAGGAAGGTATTCATCTTCCAGTCGAAATAAGTATCAAGCGAGGGGGCCAGGTGATATTTATACTCCAGCATATTGGTTTCGTAATCGCGTATATCAATATACACATTATTGGCCGATTCTATATCGCCGTGCGATTTGTACAGGCTGTGCAGGTTATAGAGCGTTGTGATGAGCTCCTTGTAATACAAGGTGTTGGCCAGTGCCGAATCTGTATTTGGCATATAGGGTTTGCCGGCAGTAATTACACTTGTGAGCTTGTGCCTGATGCTGTCGTAATCAACAGAAGATACTTTTTCATCGTATCGAAGCCCGAAAACCTGTATGTATTCTTTGAAGCTGCTTTTGTAACCCAGCAGCAGGCTTCCCCTGATCCTGGCGCCGGTTATATACAGGCTCTTCATAAAGCTGCTTTGGCTTATGCTGAATTCACCTGAAACATTAAGGCTGTTAATCAGCAGCCCATTTGTAAAAATGCATTCTGAAATAAAAGCATCGCTTAAATTCATGCTTTCAATTTTCGGGCGAATGGCAGCAGATGTGAATTTGCAGCTTTGGAAGCTCATAGATTTTTGACCTTCGTGCGCACCTGTTCCGCGAATCAGGCAGGCATCGGCAAAAGTGCAGTTACTGAAATGCCGGTTTGCATTCAGGCTGTCGTAACCGAATTCAGTATAACCAAAATATTCATCACTGCCTTCGAAGCCAAAGCTCCAACCTTGGTTGGTGCCGGAATCTCGCATAAAAAGGCAATCATCAAAATTCAGGTGGCCAATATGAGAATTCTCTATGGTTAAGCCGTCTAAGAATTTACAGTTCTTAAACCTGAACCCCTTTGGTATCAGGCAGCGGCGGAACCAGACATGCTTTTTAAAAACAAGATTCCTGATAAGGCCGGTTTCTTCGAAAGTTGTGTTTATGAACTCTAAGCTGCTGTTTATATTGCTGTCTGCCACAAAATCTGCCTTAGATTTCTCAAGGAAGTATCCATCTTCAGCAGTATGGTTAATGCTGTCGAAAACAATGAAGTTTTCAAATTTAGTAACAGTTTTTCCGGCTGATGCCCGATTTAAGGCATTGTCAATTCTGATTCGGCCCGAATTAGTTTGCGCGCGAACAACCATGCATGAACAGCTTAAAGTCAGCGCAAATAAAACCGATATTAAGCTATGCCTTAACCTTATCATGAATGCCCTCAGGGTATTGCTTTTTGCAAATGTGATGAAATATATAAAAATTCCTTTTGAGGATTGGCTCATTACCTCAATAATTCAGCATGAACGAGATTATGCTGCTTAAGCAGGGCTGATAAACAATTGGCAACACAGGCTTTAACAGATAAGCCATACACTGCTTTTCGTTGCTGCCGGAATTTCATTTAAATACTTTTACTTAGTACGGGATGCAAAACATGCAGTACGATGTAAACCAAAAATTCAGGCTTAAAGGTGTTATTGCAGTTTAAGGCGAAACGGAAGAGCTGAATTTTAGGCACAAGTATATTTAGCCCGTAATATATAGATAATCAGGTGATTAATTGTTTTATATGTTGTTATATTTGCCTTAAAAGTATCTGTTGATGAGTCAGAACTTTCGGAAATATTTTGAGCCTGTTGGTTCTTAAAGCGTGAGCAGCCTGATTTAGCTTAAACAGAAATGCCCGGGCCTA
>JAZKBN010000003.1:19342-84022 GCA_040388605.1 Bacteroidota bacterium | reverse complement strand
TACAATGCTTCCTGCGCCTGAACGCGCGCTTCGGCACCGGCAAGCTGCGCGCCCAGTTCAGGGGCTTCAAGGGTTGCCAAAAGCTGTCCGGCCTGCACTTCTGTTCCCACATCGGCGTTCAGCTTTTGCACAAAGCTGTTTACCTTGGCATAAAGATCTACCTGCTGAAAGGCCAGCAGCTCACCGGGTACAGTTAATGCAGATGTCATGCGGGTTTTGTGCATGGTAAAAACTTCAACTGCAGGAATAAGGGGGGCGGCAGTCTTTTCTTCATTTGCTTTTTTTGCATCTGAATGCGTGCAGGAAACGGCAGCAAAGAGCAACACAAGGGCCAACAGGGCCAAATGCAACAGGGTAAACCTGTAAAAGCGTTTATTTTCAGTGATTTCCATTGTTTTCATAGCCTGATTCAATTTCTTTGGTTACGTAATATTTACTTTCTGCGTTTTCAGGATCAAGCGATACGGAGGCAATTGATGCCTTGCTGCGAATCCAGGAGAACACAAGGGGGAGAATAATTAATGTGGCGAATGTAGAAGCCAAAAGGCCTCCAATAACGGCGCGACCTAAGGGAGATGTCTGGTCTCCGCCTTCGCCCATTCCTGATGCCATTGGCAGCATACCCGCAATCATAGCAAGCCCGGTCATAAGTATCGGCCTTATCCTGATTCCGGCAGCTTCAATGGCAGCGCCTTGGGCATCTGAGCTTTTTAGCCGCAATTCCTCGGCAGATGTAATCAGCAAAACTGAGTTGGCAATAGATACACCCACCGACATGATTATACCCATATAAGACTGCAAATTCAGCGTAGACCCGGTTAATATGAGCATGAGAAGCGCACCGAATACAACCGCCGGTACCGTAACCAATACCGTAAACGATACGTTGAACGATTGGAAATTGGCGGCCAGCATCAGGAATATGACCACAATGGCTACTATTAATCCGTTTTGTAGGCTGTCAAGCGTTTCGGTTAGAGTAATTACCATGCCTTTGGGCTCGGCACGCAAACCACGCGGCAATTCGCCCAAAGATGCAATTGCAGCCCGAACGGCGTCGTTAGCTTTGCCAAGATCTGTCTTATGAATATTTGCAGTAACAGATAATGCAGGCAAGGCGCCGTAGTTATCGTTTTGGCCATAAGTGGTATCGGTGCTTATGGTGGCAACATCTCCTAAAACCGGGCGTGTGGCGTTACGCATCAAGGGTATTTCAAGCAATTCGTTAACAGAGTTCATACGGTTTTCGGGCAGCTGAACCTGTACCGCGAAGCTGAAACCTGATTTATCCTCAATCCAAAAGTTCTTCTCGGTATAGCGCGATGATGAAGTTGAAGCGGTTAAAACCCTTGAAATTTCATTTACATCAAGCCCCAGCTGGGCAGCGCGCACCCTGTCGATATCAATTTTAAGAACCGGGTATCGTATGGATGAGCCAATCTGAACATCGCGCAGGAAAGGAATTTCTTTCAGCTTAGCTACCAGCTTCTTAGCGTATTTTTCGTTTGTGGGTTTGCTTCGCCCCACAAAACGCACTTCAATAGGCGTAGGTGAACCCTGGCTTAGAATTTTATCGGTTAGCTCTATGGGTTCAAAAGACAATTCAACCTCGGGCATGGTTTTATGAAGCTCAACCCTGATGTTTTCTTTCAGATCTTCCAGGTTGGTATCGAATTCCGGCGCTAAGCTTACCTGCAATACCGCTTCGTGGGGCCCTGCCATAAACATATACAGCGGGCTTATAGAAAATAAAGATGGGTGCATACCCACAACCGAAGATGTTACATCTATATTTTTTTTACCTACAATCTTTTCAAGGCTGCTGATTGCGCTAAGTACCTTTTCTTCTGTGCGTTCAATCCTTGTACCATCAGGCGCTCGTAAACGAACCTGGAATTGTTTGCCGTTTACCTTAGGTAAAACATCTTTCCCAATGCGGCTTAGCATGAATACGGCAGAGCCGCCGATAATCACCAGGTATGCCAATACAATTACCTTTCGGTATGGCATTATACCGGCAATAAAGGCCCTGTATCTAAGCCTGAATTTTTCGAATCCTTTTGCTTTTACGGGTTCTGCATTAGGTTCAAGGGGCTTGTGCTTATGCTCTTTCATTAACCAGTTAGCCATAACCGGCACAAAAGTTTGAGACAGCAGGAAGCTGATAACCATGCTGAAGCCAATAGACAAAGCCAACGGCAGGAACAATGAACCCGGTATACCTTTCATTGTAAACGCAGGCGCAAAAACTGCCAGGATACACAGCAGGATCAGCAATTTAGGGAAAGCAATTTCGCGACAGGCATGCCAAATAGCGAGCGCTTTGGGCTTGCCCATTTCAAGATGCCTGTGAATGTTCTCTATAGTTACCGTGCTCTCATCTACTAAAATACCAATTGCAAGGGCAAGGCCGCTGAGCGTCATTATATTTATGGTTTGCCCCATCATATTCAGGAACAAAACAGAACTAATGAGCGATGCCGGTATGGTTAGAATTACTATCAGCGCACCCCTTACATCGCCAAGAAAGAGCAAAACCATCAGGCCGGTGAGAATCGCGCCTATTATACCTTCGCTTAAAAGACTTTCAACTGCATTTATAACATAAGCAGATTGGTCGAACTCGTAAGAAAGCTCCACATCTTCCGGCAACAGGCTTTTAAGGCGTGGTATGGCAGCTTTCAGGTTTTGAACCACCTCCCATGTACTTGCATCGGCTGATTTTGCAGCGTTCAGGTAAACCGAGCGACGACCATTTACAAGCGCATAACCAACCGGTGCATCGGCGCCGTCTTCAACGGTAGCCACATCGCGCAGGTAAAGGTTACTTACCTGGCCTTTTACCAGCGGCAGGTTTTCGAAGTCTTTTACATTTTTAATCAGGGTATTTATAGGTGTCAAATAATTTTGGTTACCTATACGCACGTTACCTGAAGGCGTGGCCTGGTTGTTAGCCCTGATTAATTCAACCAGCTGATCAGGGGTCAGGTTATGAGCCCGAAGCAGTTCAGGATCAGCTTTAATGATAATTCCGCGAACGCTGCCGCCAAAGGGCGGGGGAGAAACAAGACCGGGGATGGATGTAAAAGACGGCCTGATGTAAGACGATGCCATATCAAGCAATTCAGCGCTGGTGCGTTTGGGGCTGCTGAGTACCAATTGGCCAACCGGCAGGGTAGAAGCGTCGAAACGAATAATGAACGGCGGGGTAGCGCCCGGCGGGAAAACCGATTGAATACGGTTGCAGAATGCAGTTACCTCAGCAGCGGCCTGGGCCATGTTTGTACCTTCATAAAAGGTAAGCTTCATGAGCATGAGCCCCTGCACGTTTTGTGTTTCGAAACTCTTAACGCCGTTTACGAACAGCAAAACGTTCACATAAGGCTTGGTAAAAAAAGCTTCCATTTGGGCCGGTGTATAGCCCCCGTAAGGGTGCGATACATATATAACCGGTAAATCAAGCTTTGGGAAAATATCTACCTTGATGGTACGCGCAGCATTTATTCCGAAAAAGAACATGCCTGCAACCAACACAAGTATGGCAATAGGCCGGTTAAGGGCCATTTTAATCAGTCCCATTTCAGGTTGGTTTTATATAATGGTTTTATTGTTTCGGGGTTTATTATTCATTCATAAACAGGCTGAAATCGCCTGCGGAGGCAGCCTGTAAAAGCAGGGCCTGCCAAACGTTTGTAACAGCTATACTCCTGTCGCTTTCGGCACGGTTTAAAATATAACGGGCCTGGGTAAGGTCGGTTATGTTACTGAGGCCTGAGCGATACAGTACCATTTTTTGGTTATATGCCTCGGTAGCTGCTTTCAGCTGAATGCCTGAATTGCGATAATTGCTTATTGCATTGTCCATTTTTTGATTGGCCAATAAAAGCTGCGATTTCAGGTTAAGGTCTGTTTGGGTATATTCATCATTAATGCCCTTGGTTATGAAGCTCTGTGAAGCCGCCTGCGGAGATGTTCGTAAAATGCTTGTCAGGTTCCAGGTAGTACCTACGCCAAGCAGGTAATTGCTGCGAACCGGATTTACGCCATCTGCGTAGCTATGGTTAAATGCATGCTGGTCAAGGGCATAATTTGCCTTAAAGCCTGAACCCCTGGTCTGAAAAACGCTGAAAAGCGAAAAGGTAGGGTAAGCCAATGTGCGTATGTAGCCGCTTTGCGCCTGGCTCTGTTCTGCCCTGCTGCGTTGGAAGCGCAGTTGCGGATGAATTTCCGGCCTTACTTCAAATGCCTTTTTATCAGCCGTTACAGGCGGCAGGCGGCTTGCAAAAGTGGTATCGGCGGTAAATTCCGCAGACGGAATGCCTATGTAACGGGTCAAAAGATTGGCTTGGTCCTGTGCATTGCTCCGTGCATTGGTAAGTGCAATGCGGGCTCCTGCAATTTCGGCAAGCGCTAGAGTGGAATCAACACCCGGAGCAAGGCCGGTTTTCGACCGCGCACTAACTACTGTAAGCAGTGCTTCTGATCTTGAAAGGTTTTTCTCGGCGGTTTGCAAAAGCCTTTGGGCAGCGAGCAGGTTTAAATAGGTGCCTGCAACACGTACCTTGTGCTGGAAAAGCTCCTGCTCATAATCAAGCTCATCTCTTACTGCAGATTTTTCAGCTGCCTTAATTTTATTTTTCATGCGCCCGAAGGCAAAAAAATCCCAGCTGACGTTGGCCAAATACAAGGCCCCGAATGCCGAATTCCAGTTCTGCTGCGCAAGCGGCAAACCCGACGAAGCAACGCCAAGCCCCCCATAGCCATAAAGCGGCCCATTTTGCCCGTTTACAGTCCCGTAATCCTGCTGGGCAGATAAGGATAGGTTTGGCAGGTATTCCCTTCTTGTCTGTTCCGCTAAAGATTCGGTTGCTTTGGCATAGTTTGCCTTTGCTTTAACGTACCCGTAGTTTTCTGTTGCGGTTCTTATTGCATCGCGCAGGGGCAAAAACTGGGCCTTCGCAGGCCTGCCCATTCCCGACACAAAAATTAAACAAACAATTATTGAAGCTTTTTTTACCGGGTTTAAGTTTGCCCTTACAGGCTCTTTAATTTCCATTAATCTTGAATAGCTTAACTGAATTTCTTCTTTACAAAGGTACGGTGTATTTGCAGGGCTATATTATTGGCATCAAACAGAAAATTATGCAAATCAAACAATGTAATAAAAAAACAATGGCCATAAATAGCCTTGATGTTACTATACATTGAAAAAATTAACAGATACCCTGAGTTCAAAAAATTGTAAAAGCCCCCGCCGGTTGAAACAGCAGCAGGGGCTTTTGCTTAGTATTCGGCTTTCATCTGAAGTCTTTAGGAGTAAGGCCGGTTTGTTTCCGGAAGAAAATATTGAAATTTGAGGGGTGCTCAAACCCCAGGCTGTAAGCGATTTCAGAAATATTGCTGTCGGTATGCTTAAGCAGGGCTTTGGCTTCAGTGGCAACTCTGTCGGCTATAAGCTGAGAAGTGTTTTTACCGGTGGTATCTTTAATGGCCCTGTTCAGGTGGTTAACATGAACAGATAAGCGTTGGGCAAAATCGTTGGGCGTTTTAAGTTTCAGGCTATGCTCTGTACTGTCTACGGGGAATTGGCGCTCAAGCAGGGCATTAAACATGGCAGCAATACGCGAGGAAGCATTCAGGTATTTAATTGAAGTTTCCGCCTGCGGAATTTTTAACGCTTCGTGCAGGATCAGGTTTACGCAGCTTCGCAGAATGGCATATTTATGCTCGTAGTTTGTTTCCATTTCTTCCGTCATTTTTACAAAAATGGAATTGATGAATGCTGTTTGCGCATTGTTCAGGAAATAAACCGGGCTGCCGCCAAGTTTCAGCAGCGGAGATTCTGCAATACCGTCATACTCAGCGTTTTCTTTTATAAAGTGTTCATTAAACAGGCAAAAATAGCCGGACTGAACAGCCGATACATGCTCAAATGAATAGGGTAATGCAGGGTTGTAAACAATCAGGGCATTCCTGTCTATAACCACGCTATGGTCAGGGAAATGCAATTTCCCTTCGCCAATCATGAGCGAAATCTTATAGAAGTCTCGTCGCGGACTTGGGTTTACCGTTCTGCAATATTCACCCCTTCGGTAAACATTAAACCTGAAAGGGTTGCTGCTGATTGGTATCTCAGGTGCGAGAGATGCTATGGTTTGTATTTCTGTGGGTTCGGTGAATAGTATTTCCGGTTCGGTGGTGTGTATAAGTTCCATGTATAGAGTTAAATTATGCAAATCAAATAGCCTGCTTGCCCCTTACATTCAGGGTAAGCCGGTTTTTATATCAAAATGTAATCGGAAGTATCTCGGAATAAAAAGGAGCATGAATGGCCCCGCGTAATTAAAACACAAATAACAATATTTTGTTTACAAATCTTAATCAAGGGGAAATTTACCAAATTACCCAGGCTTCCCTATTTCGGTATCAGCTGTTACCGGCCAATTTATACCTTAAGCCAATATAGCTCATTCTGCCTACAATTGGGCCCCATATAAATGAACCGTCGAACCTGTTGGAAAAGGGATTCTGAGGGTCTATAAATAAGGTTGTTTGCCGAAAATCTGTTAGGTTTTCAACCCCGATATAAACATCTAAGCCAAACAAAAAGCTTTTAGTAACCTGTGCATTCATTTGCAGGTAGGAAGGGGAGTATTCAGGCATCCTGTATAACTCGGAATTGCTTAATGTTCCGGGGAGCCTTTTCCTACCTATATACTGTACTGTATAATCGAATTTCCACTTGCTTCGTGTTTCATACGCAAGGTTTAAAAACGCCCTGTTTTTTGCAACGTAAGGCCTTGAAAGCCTGCCATAAGATTGGAATGAAGAAGGCGCTGAAATATAATCAGTATAAACATCGAAAAGGCGATATGCCAGGCGGATGTCAAAACGCCGAATTGGCCTGTAGTTTATTTCAGCCTGAAGACTGTTGCTGTATGAAGCTCCCTTGAGGTTATAGAACCTTAAATACCCGGCATTCTCCATATCAGGAATAACCTGGTTTTGGAAATCAGTTCGGTAAGCATCTAATACTATGGTTCCGTTATTGCCGAACATTTCAAAGTCCTGTGTCAGGCTCATTCCATAATTCCAGGCAATTTCCTGGTCAAGGTGGTAAGCACCGTTTTTATTATTCCCTTCAGTATAAACTACTCTTCCGCTTGCTAAAACAGATGCGTTTTCTGCAAATATATTAGCCGTGCGCTGCCCCCTGCCTCCGCTGATTCTTAACGAAGTTGTGGGCGTTATTTCATATTTTGCATGTATGCGCGGCGTTAGATATGCCCCATAAAGATTATTATAGTCGGCCCGAATACCGGTCATAACCGTTATTGAAGCATTAGGAGTGTAAGTGTATTCATAAAACCCGCCTGTTACCACCTCGGTTCGCTTAATTTTGGCAGTAAATAAAGTTTCATCATAGGCATCGGCCTGCAGGCTCATGCCGGTTCTGAATTTATGATTGGAGGTGCCAATAATATTTTGGTAAATGAAATTGGCATAGGCGCTGTTTTGCTGCGCTTTATATTCTCTCAGGCCAAAATAGCTATCCTGGTTATGGCTGACCACTGAAACAATAAGGCCTGTGCTTTTAAACAAATCCCCGGGATATACCCTTCCAATTTTGGCAAAAGCCTCATAGCGATTGGTATTTATTCCCACACCGTATTTATCGGTTTTACCCCTGTCATATAATGGATTAAAGCCGGTTTGGCCGCCAATCCTGCTGTCGTTCAGGAAGGATATGCCTGCCTGTATTTTATAAATATCGCCTTCATATTTCCAACGGTTCATAACCGATATGCCTTGGGTTAAAGGCACATCCATAAATCCGTCTCCGTTCCTGTCGAAACTGTTTTTCCAATAATCAGCGTGCATGTATAAGGCTGTGCTGAGCTTTGAATTTATCTTACGGGCTAAATTGAGGTTGCCTTCCGTTCTCCCCATCCGGTTCATGTAAAGGTTGGCATATACAGCTTCGTTACCTTCAGGCTTTTTCTGCTCCACATTAATTTGGCCGGCAATGCTTTCAAATCCGTTTACAACTGAACCTACGCCTTTTGTAACCTGTATACTCTCTATCCAGGTGCCGGGTGTATAGCTTAGTCCGTAATTGGCGGCCAGGCCCCTGGTACCCGGCACATTTTCACGCTGTACCTGGGTATAGATACCTGACAGGCCCAACATTTGGATCTGCTTAGCGCCTGAAACTGCATCGGCATAGTTTACATCAACCGATGGGTTGGTTTCAAAGCTCTCGCTTAAGTTACAACAGGCAGCCTTTTGAAGCTCTGCCTCGCGCATAATCGTGGTATTGGTAACGGCGTTAAGCATTTGCATAGTGCTTAAACGGCGCTCATCTACCGACACTTCAGCTATACCGGTAGTTGTGGGTTTTAAAACCACATTTACAAAAGAGCCTGAAACAATTATGGTGTCAGATATAAAACCTATGAAGGAAATTACGAGTGAATTTACAGAAGCGTTTTTGGGTAAGCTGAAGGTACCATCAGAACCACTTGTTGTACCTTGTAATGTGCCAAGCCAGGTAATTGTGGCACCGGGAAGTACGTTTTCCGCTCCTTTATTTTCAGCAGATTTAACTATACCTGAAATATGTAACTGGGCATTTGCTTTTATATATAATAAAAGAATGGAAAATAACAGTGCTGTAAATTTTGCTTTCATCATGCATCCGGCCAATTCCGGCCAAAATGTTTTTTCTGTCAGTATGTATCACAGTCCCGGGTAAATCAGCAGCCGGGCTAATGTATTTACATACTATAAGGCATGTAACCTTATACCTGACCTGTACAGACATGCAGAAAGAGAAATTAGCTTAACTCGTGCTGCAGCGCAGCCAAAGGTAAGGTAATGCAACCTATTACTGCCGAAATCGGAAAAGAATTCAACGGAAACAGGCTCGCAGCAATAAATTCAATGCCACTACCGGGTATATACACCTTTGAATCTTTCCGAAAATTAACAATACGCATTCAAACTTAAAACTGCTAATGGCAGTTGTGTTCGCCAATTCCGACCGGTAAAAATAAAGCAGTATGCCGCGGCTATAAGCCGGCATACTGCTTTATTTTTACATGAACCACCGTGTTCAAACCTTCATACAAATTATTCGGCAGCTAAAGCCCCGGGCTGCTTTTTAAACTCTTCAAGAAGATCGTCTAAACGCGCATGAGAATCGGTTACTCCGCGTTCCATGTCACTTTGCATCATACCGTCCCTATCCTGAACAGATTGGAATACGGATTGAATTTTTACCCTTGTACGACCGCCGGGTAACTCTTCAAAGCGCGCGGTTTCAAGGCTGGTATGACCTTTTTCAGGCAGGCCTTCGAACTCAAAGGTTTGAATTGCACGTTCGGGGAAGCTAATCTCATGAATTACGCCATGAAAGCCAAAGCTGTTTCCTTTATCATCAGAGTGGATATATCGGTACGCACCACCGCTTTTGGCCTCGTATTTATCAACAGTCATTTTGTATTCGCGCGGGCCCAGCCAACGGCCCATGTATTTAGGGTCGTTCATTACCTTGAATACCAATTCACGCGGCGCATCGAATTCGCGGGTAATAAAGAGCTCCTGTTTTCCGGGCTCCGCGGTAATAGTGGTTTTGTTATTTGATGCCATAATATTTGTTTTGGGTTTAAATGGTAATTTTTAGGGTTAATTTTTGCCTAAGGCAACCTGCATTTTGTTGAGGCATTGGTCAAGGCCCATAACCGCGAACTCATACATACCGCTCTTGGTAAAGCCGAATTCTTTAATGGTCATTTCGGTTTTACCATCGGGTAAAGATTTAAAAAACACCTGTGTAAGCACGTTAGCCGGGAAATCAGAAGGCATACCCAAATCGACAGGATTCAATACTTTACCTTCTCTTGTACCCAGGTTTTGTATGAACTCTATGCTTTCATAAGGCTTTATTTGCCTGTAATTCCAAATGCTGTAGGTATCGCCGCCGCCTTTGAACTCCTTTGGGGCACGCATGCAAACCACGGAACTTCCACCTTCTCTGAAGTCCATTTCTGCGCTTGGGCAGGTAAACCTGTCGGGCCCCCACCAACGCATTACCAGCTCAGGTTTCACCCAAAGCTGCCAAACCTGCTCAACCGGGGCATCGAAGATGCGTGAAAGTTCAATTTCTGCTTTTGCAGATGCTGTTGATTCTGTCGGCATAATTTTATGGTATATTACCCTGAATTTCAGGCAGGGTTTTGATTTAAAGTGTGTGATTTAATGAAGTACTTATTTTAGTTTTTTTCGAGATACGCTTTAAGCAGTTTTAAAGTTTGAACAGCACCGTTTTTCCAACCGTCGGCGTGTTGATTTACTTCCTGCTGAATGGTCATGCTTGTGGTTTCAGCATTTTCAGCTTCAAGAATCATGCTTTCGGTAAACATGCCTTCACGGCCTTCATGGTTATATTCAAGCAGTTTTTCCGGAACCATTCTATCAAGCCTGGCCCTGAGCTCGTAAGGTTTGCCTGATACTTCCCAAGGAGTGCCGTCTGCATTATAGAATTTCATCAGGATTTCGGAACCCAACGTTCCGCCCCCTTCAATTACCGATGATGGAATCCATTTGCACATTTCTTCGGCCTTGCTTATGGCATCCCAAACCTTGGAAGCAGGTGCATTTATACTTATTGTTGACTTATTTATCTGCATGGTTTAATATTTTAAGGTTATAATCGGGTTTAAATAATAGATGCCTGTTGGTCAGGCTTTGTCTTAAGTCCAAGATAATGCTGCCTTGCTTCTTCATCAAGATGCTCAATGGCGTATCGAAGAGTGGTGCGGGGCATTACAGCTGCATGCCTGTTTAAGAAATCAAGCAAAAGCGGCCGGTGTGTTTTTGCCCCTGCGTGCCTTATCCATCCGCCGACTGCCTTATTTACAAGGTCTTCGGTGTCGTTCACCAATATTTCCGCAATAGCAAAGGTGTCTTTTACATCGCCTGATTTTATGAAAAAGGCAGTTGCTACAATAGCTGTTCGGCGCTCCCACATATTGGCTGAGTGGGCAAGCCTGTAAAGTACCTGCCTGTCGCGGTTTTGAAGGAAGCCTCCAATTACATGTATGGCAGCAAGGTCAACCAAATCCCAGTTATTTACCCTGTCGTGCCGGCGGAGGTATAGGTTGTATATGGCTTCCTTTTTCTCAGCCGATGTTTTTTTACTACGTGCCTGCTTATCCATAATACTCATTGCGCCTGCACGGGCTTCATGAATATGGCTTTCCATGAGCAGTTCAATTTGCTGAACGGGCATATTTATGAAGGCTTTGGCAAGCTCAAAAACCTGCCCCATTTTAACGCCTATAAAAACATCGCCGGCACCATATTCGCCTTCGCCGGATTTAAAGTAGCGCAGAATTTTTGCCCGCTCTTTTTCTTCGGCAAGAAATGCGAGGGCTTCGTTAAAGGCAGCAGCCGTGCAGAAGGCTTCAGGTATTTCAGGTTCTTTCATTTACGTAAGGGTTTACCAGGTTCCTGAAATTTGCTTTCCGGCCTTCAATCGGGCCCCAAGCCATACAGAGGGCAGGGCAGAAATAACCAATGCCAGTGGGTACCAATGCCCCGATAAATTCCAGCCGACAAAGACGCCTATAAAGCTTACAGCTGTACCAATAAGGCCAAGAATTAATGCATGGTTCATTGGGTTAACAGGGGCGGTTATTGCAGTAACGTAACCACCTAAAACCCCGTAAATACTACGGTAGGCCAGTGCCAATGCCAACATTGCGGCGTTGTTTTCACCCTGGCCGGGTGCCCTGTAAAATCCTGCCTGCTGCAAAAGGGCATCTGTTATTACCGACAGAAATACAATAGTTGCCATACCGGCAAAAACCGAAGCTGTACTTTTTATATTGGTCTTCATTATTATTTAGTTAAACGTGGGTTAAAAGGTGCCCATAACCGGCACCTATAAAGGATTTTCCGGCATGGTTTGCCCTGCTTTCAATTCCAGCAGAATATCGTCTATAATATTAAACCTGTCTTCCCAAAGCTTACGGTATTGCTCAATCCACGTAGAAACTTCGTTCAGCTTTTGGAGTTTAGCCTCGCAATAGCTTTCACGGCCTTGCTTTTTAACTGTAATGAGGCCGCATTCGGTAAGTATTTTTATATGCTGCGATATGGCCGGTCGGCTTACTTTAAAGTTATCGGCAATGGCATTCAGGTTTAAAGATTTATAAGCAATAAGGTTTATAATCTCCCTGCGGGTAGGGTCGGCAATGGCTTGGAAAACATCTCTTCTCATAACGGATAGCTTAATAGGTAAGTGAATGCTTACAAATGTATTGGTAAGTATTCACTTACGCAATTTTAATTTTAAATAAAGGTGTAATAACAAGTTAAACGCGGTTGTTTTTCTGATAAGCTATTGAAAACCAGTACATTTAAAATGAATAAAAAAACAGCCATTATTCCCGTTGATTTTCTGGAGGAATAATGGCTGTAATAAATCAGGGCAATCTGCCCGAATAAGTTCGGGTTTAACGGGTTTTAATAAACCTGTTCACACCTTTTCCTTTGGCAGAAATGCAGTATAGCCCGGCCGGCAGCTGCCCTACTGATAGCGGGTTACCGCGCCAAACAGATTGCATTACCATTTGACCCAATTGGTTAATTATCTGAACCGAGGTTCCGGTAGCCAGATTGCTTAACTGTATTTCGGTAACTGCAGGGTTAGGGTATATGTTCCACGTAAAGGAATTTAAAGTATTAGAAATTCCCAGTACAACCGGGATTGTTAATGATTGGCTGCTGCATCCGTTTACGTCGGTAACTCTAACCGAGTACGGGCCGTTAACGGTTGGTATATAAATGAAATTATTTGCCCCTGGAACAGGGTTTCCGTCTAACAACCATTGAATTACCCCGGTTCCGTCTGTTATCAGGCTGTCGTTGCGGTAATTTACTGCGGGTGCGGCCGGCAAATCGTTTACTTCAAGTATAAGCGTTACAATGCTGTCGCATCCGAAGCGGTTATGGCCGTTAATGGTATATGTGCCCGGTTCGGTAAGGAGGGCGCTGTCGAAGCTGTAAATTAAGCCCCTGCATATGCTGCCCCTTATTGAGGTAAAGTTAGAAATGAGCACATCTACAAATACAGGTTCGCTTGATGCCGAAGTGCAGGCGCCCGATATGGTCTGAACCCTGTAATTGCCCCCGTTTCTCGCTGCAATAGTCCTGGTGGTTGCCCCGTTGCTCCATATATAAGCACCGGCTGAGTTAACAGCTGAAAGTATTACAGAATCGCCGTAGCAAAATGTAGTTTGTCCGGCAACTGCAATGGCCGGACGCTCCTGGCTTATAGCAGTAACAGTATGTGCTACCGGTTCAGAAGGGCAATCATTATAATGCAATGCGTAATTGTAAAAGAAATAGTAAAAAGTTCGGCCCCCGGTTGAACCGGTTATACTGAATGCTTCTGCTGCAGTATATGGGTAAACTATTGCGGCAGAAGAGGTTCTGTACAGCTCATCAACAGTACTGGTATAGGGAGTTACAAGATACCTGCCCGGCAAAACATTTAAGCCTACATATCTTCGGTTATACCCAACTTCAACGTTATAAATGGTTTTTGAAAAACGCGGGGCAAAGGTTACCGAGTCTACAAAGTTAATAACCACATCGCCTCCCGAGGAAGTGTAAAAGGTAACTGAATCTATGGTAACGGCTGTTTTTACAGTTACATAATTACCTGTTCCCAGCGGCAGCCTGAATGCGCCTTCTCCAATATCTGAAGATGCCGGGCCCACATTGGCCTTTATTACTGGCGCCTGCGACAGGTAATAAGTTTCGTTGTTATTCAGGGGCGTGGTAGTATAGGTTGGCGTGTTTGAAAGATAATTCATACCCCCGTCGTACCAAATATTACCTGCATTGGCTATACTGCCGTTTAATGTTACAGAACTGCCAATACAACCTATATAGTTACGGGCTTCCGAAACAGCCGGTGTTCTTATTGTTACAGGGTACTTGCCTATTGTACCTGTAAATGCCGGCGAGGTGCTGTTCAGGCTGATTGTATAATCACCGGCCGGAATATTTTCAGGTGTTGCTGTAAATGAGCCGGGGGTTGCCGATGTATTAAAAGCCGGAATATCAAAGGAAGCGCCTGTTCCGGAAACGGGGCTTAGGTGTATTGTAAAGTTGTTTCCGGCATTAAATTGAGTGCTCAAGCCGGCATCGAAAGTAATAAAGTCATTTTTACAGACCCTTTGAACCTTTATGTTACTTAAAGGCAGGCATTTAACAGAAACATTGGTAATAACAGCAATGCTGCTGCAACCATTAAGCATAACAGTAACGGCATAATCACCTTGCTGTCCGGCCGAAATATTACTGATTACCTGGTTCCTGCCTGTAGCTGAAAACCCTCCGGGACCGGACCATTGATAAATAGCAAAGGGAACATCTGTGGCTGTAAGGTTAACCGAATTGCCTGCACAGGCAGGTCCGTTGTTAGTTGCCGTTACAAAGGGCAAAATTTCACCGCTTAAGCAAGGGTAAGTTGTGAATGTATTCCTGATAACATTACCCGGGAGCGGGCCAAAGCCAAGGTTTAGATCTATGCGCCCGTTTTGGTGGCAATAGCTCATAATTGTACCCGTACGCGGCATTTGAGGACCGTCGTAGCATCCCCCTTCAGGAATATAGCAGCTGTCTATCATTCCGAATACGCCGTTACCAAGATCCCAACCGCAGTTCTGGGTATGTGGCGAACCAACATTATGCCCCAATTCATGCGTTACCACCATAGCCGACCAGCTGTAAGCCGGAAGATTGAAATAATACGGGTCTATATTACTTATACCGTGGGCATTTTCTTTTTGGCAAACCACATCAAGGAAAGCAATTCCGCCCAGGCCGTTCAGGCTGGTTGTAAGCCCATGTGCCAGCTCGCCTGTAAAATTGCTGCCTAACCTGCCCTGGAACTCGTACAGGTAGGCAGCTGAAGAACTCAGGTCGTAGTTATCAGGTTCTGTATTTACGGTAATATCGCTGATGCTAACCCTTACAGATTCGCGGTAATACAGTTCAGATACAACATTAAAAAGCCCGATTGCATAATTTACAGTGTTGGTAATGTTGCTCCCAAAATCTGTAAACATAATGTTATCGCATTCAAAGTGAATTGAAATGGAGCGACATTCAGATGCAGCTTTTGAAGGGAAAGACTTAAGGGAATTGCCCGGATTAAATAAAGGCATTTGCCAATTGCTTTTTGGCTGCAGTTCGGTGCAGTTTATGGCAGGCTTATTAAGCACGTCTTTATCATTATAAACTACATACAGCGCCGGCTTTTTGGCAGCAGGTTTCAGTTTTTTGCCTTTGGAATTATCATTGTCCTGTAATTTGCCTATTACAAAATTGCCTCCTGTACCTGCAAAAACGCCTATTATATTGTCGTCGAAAAAACTGATGGCTGCCATTGAGCCGGCTACCCCCTCTATTTTACCATGATAGCAAAGCCCGGGATTATATGGTACCGCAGCCTTGTTTTTACTGTTTGTTTTTACGCTGAAGCCTTGATTCAGAATCTGATTCTGCTCAAGTATTAAATGAAAAATGCGTCCCTCAAAAGGTAAGTCAAGTGCCAGCTTAAGGGGGCGCTCAGTCATCAGTTGGTGTAATGCGCCACTGTCGGGCCTTATTAATTGGTGACTGCTGACATTCGTTTTTAACTGCTTTGAAACAGATGCATCAGTAACAGCATTCATTAAACTGCGTTCCTGCGCGCTCACACCAAAACAGGCTGTAAGCAATAATGCAGCAATATAAACAGGTTGAAAGAGTGTAGATTTTTTCATTTGAAAGTACCAGGTTATTAAAAAGTTGGGGTTAAAACGCTAAAGCAAAGCTAACATTAGTTTTACCATAAGCAAAAAAACGGGCCTATCAGCAAAAGCGAAGGGCCCGTTTTAAAAGAGACGTTTTTTTTGCAGGTATTTATTCCTTTTACTCTTTCACGAAGAATGGTATGTTACCGGTTGCCACATTGCCATGCCCGTCGGTTGAATAAACAAAGAGGCGGTAAGCGCCTGCTTTTTCCGGGGCCTTTAATTTTGCCAGTCCTTCACCTTCCGATGAAAGGAGGCCTTTAATTGGGCCGGGCCTGTTTTCGCGGTCGCCGCCGTCTTTCAAATCAGTACTTTCGGGCAACAGCTCCCAACGGTAGGTTAATGCATCATTATCCGGGTCGGAAACTGCTGCTATAACCGGGAAGGTTTTGCCGGGTTTAAGATAAACCACATCAGAAGCCTTACGATTATCAAGACGAAAATCTGCAATATGCGGGGCACGGTTTATGGGCCACTTGCCCGTCCATAGGTATTGAACTACATCAACAACTTCAGATTCCTGGCCGTCTTCGGTAAAAATGCCGTACCAGGTGGGGGTGCGTTCCTGCTTTTGACCCCAAAGAAAAACGTAAGTGCCCATGCAATGCGCGGTATCTTTTTCTACCGAAGCCTCGTATCGTGATTTATAAACATTGGCTTTTTGAGAGCTGGTTTCCTCAACCGAAGCTTTCCAAGGCATTTGCTGGCATTCCCAGTGGCCGGTAGGGCCCCATTCTGTAACCATATATGGACCTGTCCAGCCTGCTTCTGTAATTTGTTTTGGCAATGAGCCTAAGCCCGCGTAAGTATTAACCGAAAGAAAATCAAGGTCTTTGGTTCGTTCTTTTATATAATCAACTTCTTTCGGGCCTATACCGGCCAATACTGTGGTAACCGGGTGGTTGGGGTCGGTTTCATGAATCATTTTGGCAATATCATTTACTGCGTCCCAAACTTTGGGGTTGCTGTAATTCAGGTTAAGCTCATTGCCTATGCCCCAAACCAGAACTGCCGGGTCGTCTTTATATTTAAGAACCTCGGCTTTTATTTTTTGAAGCTGCTTTGCAACAGCTTCGGCATTATCATAATTAAAGCCGTGTCGCTCACGGGCCACATCAAGCCCCATCATAACAGTCAGGCCGTTTGCCCGGGCAATGTCAAGTGTTTTATCGGCATTATGTGTGCTCCATGTTCTTATGGAATTGCCCCCGTATTGGGCTATCCGCTCCGGAAATTGACTTCCGCCGGCACCTTTTACAAAATAAGGTTTACCGTCGCGGAACAATTGGTAACTGTCTTTCACCTTCCTGACTTCCACTTTTACCGGGCCTGAAGCGGTGTTCACATCCCCGGCAAAAGCCTGGCCTGCAGTATTCGCAAGCATCAAAAGAGCCAAGCCTGCCCCTGCTATTGTATTTTTCATTTTCTTCATTGGTTTGCTCCCGGGTTCGGAGTAAAATTTGGTACTTCCCTTATTTTATAATTACCTGATTTGAATGGTTTCTTTCAGCTTAATATCTGCTGAAGATGCGCCAACTAAAATGTCGAAAGCACCGGGATCAAAGTCAAATGCCTTTTTTTCCGTTTTGTAATATGAAAAAGAGGAAGCATCAAGGCTTATAGTAACCGTTTTCGACTCACCTTTTTTCAGAAAGACCTTAGCAAAGCCCTTCAGTTCCTTTTCAGGCCTGTAAACAGGGCAAAATTGTTGGTGAACATATACCTGGGAAACCTCGGCACCATCGGCATTCCCGGTGTTTTTTATTGTGAAGCGTAAGGTGGCCGCATTACCGGCGGAATTAGTAACTTTTAAATCAGAATAAGTAAAGCTTGTATATGAAAGGCCGAACCCGAAAGGGAATAAGGGCTTAACCGGGCTTTGGTCGTAATACCTGTAACCAATCTTCAGGCCTTCCTTATATTCAACACGCTTATCTTTATCGGGGTCGTAATAATTATTATAAACGGGGTTGTCTTCCCATTTCTGCTCAAAGCTTGCCGGCAGCTTTCCGCTGGGATTCACTTTCCCAAACAGAATTTCGGCAAGGGCGGTGCCTCCTTCCTGCCCGGGGTACCATGCATGCACCAAACCTTTCACTTCCGAAAGCCAGTCGGCTGTGGCTACATTTCCGCCTGCGTTCAGAACTACAACTGTGTTCGGGTTTGCCTTAATTACAGCTTTAAGCAGTTCAATTTGTGAATCAGGCAGGTTGAACTTCCTGTCGGAGCCCTCGCCTTCTGAATGCTGATCAAAACCCAGGGCTACAACCGCTACAGAGGATGCGGCTGCA
This sequence comes from Bacteroidota bacterium, assembly GCA_040388605.1. Classification (GTDB taxonomy): domain Bacteria; phylum Bacteroidota; class Bacteroidia; order Cytophagales; family Flexibacteraceae; genus JAZKBN01. The sequence goes on along the minus strand of JAZKBN010000003.1, from coordinate 65,856 downwards.
GCATTGGTTGCTTCCGAGAAATCGAAAATTTCGCGGAAGCAGGCAAATGTTACCTGTGCACCGCCGCCATTTTCATAATAGTCAAGCTTTACACTGTATTCTTTACCGGCTTCCAATTGCCTGTAAACACTGTTTATGGCTGGTCCCTGGTCATGCCATTCGTTAATTTCTTCTTTGTTGTCTATGTACAGTCTTATGCCGTCGTCGCTTTTAACTGCAAACTTGTAAAGGCCAGATAGTTTGGGCCTGACAACACCGGTGTACCTTACTGAAAAGTGATTTTCCGGCAGGTTGCCAACACCCGGATCTTTTGGCCAAACATGATGAACAATTTTTTCAATTCTTACAGCAACAGGCTTTCCTTCAAGGTTTTGATTTGAAAAGTATTCAGCTTTTAAGCCTGCATTTTTAGAACCCGCTTCGCTAAAAAACGGGGATTCGGCAGCAAAATTTTCCAGTGGCGGCAGGCTGCCCAATGCAAAAGAAACCTTTACAGGTCCGGCTACAGCTTTAATGCCTTCGAGCAGCGATACAGTTTTAAAGGCAGGCACCAACGAGCTTCCGCCTGCGGCAACATAAGAATTGGCATTAGGCCCGATAACCGCCACCGACTTTACAGATGCGTTAAAAGGCAAAATGTTACCTGAATTTTTCAGCAGTACTATTCCGCCGCGTGCGAGGTTCAGTGCAACCCCTGCAGAGGCAGGGTCATCAGAAGGCCTGTTGTCGTCTTTTTGTTCATTGTCATAAAAACCGTATCGGAAAATAATACGCAGGATGCGCCTCACTTTATCGTCTATAACAGATTCATTAAGCGATCCCTGTTTAATGAATGGCAAAAGGTTTTCGCTGTTCATGTATTTGCCTTTGGGCATTTCCAAATCAAGCCCGCCCTTTGCGGCAGCTAAGCCGTCGTAAACAGATACCCAATCCGACATTAAGATACCATCGAAGCCCCATGAGCCTTTCAGAATTTCATTGTTCAGGTGGTTGTTTTGGGTGGCGTGTTCCCCGTTAAGCAGGTTATTGCTGTTCATAACAGCACCTGCTTTAGCCTCTTGCACCGAGGCCTTGAATGCAGGCAGGTAAATTTCCTGCAGGGTACGTTCATCTATATCGGAACTTACATGGTTGCGATCCCATTCCTGGTTATTGCCTGCAAAGTGCTTTACTGTTGCAACTACACCCTTGCTTTGCACCCCCTTTATGTAATTAACTGCCATGGCACCCGCCAAATACGGGTCTTCACCCATATATTCGAAATTGCGGCCGTTCATGGGTGCCCGGTAAATATTCACACCGGGACCAAGCAGAACGTGAACGCCACGTTTTTTAGAATCATGCGCAAGCGCTTCGCCAAGGCTGCGGGCTGCGGCAGTATCCCATGTGGCCGCAGTAAGTACAGATGCGGGATAAGCAACAGATTTGCCCTCGCCACGAACGCCAACCGGGCCGTCGCTCAGTAAAATCTCGGGCAGGCCAAGGCGTTTAATGCCGCGAATTGAAAAATATTTATGTCCGCCTATGTAGTCGAGCTTTTCAGCAAGGGTCATTTCGGCCAAAAGGGAGTTTACCCTTTCTTCAACCAGTGCTTTCGGGTTTTTATAAACCTGTGCCTTTAAATGTACTGCTGACAGAAAAACGATGGCAAAAACGGGTACAATTTGCCCGAAAAGGCATTTCATTCCCTGATAGAGATTTCTTTGGTATGGCATTTTCTTAAAGAAGCGTGTTTTTTTCCGATTTCGGGAGCGAAAAACGCGCTTACAAATATAATCATTTAATGCAATGGTCGCAGGCCCACATTAACGTAATGATAATTGACTAAAGGTTAAAAAATAAAAATATAATTATTTTAATTTATGGCATAATCCAATTTTTTCCTGTTCCTGCTTTGTCATTTTTACACAAACCGCCCTTCGCCATATATTAAATAAGCAGCCGAAATGTTATCTTAAAGGTCTGTTTTGAAGAAACAGTAAGGGAAAACGGACCTTATATAAACTCCTCTTGCTTGCATAAATTTTAGAAATATAACCGGAACCTTAATGCCAATAATTATAAAAACTTCATACATTGCCGCCAAAAATAAAGTTCTATGGCTATTAATTTAACTAAAGGGCAGCGAATAGATGTGTCGCTTGAAAAGTTGGGTATAGGTTTGGGTTGGGATCCTTCAGATACAGGCAACCAGGTTTTTGATTTGGATGCCTCCTGCTTTATGCTGGGTACCGGCGGCAAGCTGGTATCTGAATCGCATCTTGTGTTTTATAACAACAAAGTGTCTCCTGACGGGGCGGTGCAGGGTGCCGACGATGATACTACCGGCGACTCAAGCAGCGGCGATGATGAAACCATGTTGGTAAACCTGCCTAAAGTTTCTAACGATGTGGCAGAACTGGTTTTTACAGTAACCATACATGAATACGATATCCGCCGCCAAAATTTCGGGCAGGTAAGAAATTCATTTATCAGAATTTATAACCTTGCAAACAATGAAGAGCTATGCAAATATGAGCTCGACGAAGACTTCTCTACCAGCACAGCCATTGAATTAGGCCGACTTTACAGGCGAAACGGTGCCTGGAAATTTGAAGCATTGGGCAAAGGCTATACCGGCGGTTTTAATTCGCTAATTAGCAAATACCTTGGCTAGGCCTGTATTTATTTGTTAATAACCTGATAGTCAGTATAAAAATTATTATTATTTTGCTTTAATAACATACAAATACATGGCAATTAACCTGGTAAAAGGTCAGACCATAAACCTTGAAAAATCGCAATTTGATCTTTCAAAAGTAACTATTGGCCTTGGTTGGGATATAATTCAAACCAAGCCGACAGGCCTTTTCGGCGGCTTATTTTCATCTAAAAAGGAAGAGGAGTTCGATCTTGATGCAGTTGCCTTCCTGCTTGATGCCAACGACAAGCTAATTCTCTTAGGAGACAGCAAGCTGCAGGGCGGCGATTTGGTATTCTTCAACTCTATGAGGCACCCAAGCGGGCAGGTTTGGCTAACCGGCGATAACCGCACAGGTGAAGGCGCCGGCGACGATGAGCAGGTTATTGTTTTGCTGGATACAATGCCTGCTCAATACCATAAAATTGTATTCGTGGTAAGCATTTACCAAGGCAAGGCGAAGGGGCAGCATTTTGGTAAAGTAGCCAATGCATATATTCGTGCAGTAGATGCCCGCGGAAAGGAAATAGCCCGTTATTCGCTTTCCGGTGCCAACCAATATGAAAATATGGCCTCAATGGTTTTTGCCGAGGTTTACAGGCATAACGGGGAATGGAAATTCAGGGCACTTGGCAACGCATCGCCGGAAGATGATTTAAGAGCTACATTAAAACCTTATTTACCAATCAGATAACCAATACTTTATAATGAGGAGATTACCGGTTTACCTTTTGCTCGATACTTCCGGCTCAATGTCGGGCGAGCCCATTGAAGCAGTAAGAAACGGCATGCAAATGCTGATTTCAACACTCCGCCAGGATCCTTATGCGCTTGAAACGGCATACCTGAGCGTAATTTCATTCGGCTCAACTGCCCAGCAGGATGTTCCCCTTTCAGAAATGGCATCTTTTCAAATGCCGAACCTGGTTGCATCAGGCACTACTTCGCTTGGCGAAGCCCTTAGCCTGCTGGCTCAACGCATTGCCGCAGAGGTAATTGTAACCACACCCAACCAAAAAGGCGACTGGAAACCAATTGTTTTCCTGATGACCGATGGTATGCCTACCGATGACTGGAAAAAAGGATTGGATGAATACCGCAGGAAAAACAACGGCCTGTTTATAGCCTGTGCCGCAGGCCCCGGTGTTGAAACAAGCATACTTAGGCAAATAACTGAAATAGTTGTTCAGCTTGATACAGCCGATACCAATACCATTAAGGCGTTCTTCAAATGGGTTTCGGCCTCTGTTTCAAGCGGAAGCAAATCTGTTGAGGGTCATAAAGAAGTGAACGGCCTGGGTGAATTGCCACCTCCGCCAAAAGAAGTAAGCCTTGTACTTTAATACTTCCGGTAATTTATAATCCTGATTTTTAATCGGTTCTTAAACTTAAATGGCACTTAACCTTCAAAAGGGCCAGCGCGAAGCGCTGAGCGCACAAAAATTTATGGTTGGCCTAGGTTGGGATGTAAGCTCCCAATCACCGGCAGTTGACCTTGATGCATCGGTATTTATGCTGAATGCCGCAGGCAAAATACCATCAGATGATTACGTAATTTACTTTGGTCAGCATGCATCTCCCAACCAATCAGTGGTGCATTCCGGCGATAACCTGACCGGCGACGGTGATGGCGACGATGAGCAAATTGTAATAGACCTCAACAAGCTTGAAGCAGGCATTGAGCAAATAGTGGTGGTTGTAAATATTTACGAAGCCCTTGACCGCCGTCAAAATTTCGGACAGGTACGAAATGCATTTATTCGTATTGTTGATACAAGCGGGGCTGAGCTCATGAAGTATGAGCTTGATGAAGACTTCTCTGTTGAAACCGGGCTTGAATTCGGCAGGCTCTACCTGCGCGGCGGTGCATGGAAATTTGAAGCAATGGGTATTGGATCAAAAGCTGATTTGGGCGGCTTTATGGGCAAATACTCATAACTTCGAAACCGAAATTGCATTTGTGAAAAACCGGGACTTCTCCATTTTCACCCGATGCATGCAAACCCTTATTAAGTGGCGGGGAACCGAGCGCTGAGCTTGTTAAAAGTATTTCGGCAGGGTTATGAGTTTATTCTTATGCCACAGTCAACAATTACCATCCTGAACCTGCATAAGCTGCAGTTATTGGCTTAAAAGCTAATAGCGGCAGAGCAGAATACAGTAAATATATAATTATGAGCAGAAGACTGCCTGTCTATTTATTGATAGATACCTCGGGTTCTATGCGTGGCGAACCCATTGAATCTGTAAACACCGGCCTGCAAATGATGCTGGGCAGTTTACGGCAAGATCCGTTTGCACTTGAATCTGTTCACATAGCCATGATCACTTATGACCGCGAAGTTAAGCTGGTTCTCCCGCTTACCGAGCTTGAAAAAGTGCACATGCCTCATGTTGTAGCCCCTGATTCAGGCCCTACTCATCTTGGAGCAGCACTTGAAATGCTCTGCGAACAGGCAGATAAGGATATTATAATAAACACCCCGGAGCATAAGGGTGATTGGGCGCCGCTGTTGTTTATAATGACAGATGGCAGCCCCTCTGACCTTGCGCTCTACCGCGAAATGCTTCCTAAAGTAAAACGCCGCAGCTGGGCGAACATAATTGCATGTGCTGCCGGCCCTAAAGCCAAGGTAGATGTACTTAAAGAAATAACAGACCAGGTGTACCATTTGGCTACTGCCAACCAAAGCTCATTTGCACAATTCTTTAGATGGGTTTCCGCTTCTGTAACTGTTGGGGGGCGCAGCCTTGGTTCCACTTCAACATCAACATTGCCCCCGCCGCCAACTGAGCTGCAGTTGGTATTATAAAAACACCGACACCGGCTTCAGCTAAGTACATATTAACTTAACATGGACTTTGGACCAGGTAAAATCATGCCTGAACCGAGCCTGTTTTAATTTGTATGAAATTTTAACAATACCTTTTAATCATTATAAAACAGGATTTACACCAATGCGCCGCCTCCCGATATTCTTCCTGATAGATGTTTCTGATTCAATGGTAGGTGAACCGCTGGATCAGGTTCAAAAAGGACTTGAGCTTGTGGTTAAGGAGCTCCGCTCAGACCCTTATGCACTTGAAACCGCCTATATTTCTGTTTTGGCATTTGCATCCAAAGCTGTAAAAATAAGCAACCTTACAGAGGTTTTTCAGTTCTATCCGCCCCGCTTGCCCCTTGGGTCGGGTACAGGTTTGGGAGCGGGTTTAACCCTGCTCATGAATGAGATAGATGCCAACGTAAAAACAAATACACATACTGTAAAAGGTGACTGGAAGCCCATTGTTTTCCTTTTTACTGATGGTGCCCCTACCGATCATTTTAAACCCGCTGTTCAGCGTTGGAAAGACAGTTATACCCAAAAAGCAAACCTGGTGGTTGTCGGTTTCGGACCGGAGGTTGATCTTTCTGCATTCAGCGGTTTAACAGAGAACATATTCGCTTTCGATGATTCTGATCCCAAAGCCTTCTCAAGGTTCTTTAAATGGATTTCCCAATCTATTCAGAACAGCAGCCAAAGGGTTGAAACCGGTACCGGCGATGCCCTGCAACTGGCTGGCCTGAATGCGGATTTCCTTGTCAAAAAACCTGTTACAGAGGAAATAATGCCTTACAGGGCCGGTATAAGCGACAACAGGTATGTTATTCTTGAAGGTAGATGCCAGAAAAACAAAAACGGGTACCTGTTAAAATACAAGCGCGAAATGCGCAAAACCGATGAACGCGTTTCAGAATTCGGTATTTCAACGCAGGAATATGTATTTAAAGGCGCTTATTTAACACCTCCTGAATATACAGAATTGAGCGTGAACGCAAAGGGAACAGGCAAGGTAAATACCGACGAACTGGTTGGCATACCCCCATGCCCTTCCTGCGGAAATTTCACTTCATTTTGCTTATGCAGCTGCGGCAAGCTACACTGTGCAAACGAGGGAATTAACAGGTGCCCCTGGTGTGAATCACAATCAGAGGTTGAATTCCGAGGCTCTATAGACGTAGGACGAAATGCAGGATAAATTTACCGGCTTTACATTTTATTGATTTACCTTTAAATACACCGGAAAATACCTGAACATTGAGCGCAAAGTTTTTAATTAACCAACTTGCTGCTTTAACAGCCCGCCTGTCAGAAGCTAATAATTTGCCTGAAAATTTTGAGAAGCTTGAAAGCAGGAAAGCATTCTTAAAAATTGCCCTGTATGCATTACAAAATGCTGAGGCAGAAGTTCTTACTCTAACACCTGCTTTACCGGAAAGCCAAACTCCTGAATTAACTGCTGAAGAGTTAAAAGTTCATGCTGAAAATAACCCGGGAGAAATTATTGACAACAGGCGTTCAACACATGATGTAATAAAAACGGAAGAGGGAGAAAGTAAAAAGGACTCAACAAATGCTCCTTTAAGCCCTGATTTCATTGAACCTGCAGAGCTTGCCGACCCGATTGAAAACTCATTCTTACCTGGTTCTGATAATGATTTAAGCTTGGGTTATCCTGAGTCACAAGCTTTAAAACTTCCTGAAATTCCAAGCGATATTTCAATACCAACATTAACCAATATGGGCGTCTTATTTCCCGATAAAAATCAGTCTGCATCTCAGGGGCAACCTGCGCCTAAGCAGCTTTTTTTAGCAAATGCAAAGGCAGGGGAGCCTTATACTTATATAGTTACAACTGAGCTGTTGGGATTGCCATCCTTTAAAAGTTCAGAACTATCCGGTGCCGATGAAACCGGCCTCAGTTGGAACCCTGAAACCCTGACACTTTCCGGCACCCCGAAAAACAGTGGCGATTTTGCATTTAAGCTAACAATTACTGTTTCTGAAGATGCACCGGGTAAAGTTGAAAGAACACTCAGGCTTTATGTAAACCCTGACCCCGACAGCTTGTGGCAAAATAATGCCCCGCCCGAAAACGCACCCTACAAAAAAGAATCACATGACCTCAGCAGCTTACAGAGCATAGGTCTTAAGGCTTTCGGGGCAAGCATCCGCGGAAAAAGCCATGCGCATTCCGGCTCATTCAGGGAAGATGATTTGCTGCTCAAAGAACTCCCGGGCGGTTGGCTCTATGCTGCCGTTGCCGACGGGGCCGGTTCTGCAACTTTCTCCCGCGAAGGTTCGAGGTTGGCATGCTCGGGCCTGTACCGATTCATGCAGAATGAAGGAGAAGCGCTGGCAGAAGTAAGTGATCTTGAAAAGGCCCGGGCGCTTATGCAACGTGGCATAACACATATCCGCAGGCTTATTGCCGATGAGGCAGCAAATGTTAAGGCAGTAATAAAAGACTTCAACACCACCTTCCTTGTAACTTTATTGAGGAAAGGAAAGCAGGGCTATGATATTATAAGCTACTGGATAGGCGATGGCGGTCTTGCAATAAATTCCGGCGAAGGTTTTACCCTGTTAGGCAACCCCGACGGCGGAGAATTCTCAGGCCAAACCAGGTTCCTTACAATGGACCGCACAGGCTTACCTGAAGACATTGCAGAACGAACAAGATTCCTGAGTGTACCAAAAATTGAAACCATTGCCTTGCTTACAGACGGTGTTACCGACCCTGTTTTTTCCACAGACGCCAACCTTGCATCTAAAGAGCAATGGGCCGTTTTCTGGGAAGATTTTACAAAGAATGTTGAAGTAAACAGCCCCGGTGCAGATAAAGCGGCCCTCCAATGGCTTGGTTTTAAATCAAAGGGAAATTACGATGATCGTACAATTGCTTTAATAGTTCCAGATGTCAGCTAAAATAATCCGTATTCGGGCTCTCGACGGAACGCCTGTAGAATTTGTTGATGAAATCCGTGGTGCGGGTGGCATGAAAGATGTTTACTTCAGCCCTAATAAGGATTACGTTGTTGCCTTTTTCCGCAACAAGCAGGATTATACTGCCCGTGAGCGCCTTGAAAGTATTTGCGGCCGGTACCGTGATAACCTGTTCAATATGAACGGCGGTGATTACTGGAAAGATAAATTCTGCTGGCCCATGAAAGTGGTGGAGTATGATGGTAAGCTGGGCATAACCGCCCCCTTTTATTCAAAGACCTTTTTCTTTGAATACGGATCTACCAATAACGACATGCTCAAAATCAAGGGCAGGGAGAAAGAAGGCAAATGGTTTGCATCGGCCAGTAACCAAAACCGTTTTCTTGATCCGCGGGAAAAGGGTGATTTGCGCAGGTATCTAAGAATCTGCATACAATTGTCGCGCGCGGTAAGGCGCCTGCATGCAGCCGGTCTCGCGCATTCAGATCTTTCTTATAAAAACGTGCTTGTTGACCCCGTTACCGGTTCGGCTACAATCATAGATGTAGATGGCCTTGTGGTACCCGGTAAATATCCGCCGGATGTGGTTGGCACCCCTGACTTTATAGCGCCTGAGGTAGTTGAAACCCAAAACCTCCAAAAAACTGACCCTAAGAAAAAGCTTCCAAGCCGGTATACTGATCAGCATGCGCTCGCAGTTTTGGTATATATGTACCTGTTTTTCAGGCACCCGCTTCGCGGGGGTAAAATACATGCCCAGGACCCTGCCACAGATGAAGAGCTGGGCATGGGGGTAAAGGCACTTTTTGTGGAGCACCCATCTGACAAAAGCAACAGGCCCAACCTGAACGATGTTAAACCCAGCTCTTTGCCTTGGGCCGATGTAAATAAGTTGCCTTATTCAATTGCCGGTCCGCACCTGAAGCCATTATTTGAACGGGCCTTTATTACCGGCCTGCATAACCAGCACGAACGGCCCAGTGCCAACGATTGGGAAATAGCCCTTGTTAGGACAACCGATTTATTGCAGCCATGTTCTAACAATTCCTGCAGCCAAAAGTGGTTTGTTTTCGATAATTCCCAAAGCCCTAAATGCCCTTATTGCGGAACAGCGTTTGCCGGTTCGCTGCCTGTAATTAACTTTTACTCAAGCCGGGTAGCCGGTAGTTATAAGCCTGATAATTACAGGCTTATGGTTTATAAAGACCAGTATTTATATGCATGGCATGCTTATAACAATATTTTCCCGAACGAACATTTAACGCCTGAGCAGCAAAAGCCATTGGGGTATTTTGTCCAAAAGGGCAGTACCTGGTCTTTCGTAAACCAAAAAATGCCCGATTTAGCCGATGTAGGCAAAAAGCAGGCATATCCGCCCGGTACACAGGTTGAGCTTTACGACGGCCAACAGCTTTTACTTGCTTCCGGTGAAGGGGGAAGGGTTGCTGTTATCCAGATAGTTGTAAAATAAAAGGATTGCAGCCTTGTACTCCATAAGCCGGAAAAAGAGATAAAGAAATGCCGGCTTATTTAACAGAAGCTGTAGGGTTTACTATTAAGGTTGCTAAATGCCCCGGCCAAACTATTAGGCTCAAAACCTCAGTGATTATTTAATGCTGCGTGCAAACCTATTAAGACCTGAATAAATACTCTGTTTTTTACTTCTGAAAGAATAAAAAACTGACCTTGGGCAATTGAACCCGGAAGGCCAGGGCCATGCTTTTCGGGATTTGAACCAATACCCGAACAAGGAACAGCCATAATCCCCACTCGGTAAGTGCAAGGCTCTGATACAGCTTTTGAATCTTTCAGGGAACCGGCAATAAATGCGCTCAAACCAAATAGCATTTAATTTTTGAACTCAAAAACTGAAAACAAGGGATGTTTAAAACCTGAATTCTTTGCAATTCCGGAAAGTGTAATTTAGCTTTGTTCATATTTATATCTGTTTCAGGGTTAGCCTGATCTATTGTTAAATTATTAGGCCTTTTTTTGGCACTAAACATTTATTTATGCCTCCGGTGTCTCATTTTATGTAGCATGGAGTTTTTACAATGCCGGTGCATGATTGATTTTAACCATGCATAACCACCTAATCTTAATTTTATATGCAAATTTCAATGTTTACGTTCAACAGGTTGAATTCAATTTTTAAACGGGAATGCAAGGTTTTACTCCTGTTGCTATCTCACTTAATAATCTTTAACGCCTATGCCCGGGCGCAATGCCCACCGGCGGCATGCATACCCGGCAACGCTTCAGATCCATCGGCTTCAGATTTTCATACCGGTATATTCGGCATCAGGCTGGGCACATATTCCGCTGAATTTACCACCGACAGCATGCCGGGCTATAGAGATTTTACCTGTGTTAACAGGAATATAAATGTTACAGCAGGAATAAGTTATGCCCTAAGCATCACCAACGGTGATATAGCAGATGAAAATGTACGCGTTTGGGCAGATCTGAATAATAATGCAGTCTTCGAGAGCAACGAGCTTATTTTCTCAGGTAATTCTGCCAAAGTGCATAACGGCTTTTTAGTTTTCCCTGAAAGTGCTGTCATAGGCGTTCCGCTGAGAATCAGGTTTGCATCAGATTTAAGCTCTGTTGAAGTACCTGTGCCCTGCGGAAGACCTGTATTCGGGCAGTACCAGGATTATGCTATAGTTATTACTTCAAACTCCCTGCCTCCTGTCGCCAATTTTACAACAGCTGACAGCATAACCTGTACCGGTACTGTCCGTTTTACGGACCTAAGCATGAATTTTCCTCAAACCTATGCCTGGGATTTCGGCGACGGGGCAACCTCCGCAGAGTCTAACCCTGTTCATATATACAGTTCCCGGGGAACTTATTCAGTTAAATTAACTACAACCAATGCCAACGGAAGCTCTGTAATTACCAAAACCGGCATTGTGCATTTTAACGGAGCTGCGCCCATAGCTGCATTATGCACTCCTGTTATTGCAGGAGCATGCTGCAATTACACCCTCAGAAATATTCGGTTTGGGCAGGTAAACACAATTGGGGCGCCTGCACCTTCAGGTTATAATGATTATAGCTGCAGGTACCAGGCAACTGCCACATCAGGCTCACGTATGAATGTATCGGGTTTTGTTAACCAGCAGTTCGGGCAAAATATAAAAGTTTGGATTGACTACGATAATAACGGCGCTTTCGCCGACAGTGAAATTATATTCAGTATGCCCAACCAGCGTGGCCGGTTCAGCACAGTTGTTCAGTTACCGAGAAGCGCTGTTGAAAATACACCTCTCCGCGTTCGTTTTGTTACAGATTTTGTGGGCTCAACTGTCAATGCTTGTATTAACCTTGCAACCGGTTTCGTGCAGGATTATGGCCTGACTATAATACCCAATACTGAGCTCCCTGAAGTCAGCTTTAGCGCTGATACCCAAAATTTTTACTGCACTGGGGCACATACTTTTACGTATACTGCAAGCAGCCCTGTCGACAGCCTGATTTGGGATTTCGGCGATGGTGAAACAGCACATGTCACAGGCTACGAAACAACACACACTTATGCCGCTCCCGGTTTTTACAATGTAAGTCTTACAGCCGTTAACAGCATAGGCAGTGCCACACTTACAAAAAACAGATACATCGCATTTTATAAAGGCGGTGTAACCCCGAGCTGCTATGCTGAAACAAGCCCTGACTGGTGCTGCAACTATGGCATTACGGGGTTCAGAATCAGGGTACCATCGCTGCCTCAGTTTTTAAATAACAGCGCAAACGGCAGCGTGGGTTACCAGGATTTCAGCTGCCTGCAGCTGATACCTGTAGTGCCTGAAGAACAAATTGAAATTGGCGTATGGACCGGTACAAGCACAGAGTTTGGAGCTATTTATATTGATTATGATACAAACGGTACATTTTCATTGGCCGAGCGCATTTTTTCCTGGGGCGCCAGGTATAACCAGAACTTCACAAACTTTACATTGCCTGCCGATTTCCCCCGCGATGTTCCGGTTCGTTTACGGGTAGTTGCGGTAAGCGACCAGCAATTAGGCGGCTCTGCCGCGCCTTGCGGCAGCATATTAGGTCAAAGCGAAGACTATGCAATTATTTTGCGCTCGCCAACCATTGCCCCTGTAGCTAATTATTCTGTATCAACCCTGAGGGCATGCACCGGTGAAAATGTTGCTTTTGACGATAATTCAACAAATATGCCCTTGTTCCGGAACTGGATTTTTGGAGACGGAACTTTTATTAATAACGGTGCAAAAAGTGTTACACATGCATATTCTTTACCCGGAACTTACCTGTCCATGCTTGTTGTAGCCAATGCAATAGGTGCCGATACCTTTGTTACTGAAGTTAAAGTGACTTCACCGCAGGTTATGCGAAATGCCTGTGAGCCAACCGTGAATGCACAAAGCAGCATTGATGGTATTCAATCTGTAATATTTGCAGGTATCAATAATGAAACAGTTTCCGCTGTCAACAGATATACTGAATTTGCCTGCAGGGGTACTGAAGTTATAGCAGGCTCAACATATACCCTGTCGATAAGATCTCAGCCGGGTAACAACGGGCCCGGGACCAGCTATGTAGGCGTTTATATTGACTGGAATAACAGCGGCAGTTTGGATGAGTGGCCAACCACAAACGAAAAAATACTGCATACATCAGGCATCACAAATGACCAAAGGGTTACAATTCCCTTAGATGCTGTAAGAAATGTTCCCATTCGCATGCGCGTTATTGAGCACCAGTTTACAGATTTCTTTGGCACAATACCTGTATGCGGCCCAATCCGTGGCGAGGTTGAAGATTACCCGATTATTGTAAGGACCACCCAGGTAAGACCTGTGGCAAGGTTTAGCGTAAATAATACCAGGTCCTGCAACCCTGCAGTAAGTTTTACAGATAACAGCACCAATGTTCCTGTAACCCGGTTTTGGAACTTTGGAGACGGTTTTACAAGTACCGAAACAAACCCGGTGCATACTTATGCTCAGCCCGGCACTTATACTGTTAAGCTTAAGGTTACCAACGAAAGCGGTGCAGATTCACTAACGCAGCAAAACTACGTAACTGTATTACCACCGTCTGCTGTGCGCCCAAGCGCATGTACAAATGGTATATCAGGGCGCTTTAATAATCCTGATTTGATTGGTTTCACATTGGCCGATTTGGCTTATACAAGCGATACCGGCAAATACCAATATACTGATCACACCTGCTATGCCTCTGCAAACGTAACTGCAGGTAATTTTTACTCCCTTAATGTTAAAACTGCCCAAGATGCGCAAATAGGCGTGTATATAGACTGGAATGCCGACGGAATATTCACCGAAAGCGAAACCGTTGCACGCACTTTCGACGGAGCATTTTCTTATTCAACGCGCAACTTTACAAAAAACATCTTTATACCTGCTTACGCTGTTTCAACTGAACCCCTCAGGGTTCACGTGGTGCTTGATAATAATTTTGACTTTATAATTTGCTCTCAGCTTAATGTAGGCCATTCCGAAGATTTTGCAATCATGGTTGCTTCACCAAGAGCCGCCCCGGTTGCAAGGTTCGATGCTTCTTCCAACCTATCCTGCACAGGCGTTGTAACTTTCCGTGATTCGAGCCGGAATGTTCCTGCTGAATATTTTTGGGATTTCGGCGACGGAACTTATTCAACACTTACAAATCCTGTGCACAGCTACAATTCACCCGGCACTTACTCAGTGAAGCTCAGGGTACGCAATGCATTCGGGGCAGATTCTTTAACACGGCTCAATTACGTAATATTTACTTCCGGCAGGGGCTTAATTCCCACCTCATGCAGGCCGGCTATGGTAAACGATATTTTAACGGGCATAACCAGGTATTCACTTGCAGGGCTTATAGGTAATGCCACCATAGGGGTTTATGCCGACAAGGCCTGTTCTCAGCAAGCCCGGGTAGAAATTAACAGTACCTATACCTTAACAGCCACAACCGCCCACAGCGCTTTAGAAGTGGCATGTTATATAGATTGGAATAACAATGGCACTTTCGGAACCGATGAACGGGTGATTACATTTAATAATACAGGAACAGCACACAGCGGCAGTATTACAGTTCCTGCTTACGCAACAACCGGCGTTGCCCTGCGCGCACGGCTGTTGAGCAATGCCAACGGTGAAGTTGAAGGCCCATGTAATGATATTGGAGGCGGCAACGCTGTTGATTTTGCAGTTATTGTAAGCGCAGCTGCCAACACTTTACCGGGCGCTGCTTTCATTGCTTTTGACAGTACATCATGTAACGGCTATATCAGGTTTTTAAACAAAACCCGCAACCTGACTGCTACTTACCTTTGGCGTTTCGGCGACGGGGAAACCTCTGTTGAAACCAATCCTGAGCATACCTATACCAATGCCGGTACTTACACCGTAAAGCTGATTGCATTAAATGCAACCGGTGCCGACAGCCTTGTCAGGACTTCTTACATTCATGTTTCCGGCTTTAACGGACCGGTACCGGCTGCATGCTACCCGGTTGCTGCTAACAGTGTGATGCCTGAACCAATTGGTATCCGTAATGTTACATTAGGTGGCATAAGCGTTTCATCCGGCACTGCCGAAGAAGGCTATCGTGATTTTACATGCCAAAGCAGCGCTGAGCTCAGCGCAGGGGAGCAGGCAGTAATTACTGTTAAAGTTGAAGGTCATGAAAACATTAAAGCCTGGATTGACTATAACGGCAACGGAAGCTTTGAAGGCGTGGAGCAAATTGCAGATCTTAATAACGTAACCGGTATTGTTTCTGTGAATTTCACCGTACCTGAAAACTTTGCGGCAGGCCACCCGGTAAGGCTGCGTGTGCAGGATGACTTTGTTTACTCCCCAAACAATTCCAACCCCTGTGCAGCTCCGCAGTACGGGCAGGCAGAAGATTATTCTGTTATTAATGTTACCGGAATTTCGACAGCTAAACCAAAGAACCTCCTAAGCATTTTCCCGAATCCGGGTTCAGGCCTGTTCCATATATCTGCGAACTTACCAACTGTTTCCGATGCTGAAATACTGGTTTACAGCCCCACAGGCCAGCTTGTCTGGTTTGGAAGCGAAAAAGCAGTGAGCCAAATTAATCGTGAAATAGACCTGGGGAATTTGGCAAAAGGGCTTTACTTGCTGCGTATGCAAACAGGTTCAGGCATTACAATACATAAGCTGGTTATAGAATAGGCATTATGTTCATAATGTCTAATAAAAATCAAAAGCCGTCGGATATTATCTGACGGCTTTTGATTTTTATAAAGCTACGAAGCCTATATGTTTCGGAATGTTTCAGTCATGATTTACCCTGCAGGTTGCATTTGAGAATTATAAAAAGGGATAATGTTTTTTCAACATTCCTGCCCTGTGTTTAGTTAAACTAAAGTTAAAAAGGCCGGCCGGTATATTTTTTGAACTCGGTTTGCAGTTTTAATTTAACTTTACTGTGTTTTTCCTTAAAATCACAGGTTTTACTTAACTGAGCCTGCGCCCGGAAATAATAGCCTTATGATAATAACTCCCGGAAAGTTGCTGTCCCGCATTCAATCGCCTGAAGATTTACGCAGGCTGGATTTAGCGGAACTGCGACCCTTGGCCGATGAACTCCGCCAATATATCATTGATTCCGTTTCCGTTTTCGGCGGACATTTTGGCGCAAATCTCGGCACGGTAGAGCTTACTGTGGCACTGCATTACGCTTTTAATACACCCTACGACCAATTGGTCTGGGATGTGGGCCACCAGGCCTACGGGCATAAAATACTTACCGGCCGCAGAGATCAATTTCACAGCAACCGCATTTACGGTGGCCTCAGCGGATTCCCTAAACGCAAGGAAAGTGAATATGATACCTTTGGGGTAGGGCATAGCAGCACTTCCATTTCGGCAGCGCTGGGCATGGCTGTAGCCTCATCGGTGCAGAACGAAAAAGACAGGCAGCACATTGCCGTTATAGGCGATGGCTCAATGACCGCAGGTCTTGCTTTTGAAGGTATGAACCACGCAGGCGTAAGCAACAGCAACCTGCTGATTGTGCTTAACGACAACTGCATGGCCATAGACCCTAATGTGGGGGCACTGAAAGACTACCTTGTGGATATTACCACATCGCGCACCTATAATAAAGTGCGCAAAGAAGTCTGGAACCTCCTGGGTAAAATTAGCCGCTTCGGGCCCAATGCCCAGGAAATTGCGGCGAAAATTGAAAACGGATTAAAAGCTTCGCTGCTTAGCCAAAGCAATCTTTTCGAAGGCCTGAACCTACGCTATTTCGGCCCGGTTGACGGCCATGACGTGGAGCACCTTGCCCACGTAATGAACGATTTAAAGGCCATTCCCGGCCCGAAAATACTGCATGTGCTTACCGTTAAAGGAAAAGGCTATGCGCCAGCAGAAGCAGACCAGGTTCGTTGGCATGCCCCCGGTAAGTTCGATAAAATAACCGGCATCATATATAAGAAGCACCACGAAACCCCGCAGCCTCCTAAATACCAGGATGTTTTCGGGAAAAGCATAGTTGAGCTTGCCAAGGCCGACGATCGTATTGTAGGCATTACTCCTGCAATGCCATCCGGTTGCTCGCTCAATATCATGATGAAAGAAATGCCTGACCGGGCATTTGATGTTGGTATTGCAGAGCAACATGCTGTTACCTTCTCTGCCGGTATGTCAACAAGGGGCCTTGTACCTTTCTGCAATATCTACAGCAGCTTCATGCAACGTGCTTACGACCAGGTAATACACGACGTTGCTCTTCAAAACCTGCACGTAATTTTCTGCCTCGACAGGGCCGGCTTCGCAGGTGCCGACGGACCAACCCACCACGGTGCATACGACATTGCCTATATGCGTTGCATACCAAATATGGTTGTAAGCGCACCTATGAACGAGCAGGAGCTGCGCAACCTGATGTACAGCGCTACGTTGTATAACGGACCATACAGTATTCGCTATCCCCGTGGCGAAGGAGTTATGCCGGTATGGCAAATGCCTTTCGAAGAAATTGAAGTAGGTAAAGGTCGCATGGTTAAAGACGGTGAAGAACTCGCAATTCTTACCTTAGGCCATATAGGCAATTATGTTCCTGAAGCCTGCGAAATGCTTGAAAAAGACGGTGTTAACCCTGCTCATTACGATATGCGCTTTGCCAAGCCCCTTGATGAGGCCTTGCTGCATGAGGTCTTTTCAAAGTTCGATAAGGTTGTAACCGTTGAAGACGGCTGCATACAGGGTGGCATAGGAAGCGCTGTTCTTGAATTTATGGCCGACAACGGGTATTCTGCCCGCGTAACCCGACTCGGAATTCCGGATCGCATTGTTGAGCACGGCGAACAATTAGAACTGCATGCCGAATGCGGTTTCGACCCAAAAGGTATTGCGGAAGCAGTTCGCAAGCTTTATTTCAGGGAAAGAATTACTTCCGGTTCAGCTAAGGCCAAAATAACGCGCTGATTAATTTCGATTTAACCTGAATTTGGTTCAAATCAACCATCACTAATTACAAGAAACGCCCCCGGATGTTATGCATCACAGGGGCGTTTGTCGTATTAGCATTTTGCTGACTTAAAGTCCTGGTAATTACCAATTTCCGGGACCACCCGGCCCGCCGCCGCCGCCCGGGCGTCCTCCGCCGGGAGCGCCGCCACCGGGGCCAAACATCGGGTGACCGTCGTTAGATTTATCTCTTTCGGGTGCTTCATTTTTTTGCCCGCTGCCGAATGAGCGGATGTTATAAATGAAGCTAAGCATCAGGTAACGGGTAAGCACATTGTTACGCTGATCCTGTATATAAACATTGCTGATTGTACGCGATACGCTGTTGTTTTGTTTCAGCACATCGAACACGCTTACTTTAATCTGGCTGCGGTAATTTTTATCAAGGTACTTACTTATGGCCAGGTTAAGCAAGGCATAATTTTGATTATACCCGGCGCTCAGGCCTGAATATAAAGTGTGCGTCAGGCGGGTTTCAAATTCGAGGCCCTTAATAATAATCCAGTTCAGTCGTGCACCGGTTATTTGGTTAACATAACGGCTGTTCAGGCTTGATTGCAGGGTATTGGTAACATCGCTCAGGTTGGTGTTGGAGCTTACTGTGAAATCAACCTCCTTACTTATGTTGCTGCTGATTACCAGGTTAAAGCCGATTGTTCCGCTGTTGGCATAATTCATACCATCGTTAATCTTACCCGGAGTGCGGCTGAAATTTCCGGTAATGCCGGTGTTTATGTTCAGCTTTAGCGCAGGAATAGGGGCGCCATAGTTAATAAATGAACGCAGGCTGTAATAGCCGTTCATGTTAACCGGGGTGGTGAGCTGCGCGCCTTTACCTACAAGGAAACTGTCGGTATTGCTTAGATAAGTGTTTTCAGTAAAAATGCGGGTTTCTGTACCAATATAATCTTTGGTAACAGAACCGCCCAGCATGGCGAAAAAGCTTCTGCCTGATTCTTTACCCGTTGCAGAATAACGCATAAACATTTGATGCGTGTAGTCCTGTTTCAGGGCGGCGTTACCGCGGGTAAGCTGCAATGGGTTGCTGTTGTTAATCACTTCCTGCAAATTATCAACAGAAGGTGAGTTTGTGTTGGTATTATAAAACACCCGCAAACTGTTTCCTTCACCCTGGCCTATACGCATCATGGCTGAAGGCATTAAAGTGCTGAAATTACGATCTATAGTTCCCGTAACCGGGTATTGGCGATCATTATGCAGGTTGGCATCCTGGTAAGCCAGGCGGGTCATTAACTGGAAAGCCGCTTTCTGAATTCGGAATGATGCGCCGTATTGCTGCTTAAAATACACGGTTTTGAAGCGGTTTGTAAGTGCAGTGTTCAGTTTTGCATCGCCGTCCGTCGGATTATCGTAAGTGCTTTTATCTGCACTTGTCAATTGCAGGTTTGGTTGGTAAAAAACTTCGAGCTGCCCGCTTTGCGTAAGCTGCTCTGTAAAGCTGAAATTACCGCTGTAGCTTTGGCCCGGACGTTTGTTTGTTGAATTCTGAAGTGTGCGTATGGTAGTATCGCCGAACAATGATGCTGAATCTGCGGCGTAGCGGTTGGTGGCGTCAAGGTAGCTTGTGCCGCTGTTTTGTGTGTAGCCTGCATTTAAATCGGCAGAAGCAGATCTGCCTCTTTTGGCGAATTTATGCCTTAAAACCAATTGATTACTGAGGTTATACCCCAACATATCAGAGCCTGAGTTATTTAACGAACGGTTCAATGTATCGGTTTCACGATAAGTAAAACCGCTTACATGTGCCGTGCCTGTATTGGTTTGAATGCTTGCCGATGGCCTGAAAACTATGGTGTTGTTTGAATCTATGTTGTAGTTCAGCCTCAGGTTAAACCTGTGGTTAATGTTGTAGCTGTGGCTTACTTTATCTTCGTCATAAATTTGGCCTTCCTGTGATGGTAATACATATTGGCGACGTGTTCCCTGTGTGCTCAGGTTATCTGCCCGGTTAAAGAAATAGCTGGCCGAAATATCGCCTTTTTTGTCCCAGCTGTCTGAATAGTTCAGGCCTGCTGCTGTTGTGCTGCTAATGCCGCTTTGCTGACCAACAAGAAAGTTGCCTGCCGCATTTCCGCCGCCGGGTCCGCCCATACCGCCTCCCATGCCGCCCATTCCACCGCCTCGACCACCATTACCGCCGCCCCCTCCGCCGCGACCGCCGCTGGAAGAGGTTACGCCGAGCAAATCGGAAGTGCTGAAATTCTGCTGGTTAATGTTATTGCTTTGGGCAAGTATTGAAATCCTGCGGCTCTTTTTAAAGAAGTTTATATTTCCGCCGGCATCATATCGGCTGTCTGTTCCATAACCTCCATATACCTTTCCGAAAACCCCTTGCTTCTTATCAGAGCGAGTAATTATGTTTATGGTTTTAGAGGTATTGCCATCATTAAAGCCTGTAAGGCGGCTCTGTTCGCTGGCCTGATCAAAAATCTGGATTTTATCAATTACTTCGGCCGGCAGGTTTTTGAGTGCTGCATTGGGGTCATCGCCGAAAAACGGTTTACCATCCACAAGGACCTGTTTAACATCCTCACCCTGTGCCTGAATTTTACCGGTAGTGGGGTCAACGGCAATGCCGGGCATCTTGGTTACTAAATCAGCGGAAGATGCATTCGGGTTGGTTTTGAAAGATGCAGCATTGAATTGTGAAGTATCGCCCTTTTGGGTAACAGCCTGCACCCTTCCGTTTACCACTACTTCTTTAAGCAGCTTGGTGTTTTCCTGTATGGCTATTTTCCCAAGGTCAATATCTCCGGTAACATTCAGCCTTTGGTTTTTATCGTTAAAACCAATGTAGATTACTTTCAACAGGTATTCCCCGCCTTCGGTATTTGGGAATGAAAAAAGGCCGTCGAGATCAGTAACAGCAATTCGCCTTGCAGAATCGGGCAAGTGTATGAGCTGCACGGGGGCTTGTGGTAAAGTTTCACCGCTGGTTCCGTTGCTTACTGTGCCCGAAACCTTAAATGTGCCGTTTTGCCCTAAAGCATTAAAACCGACAGCAAAGGTGAAAAGTATTGCTAAACTTAAAGGAGTAAGGTATTTATTCATGTATTAGTTGCTGCGAATTTAGACCGGCGTAACCCCATAAAGATTAATCACCTGTATAAATTCTTATAATTTCCGTTCAGGCCAAAGCGCTGTTAAGGCTTAATACGAACTTGGGCTGTTCATAATAAGATGCAAAGTTCAACCAAAACCCCTGCAAGCGGCCTAAAGTTTTGCTTTTTTCGCAGGTTGCCGGTTTTAATCCCTGTCCAAGCCCTGAAAAACCGTGCCGAAAGCCCGTAATTATCACTTTATTGCAGCTATATGGGTTCAAAAAACAGGATTTTAATTGCCGGCCATGGAATTGCCGGCGCTCTTCTGGCCGAAAATTTACAGAAACTTGGCGCGGCAGTTACCGTGGCAGAGCCCGATACCGGAAATAATACTGCAACGCGTATTGCCGCCGGTATGTTTACTCCCTTAACAGGGCATAAGTTGGTTAAAACATGGCAGGCAGATTTGCTCTTTCCGTTCCTGAATAGTTACTACAGAAACTTGCAGGAAAAGCTGGGAAAATTGTTTTTCAATGAAATGCCGGTTTATAGGCCGTTTAACAGTATTGAAGATCAGAATACTATAACAGCACGCAGCTCAGAGCCTGAAATTCAGCAGTATATGAACACAAATGCTGACAATGAGAGCTATTCAGATTATGTTAAAAACTGTTACGGGGGGTATAATATATTAAAAGCAGGCTGGGTGAACACTGTTGTACTGCTTGATGCATTAAAGGAAAAGCTTCAACAAAGCGGAAATTGGGTTGAGTCCCGCATTAACCCTGCTGAGCTTAAACTCAGTGAAAATGAAGTTATTTGGCAGGAACGTATTTTCGACAAGGTGATTTTCTGCAATGGCATGCACGCTGCTGCCGAATCAATTTTTGCAGGAATACCATTTACCCCCCTGAAAGGGGAGACAATAACCATTAAATCAGCAGAATTACCCGTTCATAGTATAATAAACGGTGGGGGGGTGTACGTTGTACCATTAGGCTTGACAGCCGATGCCGGTTTCAAAGTAGGGGCTACTTATGAGCATAAGTACACCAACAGTTTACCTACCGAAGCGGGACTGCAAACATTGGTAACATCGCTTGAAAAGTTAATAAGTGTTCCTTTCGAAATTATTACGCACAATGCCGGTATTCGCCCGGCCATCCAGGGGCGAAGGCCGGTTTTAGGCTTTTTACCACATTCAAAAAACATTGGCATTTTTAACGGGTTAGGAACTAAGGGCATCAGTCTTGCTCCTTTGCTTGCTTCACAATTTGCCAATCATATTGTTTCGGGCATTGAGATTATGGCCGAAACAGATATTAAACGATTTTACAGGTGAGTTTAGTAACAGCGCAGGCTCTAATCTTTTGAACCTGTTAAATTTAAAAAGGGGTACCAATAATTGAACTTAAATACTGCTAAAGCTTCCTTTCCGGAAAAAAATGCTGAACTTAGCCGCACAGGCAAGGCATTGCTGCGGCATAATGCGGGTTTGGTCTTAACAAAGTTTTTTATCCCTTATTCCAGAGGAATGAATTCAGTAAACAGCACTCATCATATGCCTGAGAACGGGCAAATATCGGGGGCTCGTACTTTTAGCTTTGCTGCCTTAACCTGTAATCCGGGCAGTAATTTTGCGTATGAGATATTTATTGCCTTAGTTTTTGCGCTTTCACTTTTTAATATCAGTACCGCTGATGCTCAAACCAGCCAGGATATTTTTGGCAAACGCCGCGTTCAATACAAGCAAATGGACAGGCAATACATAAGCAGCACCAACTTCGATATTTACTATTATGAAGGCGGAGACGAAATTGCGCGCAATGCCATTCAGTTTGCCGAGGCAGATTTTGAACGGATAACTGAGCTGCTCGGCTATTCGCCCACTACTAAAATTAAGCTGTATATATATAACTCATTGTCAGACCTGAGGCAAAGCAATGTAGGCCTCGATGATGAAAACAGTTCGGCAGGAGGCAAAACCAATTTTGTAAAAAGTATTATTGAGGTTCCTTTCACGGGAAACCAAGCGGGGTTCAGGCGCGAAATAACGCTGGGAATGTCGCGCACTTTAATTTTTGCCATGATGTATGGCGGCTCATTAAAAGATGTGGTGCAAAACAGCTACCTGCTTACATTGCCTGAATGGTTTGTAGGCGGTGCAACCCTTTACGCTGCCGAAGGCTGGAGCCGCGAAATGGATGATTACATGCGCGATGCCATGCTGCATAACCGCATCCGCAGGCCGGGAACCCTGCCTGATAAGGAAGCTGCAATTGCGGGGCAGAGCATCTGGAATTTTATTGCTGAAAAGTACGGTAAAACCACTGTAAGCAATATTCTTAACCTGACCCGCATTCTCCGTAACGAGGAAACCGGTATAAGCAGCACCATTGGTGTCAGCTGGGACAGGCTGTTGCGCGATTGGCGGCAGTATTATAAAAGCATGGCCGAATCTGTGGCTGAAAGCAATTCTGTTCCCAATGCCAACCTGCGCGTTCGCAAGCATAATATGCACAGCCTTGTATATAATGAGGTTCGTTTAAGCGCCGATGCAAGTCATATTGCTTACAGTATTAACAACAGCGGCCGTTACAAAATCATTTTGCAGGATGTAAATACCGGGTACCGAAAAGTGATTTACAAGGGCGGGTATAAAGTACTTTCGCAAAGGGTAGATTATACAGAACCACATATTGCTTACCAGGGAAATGAGCAGGTGCATGCCGTTGTGGTTAAAAGAGGTAAGAACGTTTTGCTCAGCTACCATATTCCCTCGGGTAAAAGTTATTTTACACCCTTGCCTGCTTTTTCACAGGTTACCGGTTTCGATGTTACGCCTGATGGTAAGTACTTCATTTTCAGTGCTGAAAAAGACGGCGGAAACGATCTTTTCCTGTTCAGCATCAACACAGGTAAAACAAGCAGGGTTACCCATGACCTTTACGATGACCTTGATCCGCATTTTGCCGGCAGCTATACCCGCATACTTTTCAGCAGCAACAGGCCAACCGACAGCGTTTATACGAATAAGCCCATAGGCGTGCAAACCGGGAACTCATTCGATGTTTTCATGCTGAAATCGGGCAACGCCCTGCTTACTAGGTTTAGTGAAACCCCGCATAATGAACGCTGCCCTCAATTGCTCAACGACAGCACCTTAACCTGGCTGAGCGATGAAAACGGCATATTAAACCTTGAAAAGTACGAAATTAACACGCGCCGTACCACAGGTTTAACTGATTACAGGCAAAGCATTACCGCGCTTGATGTAAATGCAGAGCACAGGATGTTCGCTTTCAGAACAGTAGACGATGGCAAAGAATACCTGTACCTCAGGCGTGACCTTGATCTGAACCAGGAGCTGAACACGCTCCCAACCCGCAGACGAGAGCTGATGAATGAAAGCCTTTACGGGCGTGCATCCGGCATGGGCCGGCCTGTTCCTGCAACCCGGAAAACTGGCACAGATACTGCAAAAACCGGCCTCAGCGTTCATACAGGCAATTATTACCCTTCAGATACTTTAGGCAAAGATGAAATAGATATCAGGAATTATGTTTTTGAGTCTGAAAAAGTTAAGAAGGCAAAGCCTGCACCTGTGCCTGCGCCGAGCGCAAATACAACAAGCCAGGGAAACAATGCAGGGGGGCCTAAAAAGACTGATAAAGCTGCCAATAAAGCCCGTAAGGATGCGCTTGCGCTTTTAAATCTCACCGGACCGTATCCGTACCGTAACCGCATGAGTATGGATAACGTGCTGACTGCGCCCAAATGGGATAACCTGCTGCATGCCGGCCTTGAAATAGGTACGGGTATGACAGATATGTTTGAAAACCATAAGATAAACGCCAATGCCTTTGTAAGTACAGATCTGAAGAGCAGCAAAATGGACCTTAAATATGCTTTTCTGAAGCATCGGGTCGATTTTTTTGCAGGCTTTACCAAGAACAGCCTTTTCCTGCAAAGTGTTGAAAGCGCGAACAACTTTTATGAACGTTACAATTTGGTTCGTGCCGAGGCCGGGGCAAGCTATCCGTTCAGCGTATTCAGCGCCCTTAATTTTTCGCCGTTTTATGCGCGAACCAAGTACACAACCTTGGGAACAGCACCCCAGCAGTTAATTACCCCCGATGTTTTCAGGCATTACTTCGGCTTTAAAACCGAATTTGTGTTCGACAATACCCGCATGAGCGGCTTAAATATAACCGAGGGTACACGGTTTAAAGCCAAGCTTGAGCACCAGTACGGCATGCATGACCATAAGCGCACATTCGGCAGCTTTATGTTAGATCTTAGGCATTATCAAAAGGTGCATAAGGAAATAGTATTGGCGCTTCGGGGTTCGGCGGGCAGGTATTACGGCCCTGCGGCAAAAAAATTCCTCATAGGCGGAATGGATAACTGGGTTACCTGGGATGAAAACATCAGCGCAAATGCCAATGACCCATTAAATGTGAACCCTGCCAATTCAGAAGGAGCAACAGATATGCTCTTTAATTCTTATGTAACCAACCTGCGCGGCTTTAAATACAATACCATGTACGGCAACAGCTACATGCTCTTTAATGCAGAATTGCGTGTGCCTATAGTAAGGTATTTTTACCGCGGACCCATAACAAGTAATTTCTTAAGAAACCTGCAGTTTGTAGCTTTTACTGATGCCGGTACTGCCTTCAGCGGCTCTAACCCGTTTTCTACCAATAACAGCTATAATACCCACACTGTACAAAGCGAGGGCACCAATAATACTTATCCGTTTATTATACAGGTTACAAACTTCAGAAACCCCTTTATGTACAGCTATGGCGGCGGTGTACGCACTATGGTTCTGGGTTACTTCCTTAAAGTTGATGTTGCGCAGGGTATAAAAGACTATAAAAAGCAAAGTCTTCGATATTACATTACCCTCGGCTACGATTTCTAACCAGGGTTTATAAGGTTTTGTAGTAAAATGTCTGCAAGCGCCTTGCAGGTTTTTATGCAGTTTCACATACTGTAAAGTTGTTTAAGTATGCATTTGTTGTTTATTGAAAATCAAATGGTTATGTGTGATTGCTTAATTATATTTCAGAAAAACAATCCTAATTAAAGACTGTTTTTACATACCGGCATCTTGTTTGCGAACAAAGCATAAGTTCTTAACCTTAAACCGTAACTTATGCAAACCGGTACCAATACGAATGCGCAACTTCCGATAAATCCTAATACAGCCATAGCAGGCAAGCTTTCAGATTGGGTCTTACTGGTATGGTTTCGTTCCCTTGTTACAGGGTTTACTTTACTTACAGCAGTTATTGCAGCCTGGCACATAAGACAGGGAGAAGCATTCTCTATATCGGTTCTTAACGACAGTATCAGCACAGCCTTAGCAGCTGCATTCGCAGGTGTTTATACAGGCATTCCGGGCCTTATAGTCCTGAATATAATTTTGGTGGCTTTCCTGCGCAATCATTACAGCCCTGCAAAAAGCACCTTTGTAATACTCATTTCCTTATCGGCAATTGTGGCCGTCTACTGCGGCCTGTTCTATAATTATTTCCTTTTCTCTGCGCCCTTCCTTGCTTTTTTCCCGGTTTGGGCGGCAGTTATGCGCAGTAAAGCGCCAATGCCCGCTATACCGCAAAGGCAGGCGCTGAACCTGGGGTTCCAAAGGTTTAACAGCCTTACAGGCCCCTCTGCTTTAGCCGGCGGAAGACAGCCATTGCGAGAGTTTAACGGCGTTTAGTAATCGAATAAAAAATTCAGCCGCGAGCCAAAGAAAACGCCCTTAAATGCTTATCACATTTAAGGGCGTTTTCTTTGAGATTTCTGCGCTTAGTTCCTGTCTTTAAAAGTTTGCAGGTAAGCAGCTAAAATATCCATTTCGTCGTTTGTGAGCTTTTCTTTAAACGCAGGCATAACACCTTTTCCTTCCGCAATAATCACCCTGGCAGATTCTTCTGATATTTTGCTTATAGTGAGGTCTTTAGCACCTAAGCTCATTTCATTTCCGTAAGTACCGTGGCAGCGAACGCATTCTACGTTATATATAGCCTGAGCGCGTTCAAACCTTTTATCTCCCTTAACCTCCGAAGTTCCGTATTTGGGTTTAGACAGAGTAAGGCTGCGCGTTTCTGACACCCCGAAAATGTAGATAAAACCCAGCAACGATACAATTGCCAGCCCCTTATTTCCTTTCCTGAGCGCGAAAATACCGGCAGGAATAAGTATAAGTACCAAAACAAATTTAACCATCAGCCAATTGGCCGGGTGACCGCCTTTAAAAAGCAGGTAACCCCCTGAAAGCAGAATTAAAGTACCGAATATCATTTCGATAACCTTTGTCCTGCGCCTGAGTAAATCGAGGAAAGTGTAATTCCCCAATAAAAGTACCGTTGTTTTGAAAGAGAAAAGTAAAAGAAAAATAATAACTGCGGTAATGTGAGTATGTAGTATGCCTGTAGCCATATATTGTTTTATTTGTTTTGCCAAAGGTAATAAACAAGAGCCAACAAAGTTTACAGAAGCTTTACCGGCAATTAATAAATAAGGTTAGGCAAACGGCAGAACCCTTATATTTAAGGCCGGGAATGCATACATTCTTAATTACCCATATTTACCCCAATGCCTGTAGTATAAAACCCATGCTGCGCGCTGAAATTCTGAGATGAAATCTGCCAAAAGAATTATTAACAAAGTTGCCGTACTGGGCTCTGGCGTAATGGGCAGCCAGATTGCCTTACATTTTGCCGGTTGCGGCTATAAAGTGCTGCTCCTTGATATTGCAGCCAAACCAAGCCCCGAAGAAACCTTACAAGGCATTGAATATAAGAGTCCTGAGCAGCGCAACAGAATTGTAAACTCTGCTTTGGCTTCGGCCCTGAAGCTTAGCCCGAACCCGGTTTACCATACTTCATTTGTGCAGCGCATCACAACCGGGAATTTTACCGATAACCTTCCGGAAATTAAAGATGCCGATTGGGTATTGGAGGTGGTTACCGAAAACCTGGAGATAAAGAGAGGCCTTTTTGCTCAGGTGGACAGCCTGCGCAGGCCGGGCAGTATAATCAGCAGCAATACCAGCGGCATACCCATTCACCTGATGGCCGAGGGCCGTAGCGAAGACTTTAACAGGAACTTTTGCGGCACGCACTTTTTTAATCCGCCGCGTTACTTAAAGCTGCTTGAAATTATACCCGGCCCTGCAACCGACCATGAATTAATTGCTTTTCTCCTTCATTTCGGCGACAGGCAATTGGGTAAGGTTACAGTAGAAGCTAAAGACACCCCCGGCTTTATTGCTAACCGTATAGGCGTTTTCAGTATTATGGAGACCCTGCAACTGATGCAGGAGCTGAACCTGAGTATTGATGATGTGGATAAGCTTACGGGCCCGGTAATAGGTCACCCAAAATCTGCCACATTCAGAACTTCTGATGTGGTAGGGCTCGATACCCTGGCTAAGGTAACTGATAATTTCCTGCAAAGCCTTGATTCAGATGAACGTAAAGATGTTTTTAAAAGGCCTGAATACCTGCAAAAAATGCTGGATGCGGGCCGGACAGGTGAGAAAAAAGGACAAGGCTTTTACAGGAAAGTAAACGGACCTGACGGCAGCCGCCAAATTCTTAGCCTTAACCTGCAAACTTTAGAATACGGTCCAGGTAAAGCCCAAAAGTTTGCAACGCTTGAACAAACCAAAACCATAGAGCGCTTAGCAGATCGTTTTAAAGTCCTGCTTGCGGGTAAAGATTCGGCAGGGGAGTTTTACCGGAAAATGTTTGCCGGCTTATTCTCTTACGCAAGCCAAAGAATTCCGGAAATAGCTGACTCTGTTTACAAAATAGATGGCGCTATATCGGCTGGCTTTGGCTGGGATATAGGCATTTTTGAGACCTGGGATGCAATTGGCCTGGAGCAGGGTATAAGACTTGCAGAAAGCGAAAACCGAAAACCGGCCGAATGGGTGTACGAAATGCAGGCAGCCGGCGCAAAAAGCTTTTATAAAACCGATGGCGGTAAAAAATTCCTCTATGATATTAACAGCAAAACCTATTTGCCGCTGCCCGGTCAGGATGGAATTGTAATACTTGATAACTACCGCAGCCAATTTAAAGTTTGGGGTAACAGCGGTGCAAGCCTGTTCGATATTGGCGATGGCATTCTGAACCTTGAGTTTCATTCAAAAATGAATACTATGGGCGGCGAAGTTATAGCCGGTATTAACAAGGCCATTGAAATTGCCGAAAAGCAATATTCAGGCTTAGTAATTGGTAATGAGGGTGTCAACTTTTCTGCAGGAGCCAACCTGGCACTCGTGCTCATGTTCGCTGCCGAGCAGGAATTCGATGAGCTGGACCTCATGATCAGGCAATTTCAGCAAACCATGATGCGGGTCAGGTATTCCTCGGTTCCCGTTGTTGTTGCCCCGCATGGCCTGAGCCTTGGCGGAGGCTGTGAAATAACCCTGCATGCCGATGCCGTTCAGGCAGGCGCAGAAACCTATATAGGGCTCGTGGAAACCGGTGTAGGGCTTATACCATCCGGCGGAGGTACTAAGGAAACAGCGGCACGCCTGAGCGATGCCTGGCATCCCGGTGATGCTGAATACAACCTGCTTCAAACGGCCTTTATGAATATTGCAATGGCCAAGGTAAGCACTTCGGCTTACGAAGCGTTTGATATGAATATACTGCGTCGCGGCGATGGTGTTACTGTGGGCAGTAACAGGCTTATTTCAGATGCCAAACAAAAAGCAATTGAGCTTGCAGCGTCCGGCTATTCGCACCCGGTATTGCGAAATAATATCAGGGTACCCGGCAGGGCCGGCCTTGCGCTTTTAAAAGTGGGTATTTACGGCATGCGCAATGGCAACTATATATCTGATCACGATATGCTTATTGCCAACAAGCTGGCATACATACTTTGCGGCGGAGACTTAAGCCGCCCCCAGGAAGTAAGCGAGCAATACCTGCTTGATTTGGAACGCGATGCCTTTTTATCGCTTTGCGGCGAACGCAAAACTTTGGAGCGTATTCAGCATACCTTGAATACAGGCAAGCCTTTAAGGAATTAGATTGTTGCCTTGCTGAAAAGCAAAAGAGGCGCAAACCTTAGGGAATGCGCCTCTTTTAATATGTTCTTACGGGTCTTAGTTTTTTACGCTCTCTTCTTTAGGCGTATCCAAATCAAAGTGCAGGGTAAAACGGAAAGTATCGCTGAGCGGGTTGTTGGTTTGCACCGGGATCAGGTATGCAAAGTCTATCCCGAATTGTTGGTAACGAAGGCCTACACCGGCAGTAAAGTAACGGCGGTTACCCTTGTTTTGTGCTTCGTAGAAATACCCGCCGCGAACAGCAAGTATCTGGTCGTACCAATATTCAAGGCCCGAGGCAATAATAATTTCCTGTAATTTTTCAGATCCTCCGCCCGGTGCATCGTACAGCGATTTCACCATGCCCGATACAAAGCTGACATCCTGTGTTGATACCGGAGTTCCGCTTGAATCAACGCTTGGGGTGGGAACAAGCAATTTGTTTGCATCAACGGTAAAGGTAAGCTTGTTGTATTGGTCAAGCTCCATGGTTAGCGCGCCGCCTACTTTAAGGTTGGTAGGAATAAAATCGCGGCGGTTTTGGTCAGAGTAAGAAACTTTAGGGCCTATATTGCTCATATTCAGGCCGAAGGATAAATCTGCCGGGCTGCCGTTTACCGATATTTCGCGGGTGTAATATGCACCCACATCTACCGATGCCGAGTTGGCAGGGCGGGAGTTTGTACCAATGTTGGCAGAGCCCCCGTTGGTAATAGAGCCTGAAAGGTTTGAGTGTATGAACCTGCCGTTAACACCAAGCCCGAAATTATCGCTCAAACGGCGGCTGTAGCCTACCATAATGGCGTTTTCGTTGGGGTTAAAGTCCATAATTTTAGATCCAACCTGGTCGGTAAAAGTAATGGAGCCCAGGTTGAAATAGGTAAAGTTTACAGAAAGTGCATCTTCGTGCACAAACTTGTAATACCCGCTACCGTTAAAAAGGAAAATATCGTTCACACCCAGGCTGCGGAGCCAAGGGGTATAGCTAATGGCAAAGCCCATTTTCTTTTCAAGGAAACAGCTTTTACCGGCATTCCACCATGCGGCGTTTGCATCCGGGGTAATGGCAACACCTGCGTCGCCCATGCCTGCTGAGCGGGCATCGGGGGTAATGGTGAGAAAAGGAACCGCTGTAATAATGGTTTTGTTATAGTCAGATCCGTTAAAGCTGTACTGTTGAGCACGGGCAGTAACTATAGACAGAACACTAAAAACAATGACCGCGAGGCCTGTAAACCCTGCTTTATTCGACATATATGATTTCAATGGGTGGGGCAAATATAGAATAAATGTTTTATTAATATCCGCTTGGCCGGCCTGTATTCAACAGGGGAGTTCCGGAACGGAAAAATATCAAATGAAATTAACGAATCAGTACCATCTGTTTTGCTTTGCGGGCTGTTTGACCCGATTTGGTTTGCAGCGTTACCCTGAACATATATACGCCCGGCGACATATCTTTATTACCTCCGTCGTTGGTATTCCAACGAAAATCGTCACCGTTAAGACGTGCAGGTGCTTCATCGTAATGCGCGCTCATAATGGTTATCTGCCTGCCCGATGCATCGAATACCTCTACGGAGGCCGTTAAATCTTTTCCGGCAAAATTATGAGCAATGCTGAAATCTGTATAATCGCTGAAAGGATTGGGGTAATTAAAGATTTGGTCCAGCGCAAGCAAAGCGCCTTTTGCAACTATAAAGTTAATAGATGCAGTGCTGCTGTTATTATATGTATCCCACGCCTTAAAGCTGATCTCATGCGGACCTTCCTCTAAATTCAGCATGTGATAGTAAACGCTCCCTTTCCGGTAATCATTTGATTCAGAGGTATAATATTGATTTAAAACCAATTTTCCCTCTGTATTGCCATCAACAATTGCCGACATCTCATGGCCAATACCGGTAGTACTTACATTTATGCCGTTATCGTCAGATAGCATAGCCAGGAAATAAGGATTGGCATCGGTAATTCCGCCGTTAATAAACGAGGTATCGTTCATAAACAGTTTTATAAGAGGCGGTTGATTATCGGTACCTGCCTGGTCGTTGCTTCCGCCAATTACAATTTCATTGTATTCGCCGGCAGCATCATCGGTTTTGGTATTGTTCATGGCGTAAAAGCTTATTTTGCCTTTGCCGTAATCATAAGTAATATCCCTTGGAACTATAAACGATAAGGTGAATTTGCCATTGGTCACGGTTGCTATACCGTTGTAAAGCACATTTTTATATTCAAGGAATGAGCTTGAGGTACGACCCGCCTCCGTTGAGGTTATGCGGCTTTGCACATCATAAACTGTTGTGTTTACTGTGCCGTTAAAATTGTTCAGCAAGGCATCGGCCTGGTTGCGAACTTCACCGGTTAATGTTACACGGTCAAGACCACGCAAAGTATCGTACTCAGGTACTGAACGACTTGTATAAATAGTAGTATCTAAGTCGGGTATATATGTTGAATCAATAATTGTTTTTACCCTGTTGCCGGGTTTGCCGTTAATAGAGGTTAATACAACTTTATCTTCAGCATAATTGAGCTTCAGGCTGGGGTCTGTAAGTAATATAAAGCCCCTGTTGCCTGCGCCGCTTGAACGTGCAATGCTTGCATTTTTCCCAACCCTGAAAATTTCGCCCAGGCGTTGGTATTCTCCGTTAATTCTTAAGAAGGCCTGTTTTGTAAATGCCTTATTCAGGGTCAGGTTATTATCTGCATAAACCGGACGGCTTGTGGTTACTGAACCAATGCCGCCGCCGCCAACCTGTAAAACAAGAGCTTCTGAACCGGAAATGCGGCCCGGGTCATCGCAACGCCCGAAATCACAGGTAGCGGTTACGAAAAGTGAAAGGCGATCTTTATTTGTAAGTGAGTGAATAAGCTCGGTATCGAATATACGTTCGTCGGTCCATTGTACCTCGCTGCCGTGGCCGCTGAAATTAACCATCAGGCAACCTTCTTCAATAGCAAGGTTCAGCGCCCTGCGGCAATCAGGTGAAGTGTAGCCACCTGCGCCGGCAACGCGGTTATAAGCGCCAAGGTATATTTTTACAGGGGTATAATCAGGGTTAAGAGCTTCAAGCTCGTTAGACACCTGGTCGGCACAGCTTTGGTGCAGGTAATAGTTACCGTCGTCGGCCACAAAAACGGTTTTGTTACGCCAGCGGCCGAATGTGTTTTCAGAAGCATAACCTAACAATTTATCTGTTACCTGGGTTGCCTGCTCAAGGGTAGATACAGGCAGCCTGCCTATACCAATATCCATCAAATCGAAATCTGCAGAACCGAAACGGCCTTCGTTAATGTCCATAAAGGCAAAAAAGTCGTCGGAGCAATAGCTGTCTATTTGGCTCATGCTTTCCGGTGATTCCCAGGTAGGAACCATATTGGTGTTGCCGGTTATACGATGCTTATAGTCGTAAGAGCAATCGCCAAAAAGGAGCATGTATTTTATTTTGTTGGTCGACCCGCGTCCGTAAAGCATGCGGGCAACGGTTCTTATGGCAATTGCATCCTGTGCGCCTGAAGAAAACTCATTATAAATCTGCTCGGTGGTGAGCACCTCTGTTTTCAGCTGGTCGTGTTCAGTTCTGTAGCTTGCCAGCCTTTTAGCCTGGTCATAAAATTGGGCAGGAGTTACAATAAGCAAATCAAGATCTGTAAGTGCATGCAGGTTTTGATTGGCTACCTGCTTTATATATGTTGGTACCGGGAAATCGCTGCCGTTAAAAACTGTGAATTCGCGCAGGGTATCTCCTGAGGCATCAAAAGAATGTACACCGTTAGCCTTTGTAACGGCTTTACGGAACGGACGTAAAGGGTTAGAAACATCCCAAATCATTGCAGACTCAGGAGCTGTAACATCGTAGCCGCTTTGGCTGCGCTGTGTACTTTCAAAGGCCCTGAAATTGGTTTGGCTGCCGGCAAGGGCAAGGCTGCATTTTGCTGTAATTTCAAGATAATCTATGTAGCCTGCTGCCTGTGCAAGGCCTTTCCTGTCGTAACCAATGCTTGTGACCAACTTGGTTGTTCCTGCTGGAAAGCCCGGGGCCCACACTGCAAATTTTTCAGTATTTGCTCCGAAAGGGGAGTAGTCGCCCTGGTAAACCGCCGGCACCAAAAGATCATAAAACGGGTTACCGTTGAGTTTAGTACTGAAAATGTTATACACATCCTGCCCGAATCCGCCTTGGTTTTGGCCGGCATTCATGCCGCTGAAATGAACTTTTATTGGGGTGTTGGGAACAAGGTTCGGGAAATCAAGCGTAATATCAGTTGCCGATACAAAATCAAGTATTTCACCATACCACTTCTGTCCTGATTTCAGGGCGTTAAGCAGCTCACGCTCATGTAGTTTGCTGTTATCAAAGGTATTATACCTTACTGCAGATTGGGCGGGATAAGCTGCATCTGTCTGAATGCGCAGGCCGTTATCTGTACCTATTGTAATAAAGTAATAAGCAGAATCTGAATAGATGTTCTGCTTATGTACAAGCATTTTGTTGGTTGGGTCATAAGAGTAAGTTATGCTGCCCGGGGAATAAAAAAGTGCAAAATCCTGGGTATTAAAAACTCCGTCTTCTTCTCCGCTTACATAAAGCGGGGTTTCAACAAGGTCGTCAGGCCGCAGGGTAAGGTTCAGTTGCGGCAGCATTTGTGCGCCGTTGCCAAAAACACGCAGTTTCCTGGGGTCAGTACCCGCGGGATTCAGGCCCATGCTGTTCAGCAAAGCGTAATCAATTTTAAATATGCCGCGGTCAGATGGGCAGGCAATTTTATACCATTTGCCTGATGCTAAAACAGAGGAGGTCTTAAACAGGTCTGTTGCCGCTGTGCGTTTTGAAGAGGCGGCCGAACCTGTATTGCCAGGCTTTTCAGCCTCAATGGTTTTATAGCTGAAAGCAGAAAGCTTCTGATACCTGCCCTTGTATTTGCGCAGTGGGGTAATTGCAACCTTGCTCATGGCCTGGCCACGGGCGGTACCGGCCATTACTTCGGCAACGGGGTTTGCCGAAATTGCAGAAGTATCCACAGCTTTAAGTTCTGCAGCGCTTAAGCCTGACCAGGTTGTTTTAGTGAAGTTAAATGATATTACTTCCTTTCCGTCGAAATAAATAAAATATTGGGGTAAGAAGCTGTTTTCATGCGTGTTATCGCAATCTTTACAAGGCAGTATGCTCACTTTTTTGGTTGGCAGCCCAATACTCCCGGGCGCCGACCAATTAAGTTTCACATTACCTTCCCCGGCATAAGCAATTATGCTCCCGAAGGATAAAAAAGCAGGTATTACAAACCGGCAGAGATTCGAAAACCTATTTAAACTGTTGTAAAACATAAGGTTGGGTTTTGTTGGTAAGCTAAAATGTAAAAGTGTTTTAATATAACCCCTTTAATGAACCCTTTTAAGGCCCTGTTTTACAAATATAACTAAATCAGCTGTGAATGCTTACAGTAAACTGTTCTGTAATGGCATTTGCCAGCAGCAGCCTGCATGCTTCATTTGCCTGTGTAAGAGCCTCGCTTTCGCTGCCTGCTTCAAGGCTTAATGTTATATGCCTGCCAACCCTTACCTCGCCGGCGCCTGCAATGCCCAGGTTTCTTAAACCCATTGCCACTGCTTTTCCCTGCGGGTCAAGAATTTCTTTCAACGGCATAACGTCTATTTCAGCGGTATATTTCATGTGTTAAATGCTATTTTGAGATTATTTTAGCGGATATTGACAGAAGTATGTAAGCCAGTATAACCATCGGAATTCCTACCGGGCCAAATATTGCAGGTAAAACAATACCTGTAAGAATCAGTCCGTATCTCCATTGGTTACCGGCTAAAGCAAAATTCTTAAATTTTAAGGCTATGAGCGGCAGCGGCGCAACCAGCATCAGGCTGAAGAAAATAGCTGTGCTTAACAATATGGCAGGGTTAGCCACAAGGCGCGAAAGCAGGCCGTTCATATTGTTTTCCGCAGCTAAAGCAAATGGCAGTGAGCAAAAGAAGAGGCCGCAAGCAGGAGTCGGTACGCCGATAAAGTGATCTGTCTGCCTTGTATCTATATTAAATACAGCCAAACGGTAAACACTGAACGCAGGAATAAATAAAGCCAGCCACGCCGGGTTTAAGCAGTTAACCGCAATATGTAAGCTTTGGTTTAAAGTTTCGGCCGGGTAAAGATCTGCTGCAGCAAGTGCAAACACCAAAATACCGGGTAAAACACCGAATGTAACGCCATCCGCAAGGGAATCAAGCTCGCGGCCCATAGGACCCTGCACATTAAGCTTGCGGGCAAGAAAACCATCAAAAAAATCGCAGACGGCTGCAATTAAAGAGCACCACCAAGCGGCCATAATATTTCCCTGTGTAACCATTAAAATACCCGTTACACCGCTGAGCAGGTTGCCCAAGGTTAGCATATTCGGGATTTGGGAAAATGCGCGCATGGCTGCAAAGGTAGGAAAGCCCGGCAAATTAGAAGGCCTTAAGCGTGAAATGCTGCTAAAACTGCTGATGTTTACCTGCTTTGCGCTTAAAAAGGGTTAAAAACACAGAAAAAACTGCTATTATTGTGAACATTTGCCTCCATTCAGAAGCAAATATATATACTCGCACATTCATTCTTTAGGTTCTGCGGCCCGGTTCAATACCCGGAGCCCATGTTACCCATAAAGAAGCCTACTTTTACATACCCTGACCCGTGAATACTACCCTCGAAAATGCAAAAGCCCTTGCAGGCATTCAGGCGGAAAAGATTGACACGTCTCGCCTTGGGCACTACGATCTCCATGTTCAGCTTGGCGCAGGCAGGTTACTGTATGCAGTAGCCGAACACAGGAAGAACCGCTGCGCTGTTCTTGAAGAATACCCCCTGCATCCGCCCCGCGATTACAGCGATGCCATGAACCAGCTGGGCAATATTCTTGACAGCAGCGAAGTTCTTCGCCTGGAAGGCTGGCGGAGTTTGAGGCCTGCCTTTACAGTATCTAAATTTTCATTGGTTCCCGAGGCATTATTTGAAGAATCGCTCGCGCCTGAATACCTGCGCCTGCTCGCCCCGGCAGAACCTGAAGATGAAGAAGTGCTCTTTCATAGCCATAAAGCAGGCTTCGTAACCGTTTATGCGGCAAATAAGCGCATGCTTGGCTTCTTTCGCAGCAGTTTCGGGCCCGATGTAATGCCCCTGCCACATACCGCTTTGCTGGCAGAAGGTTGTTTGCACCTTGCAGAACAAAACCCCGGTAAAGCTGTACTCTTATTAAAATCGGAAGCAGAACACGCAACAATTTGCGCCGCAAAAGATGGCAGCCTGCTGTTCTGCAATATTTTCCCCTGCACCACCGGCGCCGATACTGCCTATTATGCCTTACTGGCAGCCAAAGAGCTTGACCTGAACCCTTCTGAACTGCTCTTGTATGTTTGCGGGGAGCTTAATCAAACTTCACCCGCATTTACCAGGCTGCTGCAGTATTTCAGGAACCTTGCTTTTGTGCCCAGGCCTGCATTTATACAGCTGGGTAAAGAATTCTCAGATATGGACGTTGTAAAATACTACGACCTTTTCTGCATGAATCTTATTTAACAAAGCCAACAGCCGGGAAACAAATCCCGTTTAGCGCAGGCTTCAAAATCTTAATCAGCTCATGCATTCGGCTTAAGGGCCGGGCACAAATAAATACAATTGGACTATACAGAACTGGACATTACCGCTCCCGCAGGCCTTACCGAAATATTGATAGCCGAATTGGGACAAATTGGTTTTGAATCGTTTACAGAGCAGGAAAACGAAGCTGAGGGAATCGGCAGGTTCCTGGCTTATATTCCTACCAATAGCTTTAATGAGGCTGCACTCAATGATCTGGCCCAAACCTATGCTGACCTGGGTGAAATTCGCCTGAAGCGTACAGATATTCCGGCCCAAAACTGGAACGAGGAATGGGAAAAGCAATTCCGGCCGGTCAGTATTGCAGACCAGGTATATATCAGGGCCGACTTTCATGAAGCGAACAATAATTTGCCTTATGAACTCGTAATAAATCCGAAGATGAGTTTCGGAACCGGCCATCATGATACCACCGCCCTCATGATAGCCGAGCTTTTAAAGATTCAGCCTGCCGGTAAATCAGTTCTTGATGCAGGGAGCGGAACCGGCGTATTAATAATAATGGCTGCCAAGCTCGGCGCCTCACCCCTCATGGCCTTCGATATTGATGAATGGCCTGTTGAAAATGCCCGCGAAAACATTGCGCTGAACGGCATAGAAAACGTTTGCCTTTGGCAGGGCACAGCAAATAAAATTAAGGCTGAAACCGAAGCATGGGCCGGCCCCAAGGCTTTCGATATAATTTTGGCAAATATTAACCGCAACATTTTGCTTGATGAGATGCCGTATTATTCAGAAGCTGCAGCCCCGGGCAGTCTTCTTTTACTTAGCGGTTTCTTCCATGAAGATGCCGATGCACTTGAAGCTAAAGGCAAAGAACTGGGCTATACCCCTGTTCGCCGTTCTTCCGGCAATGCCGCCGATACCATGCCTGACCACAAGTGGTGCTGCATTTTAATGCAATACCAAGGCCAATACGCCGCTTAAAACATAATATACACAAAGCTTCCCAATTGGGCTGCTTTATATTCCGCGGAACAATTTAAGCCGCTAACAGATGTACGCCAAAAGGCAAAAATCAAACCCGGCAATTATGCTGCCTTTTTTCAGAGCTTCGCTTTGCATTTTTGCGGCTCTGCTGTTTTGCGTTTCTTTTTCAGCAAACGCGCAACTGCATAACCTGCATCATCATCCCGATACCTTTATTACCGATCTTAGCCGGCTGGTAAAAAGTTCTAAGCTTGCTGTTGCTGAAAAATCGGCCGACGATTTTACAAATGTTTGGGGGAGCTTAACAGAGGAGCAAAAGAAGCTTTTCATGAAGGGCGCGCGCACAATGGCCCTGCGCAAACTGCCTCCTCACCCGTTTTTTGAAATGCTGCTTAACAGCAGTGTTGCCGCTATAAATAATAAAAAGCTTGAGCCTAAAGCGCTTGAGCAACTTTTTAATGTAAACAACCGCGTTGCAGGCTCATATACGCCTGATCAAATGAAGCAGTGGTTCGGCACAATTTATACGCTATGCGATAAAGATATGCTTTACCAGAACAAGTTTAACTCCCTGAAAGCCAACGCGGAGAATATTTCATTTTACTTCGATGGCGAGCAGGCACAGGACGATACCACACCAGCCCCTCCAAAACCTGATTACTTTGGGAAAGATCCCGTTCTTGCCTCAGATACCAACGGAACTTATGTTGAAGAAAACCCCCAAATTCCGCCAAAACCCCAATTAGCCGATGTTCACGGCGCTGTAATTATTTTTGGTAAGGCAGACTTAAACTTTGAAAATAATTACGATACTACAGCCATTGAAGGCACTCGCGGCGTTTACGTTTCTGAATCGGGCCTTTTCTTAGGCAAAGGCGGCCGTTTTGATTGGCGTACTGCCGGCTTCGGCCCGGAAGTTTATTCAGAGCTTGGCAAATACCAGTTTAAGGTTAATGTATTCGAGTTTTCCTTCGATCACAGCACCCTGCATTTCCCTGATCGCCTTTCGGCGCCCATGTTGGGTAACATGGAATTTAAAAGTGTTAAGCACAGGGGGCCTTCTACAAGCACCTGGCCACGATTTACAGGGTACCTGAACACCAACAGGTTGAAAGGCCTGCCTGAAAACATCAGTATTTCAGGTGGTTTCAGCATGGTGGGTTATAAAATTAATACTGAAACTTATTACGCCAGCCCAAGCGTTTTTTTCCTTAAAAACCGTGACAAGCCGCTTATGCGTTGGGAGGGCAATCGTTTGGATATCAGCGGAGATACCCTCTATAGTGCCCCCGAAGCATCATCGGTTATATACCTGAAAGAAGATACTATTTTTCAGCCCGGCGGAAGGCTGGTTTACTCAACAGGGAAAAATAAGGTAAACCTGTTTAAAGATAAAGGCCGTTTCCGCGAAACGCCTTTCTTAACCCCTTGGCATGCCCTTGAAATTACCTGCGATGAGATGCGTTGGAGTATAGACAGCGGGTATATAGATTTTGTAATTAACAGCGCCGCCCAACATGTGCCGGCCATGTTTGAATCCACTGATTATTTTAACAAGTCGCTTTATTCAACCACATCAGGTATGTGGCGCTTTAATGCCATCACCATACTGATGAGGCATTTTATACAGACGGGTGAGCCTATTATGTATACCGGCTCGCTATCAACTGAGTATAAAATAAAAGAAAGCGAGCTTAAGCAATCGGTATTGGTTTTGGCAAACCTGGGCTTTGTGGAATATACCCCTGAGAAAGGCCGCATTGTTATTAAGGAAAAGCTAAAGCACTACTATTCCAGCAAAAACCACAAAAAAGATTACGATTTCGTTTCTATTCCTTCGCTCACCGGTCGTGATGTAAATGCCCGGCTCAATGTTGTCAGTAAAGATCTAACCATTAACGGTGTTGAAAAATTCTCGCTCAGCGACTCCCTGGGAGTGTTTATAAAACCTTATGATAAAAGCCTGACCGTAACCAAAAACCGCGATTTTATTTTTAACGGCTTCATACATGCAGGCTCTTTCGATATTCACGGTCGCAGCTTCAAATTTGATTACAATAAGTTCAAAATAGACCTGCAGCAGATTGACTCTATAAACCTGAAAATTGAGCCTAAGAAGACTAAGAAAGGCAAAAAGGGTAAAGAGCAGGTGCAGAAAGGTGAATCTGTAAAACTGGAAGGCAAACGACACCACGATGGCGCCTCTACCGATTCATCGGGCAAAGGCACACCTACATCCGGTGTGCTTTACATTAACAAGCCCGATAATAAGAGCAACCGCCTTAAATTCCCTGAATACCCGGTACTTGATGTTGAAAACAAAAGCTTTGTGTATTTCGACAGCCCAAGGATTCTGAAAGGCGCCTATAACCAAAACGTTTACTTCAAAGTACCCCCGTTCAACGCCGATTCACTGGCCAGTACCGATTTAAAAACAATCTCCTTTGCGGGTACTTTTGTTTCGGACAGTATTTTCCCGAGTTTCAAAGAATCTTTGCGTTTGCAGAAAGATCTTTCCCTGGGCTTTAAGCACGCCGCTCCTGCCGAAGGTTACAAAATATACAATGGCCCCGGTAAGTTCTTCGGTAACATCAGCCTCGATAATAAAGGTATAAGGGGTAAAGGAGAAATTCATTACCTGAGCACCGTTGTTAAATCTGAAGATTTCATTTTTTACCAGGACTCAGTGGTAACAGATGGCAAAACCTTCGTTATGGAGGCTACCGATACCGCAAACGGCAAATACCCCGATGCACAGGCTGAAAATTACCACATGCTCTGGAAGGTAAAAGAAGACAGCATGATAATCAGTAACGGCCCCGAATCGCCGATTACACTTTACCAAAAATCAACCACCCTTAATGGCCGAATTGTGGTAGGTCCGCGTAAGGTAACGGGCGGCGGAGATGTAAAACGCCAGGGATCAGTAGTAAGCAGCCAGCAGCTTACATTTGAAAAAGAAAATTTCAGCGGCCGCGAAGCAAATTTCAAAATTGAATCTGAAGATACGCTCAAGCCGGCGGTGGCATGTACAAACGTAAAATTTGTATATGACCTTAAAAAGCGATTTGCCGAAATGACCCCGGAAGTTTCGGGTTTCGCATCTAACGCATTCCCCTACGCACAATACAAAACATCAATACCAAAGGCAATCTGGGACTTCGATAAGAAGATTGTGACCATGAGCAAGCCGGATAGTATCGATATTGCCGAATCCTACTTCTACAGCACCCTGCCTGAGCAGGACAGCCTGAATTTCAGTGCAACAGAAGCGATATATAATATTGAAGACCACACGCTTACAATTAAGGGTATTCCATACATACTCTGTGCCGATGCCCGCATAACCCCTGACAGCGGCATAGTTCACATACAGGAAAACGCCAATATGCTGCCCTTAATGAAGGCACATATTGAAGTGGATACCCTGAACAAATACCACTACCTCACAGACGGTAATATTAAAATTAACTCGCTGCACGATTTTGTAGGTGATGCCCTTTATCGTTATGTAAACTCCGATAACGATACCCTCTCTATCCGCTTCGACAGTTTCAGCCAGGAAACCGATGAGAAAAACCGCGAAGCAGATAAGTATCTTGATAAAGAGCGAGAAAAAGTGCTTGCCGATTACGATGAGAAAATAAAGAATATGGCTTCGCCCGACAGCGCGATTGCACCTGTTCCCCCCCTCGAAATACCTCCTGATGCGCCGGATGATGTAAGGGCAAAGCTCGAGGCCAAACACGAAAAAGCCCTTGAAAAGCAGCAAAAGGAAAAGCTCCGTTTAGTTGAAGAAAAAGAAAAGCTGGTTTCAGAAAGAATTGATGCCAAGCGTAAGCTCGGCAAAAACTGGGGCAACTACTTTACACAAAGCGGTGGCGAGGTGCCTGAAACGCAGCCTTTGCGCTTAACGCCGGGTATTCTCTTTAAAGGTGGCGTTATCATGAATGCGCGTAAGGCAAATCTTGAATTCAAAGGTATGGTTACCCTTGATACCAAGAAAAACACCAACCAGGCCTGGATTACCTACGTTAATAAAGACGAACGCAACTTTAGCGTAAATACCGAGGGCGCAACTGATGCCAGCGGGCAATTGCTTACCAGCGGCCTCTTTATTGAAGACGGTGAAAACAACATGTACAGCGTTTTTGTAAACACTAAAAAGAACCCTACCGATGTTGCGCTTTTTACAAGCACAGGCCTTTTGAGCTTTACACCTGAAACCAAGGTATTTAAGGTAGGTTCTGCTGAAAAAATGAAGGGCACAACCTATGAAGGCAATATTTTCAGCTATAACGACAGTACCAGCAGGGTAGGTTATGAAGGTAAATTTACCATGCTTCGCCAGGGCCCTAAACCTGATGAAGACTATATATTGAATACTGCCGGTTCCGGGGAAGGAAACTCTGACAGCGCTAATTATACTTTAGGCGCCATGATGCAGTTCATTTCTTCCATACCCGCCAACAGTTGGAAGGCAATGGAAGCAACCGCAAAAGACCGCGTTAAAACCCTGCAGCCCCAGCCGGCAAATGAAGACCTTACGGCAGTACTCTTCCGCATTGCTGATATTGCAGGTAACAGGTCGGCAAGAGATTATGAAATCAGGTCTAAGGTTAACTACTCGCCAATAGCCGAAACAGTTGGTAAACTCGCCCGCGGCATAGTAATGTCTGATGTTAATTTGCGTTGGAGCGCTAAGCAAAACGCCTGGTACAGTGTTGGCAAAATAGGGGTAGCCAATATTAACCGCACAGATTTGAATGCAAAAGTTACCGGGGCCATTGAAGTTCGTAAAGGCCTGCAGGGCGATTTTGTAAATATATACCTTGAGTTCTCGCAGGACGGCTGGTTCTATTTCGGGTATGACGACAGCAAGAAGCTTCTTGTGAGCTCTTCTGACGATAAGTTTATGGCTGAAATTAAAAAGAGCAGCAAGGCAAATATTACGCGCGCCGGTACTTATTGTTTTGCACCTGCCGAAGGCGGCGAAAAAGGTACATTCCTGAAAGATTATTTTAAAAATTACTTCGACCAGGATTATGTTGATACTGAGCCTGTTCCGCAGCAACCTGCGGGTATAGATGCATCTGCTACAAGCACCGACACAGAAGATAAAGA
Source organism: Bacteroidota bacterium (assembly GCA_040388605.1). GTDB lineage: Bacteria > Bacteroidota > Bacteroidia > Cytophagales > Flexibacteraceae > JAZKBN01. The sequence continues at coordinate 22,073 of JAZKBN010000003.1, read as the reverse complement.
CAAAAAGAAAAAGCAGGACGCTCCGCCCACTCCCGAAGAACCTAACGCTGACGCTGCCGATGAGCTTTTCCCATTAAGCGAGGAAGAGCGTAAAGCAGCCGCTGCAGAAAAGAAAGCCAAAGCCGATGCAGAAAAAGCAAAGCAGGCTGAAGAAAAACGTAAAAAAGACGAAGTTGCTGCCGAGAAAAAAGCAGCCGATGAAGCTGCAAACGGCTTAGACCCGCTTTTGGGCGATCCTGTTGCCACACCTGCTGCTGCTCCCGCAGATTCAGCAGCAAAAGCCGCAGCCGACAGCCTGAAGAAAACCGGTGCTGACAGTCTTGGAACTAATCCTGCAGTTGTAAAACCTGCTGCAGACCCTGCCGCCGCCGCTGCAGAAGCTGAAAAGAAAAAAGCTGAAGCGCGTAAGCTGAAAGAAGCAGAAGATAAAAAACGCAAAGAAGAAGCCGACAAAAAGAAAAAAGAAGAAGAAGAAAGCGGCGGTTTCTGATGCCTTTGCCACAGATACCAAAAGGACCAAACACAACTATTATATACCGGCCTTGCCGTTCTTTCTGCCTACATGCTGGGCTCTGTACCGGCAGCTGTATGGACAGGAAGGCTGTTCTTTAAAAAAGATGTACGAGAGCATGGCAGCGGCAATGCAGGCGCTACAAATACATTCAGGGTACTGGGTAAGCCTGCCGGTACTTTTGTGCTCCTGTTCGATGCCGGGAAAGGTTATTTAGCCGCAGCACTGGCCGACCAACTTTTCCTGCGCAGCATTATAGGTGCCGAAAGCCTGACAACGTTCCGCATACTTCTTGGCCTTGCAGCCGTGCTTGGGCATATATACCCGGTATTTGCAGGATTCAGGGGCGGTAAGGGGGTTGCTACCTTACTTGGTATGGTGCTTTGCGTACATCCGCAGGCAGCATTAAGCAGTGTGGGTGTATTTCTCTTAGTATTCCTTTCAACCGGGTATGTCAGCCTTGGTTCATTATTAGCTGCATCGGCTTTCCCGCTGGTGCTGCTTACTGTTTTTAAGGCCCCGAACCAGGAAGTGCTTATCGCATTTGGTGCATGCATGTTCGTGTGGCTGGTATTTACCCATAGGGCTAACATAAAAAGACTGCGTGAGGGCAAGGAAAACAGGTTTAAGATTTGGTCAAGATAAGATTGATTCTCCTGCGCATTTTAAGCTCTAAGCCAAAACGCCTGTCAGCAATTTAATTTGCGACAGGCGTTTTGGCTTAGAGCTGTACAGTATATGCTTTATTTGGCTGAGCGAGATTCCTGAACCAGTTCTAGCAGCCAGGTCGCACGCATGCGAAGGGTATCGTAATCACGATTATCGAGTATATCTTTTGAAATAAGCTTGCTTCCCATGCCAACTGCAACAACGCCAGATTTAAACCAGGCTTTCAGGTTACCCGTTTCAGGCTCAACTCCGCCTGTTGGCATAAACATAAGATCAGGGAAAATATCGCGAACTGCAGTAACATAGCCGGGGCCCAGCAAGCTTCCGGGGAAAAGCTTTAGCATTGTGGCACCATTCTTCTGGGCAGCTGCTATTTCAGTTGTGGTCATGGTACCGGGTATCCACAGCAGGCCTGCTGCAAGCACCTTAGCGCCTACTTCCGGCACCATACATGGGGCAACAACAAAATCAGGGTTTAATGCCAGGAAATTATCGGCATCCTGCTCGGTTTTAACTGTGCCTATACCTAATTGCAATTCGGGCCAGCGCGTTGCCTTCTGATGCATTAAAGCGCCAAAATTGGCAATGGCATGTACACCCCTGTTGGTATATTCCATTATGCGTATTCCGCCTTCATACATGGCAGTTATTACCTCTTCGCTTACTTCTAAGCTGTCGTGGTAAAAAAGAGGTATGAGCTGCTGCTCATTTATTACTTTCAGAACTTGTTCTTTCTTGTTCATTTTTCTATTTAAAATCATTGAAATAACGCCTGGCATTGTAATAACAAATATCCGACACCAGTTTTCCTATCCATTTTTCATCATTCGGCAGTTCGCCGCGTTCCATTTCAGAACCCAGCAGGTTGCACAATATGCGCCTGAAATACTCGTGGCGACTAAAGCTGAGGAAGCTGCGTGAATCTGTAAGCATGCCAATAAAAGTGCTTAATGAGCCCAATGAGCTCAGGGCATTCAGCTGGCGTTCCATGCCGTCTTTCTGGTCAAGGAACCACCAGGCAGCACCAAACTGAACTTTGCCGGGTTCAGGGCCTTGGCAATAATTGCCGGCCATGGTGGCAAAGGCCTCATTATCGGCGGGATTCAGGTTATAGAGCACGGTTTTGGCAAGTGAGTCTGCCGAATCCAACAAATCAAGCAGGCGGGCCAGGGGAGTGGTCTGGTGGTAATCACCAATACTGTCGGCCCCTACATCTGCCCCAAGAAGCTTTATCAGCCGGGTATTATTGTTTCGCTGGGCGCCTAAGTGGAACTGTTGCACCCAGCCCTTGGCATGGTACATTTTGCAAAGCTCTGCCAAAACAACGCCCCTGAAATTATCAGGATCCCTGAAAGTGTTTTTTCCCCTTTCAGCAATATACTCGCTGAACTTACTGTCAAGATGTGTATTACGTTCGTAATTATAGGGCAGGGCAGTAAAGCCATGGTCAGATACCCGGCAACCGTTTGCATGGAAATAGTCCACACGATTTTGATATGCCTCAAACAGTGAATCAAAGTCGGTTATTGTAATGCCTGATACTTGCTGAAG
>JAZKBN010000003.1:8361-19332 GCA_040388605.1 Bacteroidota bacterium | reverse complement strand
CGATCAAAATAGGTAAAGAAGCTTTCCTTATTTTCAATACCAAATATCTTATCGGGCCTGAAACCCGGAAGCACCTTTACGGAATAACCTGATTTTGCAACCCTGATATGGTCTGCCAAATCATCGCAGGGATCATCTGTAGTACCCACCATTTCTGCGTTAAAACGAGTGAGCAGGCTTTGTACCGAAAATTCGGGCTGCTGCAACTGCTCATTTGTTTTGGCGTAAACGGAGGCTGCCGTTTCGGGGTTAAGGTATTCTTTTATGCCGAAAGGATTAGCCAGCTCAAGCTGCGTCCAATGAAAGAGCGGGTTACGTAAGGTATGGGGCGCAACAGCTGCCCAGTGCATGAACTTTTCCTCATCGGTGGAATTGCCGGTTATAAAGCGCTCATCGGTACCTGCGGCGCGTAGTGCACGCCATTTATAGTGATCGCCTTTTAGCCAGATTTCAGTTATGGTCGAGAAATTCCTGTTGTCGGCAATTTCGTTGGGCGGCAGGTGGTTGTGGTAATCAATTAAGGGAAGACCTTTGGCATAACCGTGGTACAACCTTTTTGCTGATTCGGAATGCAGCAGGAAATCTTCGTGAATAAGTGGCTTCATGCTGATTATTTAACTTGCTTTTGCTCTTCAAGGTTTCGAGCTATACCTAATTCAAGACCTCTCAGTTCCGCAAGGCCGCGCAACCTGCCGATTGCACTGTAACCCGGGTTGGTTTTCTTTTTCAAATCGTCGAGCATTTGATGCCCGTGATCAGGCCTTACCGCAATTCGCCTTCCCAGGCGCTCAGATGCTATAACCACTTCCTTTACTACTGCATACATATCGGCATCCCCTTCAAGGTGATTATCTTCAAAGAAATCACCGAAAGCATTGCGGGTTGTGTTGCGCAGGTGCAGAAAATGTATGCGATCTGCAAACCTGCGAACCATTGCCGGCAAATCATTATCGGCCCTGACACCGAAAGAGCCTGTACAAAAACAAAGTCCGTTTGCCGGTTCAGGAACAGCATCGATTATTGCCTGGAAATCGGCTTCGGTGCTCATTACACGGGGAAGACCTAGAATTGGATATGGCGGGTCATCAGGGTGAATCACCATGTTGATACCCACCTCGTATGCTGTTGGTATTACCGCATGCAGAAACTCTATAAGGTTGGCGCGCAGGGCATCTGCATCTATGCCGGAATAAGTCTGCAGGTGGCGCAGGAGATCCTGCGGACTAAAGCTTTCCTCGCTGCCGGGAAGCCCGGCTATTACATTGCGTTGAAGGAGCTGTTTTTCATCGTCACTCATTCCCTCAAAACGTGCTTTGGCCCGAGCCACTTCATCTGAGCTGTAATCATTTTCAGCGCCCGGACGTTGCAGAATATAAACGTCGAACGCTATAAAGGCGGCACGTTCAAAAAGTAATGCTTTAGAACCATCGGGCATGGTGTATGCAAGATCGGTGCGGGTCCAATCAAGCACGGGCATGAAATTATAGGTAACGGTTTTTACGCCGCATTCTGCCAGGTTACGCAGGCTTACCCTATAATTTTCAAGGAACTGACGGTATTCGCCTGTACGCGTTTTTATTGCTTCATGCACAGGCAGGCTTTCAACCACGCTCCATACCAAGCCTGCGTCGGCTATGGTTTGTACACGCTTGCTTATTTCTTCAACAGTCCAAACTACGCCGTTTGGTATATGGTGCAGGGCGGTAACCACCCCGGTGCAGCCGGCTTGCCGAATATCGGAAAGGCTGACCGGGTCATTCGGGCCAAACCAACGCATGGTTTGCTCCATTAAATAAGGTAATTGCGATTTACTTTCGCTCATGGCAAATTAATAATTAAAGCATAGTCGGCCCGGAGTTATTGCCGGGCAGCGACCTCAAATGCGCCCTTAAATATAAGTTATCGGTAAATGTTATGTGCAGAATTAAACGCCGCCGAAAATGCTGAATCCGCCATCCACGGTAATCATGGCGCCGGTTACAAATTTCGAGGCGTCGCTGAGCAGCCAAACCAAAGCGCCTTCCAATTCTTCAGGATTGCCGAAACGCTTAAACGGGGTATGGTTAATTACTTTAGATCCCCGGTCGGTATAGCCGCCCTCAGGCGTAGTGAGCAGGTTGCGGTTTTGCTCTGTAAGGAAGAAACCGGGTGCAAGGGCATTCATGCGAATTTTATCTCCGTACCTGTTCGCCATTTCAACGGCAAACCATTGGGTATAGCAATCAACAGCGGCTTTACCCATGTTATAGCCTAAAACTCGGGTTACAGCCCTTTTGCTGTTCATGCTGCTGATATTCACAATACTGCCTCCTGAAGAATTGCGCGATATTACTTCCCCGAAAATTTGGGTTGGAATTAAGGTTCCCCATAGGTTCAGATCAAGTACTTTGCGCATGCCGTCCATATTTATTTGGAAAATATCTTTGTCGGGCATAACTACACCTTCAGGCATATTGCCGCCTGCAGCGTTTACCAATCCGTCAATTTTTCCATAAGCAGAAAGAACTTTGTCGCGGGCAGCTTCAAGATCGGCCTGGTTCATAACATCGGCAACAAGGGCAATGGCCTTACCGCCGGCATCGTTAATGGCTTTGGCCCTTGATTCGGCCTTTTCTGCATTGCGGCCCAATATGCCAACAATACCATCGGCATTGGCAACTGCTCGTACAAAGGCTTCGCCTAAAATTCCGGTGCCGCCGGTTATTATTATGACTTTGTCTTTGAGGGAAAAATTATTTTGCATGCTTTTTTTAACAGGGTGACTTTTTACTGTTTCTTTTAAGAACGGGCTCTGTCAGATTTAGCGCGTAAATTTATAAGCTATTGTCATACAGGTTGTTAACCATAATACGGCCAAAAATTTCGCAGTAATCTTATAGTCTGAAATATTATTAAACGGGTTCGCTGCTGCGCAAAATACCTGTAGATGGCAATTGTTTGTGCGGCAGGGCAATATTAGGAATAATTAAGGGAGAAAACGGGGCCTTGTGGTATATTCGGAAACAAAAAAACTGCAAACCAGGGAGGTTTGCAGCTTTTTGTCATCTTAGACATAAGACTTGCTTAAATGCACAACTGGTTACTGGCTTGCGCTATTGCAGCATTATTTATCCTGCAAAAGGAATTTTAAAAAATCAAGGATTCTGTTGAGCTTAGGCATAGTACCTTAATATGATGAAAAACCATGCCGGCTGTATTAAAATTATAAACCTGAATTTTCGATTTTTGAGAATTTACCTAAAATTACCCTGTAATTGGTTCAATAAATCTGCAAAAACGCTGAAACAGTATGTAAAATGACTAAAAACAGCAATCAGCGCCTACTGAATAAACATACAGCCTGTTTTAAAGCAGTATAAATAGCAGGCAACATTGTAAAAATCATTCCACAGACCAAAGTATATTGTAGACCATAGTAGATAACTTTCCACAGATTCAGCTGTTCCAAATTTCCCATGCTTTTTCTGCCTGTAATTCCAGCATTCTTTGTCCGTTCACTGCGCTTGCTCCCATTGCCAAGCCTCTTTTCATAAATTCCGTAACAGGCGGGTTGTAAACCAAATCGAAGAGCAAATGCCCGGGCCCCAAAGCTTCATAAGGAATTTCGGGAGCAGATGAAACATCGGGGTGCATACCCAGAGGTGTGCAATTTACAATCAGGCTGTGAGCAGCAACTATTTCCGGACTCAGGGCACTATAAAGTAACAAGGCTTCATTGTTGCTTCCCGATACCTGGTTCCTTGTAACAGTAGTATAGTTAAAGCCAACAGAACCCAAGGCTGCCTTAACAGCTTTGCTTCCGCCCCCGGAACCTAATATAAGTGCCTTATTGTTCAGTTTTGGAAAAGCAGGTTGTTCCTGTAATGATAACAGGAAACCAAACATATCGCTGTTATAACCTATGAGCCCATTATCTTCAGTAAATTTTATGACGTTTACGGCGCCTGCAAGCTGAGCGCTTGCATCCAAACCGTTCAAAAAGGGAATAACCTGCTGCTTATAAGGTATAGTAACATTGAGCCCTGCCAGGTTCGGAATTTGGTTGAGCAGGCCTGGAAATGCACCTATTTCGGGCAATTCAAAAAGTTGGTATCCGGCATCACTTATACCCTCGCGCTCAAATTTGGAAGTGAAATACAGCCGGGAAAAAGAATGGCCCAAAGGGCGGCCTATTAAACCGAAAACCCTTTGAGCCGTTTTAGAAGTATTGCTTTCAGACATAGGAATAAAAGTATTGATTTTATTCCTATGTCTGATATTCGAAATCAGGCGCGAGCTTCTGATTTGCTGAATTTTGCTTTAAGGAATTCTATAATCGGGGGCAAAATGCTCAGGAAAATAATACCCAATACCACAAGACTGAAATTCTTTTTAACAATCTCGATGTTGCCGAAGAAATAGCCTGCGCTAAGCAATGCTACTACCCATACTATGCCGCCTATTAAATTGTAGCTGATAAAGCGTTTATAATCCATGCTGCCCATACCGCCTACAAAAGGAGCGAAGGTGCGTACTATTGGTACAAAGCGGGCAATTATAATGGTTTTACCGCCATGTTTTTCATAAAATGCATGCGTTTGATCAAGGTATTCTTTTTTCAGGAACGGAATCTTCAGGCTGAACAGCTTCATGCCGAAATATTTTCCAATCCAATAATTCAGGGTATCGCCAAGGAATGCGGCAGCAATCAGCAGGCCCATTAAGTAAAGTATATTCAGGTTGTTTCCGCTGATTGCAGCAACAGCGCCTGCCGCAAAAAGCAAGGAATCGCCGGGCAGAAAAGGCATAATTACCAAGCCTGTTTCCACAAAAATAATCAGGAACAATATGAGGTAAGTTAGTGTGCCATATTGGTTTACAACCTCGTTCATGTGCTTGTCGAGGTGCAGGAATATGTCTTTAAATTGGTTTAATAGCTCCATTAAGTGTCTTAGATAATATAATTAGAATTGTATTTGAAGGTAAAACCAAAGGGAACGACCTTTCAGGTGCTGTTCCTATTTTATTCTTAGCCGGCGACCGGAACGTAGCGCAGATCCCTTTTTCAAGCCGTTAAGCTTTGCAAGCTTACTCACACTGATTCCGTATTTTCGGGAAACGGCAGATAGTGTTTCGCCCCCCCTAACCCTGTGGTAAACCACTTTGCGGGCCCGCCTGCTCATGTAATTGAACATTTGCGGTGTAAGCAGGAATTTATCGGTATCAAGAGCCCAGCGGCCGTAATTGTATATTTCCTCGGTATTAATGGCGTTTCCCTGGTACCGTACTTCATAGTGCAGGTGCGGGCCCGAGCTTCGCCCCGTGCTTCCGCCAAGGCCTATCATATCGCCGGCTTTCACCATCTGCTGGCTTTCCACATCTATACGGCTAAGGTGTCCGTAAAGAGTTTCGAAACCGTTGTAGTGGCGTACAACTATATAGTTGCCATAACCGCCGCCATCCCAACCTACAGCACGTATGATGCCGTCAAAAGCGGCCATAACCGTATCGCCGGTGTTGAGCTCCAGGTCGGTACCGAAGTGAAAACGGTGGCCACGGAAACCGAATCGGCTGTTTACCTGTGTATGCCTGATGGGCATGTGCCAAAGCTGGCCTTTTGCGGTATCGTAAAGATGGAAAAGCTGGGGCTCATCAAAATCATCCTTATCTATACGATATGGGTTAATGCGCTTGCTGTCCCAAAGGCTGTAGTATTCGGCTATGCGTACCCAGGTACTGTCTACCTTTACCTCTTCCGATATTTCAACCATGCTTATTTCACCGGATCCCCAACCGCCTGTATCTTCATTGAGCATGCTCAGCTCTTTATAAAGTTCCAGCGCAGGCACCGATTCAATGATCTCTATGGTATCGTCGTAAATTTTTTCTCCGTCGGGCTGTTGGCTGCTGATTACCGGTTCGGGAACCCTTGGTTTCTTACCCTGTATTCCGCCCGGGGCTTTAATTTTTAAAGATTCAGAGCCGGTACCACGGTGCGATTTACCGCCCCTTCTCCCGGCCTTAGAGCCTTTGCTACCCTTACGCGAAGCGCCGGTTTGGGTTTTTGGCTTGGCTTTTTTCTTAGCCCTGCTCCTTTGCGCATCGGCATTAAAGCCAATGAGCAGGGCAAGGGCAAAGAGGCCAATCCATATAAACAGTTTTTTTCCTGTCATTAAATAAGTTCTTTTCGGGCCAGGAACCTTTCGGCATCCAATGCGGCCATGCAGCCTGTACCTGCAGCCGTAATAGCCTGGCGATATATATGATCCTGTGCATCGCCGCAGGCGAATACACCTTCTATATTAGTGAGCGAGCTGCCTTTAATGGTATGAATGTACCCGTTATCATCCATATCTACCTGCCCCTTGAAAATATCTGTATTGGGTGTGTGGCCAATGGCTACGAATAAAGCCTGTACAGGAATGGTACGTTCTTCACCCGTTTGGGTATCGCGTACTTTTACACCGTTTACAAGCTCATCGCCAACAATTTCAACCGTTTCGGTATTCCAGCACATTTCCACGTTCGGAAGGCTGATAAGGCGTTTTTGCATAATCTGCGAGGCACGCATGGTATCTCGGCGAACCAGCACATAAACCTTGCTGCAAAGCTTGGCAAGGTAGCTTGCTTCTTCGCATGCAGTATCGCCGCCGCCAACAATGGCTACTTCCTGGTTTCGGAAAAAGAAGCCGTCGCAAACGGCGCAGGCAGAAACTCCTTTACCGTTAAAATGCTGTTCCGACGGAAGGCCCAGCCATTTAGCTGATGCCCCGGTACTTATAATTACCGAATCGGCATAAATAGTTGCAGCACCGTCGTCTATTGTAACCTTATGAGGTATGCTGCTGAAATCTACTGCTGTGGCAATACCATAGCGCACTGTAGTTCCGAAACGCTCGGCCTGCTTACGCAGGTCTTCCATCATTTCAGGTCCGCCGATACCCATAGGGTAACCGGGGAAATTCTCGACATCTGTGGTAATGGTAAGCTGGCCCCCGGGTTGGGGACCTGTATATAGCATTGGTTTAAGGTTGGCGCGGGCCGCGTAAATTGCAGCAGTATAACCCGCAGGACCTGAACCAATTATAAGGCAACTAACTTTCTCTTCAGCCATGTGTAAAATAAGCCATGAACCCGGCCGGCTGCTTAACCGACTGCGTACGGGCCGCAAAGATAGGTATTTTTGCCTTGATTCGGCAGCTTTTGGCTCAATTACACCTGCTTATGGCCTTATATACCCTAATTATAGATTCCGGCGAAATAAAATGCAAAAGGCCTGTTGGCTTTAAAATGCTTACCTTTGGCCTTTATTCACACGTAAATTATATTACCCATGAGCTACAGGCACAGCCTGAAATTAAAGCGCCCGCTGGCTTTTTTTGACCTGGAAACAACCGGTATCAATATTACTGCCGACAGGATAATTGAAATTTCTATTCTGAAGGCAATGCCTGACGGCAGCTATACACAGCGAACAAAGAGGCTGAATCCCACTATTCCTATTCCTAACGAGGTTAGCCTGATACATGGTATTTACGATGAAGATATTGCCAATGAACCAACCTTTAAGCAGGTTGCCCGTTCACTTGAGCAGTTTCTTGAAGGTTGTGATTTGGCAGGTTTCAACATCCTTAAATTTGATGTGCCCATGCTGGTTGAAGAATTTCTGCGAGCCGATGTAAATTTCGACACATCAAAAAGGCTGATGATAGATGCGCAACGTATTTTTCACCTTATGGAGCCACGCAGCCTGACCGCAGCCTTTAAATTTTATACCGGCAAGGAAATAGATTCTTTAGGCGGTGCTGCCCATAGTGCTGAAATAGATACCATGGCCACTTTCCATGTGCTTGATGAACAGCTGAAACGCTATATTGACGTTCCTGTAAAAGATGTATTCGGAACTGAAACCCGCCCGATTGTAAATGATATGGATGCCCTCCATAATTTAACCTTCAGCAAAATAGTGGATCTTGCCGGCCGGATAGCCCGTAATAAAGACGGTGTGGAAATATTCACTTTCGGAAAGCATAAAGATAAGCCAGTACTTGAAACCCTTGCGAAGGAACCCAGCTTTTATGATTGGATGATGAATGGCGATTTCCCGAGAGATACCAAACGCCACCTCACCGAGATAAGGCTGAGGGGTTTTAATAAAAAATAATTAACCTGACGATTAAATCAAACGGGACGGGCATCTTAAAAGTACCCGTCCCGTTTGCTTTATACAGGGCAAAAAAAACAGCGGGCTGCCCTAATTTGTGGCAGCCCGCTAAATTATATTGCTGAACGGGAATTAAACCGTTTGCCTTCCTATGCTTACATAGCGATAACCAAGCTCTGCCATTACTGCAGGTTCGAACAGGTTACGACCATCGAAAATAGCAGGGTTTTTCATCAGCTTGTCTATTTTATCGAATTCAGGGGTACGGAATTCCGGCCATTCAGTAACAATCAGAAGGGCATCGGCACCGTCAACTGTTTGGTACATATCTTCGCAGAAAGTTACTTTTTCGCCGTAAATTTTCTTCACATGGCCCATAGCTTCCGGATCGTAACATTTAATGGTTGCGCCTTCAGCAAGCAGTGCATCAATGTTTTCCAAGGCTGGCGCCTCGCGAATGTCATCGGTATAAGGTTTAAAAGCAAGACCCCAAACCGCAATGGTTTTGCCGGCCAACGCATTCCCGAAGTAGGTACGCAGGTGTGGGAGCAGTTTGGTTTTTTGTTGATGGTTCACATCCATTACAGCATCAAGAATTTTGAAGTTGTAACCATACTCTTCTGAAGTACGTGAAAGAGCCTGCACATCTTTAGGGAAACATGAGCCGCCGTAACCTATACCGGCAAAAAGAAAGCGCTTGCCTATACGGGCATCAGAGCCAATGCCTTTACGAATATCATCAACGTTTGCACCTACTAACTCGCAAAGGTTGGCAATTTCATTCATGAAAGTAATTTTTGTAGCCAGGAAGGAGTTCGCAGCATACTTGGTCATTTCTGCTGAACGCTCGTCCATGAAAATGATTGGGTTACCCTGGCGAACCAAGGGGGCATATAAGCGCTCCATTGCTTTACGCGCTTTTTCGCTGTTGGTACCTATTACCACGCGATCAGGCTTCATAAAGTCTTCAACGGCAACGCCTTCACGCAGGAATTCAGGGTTACTTACCACTGCGAATTCAACAGTTGCGTTTTTAGCTATCGCCTCGTGAACCAATTCACTGGTTCCGACAGGAACAGTGCTTTTATCTACAATAACAGCAAAACGATGTAATAAAGGTCCCAGATCGTTGGCTACCTTAAGAATGTACTTTAAATCTGCACGACCATCGGCGCCCGGAGGGGTTGGCAGGGCTAGGAAAATTATTTCAGCATCCTGAATACCTTCTTTCAGGTCTGTGGTGAATTTCAGACGACCATGTTGCAGGTTATGCTTGAACATATTCTCAAGACCCGGCTCGTATATAGGAATTTGACCATTACGAAGGTTCTCAATCTTATTTACGTCTATATCAACGCAAGTAACCGTGTTTCCGGTTTCAGCGAAGCAGGTACCTGTAACCAGGCCTACATATCCTGTTCCTACTACAGCAATTCTCATATATGGGCTATGTGCTTATTATTGTGGGGATGAGCATTTAGAGGCGCAAAAATAGGCAAAATCAACCTGAAAAACTTTAATATTGCAGAACATTAACCATTTAAATACTTACATAGTGCGCTCAACCCTATTTTTGGCTGTCTTTTTTTTACCTGCTTTGTTCCATTTCAGCGCACAGGCGCAGGACTCAAAGGTAATTTACAGCACCCCGGCCACAACCCTTAAAAAACCTGAGCCCGAAAAAGACAGTAAAAGGCAGGGATTACTATTTATTTTGCAAGGTGGTTATGGCGCCCCCGGGGGCGATATGCGCACTCGTTTCGGAAGCCATGGCGAAGCGGGCGCAGGCGTATTTTGGAAAACCCGAGGCAATTGGCTTTTCGGGGTGGACGGAAGTTATATTTTTGGGGAGAAAGTAAAAGAAAACCCCGTATCGGCATTAGGCGGCAGTTCCCAGGTTATATTCAACGCAGCCGGAAGCGTAGCCACCTTGGCATACCATGAGCGTGGTTTCAGAACACCTGTAGCTAAAGTGGGAAAATTGTTTCATTTGAATACAGGACGGAATACCGGCGATTTGAACGGTATAGTAGTTTCTGCAGGTATTGGCTTTTTTCAGCATTATATAGACATACAGGATCAGGGACATGGTTTTCTGCAGGTCAGCGGTGAATATATGAAAGGATATGACCGCATGCGAAACGGACCCTGCATTACCCAAAGCATAGGCTGGATGGCAAGTTCTAACTCGGCATTAGCCAACTTTATGCTCAGCTTTGAGTTTATGGAAGCGTTTACCACGAGCAACCGGTACAATTTTAAAAACAATGTACGCGACACAGGCAGGCATTATGATTATACTTACGGGCTAAGGCTTAGCTGGGCAATACCGGCACTAAATAACGGCGCAAGGGATTATGAGTACTATTAAGCGGTGTTTTCATACCTTCAAATATGAATCTTATCACCATAGTAAGCTTGTCAGCATATTGAGCGCATACGTTTTTCACTGATAAATCTTAAGGAAAAGAAGGCGGTGCAGCAGCCGGAAACGAAGTGATATTATAAGCAGCCCCAAAGCCTTAATTTTCTTTTAATGCAGCTCCACATACTGGATCAGCACTGAAAATTCTGCCTGAATGGCCGTTTTTATTGCCTGATTTAAAAATCAGAATAATGCTCAAAAGCTAAAAATCGGCTTCAAAAACGGGTTTTATGTCAATATGGCAGCTATGACGGCATTTGTAAAGTAAAGTATCACACCGGTTTACGAACTTTTTGGCGCAATAGCATGCTTGGCACATGCCTTGTTATTAAGCTATGCAAGTATCTGATTCAGGACACAAACTTAAAAACATCATACATATATAATTTATTATTTTATTAAT
>JAZKBN010000003.1:8049-8351 GCA_040388605.1 Bacteroidota bacterium | reverse complement strand
CAGTTTACAACAGGAGGAGATCATTGTAGGTATTGACCTGGGAACAACCAACAGCTGTGTAGCCGTAATGGAAGGCAACGAGCCCGTGGTAATCCCCAACAGCGAAGGACGCCGCACCACTCCCTCCGTTGTTGCCTTTCTGGACAATGGCAACGGCGAGCGTAAAGTAGGCGACCCTGCCAAGCGTCAGGCCATAACCAACCCTCAGAATACCATTTCATCTATTAAACGCTTCATGGGCCGTAAGTACAATGAAGTGGCAGGTGAGCTGGGCACAGTAAGCTATAAAGTGGAAAAAGGCA
>JAZKBN010000003.1:0-8039 GCA_040388605.1 Bacteroidota bacterium | reverse complement strand
CGTATTGGTGATCGCCTATACAGCCCGCAGGAGCTTTCGGCAATTATTCTTCAGAAAATGAAGTCTACCGCTGAAGATTACCTGGGCACCACTGTTACAGAAGCCGTTATTACCGTACCTGCTTACTTTAACGACAGCGAGCGCCAGGCAACCAAAGAAGCCGGCCAGATAGCCGGTCTTGATGTAAAGCGTATAGTAAACGAGCCAACCGCAGCAGCGCTTGCCTACGGCCTCGATAAAAAGCATAAAGACATGAAGATTGCCGTATTCGACCTTGGCGGCGGTACCTTTGATGTTTCTATACTTGAACTCGGCGACGGCGTATTTGAAGTAAAATCTACCGACGGCGATACACACCTCGGCGGCGATGACTTCGACCAAAAAGTAATTCAATGGCTTGCCGATGAATTCAAAAACGATGAAGGAATAGATCTTCGTAAAGATCCTATTGCGCTTCAACGCCTGAAAGAGGCTGCTGAAAAAGCTAAAATTGAGCTCAGCAGCAGCAGCGAATCAGAAATAAACCTGCCGTACATTACTATGCCGGTAGATGGTGTGCCCAAGCACCTTGTGCGCAAGCTTACCCGCGCTAAGTTTGAACAGCTTTGTGATGATCTTATTGCCCGTACGCTGGAGCCATGTCGCCGTGCCCTTAAAAATTCAGGCTATAATACTTCACAAATAGATGAAGTTATCCTGGTTGGCGGTTCAACCCGTATTCCACGTATCCAGGATGAAGTTGAAAAATTCTTCAGCAAGAAGCCCAGCAAAGGCGTTAACCCCGATGAGGTTGTTGCTATAGGCGCAGCCATACAGGGCGGCGTTCTTACCGGCGAGGTTAAAGACGTGCTGTTGCTTGATGTTACCCCGCTTAGCCTTGGTATTGAAACCATGGGCGGTGTAATGACCCGTCTTATTGAAAGCAATACCACCATCCCCACACGTAAATCTGAAACCTTCAGCACTGCCTCAGACAGCCAGCCGTCGGTAGATATTCACGTACTGCAGGGTGAGCGCGAAATGGCTTCGCAGAACCGTACTATTGGTAAATTCCACCTTGATGGCATACCGCCGGCACCACGTGGCGTTCCCCAAATTGAAGTAACCTTCGATATTGATGCCAACGGTATCCTGAACGTATCGGCTAAAGATAAAGGCACCGGTAAAGAGCAAAAAATTCGCATTGAAGCAGGCAGCGGTCTTACCGATGCTGAAATTGAGCGCATGAAAGCTGAAGCCAAAGCCAATGAAGCCGGCGACCGTGCCGAAAAAGAGAAAATCGAAAAAATCAACAATGCCGACAGCATGATTTTCCAAACCGAAAAGCAGCTGAAAGAGTATGGTGATAAAATCTCTGAATCGAACCGCAGCGGCCTTGAAACAGCCCTTGAAGAGTTAAAGAAAGCCCACAGCAGTAAAGATGTAAGTGCAATTGATGTTGCCCTTGCTGCCTTAAATACAGCTTGGGAAGCCGCCAGCCAGGATATGTATAATGCAACCAATGCAGGCGGACAGCAACAAGGTTTTGATGGCAATGCAGCCGGCGCAGGCAGCTCTGCAGCAGGCAGCAGCTCACAATCAGATGTTACTGACGTTCCTTATGAAGAAATAACCAAGTAAACTGGATTTATCTTTTAAAGGATTAAAATTCCAAAGCCCCGCTTTTCTAAACGTTAAGCGGGGCTTTGTATTTGCAGGCAATGCTTTTACAAACCGTCTCCGAAAGAATAACATATACTGAGGCTTTTCAGGGATAGCAGCGAGCCGGCATCTAAATCTCAAATTTCACAGTGTTGATTGATTTCTACTCCATTATGAAACCATGAAATCAGGCCGAAACGAACAACCCAATCAAGCATTGAAAAATAACATGGCTAAGTGCTTGCATCACAGGAAATATATGTAGATTGGCTACCCGAATCAGAAACAGGTAAGCCTGTCGCCGGAATACTTTCGGGAGATTTTTCACCAAAAACTTATCCGGTTTCAGAAAGGCATGAAAAATGCATGATGGCTTATGTAACCTATTTCAGAAAAACTGCAGCATGATATAAAGCGCAAATTGAATATCAGGCTTAAACTTTGCTTAAACTATAAATTTAAGCAGAATATTGTAATGTACTGTAATGCAAATGATAGTAATATAACCCTGAATAATTGGTTTTGGAGCTTGCTTCAAATAAGTAAGCATTACAATATTAAATAGTTTAAATCAGGTTGTTTCAGGTACTTAGCCGGAATTACCTGATGTAGGACTTAGGGAATAATTGACTGAATTTTGCGGTTACAAATACACCACTGAACAGTATATAGTAATGTAAGCAACCTTTTAAGGAAGCTGCCGGGTAAAACCGGAAACCTAAGACGATTACAGCTATGAAAACCTTGTATATAACTCTCCTAACGCTTTGCGGTATTTTTATTCCGCAACTGCAGGCTTTAAAAGCCGGTGATGAATTCGGGGTATGGGCAGATCCTAAATACGAATGGGCCAATACAGCCCGAAACGAGCTTTATTTGAGTCCCTCAGAAAAGGAAATTGTTCGGCTGACGAATTTAGCCCGCATGAACGGTCCTTTATTTGCCGACACCTATATTAAAAAATACTACCCGACCGGCTCCACAGATCCTTACGTTCAGTCATTGATTGATGGCCTGAAAAAGCAACGCCCTTTGAGCCCCTTCACGCCCTCGGTAGCCCTGTATCACAGCGCGCAAAGCCATGCTGCAGATATGGGCCTTAACGGAAAAACAGGATGCATAGGCACTAACGGCCTGCCGTTTTATGACCGTATTCATCGTTACTTTCCAGGTGCCCGTACCTTTGCTGAAAACAACTATTACCAGGCTGCCGAGCCGGTATCTATTGTATTGGGCATGTTGGTAGACCGCAGCGACAGTACCCACGGTAACCGTAAAAACCTGCTCAGCGACGATATTGATGTAATCGGCGTATCGGTGCAGCCACATAAGCTGCTTTGCAATACCACTGTAATGGATTTTGCCAAACGTGCCGATAACCTGCCTCAGCCTACTTCCAAAAATATGCGCATTGGCTCTAACAAAGACCGTTGCCCTGAATCAAGCAAAGTTCCGGTTCGTGGCTTAAAGAAAAGAAAATTCATTCTTTTTCCCTGGTAAGCGAATATTCTGAATTACTAATTAATACAATTTAAAACAGCCCCGGGTTCTTTGAATCAGGGGCTGTTTTATTATTATTAAAATATAAAATTGACCTTGTCTTTTATTTCATGCCCTGTAAGTAATGGAACCGACAATAATTGTAATTATTTTCTGTTCAGGTACTTACCTTCCGTAGTTTGAACGTATTAAATACTAAACAACCAACTACCGGCTATGAACAACAGGTTAAGTGTACTAATGTTATGCCTCTTTATTCTTTTAATTGCCCTTGCGTTAATAGACAGTCGCTGGGGTAGTCCGGCAGATCAGTTTATGAATAAAGGCGGCAGCTCAGCTAATACAATGGTATTAATACCAAGCCAACCAATCTGCTGATTGGATTCGCAGCTCATCTCATCAAAAATTAACAGCCGGCTGCATCTCTGAGGGAATGCAGCTTTTTTATTTCTGATTTCCGGGAAACCAATAGTGCGCTATACAACAGCCTGTTTTCTTTCAGTCATAAGCAGCGGAGACTTTCCCATTACTTTTAAAAGAATCAGACCGATAATAAAAAAGCCTGCAAGGCCAAGTGTGCTGTTCCTCATGCTTCCGGTAGCGCTCTCTATTAGCCCGTAGGCAAATGTGCCAATAACTATAGACAGCTTGTCGGTAACATCATAAAAGCTGAACCATGCCGCATGGTCGGTGGTATGAGCGGGTATTAGCTTGGCGTAGGTACTGCGCGACAGGGATTGTATGCCTCCCATTACACTGCCCACAACAGCTGCCAGCAAATAGAATTGGTTAGCTGTAGAAACATAGTAAGCTGAGCAGCATATACCTATCCAGATTACAATAAGTATGGCAAGAGCAGCCCTGTTACCAAATTTCCGGCTGATGGCCGCAAACAGCAGCGAACCGACAATCGCCAGCAATTGCAACAACAATACGGTTAATATCAGGCTGGTTGTAGGCAAATGCAACTCGCTTTCGCCGAATATGGTTGCTAAATACATGACTGTTTGCACACCCATGTTCCAAAAAAAGAAAGCAAACAGGAACCTTTGTGTTTTGGGCACTGATTTCATTTCCCTCCATACTTTCCCCAGTTCGGCATAACCCTTAATTATCCAATTACCATCAGGTTTCTTTTGGTATGGGTTAGAGGGCAGGGCATTAAAGGAAATTTGGGCAAAGCCTGCCCACCAAAGACCTGTACAAACAAAAGCAATTCTTGAAGCTGTGCCTGCTGAAATATTACCGAACCACTCAGGCTTAATAATAGGCAACAGATTCAGAACCAATAAAATTACACTGCCTATATAGCCGTAGGAAAACCCCCTTGCACTTAGGCTGTCAAATTTATCGGGCGTTGCTATTTCAGGCAGGAAAGAGTTATAGAATACAATGCTTCCTGTAAATCCTATTGTAGCAAATATGAAGGCAAAAATGCCCCAAACCACCGTATCTGAAGTAAAGAACCACAGCAATGCGCATGATGCTGAACCGAGGTAACAGAAAAACTTCATAAACAGCTTTTTCTTACCGCTAAAGTCTGCAATTGCAGTAAGCAGGGGGCTGAAGCAGGCTATAACCAGGAAGGCAGCGGATAAGGCCCATGAAAAAAGAATCGAGTTTTTAACATGAAAGCCAAGGACGTTAACTATCCCTAAGCCGTTGGCCCCTGCTGTTACACCTGAATAATATAACGGAAAAATTGCAGTGGTAATAACCAATGAATAAACCGAGTTAGCCCAGTCATACATGCACCAGGCCCTTAAAGTGGCCGGATTGTTCTTTTCCATAAAAACCTGAAATACTAAAACCGGGACAAAACCGGTTTTTTATGTAAATTGAATAAAGAATCGGTAAACAGCTTTAATATCTTTAACCGGCAAGTTAACCTGATATTAGTAAAGCGAATAGAAATTCCGTCAATTATGTTAAGGGCAGCTAAGAAAATCGGTGTTTTTATATTACTGATCCCGATAAGGTTTTACCGGCTGTTTTTGTCGCCGCTGTTCCCGGGAGCATGCCGATACGCGCCATCCTGCTCAGAATACTGTGCCCAGGCATTAAAAAAGCACGGGCCAATTAAAGGCCTTGTGTTGGGTACAAAACGCTTATGTAGCTGTCATCCATGGGGAGGAAGCGGCTTTGATCCTGTACCGGATTAGTTCAATTGCCGATTTTCACTAATCCTGATCGTCTTCCCCGGATAAAACCGGCGGCAGTTTCTGATTAGGGTTTCGCATCATACCGTTAAGGAAAGATTCATAGAGCAATATACCGTTCCTGAATCCTTTGAGGCTTATTCTCTCATTGGAACCATGAATACTTTGGGCATCTTCTCGGGTTAAGAAGACAGGTGTAAGTCCGTAAACAGGGATTCCTTTTGAGCGAAAGTAATTGTTATCTGTAGAAGCGGGGAACAGAATGGGAATGGTTTCAGATCCCGGAAAAACCGTTTTAACACTTGCTGCTAAAATTCTGTAGGCATCAGTATTAGGGCTGCTTTCTTCCGAAACAGGGCCGGCATCCAGAACCTTTACTGTAAAGCGCGGTTCAAAAAGCCCGAACCTGATATCGCGTATGAATTTTTTACGGCCGGTTCCGGGTAAAAGCCGGCAATCGAGCAGGGCAGTTGCCTTTTCAGAAATCTGATTAGGTGGTCCCGGCGGATTAAAGAAATTAGTAAGAACCGTTGTGTTGCTTACCAGGGTTGTAAGCATAGGCTCATCCCTGAAATACCGGCGAATAAAAGGCCTGAAAACATGCCAGCTGATGTGCTTTATTACAAAGCCTTTTATTCCGCCTTCCAGCCTCCCAAGTTCCCTGAACATTCTCCTGCTGGTTCTGCTGAATTCAAAACCGGTTTCAATATCATTAAGCCTTGACAGTGCCTTCAGCATACTCTTATTCACATATAGCTTCGGCGGCGCGGCACCGTGCCCGTAGCTTTTAAATTTAAGCTCAAGTTCCAGCCAAAGGTTACTCTTTTCAGCCACTGAAATACCGAAAACAGTTAGCGCAGGGTTTGAAGGCACAACAGAATTAGTGCCGCCGCCGCCTTCTCCTAAAATAACCAGCGGCTTCAGAAATTTTAGATATTTATCTGCCACAAGTTTTGCCCCATACTTTCCGCCGGTTTCTTCGCCCGATACGCAAAGCAGGGTTACATTATACGGAAGCGAACCGGAGCCGGCTGTCTTCCTGATTTTGAGTACCGACATGAGCTGCATTACCCCCAGGCCTTTGGCATCAAGAGTACCCCTTCCGTATATATAGTCATTAAAAACGGCAGCGCTGAAAGGCGGTTTGTCCCATTCCATTGTGTCTCCGGGCGGTACAACATCGGTATGGTGAAGCAGAATTATATTTGGCTTACCGGAAGTCAGGGGGTATAAGCTGACAGTAAAATTAAAAGCGCTGTCGGTATTTTGTAAAATATGGGTGTATAGCCCAAGGCCTTTACTGTAATTAAAAAAGTACATTGCTGCTTCCTTTTCAGAGCCGCTAATGCTTGGAATGGCTATGTAATTACGAAAAAAAGCAATTGCAGACGAATCATTTATAGTATCTGCCGATATAACAATTTCAGTAGCGTGTTGATTTGAATTTATACTTTTTACAAAGCCGGCTTGTGCTTTAATAACGGATGCCTGCAAAACGCACAGAAAAACAGAAAAAATAAGAACCTTTAATTTTTGGTGCACCTGTGGCTAAATAGAATGTAACAGCCGACGCTGTTTAGAAATATGAACCCGGCAGATGCTGTTTATGTTTTTACCGAAGTAAAATTAACGATTAAGTATTCTAAAATGCAAAATAAACAAAGTGATGTCCGGTTAAATATACGGATTCAGGTTTGAGAAGGCCGAAAAAAATGCCACCTTTGTGGCCCGAAAGGAAATTGAAAGAGAGGTGTCCGAGTGGTCGAAGGAGCACGCCTGGAAAGTGTGTATACCCCAAAAGGGTATCGTGGGTTCGAATCCCATCCTCTCTGCCAAAAAGGCCCCTGCAGCAATGCAGGGGCCTTTTTTTATGGGGTAACTGAAACAATACTGAAACAAATTACCGGTTTAAAGCCGCACCGGCAATAAATGCTGCTATCAGGCAACAGTTTCCAATTTGTACAATGATTCAGTGTGTTATTTACATGTGCACTCAACCCGGCACATACTTCCCAATCCTGTCAGTCACAAGGCTGACCTTGCATTTAGGTCTGCGCTTGCAATACACACCATACCCTTCCCGATAGCCTGCATTATTGGTATTGCCTTCGATGGTTTTTTATCGCTGCAGCGCTATCACTCTACTGCTCAATTATGCAGATATGCGCAATACGCACGCTGATTCAGGAAAACCCGGCCAAATCACCCGGCTGCGGAACAGCGTTATTTTCCTGCCGCGACGGTAAATGACCATATCAGGCGGGAACCCATGCGCTGCGCATGGCAGGCAGAAAAGCTCCGGTGGCAGAAAGCCGCGCACCAGGCGTATGAACACTTATAAAAGGGCTTTGGCAAAGGGCGTGATTACCTGCTGTTGATATTCAAGACTGAGGCAAGGGTCAGGTATCCAGAACAGGCAGAGGGTGGAAACGAACATTGCCCGGGCGAGGAAACAAGGGAAAGAGAACCTGGTGCCGAAATCTACGGAGGAACTCAGGCTGCTGAATGCGGCTATACTGCGTAAGATTGAGGAAAAGGACAGGCTGGAGAGGGAGGTGTGGTATATTGACAGGGGAACTTTGTATGATTTGTTTAATCCAGCACCCATTGTATCGGATACTAAACCACCTCAGCCTCATTGCTGTTGAGGAAGAAGGCGAGCAGGGTGATGCAGGAATGAGGGTGTTTACTATTTTGTGTAAGTGCTTTTGTTGAGCCATATCAGAGATTACATCTTTT
>JAZKBN010000002.1:0-27793 GCA_040388605.1 Bacteroidota bacterium | reverse complement strand
TTATCGGCCCCGTAATGCCGGTAGCTTAAATGGAAGGGAAAAAAGCGTACATATATACCATCTGTCCTTATTTCGGTTGTCATTTTAATAATGAAGAACAGCAGGTAAGGCAACAGGAGCGATGTAAGAATTAATACATAAGCATCGGGTGGCAAATTTTCAGGCTTATTGAGCAATATAGGGGCAAGTACCATGGCATTCATGGCAATAATTAAAGTCCATATCCACCATTGCCGAAAGCGTTGGTTTTCAGAGAATAGTACCTGGCCTTCCATGGTTGTTAGGTTAGAAAACTGTTAAGAAATGAAATTTAGGCGCACTGAGATTAATATGGCCTGAACGCTGTTTTCTGGAATTTGCTTTGCGACATGTGATTGTCCTGCCTGTAAATAAACTCCTCAACTTTGTCTGATGATTTGGTAAGGTAATCTATCCATTTTTGCTGGCTTGCCAATTGGGTGGTAACCTTGGGATCGGTAACAGGATTTGAGCCCGTGCTTCGCGAGGTGCTTTGAGCCGAGCTCAGCCTGTCGAGCCGACTGTCGAGATCACGGAGTTCCCGCTGCACCTTTTCATCGTTGTCTTTTATTTTCCGGTCCAGCTCTTCAAGTTTCCTTTGGGTATCATCTTCCGGCGATACGAAAATACCGGCGGTAATTGCTTTTGGCTGTTGCTGTTTTTCCAACACTGGTTTGTTAATGGCAGTGCCAATATACAAGCCGCATGCAAGTGCGACCACGGCAAATAAGCAGGTTTGTTGCATGGTAAATACCCGCTTAATAACCGGTGCAGGCGAAGCTGCCCGGGCAGTGCCAAATTCATTCGGTTTTGGCTTAAGCTGTGCAGGTAATTCGGAAGCTCTGAAATTGCTCATGTATGAAAAGGTGTTTAATGTATAAATGAATGGCCAATGTAGGTATTGCCTTGCATATATATGATATATGAAGTTCAGAATGGTTTAAATACCTTTTACATTGCTTTGCGAACGCTTATTTAAAGCTGTTCAATGCCCCCGAACCTGCGTGCTCCTGCAATTGCCTTCCCCGGCATTAATGCCAATTCATGCTCCTGCCGGTACAGGTTTATTTACCTCTGCTGTACATCTTCCACAAAGGCAATTATCAGGGAATAGAGTTCCCTGAATTTGGTAAGCGGCAGGGTTTCAGCCCGGTCGTTTACATCATGGTAAAATTGCGGTCCGCCCATTGTATAAATAAAAAATGCCGGCACATCATTCTCGCTGAACCAATAATGATCGCTGTTTGCTGCCCGGCCCCGGCTTTTAACTACGGGTACCGATTTATAAATATTATTCAGCTCCTGCAATCGCGAAAAGCTTTTGGGGTAAAGGGTTCCGTTTACAGTATTAATGCCTTCATCGCCGGTGCCCATTAAATCCATATTTACAAGAAAGCGAATGCTGCTGAGCGGGAATCTTGCATGCTCGGTATAAAAGCGCGATCCTACAAGGCCGGCTTCTTCGCCCCCGAATGCCATAAAGGCTATGCTGCATTCAGGCCTGTTTTCAGGTCGGCTGTAATAGGCTGCAAGTGCCAGCAGCATGGTTGTGCCTGATGCATTATCATTAGCGCCGGGGAAATAGGTGGCTTGCCCCATTCGGCCCAGGTGGTCGTAATGTGCTGTGAGAACCACAAAGCTGTCGGGCTTGGTGCTGCCGGACACCCAGCCGAGCACATTTTGGCTCATATAGCGGGGTATAAGCTGCGCCTTAATTTCGAAGGTTATATTACTTGTCTTCCGATCCCATTTGCTGCGTAAAACCTTAAAAACAGGCATGCTGTCGGTTTTTGGGCTGATTGTGTGGGTGAGTTTATCATGAATTTCCACAATTGCGGCAGCGCTTTGCAGGTGGGCCTGTACCTCTTCGTTCTCCCTGATCCTGCCGGCGAAGCGGGCAAAATAAACGGGTGCTTTGCCTCTTAGCGGCGTTGCAAGAAAAATGTTCCTGGCTTTTTCGCTTGTGAAAACTGCCGTGTCAAGCATAAAGGTTTTGGCCTTGCCCATTGCCGAAGGTGATGCTGCTCCAACAATAAAATCGGCCCCCGGTTGCAAATCTTCGCGGCCTGCCTTCAGCTTAACATTTCCCGGAAAAGTGTTTACCGACATAGGGAATGGCTGCATATAGCTGTTCCCGAAAGGTTTAAGACCAAGCGAATCGAACCGATGGGCAATAAATGCGGCTGCTATGCTGTCGCCCCGGTTAACGTAACCTCGGCCATGCATATCAGGTGCGGTCAGCCTGCCGAGTACCCACCGGGTATCGGCCATATTTTGGGCTGCCAACTTTCCAAGGGAAAGCAGGGATAGGAAAAGAATACAGGCTGGCTGCCTTAAATTCATTGATTCAGTGAGCATGCCGGGTTTGCGCGTGCGGCCTTATAAGAGCTTTAACGGCATTTCGGTATAGAGGGGCTTCAAAACAGGCCGGGTTAAGGTTGCTGTATTTGGTGTATGCCCTGTATTAAGACAATTCGGTGTGTGTGATATTCACTCAGGAACGTACAGCTTGCCGGCGGTGCAAACTGTGCGCTTGCTGTAAAGGTAAGCGGCGGGCCCGAAAATTACGCACTGCCGCCCATTTATTTAAATTTATTTTAAACGCAAATAACCGGCGCTAATGCACTATTATCAGGTTAAAGTGCTTTTTATTTGGTGTTTAAAGGCTGCAAATGCTTATTCCCGGCTACATATACAGGAACGAAATAAATAATGAAATCATGTATGAACCCTATAAATTTGCCCTGATAAGAGGTTTATTTTGCAAATTGCCATTTCGGGACAGTAATATAATTACACTACTGCATTTATGGTAAGCTGCCCTGTTACAGTGAGCGGCTAAATTTTAAAGCTGATAAAGCTTCAACTGCCATGCCCCGAACACCTGCCCGGCTTATTATAGCCTGCAGGTATTAATTTATATGGATACTAACAATCTGCTTTCCGAAGTAAAGCGCCTTGCCGCCGAGCTTCATTCTGAAACCATTTCCAGGCGCAGGCACCTGCATGCGCATCCCGAGCTTTCATTTAAGGAAACCCAAACTTCGGCTTATGTTGAAGCCTGCCTGCGTGATATTGGCTTAGAACCTGTAACCGGTATTGTGGGCACCGGCCTTACTGCTTTAATAAAAGGTAATAAGCCCGACAAACGCACCGTAGCGCTCCGCGCCGATATGGATGCCCTGCCCATTACCGAGACCAACAACGTTCCCTACAAGAGTACCAACCCCGGCGTAATGCACGCCTGCGGACACGATGTGCATACATCGTCATTGCTATCGGCTGCCAAAATACTTTATACCCTCCGCCATAGTTTCGAAGGAACAATAAAGCTCATCTTTCAGCCCGGCGAAGAGAAAACGCCGGGCGGGGCATCTTTAATGATTGCCGAGGGTGTTCTGCAAAACCCGGCGCCCGACGGTATTATTGGTCAGCACGTAATGCCCCTGCTCGAAACCGGTAAAGTTGGTTTCCGTGAAGGCATGTATATGGCCAGCACCGATGAATTGCACGTTACCGTTTTCGGTAAAGGCGGACACGGCGCTATGCCTGAGTATTGTATCGATCCCGTGCTTATATCGGCGCACATTATTGTGGCCCTGCAACAGGTTGTGAGCCGCATGGCCAGCCCTAAAATGCCCAGCGTGCTTAGTTTCGGGCGCGTTATAGCCGAAGGAGCTACAAACGTAATACCCAATACCGTTCAAATGGAAGGCACCTTCCGCACCATGGATGAACCCTGGCGGAAAAAGGCCCTGGCCTCCATGAAGAAAATGGCAGAAGGCATAGCAGAAGCCATGGGAGGCCGCTGCGATTTCCGGATTGAAGCCGGTTACCCTTATCTTAAAAACGACCCCGCACTTACCCGCCGTTCCCGCCTTGCTGCTGAAGAATATATGGGCCCTGAAAATGTGGTTGATCTTGACCTTTGGATGGCCGGCGAAGACTTTGCTTATTATGCACAGCAAACCCCCGGCTGCTTCTACCGCCTTGGTACACGAAATGAGGCAAAGGGCATAGTTTCAGGCGTTCATACCCCAACATTCGATATAGATGAGGCCGCTCTTGTGCAGGGTGCAGGGCTTATGGCTTGGCTGGCTCTAAAGGAATTGGAGCAGAACTGAGCAGGAATCATTTACCTGTTAAGAATTAACAAAGGCAGTTTCAGAATAGTCTTGGTAACATAATACTTGAAATGGCATACAGTGAACCCCTCGCAGAAAGAATCAGGGAACGATTGGCAACAGTGCCAAACGTGGAGGAAAGGGCCATGATGGGAGGCATTGTTTATATGGTAGATGGGAAGATGTGTATCGGCATTATTAAAGATGAGATGATGTGCCGCATAGCGCATGAGCTCTACGAAGAGTCTTTGGAAAAGCAGGGCTGCCACCCAATGGAGTTTACCGGCCGCGCTATGCCCGGTTATGTGCTGATTGATGAATCAGGAATGAAATCTGAAGCAGATTTCAATTATTGGATTGGCCTTGCCCTGGCATTTAACCCTTTTGCAAAAGCTGCAAAAAAACGCAAGGCTAAAGAATAAGGGTGTGGGGCTGTGGTCACGTTATCAAACTGTTAAACGGTATGCGTCGGCTGAATTATTTTTAATTTTTGTTGGCAGATAAACTAAAATGCCGTACCTTTACCCCGTAATTTTTCATTAATGCCTTGTGCCGCTGTTTTGATCCGTGAAGCTTATATTAACTCGTTCCAGAGTATATAGTTTGACCGGGTTTGGCGATACAGGGAAATAGTGATCCCTCCTGGGGCTTTGGTGTCAAATCACCAAGCCCCTTTTTTATTTCCGGCATTTGGTATTTATTGCAACGGTATCTAAACCCACAAAAATGCATTCTGTTGATTCTGTGCCCGGTCAAAACCTTAACGAAGAGGCAGGCAGCGGTAAAAACCTTGCCGAGCTTACTGCCAAAGATGCAATCAGCGAAGCTGCTGTTTCTGCTGTAAAGCCATCACCAGAGATTTCAGTAACTCAAACCGAAACCTCAGGCCAGGTTGCCGATGCTGAGAAATTCAGCCTGCGGGCAAAATCTTTGGGGCTTACCATAAAAGTTGGCACCCCGGCAGACCTGCCTGAGTTGTTAGGCCTTATTAAAGAGCTGGCCACCTTTGAGCTCCAACCCGATGCCGTAACAAATACCATTGAAAAAATGAAGGCCGACGGATTTGGCCCAAACCCTGTGTTCGGTTTTTTTATGGCCAGGCTTGCCAACGGGAATGCAGTTGGCATGGCGGTTTGGTATATACGTTATTCTACCTGGAAGGGCAGGGCGCTGTATCTTGAAGACATATATATAAAGCCGGAGCATCGTGCCTTGGGCATTGGCCACAGCCTGCTTGAAACCATTCGTGAAGAAGCGCTTCGCCAAGGCTGCGACCGCGTATGCCTGCAGGTGCTTGACTGGAATAAGCCGGCCATTGATTTTTATATGCGTCATGGCGCCGTGCAGGATCCTGAATGGATTAACTGTGTGCTGCCGGCTAAAAGCCAATAACAAGCCGGGGTTAACAAAATCAGCCGGGGAATTGTGAACAGAATCATCCGGGTTGTTTCTGACTCAGAATTAATGGCTCACTTTGTTTTCAGTTCAGTTCTTTAAAGATTTTTATTTTTAAACAATATATAATATTGGTTTAGGTCAGGCGTGCTTAATTGTTTAATATTGTTTTCCTTCTGAAACACGGCACTCATTTTAGCTTCTTAATAAGGCTTACACCCCATACAACGGAATTTGAGGCCAATTTGCGTGCTTTAGGCTTCACTCATTTAATGAAATGCCCTTTGGGCGCATGTGTAAAACTACTATGCTTTGTTAATAAGGAATACAACTATAAGGTTAAAACCAGTTGGCCGGTAAAACTATATAAATTGTATTATATTAAGAATATTGGCCCGATATATGGTGCAATAAATAAATATTTAAAGAAATTTGTTTTGAAATGCTTGTGCCGTAATTATAAATTTACGAAGTTAGCAGCCTGATTCAGGTTTGCCCGAATAACCCGTTCGGACTTCCTGTTAA
Source organism: Bacteroidota bacterium (assembly GCA_040388605.1). Taxonomy (GTDB): domain Bacteria; phylum Bacteroidota; class Bacteroidia; order Cytophagales; family Flexibacteraceae; genus JAZKBN01. The sequence continues at coordinate 21,731 of JAZKBN010000002.1, read as the reverse complement.
TACACCAAAATATTTTATGCAACTTACCTTAACTGACGCGGCCGTCGGCTTTGAACCCGGCGAAAACCAGCTGATGATCGCGCAAATGGTGCGCGATTTCGGTGCTCGTGAAATTAAGCCCAACATACGTGATTGGGACGAACGACAGCATTTTCCCGTAGACTTATTTAAGAAAATGGGAGGCTTGGGCCTCATGGGCGTTCTTGTACCTGAAGAATACGGGGGCTCAGGTTTCGGCTATGGTGAGTACGTAACGGCTATTGTTGAGCTTTCCCGCATAGACCCTTCCATAGGTTTGAGCATGGCGGCCCACAATTCGCTTTGCACCGGTCATATTTTGCAATTCGGTTCCGAGGAGCAAAAAATGAAGTACCTGCCCCGCCTTGCGTCTGCCGATTGGATAGGTGCCTGGGGGCTTACTGAACCCAACACCGGTTCAGATTCAGGCAATATGCAAACCACCGCCGTTCGCGACGGTGATTCCTGGGTTCTTAACGGCGCCAAAAACTTTATTACGCACGGTAAAAGCGGCGATGTAGCTGTTGTTATTGTACGTACCGGCAAGGTTGGCGACAGCCATGGCATGAGCGCCTTTATTGTTGAACGCGGCACTCCCGGTTTTTCTGCCGGCCGAAAAGAAGACAAGCTGGGCATGCGTGCCAGCGAAACAACCGAGCTTATTTTTACCGACTGTCGCATACCTGCAGATAATATGCTTGGGAATGAAGGCGACGGATTTATACAGGCCATGAAAGTGCTTGACGGCGGACGCATAAGCATTGCTGCCTTAAGCCTTGGCATTGCTTATGGCGCTTTCGATGCCGCACTGCAATACAGCAAGGAGCGCAAGCAATTCGGCAAGGCCATTTCATCTTTCCAGGGCATATCTTTCAAGCTGGCCGATATGGCCACTGAAATTGAAGCTTCGCGCCTTTTAATTCTGCGTGCTGCAGATCTTAAGAACAGGCACCAACCTGTTACCCTTGAATCGGCAATGGCAAAATACTACGCATCGGAAGTTGCGGTAAAGTGTGCCAACGAGGCCGTGCAAATATTCGGAGGCTACGGCTTTACCAAAGATTACCCCGTTGAAAAATTCTACCGCGATGCCAAGCTCTGCACTATCGGCGAAGGCACATCGGAAATTCAGAAACTGGTAATTGCCCGCATGCTGCTTAAATAAGCAGCAAATCATTTAACAACAACCTTACATTAAAGCTTAGCAGGAACATGCTCATTGGCTCGTTTTTACGGTGCCATTCGGGTTATTGTAAATTACCTGCTAATTGTATTTGGCTAACCCCGGACGGGGTTGGCCGGGATAAAAGGGAGCCTGTTTTTTTCATGGTGAAGCCGGTCTTTACGGGTAGATTTGGGCAAACACCACATTCAGTAGGTCCCCGGCATCCCGGCCAATCCCGGGCAGGTGCTAAGAGATTAAAAAGTTGTACTTACAATATTAAGGAAACCTGCTCAATTAACCGGGCAGGTTTCCTTATTTAATGCCTTCCTACCTGAAGTTATATGAATAGTGTAATACCGGCAGGAAGAAGAAATGGAATTGTGAAATATAATCACCGGTTTCCGTGTCTCTTTCCTTGCGGTGGAAGCTGCCGAAGCAAAAGCCTACATCCATACGGCTGGCAACGCTTGATGAATGGCGAAGCACAAAGCTTACTACTTTGCCGTTTTCAAAATTATCTTTGCTGCCGAACTGGTATTCAAGCAGGCCTGAGCTGCGTGGCGTAAAGTTCAGGCGCCCCGATGCTGTTACCCATGAAGCGCTGTTGTGTTCATCTATTTGACCCAATAACCCTAAAGAAGCATTTACAGCGCCCCTGTTACCTGCGTAAGTAAAAGCTACTTTACCTCCCCCATAAGTATTATACCCTGCAGATTCTCCCCAGTTTTTCCCTATTATTGGTATAGCAGATGCAGTAAGCGATACTGCTGCAAAAAAGCCATCGCCCATAGGCATGCTTACCTGCGGGTTAACAGTTATGCTGGGTGTTAATAAGAGTGCCGGTATGGTTGAAATATTAAGCTGCACCTTATCTGTAAGACCTGCAGAAAACTCGCTCATGAGGCCACCGTATTGTGTAAAGGCCTTTTCGCCCTTAGCCATGTTAACGGCAGTATGCGTATATATCATGGCATAATCGTTCCGGTAGCCTTGGCTTAGGCCTTTGCCGGGAATGCTGGGAATAAGGCGGACAGTATAAATATCTGTTAAGGGTACAAGGGTCATGCCCTCTTCTGTGTTCATCAGCAGCTCTTCCTCGGTACGATCAAGTACGTGGCCGTTGATAACCCGGTTATACTTGGTGCGCACAGCATATACCTGGTTGGTATCCTGCTTAATTACATCAAGCCATGAGAATTTCTTTTTAATGGGACGTGCCGGGTTGTTCTGCGCCGTTACCGCGCCTGAAAATGCTGTTAACAGTATAATTAAGCAACAAAGAATCCTGGATATTTTTTTCATATTTCATTGGTTTGCAGCCTGCTGTAAGTTTTACTTAAGAAGCTTTTCAGAAAAGGATGTGTTAAGAGGTAATATTCCGGGTAATTTTCCGAATGCCCGGTTTTGGCCGCATAACGGCCTGTTTAATTAATGATATGGAAAAACACTATACCGATATAATAAATCCGGAAACACATTTGTAAGCAACACCGCGTTTAAACGGGTTTCACGTGCTTTTATACGCAAAGTACAAACCTCGGTTAATAATACAAAATCTTTGGGCCTAAGTGCTTAAAAAGAAGGTGAACATAGCTTCTTACTTATTCTGCAGCTTTCAGCTGCAGAATGCAGCCCATGGCGGAGGAATTTTGCAGCGCAACTTCGGTTCCTGTTCCTGCTACATTTTACGAGGAAAAATGTAAATCTGTGAACGGCAATTTTCAGGCTTATAAAACCGGATTTGTAAACAATTTATTTACTCCGTTAAAAGTGCATTATTATAGTTGTGCTTTCAAAAATAAACCCGCCGAACTGTTAAGTCGCGGCGGGCTGTTTCTGTTTCCTTCTTTTGCCTGATTATTATTGACAGTTGAAAGTATAATTGGTTGTGGTCACCTGGTCCGGGCTTAATATAGACTTAGTTGTTTCCACGTTTTTTGTAGGGGCACCATCATTAGATAACGTGAACACATTATTTATTGAGGCAGCTTCTATATTGCTTACATATGTGGATAGTTTGACGGGAAGCTTAGCAATGGCCTTACCATAATAGGCAGGCGGAAAAATGCCGCTAGTAGTTAAGCCGAATAAATTGGTTGTGTTGTTACTGCTGCCGTAAGTTAATTGAACGTTACCGCTTCCGGCAGGTGTAACCAGGTCAATTTTAGTCACATTTCCCCCGCTCCATGTATATGTTGAAGTGGTAGGTCCGCCGCCGGAATTGCTTACCGATTTTATTAACTGGCCAGATCCGTCATAAGTATTAACTGTAGCATAGCCTTGGTTGTCGGAACTAACTTCGTTTGTGATGCGGCCCGAAACCATAGTGGCGGTATCGTATAAATAATAACCTGATTGCTTCCTTTTAGAATAAAGCTTATCGGTGGTATAGGTATACCAGGTTGTATCTGAAGAACCGGATGCAGGTTTTGCAACCATCATTGTTATATTATTGGCCGCATCGTATGAATAAGTTGTAACCTTGCCGTCATCTGAGGTTTCAGTAAGTACATAGCATTTTTTTGCCGCCGGGGCGGCATCATCTTTTCCGCAGGAAGTTATGGCGAAAACAGAAACTAAAGCGATTGAGGCCACAGATAAAATGCGCAGAAATTGTTGGTTCATTGGAGATATGTAAGGGGTTTGGAGGGATAAAGTTGTGTTAAGAAATAATTAGATTAAAATAAGAGCAACAAAGATATTGAAAGCAATTGAATTGCAAAATTTTAAAATAAATGATAAAGGGTGCTGCAGAAGGCATGCCGGTTTCAGTGGCAGAAGGTCCGGCATAAAACACAGGGTAACAGAAAATCCTTATTAAAACTTCAAAATTCTTTAAATATTTTGAAGTTTTAATAACTTAGCAGCATAATTCCCCGGCAATAGCCCTATGATTGAGTCTCCACCGAGTGTGCAAGTTGATGAAAAGGCAATGGGCCTTTACATGAAGGAACGAGCTTTAATTGACACTATTAATGATGACTACCTGTATTGGGACAAGGTGAAATATAAAGCCCAAAGCATAGGAGTAGCTCCGGAGGTGTTATGGAGCAGTGTAAAGATAGTCAGAGTACTTATACACAGAACCCTGCAGTTCAATAATTATGGCTTCAATTTCAGTATCACAAACTACATTACTGAAGCATTGAATTACTTTGATATGAATGCAGGCGGAATTATGGCTTCCAATACGGTAATGCCTGAAAGGGAAAAGCAAAAATTCCTTATCAGCTCAATTATGGAAGAGGCTATATCAAGCAGCCAAATGGAGGGGGCATCCACTACAAGGCAAAGGGCTAAGGAAATTCTGCGTAAAGAAATAAAGCCGAAATCAAAGTCTGATATGATGATTGTGAACAATTACGTAACAATCAAGCATATAGCAGAAAACAGGTCTCAGAATCTCAGCCCTGAAAATCTCCTGCACATTCACAGGCTTATCAGTTCAGGAACTTTGGAAAACGAAGCGGACGAAGGCAAATTCAGGGAGGCGGACGATGTTTACGTAATCAACTATCAAAACAGTGAAATAGTGCATACGCCACCCCCTGCCTCTGAAATTCCGGGGCTGGTGGCCGAACTCTGCCATTTTTTTAATAACGACAGTACACCGTTTATCCACCCGATCATAAAGGCCATCACTATACATTTCCTTATTGGATGGATTCATCCTTTTGTAGACGGTAACGGACGAACTGCAAGGGCTTTGTTCTATTGGTACATGCTGAAAAAAGGGTATTGGCTGACTGAATATATATCTGTATCCCGCATAATTCAAGGCACAAAGGTTCAGTACGAAAAAGCATATCTGCATACTGAAAGGGACGATAATGACCTTAGCTACTTTATTACTTACAATCTGCAGGCCATGCGCAAGGCTTTTGAGGCCCTTTCGATATACATTGCCCGCAAACAGCGTGAAAGAATGGTTGCTGCTGACTTTCTGCGCATACCTAATATAAACGAACGCCAGGCCGAGCTTTTGGGGTTGTTTCTCGATACGCCTGAAACCGTACTTACCGTAAAGGAAGCTGAAAACAGGTTGCGGGTATCTAATGTTACGGCAAGACAAGACCTAAAAAGCCTTTTAGATTTAGGCCTGATTGATGCAATTGCGGAGAACAAAGTCAAAATCAAGTATATACGATCTGCCCGTTTCAACGAAATATTGCGCGGTTTCGGCATTGGTCGGCAAGGAAATTGATAATAGTAAGGTAGCAAAGCTTTGAGGCAAAGGGAGAAATATTTAACAAGGTTTTATACTAAACCATACAAGCCCGTTTATTCTCCTGCTTTCGGGTAGTAGAGAAAAGTACCGGCAGGAAATTAAAACGTAACGCCCTTTAATTTGGTTCGCATACCCGCAAAACAATTATCTTTACATTGTCATGAGCGATCCTATTCACCACGAGTGCGGCATTGCCGTTGTGCGTTTGCGCAAGCCATACAGCTATTACCTTGAAAAGTACGGCGACCCTATGTATGCCATTAAGCGCCTGTACCTGCTTATGGAAAAGCAGCACAACCGCGGGCAGGACGGCGCAGGCGTTGGTAATATTAAGCTTAAAGCAGAGCCCGGCAGGCCTTATATGAGCCGTCTACGCTCTGTTGACCGGCAGCCTATAGCCGATATCTTCGGGAAAATAACAAAAACCTTCGCCAAATATAAGGAGAAGCATCCTGATAAATGGATGGATGCCAATGCCCTTATGAACGACCTTGACTATACAGGGGAAGTTTGGCTTGGGCACCTGCGCTATGGCACCCACGGCGAAAATACCGCCGAAAACTGCCACCCTATGCTCCGTGTGAGTAACTGGCGCAGCCGAAGCCTGATGATGGCCGGTAATTTCAACATGACTAATGTTGATGAGCTTTTTGATCGCCTGCTGGAACTGGGTCAGCACCCGCGTGAAAAGGCCGATACTGTTACGGTTCTCGAGAAAATAGGCCATTTTTTAGATGAAGAAAGCCAATCTCAATTCAGGTATTATAAAGACGAATACAATAACCGCGATATAAGCGGCATGATTGAAACCACCATGGATTTGCAGCGCGTTCTGCGCCGCTCCTGTCGTGATTTCGATGGCGGCTATGCAATGGCAGGCTTAACCGGTTACGGGGCCGTATTCGTAGCCCGCGACCCTGCCGGAATTCGCCCGGCTTACTATTATGCCGATAACGAGGTAATAGTGGTTGCCAGCGAAAAGCCGGCCATTAAAACCGCCTTCGGGGCCGAATACAGCCAAATTCGGGAAATTGAACCCGGCCATGCGTTGATTATTAATAAGGGAGGGCAGTTTGCGGAATATCCCTTTATCGATAAAATAGAAAAACGTTCATGCAGTTTCGAACGTATCTATTTCAGCCGGGGTAACGACCCTGATATTTACCGCGAGCGCAAAATGTTAGGCAGCTTGCTTTGTCCGCAGGTGCTTGAAGCCGTTGATTTCGATCTCAAGAACAGCGTTTTCAGCTATATTCCGAATACTGCTGAAACATCATTCCTTGGCATGGTAAGCAGCATTGAAGATTATATTACCGAGTTCCGCCGCAAGCATGAGCGCGATAAAATGGCCCCGGGCGACCATGAGGACTTTTTACAGCTGCGCCCGCGCATGGAGAAACTTGTAATTAAAGATGCCAAGCTCCGTACCTTTATTACAGACGATGACAAGCGCGACGACCTGGTATCGCACGTTTACGATACCACTTACGAGGTAATACGCAAGCATACCGATACCATAGTTGTAATTGACGACAGCATAGTTCGCGGAACCACCCTTGAAAAGAGCATTTTAACCATGCTCGACAGGCTGCAACCCAAACGAATTGTGGTAGTAAGCAGCGCTCCGCAAATCAGGTTCCCTGATTGCTATGGCATAGATATGAGCCGCATGAAGGAGTTTGTGGCCTTCCGTGCCGTTTTGGTGCTTTTGCATGAGCGCGGGCTCGATAACCTGCTTGATGAAGTGTATGACCGTTGCGCCGCCGCACTTGCCGCCGGAACCGCAACCGAGCAAAATTTCGTGAAAGCCATTTACGAGCCTTTCACAGACGATGAAATCAGCGATAAGATTGCCGAAATAGTTACCCCTGAAGGCATGAAAGCCGAGGTGAAGGTAATTTACCAAACCGTAGATAACCTGCACAAAGCTTGCCCCAACCACAGCGGCGACTGGTATTTTACCGGCAATTACCCCACCCCCGGCGGTAACCGCGTGGTAAATACAGCCTTCGTAAATTTTATGGAGGGAAAAGCTGTAAGGGCCTACTGATTAAATTAAGCTGAATCCGGTGTAAGTGCAGATCCGGTTTAGGATCTGCATCAGCGGTTTCGCCCTTATTTTTTTGCCGGCATGCCCATGCGCAGGTTAATAATTATTTGATCAGGGCTTGCCTGTTATCATGCTCAAATTTTGACAGAAGCCATGATGAACCCGGTGCCGGGCCGGTGACTGATGACCATAACACTGCAGCTTACGGCAGCCATTTATATGGCAATTCTATAACATCCTGAGGCGGGCATCAGGAATTGCATCCGTTTAATCCCCAATGCAGGCAGCATCGTTTATTTCATAGGCAGGGAATTCAGAACCCGGGTAGCATAATAGCATTCTTAAAACTATATACTGTTACTGTAAATTGGCCGGCTTTAATAAATACGAACACCATTTAATGCAAAGTCATTACATGTTGCAACGCACATTTTTTAATTGCACACAGGTGAGTTTAACGGTTTAAAAAGACCAAAAAGCCCGTTTGTGCAGAATTATATTCTGAAATAAACAACAAACCATGTTTTAAACAGAATTTTATACCAAATCAACCGCTTATCCCTTCATCATATCTTTTCTGCCGCTTGCCTGTTCAAATCTGCATTTGGTCCTATTTTAGTGTGCGTACCCGGTTTAGCAATGCAACTTTGTATCATAAAATAAAGCCCGGCCGCATGCCGGGGAGCTGTTATGAAAAAAATGAAACTTATTACCCGCCCTTTTATTAACCGTGTCACTACTCTTTTGACCCTGGTTATTGTATTTGCTCTTACGTTCGGCAGCAGCGCTGCAAGCGCGACAAGCCTAAAGCCGGATAATACCCCAAGTGTAAGCCTTGCCCTGCGTGCCGAAATAAACCTGATGCCCCTGAACGGAGTTTACCGCATAGCCGTTGACGGTTCTGAAGGACCTATGGTAATTCGTGTTCGCGACAGCCGTAACAACACTTTGATGGAAAAAAATATAAGCGACGGACGCCAATACTCCGGCCTGTACAGCCTGAAAGCTTTACCCCAAGGTAAATACACCTTCGAGTTCAGCAACAATGGCAAAACCACGCTTAAAACAATAACGCTGTAACAGGCTTGGCCTGTTGCCTGCCGGGGTGCTTGTTGCCCTGCATAAATGCAATGGCGCCCGAAGCCCAAATTACCTGTTCGAATAAACCCTGTTTTACACAAAACACCCTGCATACTTCACTGCTAATCGCCTTATTGACATGTGGCGATTGACGAGGAAGGTGCAGGGTTTGTTTTTTATATTTCAATTTACGCTACCGAAAAGCAGGAACTTTTTATTAACCTGCTAACCCCAACCTTTTTCGCCCCGCAAGGGCACGAAGCTGAAAGGGCCAAAATCTTCGCGGCTGAAATTACCATCGGGATGCCGGGTGATACGCAGCATTTCCTGCCCTTTTTCATCTCCTACCGGGATTACAAGTTTTCCGCCCGGGGCAAGCTGCTCCATTAAGGGTAATGGAACTGCAGGGGCGCCGGCGGTAACAATTATGCCTTTATAGGGTCCGTATTGAGGCAGGCCTTTGGAGCCGTCGCCGTGAAAAAAGTTTGCCTTATAGCCCATGCGGCCCAGCTTTACCTTGGCCAGGCTGTAAAGCAATTCCTCGTATTCTATGGTGTACAAATCAACATTAAGCTCAAGCAATACAGATGCCTGGTAGCCGCTGCCTGTTCCTATTTCAAGCACCCTGTCTCCCGCTTTAATTTCTAAAAGCTCGGTTTGGCGGGCTACAGTATATGGTTGACTTATTGTTTGTCCGCGCTGAATGGGGAAAGCCTTATCCTGGTATGCGTGTTGGGCAAATGCCGATTCAAAGAAAAAATGCCGGGGAACCGTGCCGATTGCCGCCAAAACAGCCGCGTTACTGATTCCCTTGCCCCTGAGGGTTTGCACCAACTGCCTGCGCTGACCTTTATGCGTAAAACTGTCTAAGGAAGGATGCAGCATGATTTAATAATGGGGTACAGTTCCTATACTATAAGCCTGTTGACTGTAAACAGAAACTTGGCCTATTCTATGCTTTATGATTTTGCCCGGACAAGTGATTCTTTAACCTGGCCCCGTCAAGTGATTATTCTTCGTTTGAAGATTGAACCGGCCCGGGTACAGCAGTTTCTTCAGAGCCGGCAGCCCGAAAATTGCCGGGTTCATTTTGCTCCCGGGGCAGGCCGTCGATACCGGTATTTGAGGTAATGGGGTCGGCGGGCTTATTGGTAACATCGGTTAAATCAATCAACAAGGTGTTACGGAAAACAAGCAGGGTGGCTATACCTGTGAAAATAGAGGCGTCGGCAACGTTGAAAATAGGCCATAGCGAAACATGGGTGCCGCCCATGAAGGGAATCCAGGAAGGCAGCTCTCCATCGTAAATATCGAGGAAGAACATATCTATTACCTGCCCGTGGAACCAGGGGCTTGGAGCATCGTAAGGGGCGTTGTTGAGCAAAACGCCATAAAAAATACTATCGATAACGTTACCGAAAGCGCCGGCTAAAACCAGTGATAAGCAAACCAGTAAACCGGTTTTCGCGTTGCGCTGAATAAGCCTGTTCAGCAGCCAGAATAAGCCCGAAAGCGCAGCCAGCCTGAATAAGGTGAGCACAAGCTTTCCGTAGGTAAGCCCAAGCTCCACCCCAAAGGCCATACCGGGGTTTATGGTATAATGCAGCTTAAACCACTGCCCGAAAACGGGAATTTCGCCCATCATGCCGGGTTCCATGTTAAAGTGCACAAGCATTTTAACTGCCTGGTCCAGGGCTATAATAAACAGGGCCAAGCCATAATATTTCAGGTACTTCATCCGGGAAGGGGCAATCTTACAAAAAGCCTTAGGTTTATTGCTTTTCGGGCTGCAAAGGTAGTTAAAAAGCCGCAAATTTTGCCTGAAGGTAACCCGCAGGATCGTCCTTTAAACCGTATGTACCATACATGCAGCTAATTAAAATAACTGCCCGGCAAAAAGGCCCGAGCTTTCCGGTTTGCGTTCAGCAAGCAGCAGGCTGCGCTTTCTTTCGGCACCCCAGCGGTATTCGCCGGTAGCCCCGCCTTTTTGTACAATACGGTGGCAGGGAATAATGAGCGCTATGGGGTTGGCGGCTACCGCTGTTCCCACCGCCCTTGCAGAAGATGCCGGCAAGCCTAATTTTGCTGCCAGTCCGCTGTAAACCATGGTTTCACCGGCCGGTATCTCAATTAATGCCTGCCAAACCCGGTGCTGAAAATCGGTACCGAAGGGGCTGAGGGGCAGTTTTTCAGGCATTGGGCTGCCCGATAAAAAAGCAGAAACCAAGGCATGCAAAGGGTGGCTTTGCCTGTGGTATTTACCTATGCCGCTGTATCGGCGCCAAATTTTTTGGTATGCATCTTCATCGTTATCGGCAAACTCAAGTATGCTCAGGCCGGTGGCAGTGCAGGCAGCTGCCATTAGGCCGAAAGGTGTTTCAATAATATCCCAATAATGTACGGCGCCAAACCTGTCGTCAGGAATTTGGGTGTCGAGAAAGACGGGACTTGGGAACAGGGACATTAGCCGGGTATCGCTATAGGTTTTGCCGGAAAGCATGGCAGGAATACAATGCCTAATATACAGTATTTTATATAATTCAACAGGTCATTAAGACGACAATTTAATTCAGGACGCTATTTTTGCATCCGCAAATACCCTGTTATATGCTTTGCCGCAATCAGAATTCTTTAAACATAAATTAAGCCCATGCTTGGCCTAAAACTGCCTACCGACCCAAGATGGGCCAATATTGCAAGCCGCAACATTGAAGAAATACTGATTGACCATGCCTGGTGCGAACAAAAAGCAGCGGCCAGCGGCATATCGCTTATTATTCTTTACCCCGGCTATACCCGGTTGGTAGATGTTATGACCGAGGTGGTGGCCGAAGAATGGCAGCATTTTCAAAGAGTGCTTGAAGAACTGAAGAAACGCGGGTATTCCCTGGGCCCGCAACGTCGTGATGAATACGTGGTGCTGCTGATGGCGCTTGAACGCAAAGGCGGTAAACAGGAATGGCGCCTGCTCGACCGTTTACTTTTGAATGCACTTATTGAAGCCCGGAGCTGCGAACGTTTCCGCCTGCTTTCTTTGGAGGTAAGCGACCCGGAGCTGCGCGAATTTTACCATGAGCTTATGGTAAGCGAAGCCGGGCATTACCGCGTTTTACTTGATTTGGCGCGGGAGTACAACCCGGAAGAAGTTGTAAAAAAACGTTGGAATGAATTTCTTGAAGAGGAAGCTAAAATTATAGCATCGCTGGACGTAAGGGACGACAGGATTCACTGATATTTTTACCTTAATAATCAATGAATCAGCTTACCTGGTATTCAGGTAAAGAGGCCAGTGCAATGGCAATGGCCTGTATTTTTAAATCACGGGCCGCAAGGGCGTCGGCTTTTTGTGATACAAGATTCCGGGCATCGGCGGAAAGGGGGACTTGTAAATAATAGGCGGCGAGGGTGTTTACCAATTCAGAATCGGGGACTTTGGCCAAGGCAGCATTAACAGGTTCCCAAACCATTTTGGCCTCAATGGTTTTGAACTTCTTTTTTGCAAGAAAATCAGTATTCACATCGCCATCGGCTTTGGGCTTTTCGTTGACGGGGGCACTTTTGTAAATTTTAAAGGCCAGGCCCATTCGGAACATCAGGGAGCTGCTATCTATCCAGCTGCGGCCTTCGGGCCATCCGGCCACATTGGGGGGGTAGAATAAAACCTGCCCCAGCATTTTCTGCACATAGAGCAGGGTTTCGGGGTGGCTCAGCTCTATGTTGTACTGTTTACGCATAACAGCTATGAGCTCAACCGGGCTTTTAATATGCATGCCCATGTTTTTAGGCTGGTAGAAAAAATCGGAAGTAAAAATCTCCTCCATTAATTGCTCAATGTTATATCCCGATTTCAGGAAGCCGGCAGCCAGCTTTTTAACCTGTACCTCGTCGGCCTCATCGTTCACGAAATAACGGTAAATTTTGTTCACTATAAACTCAGCGCAGCGGTCTTGGGCCAGTATGATGTTCAACACTTCGTCACCGTTGAAATTGCCGGTTTTGCCCATGAAAGTTTTGGCATCGGCATCATGAAAACGCTCGCGGAAAACGTAATCTCCTTCATCGGTAAAGCCCCAGCCGGTGAATGCGCGGGCGGCATTTTTTATATCGTCTTCGGTATAGTGTCCGCGCCCGAGGGTGAATAACTCCATCACCTCGCGGCCGAAGTTTTCGTTAGGGCTCTGCTTACGGTTTTGCCTGTTGTTCAGGAATTGCAGCATGGCCGGCTCTTTACTAACCGCATGCAGCAGATCAGAAAACTTACCCAAGGCATGCTTTCGCAATGTATTATTCAGGTTTTGGGCGAAGAAAACATTAGGGCTCACGCAGGCAAAATGCCCGTGCCAGAAAAGGGTCATTTTTTCACGCAGGGCATTTTGGCTCTCGTTCATGCGGTTGAGCCATTGCAGGTTCATGGCCTTTATCTGCTCCTTGCTTTCTTCCCTGAGGGCCTGCTTTTCTTCCTTGCTTATCTCCATTGCCTCCATGTCGGCCAGGGGATTGTCTTTTGTAACTTCAACAGGGGTAAAAATGCGGCTCTGCATTAGCATTTCGCGCGCTGCTTTTTCCGGGGAACGGTCTTTTATACCCATAAGCTCAGGGTAGCTGATGCCGAAGCCGGCGCGAAGCCAAAGGTGCTGCAGTTTCTGTTGGTTACTCATGAATTGCTTTGATTTTGCTGTTTGTAAATAACGTGAAAATGTATGGATGTGTTGTGGTTATGGAATTTCGTGGGAGGGTGCACCTTCGGTTGACCGAAGCATCTGCAGGCACAATATGAAAGAGGCTAAGCTGCACTTAACCAATTCTAAAACAATGCAGTTACCTGCACCTTACCGAGATGTATAGGTGCCCCGCCGTCTGATTTTCGGCCTTCGTAATTCAGGGTGAGTTGGAGGCCCGGGGTAAGTTTTTGTTGGAGGTTTAAGGTCCATGTGAGGTTATTGCCGGGGCGCAGGGCTTCAAGCATTTCGTAGGCTGCCGGCGAGCTGCTGCTTTCGCCTGAAAAGGTTATTTTAGTAAACCTCATTGTGGCCGTAATGCTGCGGACGCTTACTTTATTTACCCTCGTTTCAAGGGTGAAGCGGGTAAGTCCGGCCTTTTCGTCGCCAAGTGGATTGCGTTTATCGGCGTAACCATAGGTACCCGTTAACCTGAAATTCGCGCCGGGCTGCCAAACTAATTGAGGAGCAAGCTCGCGGTGGATGATGCGGTAATTGCGTGCTTTCAGAAAGTCTGATGCCGAGTTTCGGTCGGCGCTAAGGAACATGGGCTGAATGCTGAAAACAGTAAAACAGGTGATTCGGGTATTTAGGCGAAGCTCCTGCACATCGCGGCTGTCGAACCCTTGGGTGAGCAGGGCTTTTTGGCGGGAACGGGTAAAAGCTATATCGGCGCCATAGCCCGGGTCGGTGCGATTCCAGAAAAGGGTGCTGCGCAGGGTTTGGGCCGTGCTTATCAGTTGGCTGTCAGGTGCCTGCCTGCCTATGGGCAAGGGGTTGAAGCGGGTTATAATATCCTGCGCGGTTAATTTCCTGTCGGTGGTATAGGCGTTGGTGCTGCTCAGGCGGCTGATTTGTTTTTTTATTCCGCCGGCATCGGCCCAGTTGCGGGGGCCGTTCAGGTTCAGGCGCCAGCTTAAAGCATTCGAGAATGCTTTTATGTAAGTGGCAGTCGGCACAAATACACGTATATATTGCCTGTCTTCGGGACGGGCGGCTTCCACAAATTCATCCAGCTGCTGAATGCCGTCTTCATTATAATCTATCCATTGATATTGCCCTTCGCCGAGAACGGCAATCTTAACGTACCTGTATTCGCGCTTCAGCTCACGGCCGGTGCCAATTGAATAAGTAAGCTCAGAACGAATATGTCGCTGCAAATAATCTCCGGCCTGGTCGAAACGGCCTGTCAGGCTTTCTTCACCGGGGAGGCGGGTCTGAGGCAGGCTGCTTTCCAATTTTCGCCAGATTACGCTGAAACCTGCTGTATTCTTTTTCTCAGATTTCGTGCTTGCAGACAGGGTGGCCGTATGTGCTTTGGTAGCCGGTACGAGCTCCCCGTTCAGGGTATCGCGGTCGTTACGATAGGCATAATCTGCGGCAATGCTGCCGTGGGTGGTATCCAGGTTTTTTAAATAAAACTTATGCTCGGTGTAGAACATGGCTGTTCGCAAAATGCGATCAGAGCCTATTTGTCGGAGCTGATTTTGGTCGGCGGTGTACCTGTAGCCCGGGCGAATTTTAGGCATGCGTACATAAGCACCTGCGCTTAACCTTCGCCAAAAGGCGTGGTAATCAGGGCGGCTGTTGTTCATTAAAAAACCGGAGCCGTTTATTTGTAAAAAAGGCAGGGTTTTGGCAAAATCGGCCTGCTGTTGCCAGCCGTCCACATTATTACCCTTTATACGGCGCACATTGCGAATGCTTAAAAGGTTATCGGGGTTTTTACGGAGTGCGCCGGCAAGGGTTATTATATGGTCATCCGCACGCAGGGCTACACCGGGGGTGGCGCTCCAATCGCGGTTAAAGTCTACAGCCCTGAAACGGTCTATTGAATCGAAACGGGAGCCAAGCAATTCATAATCGGCGCTTATGTGGTATTTCCAGCCCGGGGCCAAGGTTTTGGCAATGGGCTTACCATTCAGGCGATAGCCCATTTTGATTGCCTGCCCGGTTTTATCAGTTACGTTTTCAGGTGCAAAGCGGTTCAGGTTATTGGTGTTTACTGCATATTCGGCATAAACCTGCTGATCGGCACCCAGGCGATAGGTGCCGCCTATGGCAGTCATGCTTTTAAGCTTCGGGGTAACCACCTGCCGAACCGGCAAATACCTGCCCTTAGACCTGCCGACATAGCGGTAAATACGCCCGTTAGCGGCAGTGGTTTGCAACTCATAATCGCCGCTGCCCTGCCCCACATCAGAGAATATAAGGCTGTACATGCGTTCGGCCCGGCGCGGGGTGTAAATGTAAATTGAATCGCCAAGGGTATCATGCAGGGTATATAAAATTTGGTCGGCACTGTATTCTGTTACCGGGGATGCACCACTGATTACTGCCTTGCTGATACTGTCGCCTATACTGCCCAGGCGGCGGGCAGCGGCACTGTCAGGGTTGAAGCTGAAAGGGCGGTCTGGGTCGTCGGCTTCGCGGTACCAGTTCAGGAACCAGCTTAGCTTGTTGTTGCGGCCTGCGTGGTTGGCAGCTAAAATACTTCGGCTGTAATTCCTGTCCGAGTACTCAAAATCTACCCGGATGCGGGAGTAGCGTGTAATAAGAACCGTAGGCGTAAAGGTTATTTCGCCGGCATTATAGTCTATTACATAATCGAGGCCAAAGCCACGGCGGAGCAGGCGACCGTCCAGCCATACTTTTTCGGAACCGGCCAGCACAATAATGAAAATCTCGTTCCCGGGAGCAGATAAGCGGTATGGGCCCGAAACGCCGTCCTGGGGCTCTATAGCCATGCTGTTGAAACGGCCCTTGGCGGCAGATGCGGCAATGCTCGTGGTGGTATTGTGCAGGCTGTCGCCGAAGAAGGCGGAAACGCTGCCGCCCTGCACGTTTTTATAATACCGCATAAAGGCCGATGCATTGGCAGGGTTCTGCAGCACCACATCGCCGGCAACCAGGCTTGCATGCTTATGATCAAGCTGTACATACACCTTGTCGAACTCGCGTATATTCTGGGTGTTGCCCTGTGGCTGGAAGGGTACATTCTGATCACTTATAACCGCAGTAAGGCGAATGTCGGGGCTTATGCGGCCTTCCAGCTGCAGGTTGAGCGCCGAGTTTACAAATACGTTTTGGGTATTTCCTATGCTGATGCCACGGGTTAAGGTTCCGTTCTTGTTCAGGCCGGGGGTGTTTATGAGCTGCTCGCGCGTGTTGCCCGGCTGTTGGTATTTCAGGGCTGCTCCGGGTTCCACAAAAAGGGCATTGCTGTCGTATTGCGCCAGGTTTCGGCGGTACTTATCGGCTGAAAAAAGCAGGGGGTAAACGCGGTAGCAAAGGGTAACGGAATCTTGAGTAAAGCGTCCGCGGAGGCTTAGTTTGTTGGTGTTAATATTGTAAGAGGCATGCAATGCGGTGTCACCGGAAATGTAGATGCTGCCGGGAACCAGGCTTAAGGTATCGGGGGTAAAAGGCAGGGGCGAGGCTTTTACCGTTTTACACCTCAGGTTACTGAACATGCCCGCCTGCTGCGCCCGCAACTCACCTGTTGCAAGCAGCAGCAGGAAAAATGCAAAAAGTACATAAACGAGGCGGGGCATTTAATATATTCCGTTTTTTTGTAAAGCGTAACTTACCTATATTCTGCATATAAGGCTGTCTCATTAGTGCATTTATGCTCTTACATTCGGTTTTCACATGGGCTTACAGGCTATTTTACATGCGATGATGAACATTTGAAATATTTTCAACGAGACAGGCAGGATATTCTGCACACCGAATTGAAGATACAATTAGGTTGGTAAGATTTGGGTGAGCCTTGATCCGTACGTAAAACCAAATAAAAGGCAATGTGTTAATAATCAGATGTTTATTAATTATTAAGATTGCAACGTTTGTAAAAAACTGACAGTTGCTTTAAATGCAGACGATTGATATATCAGATACCATAACCCGGACGGACGTTACAGGATGTTTTAATACAGTCTCCATATCCCATAAAAAAGCCTGCCGGGGAAACCGGACAGGCTTAAAAATTAATTCTTTACAGAAATACTAAACATCGAGCAGCAGGCGGGTAGGCTCTTCAAGCAATTGCTTAACCCTAACCAGGAAGCTAACCGATTCGCGACCGTCGATAATGCGGTGATCGTAGCTCAAGGCCACATACATTATAGGCCTGATAACTATTTCGCCGTTCACTACCATAGGGCGTTCAACTATGTTGTGCATACCCAATATGGCCGACTGGGGCGCATTAATAATTGGCGTGCTCATCATGCTGCCGAATACACCGCCATTGGTAATGGTGAAGGTGCCGCCGGTCATTTGATCAATAGTGAGCTTGTTGTCACGGGCTAAAGTAGCCAGGCGGACAACCTCTTTTTCTATGCCTGCAAAGCTAAGGTCCTCGGCATTGCGAATAACGGGAACAACAAGGCCTTTAGGTGCGCTTACCGCTATGCTGATGTCTACGAAATCGTTGTAAACAATTTCGTCTCCGTCTATCATGGCATTAACTGCAGGCCACTCAAGCAAGGCTACCGAACATGCGCGCGCAAAGAAGCTCATAAAGCCCAGGCCTACGCCATGCTTTTCCTTGAACTTATCTTTGTACTTGTTACGGAGGTCCATTATTGGCTTCATATCCACTTCGTTAAAAGTGGTGAGCATGGCGGTTTCGTTTTTAACAGCTACCAGCCTGCGTGCCACCGTTTTACGCAAAGGCGACATTTTAGTGCGCTTTTGCTCTCGCCCGGCAGTACCGTTGCTCGCAGCTGCGGCAGGAGCCGGGGTAGCTGAAGCGGCCTGAGTTGCTGCAGGTTTAGCTGCCGGGGCAGCAACAGGAGCAGCGCCTGGAACGGCTTTTAATGCATCTTCTTTGGTTATTTTTCCCCCGAAGCCGGTGCCCTGCACCGATGCCGGGTTTACTCCTTTTTCTGCAAGTATTCGGCTTACTAAGGGAGAAACCGCGCCGGCTGCGGATGAATCATGATGCTCAGCAGCCAATGAAGCAGCAGGGGCTGATGCTGCAGGCACAGCGGTACCTGCTTCGGAAGGTGCTGTGGGCGCTGCTGCGGGGGCTTGTGCCGTGGCAGATGCGCCGCTTGTAATGGTGCAAACTGCTTCGCCTACAGCTATAGTGGTTCCGGCCTGGGCAATAATATGCAATACGCCCGATGCTTCTGCATTAATCTCGAAGCCGGCTTTATCTGATTCAATTTCGTATAAAAGCTCATCGGCATTAACCATGTCGCCTTCTTTCTTGTGCCAGGCAGATATGGTGACCTCGGCAATAGACTCACCAACAGCGGGCACTTTCATGGTATAGGCTTGTCCGCTTGCGGCTGCAGGAGCCGGAGCAGGGGCTGCCGATGCGGCTGCTGCCGGAGCAGTGCTTTGCGCTGCGGGGGCTGCCGGCGCACTTGGTGCAGGAGCTGCCGCTGCGCTGCCGGAGCCTTCAAGACTGCCGAGGGTTCCGCCAACGGGAACCACATCGCCGGTTTGAGCGCTTATTTTAAGAACGCCGGCCGATGGGGCAGGCAATTCAAAGGTTGCTTTATCAGATTCCAGCTCGCAGATAATCTCGTCCTGCTTAACTGTATCGCCGTCTTTTTTCAGCCAGTTGGCTATTGTCACCTCGGTTATAGATTCGCCAACCGCAGGGACTTTTATTTCAATGCTCATATTCAGCTTATTTTTGGCTTATTGGGCTTGGTGGGCTTATTGGGGTAAATGTAGCAGGTTTTTATATCCCTTCAAGAACAACCTTGCATAAAGGCCTGTAAGGGCAGTTTTTTTGTAAGAAGGCCCGCCAATTTTAAAAATCGGCAGGCCTTTCAAATGGTTATTATACAGCGAAAGCTTGGTTTATTACCTCGGCCTGCTCTTTTACGTGCACTTTATTATAGCCCGATGCCGGGGATGCCGAAGCCTTGCGGCTTACAAACTCTATATTTTTACCTTGCATTTTGCGACTGACATAGCTTAATGCGCCCATGTTTTCGGGCTCTTCCTGAACCCATGCAACGCGGGCTTTGCCATAAGGCTTAAGGGCTGCTTCAACCTGCTCGGCCGGGAAAGGGTGCAATTGCTCAAGGCGAACAATTGCTATATCGGTGCGCTTTTCGGCCTGCTGCTTTTCGTAAAGCTCCCAATAGAGCTTACCACTTACCAGCAATACCTTTTTAACGCCCTTGCCTGTGGCATAGCTGTCGGTTATTACCTCTTTAAATTTGCCGGAAGTGAAATCTTCAATCGGCGAAACGCAAAGCGGGTGCCTGAGCATACTCTTCGGCGACATAACCACGCAGGGCTTCCTGAATTCCCAGGTAAGCTGCCTGCGCATCAGGTGGAAGAAGTTGGCAGGCAGGGTTACGTTTGCCACCACAATGTTGTTTTCGGCGCATAGTTGCAGGAAGCGTTCAGGTCGGGCATTGCTGTGCTCGGGGCCCTGGCCTTCGTAACCATGAGGAAGCAGCATAACCAGGCCGTTCATACGCTGCCATTTAGTTTCGGAGCAGACAATATATTGGTCTATCATGACCTGCGCACCGTTCCCAAAATCGCCGAACTGGGCTTCCCAGATTGTAAGCGCGTTCGGGTTGGCCATGGCGTAGCCGAACTCAAAACCAAGCACCCCGTATTCGGAAAGCAGGGAATTGAAGATGTTCATTTTAGCCTGTCCTTCTCCAATAAAATCGAGGCTGGAGTATGGTTTGCTGTTTTCGGCATCATGTATAACTGCATGGCGGTGGCTGAACGTGCCGCGTTCCACATCCTGACCGCTTAGGCGAACAAGCTTGCCTTCGCTGAGCAAAGAACCATAGGCCAGCAGCTCTGCAGCGGCCCAGTTCAGCTTTTTGCTTTCGAAGAACATTTCCCTCCTGTCTTTCAGCAGCTTTTCCACCTGCTTAATAGGGCGGAAGCCTTCAGGGGTTTTAATAAGCGCATTGGCCACCTTATCAATGGTTTCCTGCGAAATACCGGTTTCAGGAGAGCTTAAAAAATCTTCAGCTTTTGACCTGCGCAGGCTTTGCCATTCCTTATCCATCTTCTGGTAGGCATAGGGCTGGGGATTCTGCTTAATCATGTTCAGGCGATCCTGCAGCAGGTCGCGGAACTCCTTGTCCATGGTTTCGGCCAGCTTGGCATCTACCTCGCCACGTTCTGTGAGGCGCTGGTTGTACACTTCGCGGGGGTTGGCATGGCGGGCAATAATGTTGTAAAGCTCGGGCTGGGTGAACTTGGGCTCATCGCTTTCGTTGTGGCCATGGCGACGGTAGCAAACCATATCCACATACACATCGCGGCCGAACTTCTGGCGGAACTCGGTGGCGAGCTTTACGCAGAAAACTACGGCTTCGGGGTCGTCTCCGTTTACGTGGAGCACCGGTGAGTCGGTAATTTTAGCAACGTCGGTGCTGTAAATGCTGCTGCGTGCGTCTTCAAAATCTGTGGTAAAACCTACCTGGTTGTTGATTACGAAGTGTATGGTACCTCCGGTATTATAGCCTTTCAGGGCAGCCATTTGGGCAATCTCGTAAACAAGGCCCTGGCCGGCAAGGGCGGCATCGCCGTGAAGCAGCAGGGGAAGCACTTTTTTAGTGTCGCCGCCGTAGGTGCTGTCAGATTTTGAACGTGTGTAGCCTTCCACCACGCTGTCTACTGTTTCAAGGTGCGATGGGTTGGGGGCAAGCTTCAGGTATATGTGCTTTCCTTTTTCGGTTACGTGTTGGCTGCTGTAACCCATGTGGTATTTCACATCGCCGTCGCCCATGGTGAGGTCAGGTGTGGCTGTGCCTTCGAACTCATTGAAAATATGCTCGTAGGTTTTGCCCATAATGTTGCAAAGCACATTCAGGCGTCCGCGGTGCGCCATTCCTATAGCCACTTCTTCAACGCCTAAATCAGCAGCGGTGCTGATGATGGCATCAAGGGCAGGGATGGTGGTTTCGCCGCCTTCAAGCGAGAAGCGTTTTTGGCCCACATACTTGGTATGCAGGAAATTCTCGAATACAACAGCCTCGTTGAGCTTGCTCAGGATGCGTTTTTTGTAATCAGGGGCCGGGTTAAAGGTCAGGCTGTCCTGCTCGACGCGGGCAGTGAACCAATCTCTTATTTCAGGCTCCCTTATATAAGTGTATTCGAAGCCAATGGTACCTGTATATATATGCTTCAGCGATTCTATGATCTTACGCAGGCTTACGGTACCAATGCCCAGCACATTGCCGGCATAAAAAACGGTATCGAGGTCAGCTTCGGTAAGTGCAAAATCTGAAAGCTGCAGTCGGGCATTGCGGTCGCGGCGCTTGCGGACAGGGTTAGTGGTGCTTTCAAGGTGTCCGCGGCTGCGGTAGGCGTTAATGAGCGCCATTACGGCAATTTCTTTTTCAACGCTTTGGCTTGCGGCAGTGCCTGCAGTTGCCTGTGTGGTAGCGGCTTGTGAAGCTGCGGGAGCAGTGCCGGGCTTGGCTGCGGCTGTTCCGCCGCCGTATTTTAAAGAGAAATCGAAACCTT
>JAZKBN010000001.1:0-31177 GCA_040388605.1 Bacteroidota bacterium | reverse complement strand
GCCTTACCGATTTGGGAATGCAAAGGTGAGGGTTATCTTTTTACTTTCCAAATACAGGAAGAAAAAAGATAGGAAAAAAGTCATTAAATTTATTAAAATAATGACTATCAAGCATTTAAACATTTTAAAAATTGGTTTAAGAATTCAATACAGCTTATTTACGATGTTCTTTACTGCATTTTGCACAGGCAGAATCCAAACAAAAATCAGCTCTGGTTTAATTAAAATGAAATTCTGAATATTCGGGTTTAAACAAAACTAAAACTCCATTTATAAATCAAATCAGTTTCCGAATTACTTTGGGTTTACCGATGTAAGGCGTCCGTTTCTGTTAAAAAGTATCTATTCCATATAAGGGCCACAAACAGCTCACAATCCATTTGAATCCTTAGACGGGAAATATACCCTCCCAATTCAAATCAGTTAACCAATACGCTCTTAAACCGGCCGAACTGCATATATATATGAACAGGGTATAGAGTTTAAGAACAGGGTATAGAGTTTATGCAGGTTCAGGTGTTCAATATATGTGTAAGGACAGCTAATAATTACATAAAAAAAACCTGCAGACCAATGGTCTGCAGGTTTCCTACTCGGATTACGCTATATAAATACTATTTGCTGTAGATTTTAGAGGCATCGCGGTAACCGGCGGCAGTATTGCTGTACCAGTCGGCATTTTGCGTTCCGCTGCTCTGAGCCCAGCTTGCAAACTTCAGGTAAGCCGATTTAATGTTGGCTTTTTCCACAGGATACTTGAAGCTTAAAATATGCAATGCGAAGGGCATATTGTTCTTGTCTTTATAATAAACGCCTGTTGCAGGGTTGGTTTTATCATTTGCTTTGCCGAACTGTGTTACATCAGCTGCTGCAGTTGGCTTGTAGCCGGGAAGGTGAACTTCATTGCCGCGAACTTTGTTAACGTAGATGAACGGGTTGTAAGGCTGAGCACCAAGGTCAGCAAGGCTGAGTGCATTTTTAGTAAAGCTAACCTTTACAGTTTGGGTTACAGAAGTTCCTTTAGCAGCCGACATTTCGGTGTTAAAGAACTGGCCTGAACCCCAGGTTACCATTTTGAAAGCGTCCTGGAAGATATTTACAGTAGCTTTATCTGTTACACCGGTTTCAAGGCCTGCACCTGCAAGTGCTGTGTTAGAGTAAGTAACACCGGTAACTTTAGAAGGAGCAGCATCAAACTGGATACCGAAACCATTATGGTAGCTGGCGCCGATAGCGTCTACTTTGTATTTGGCAATCAGTTCAACCGCTTTGTTAGAAGCGTTGGTTACTACATTGTAGTTGTAACGTACAACAAGGTCGTTCATGTCGTAGTCACCTGCGCTTGGCCACAGATCTTCGTAGCAAAGGCTTGCGAAATCGTTAGCATTAGGCGAGTAGTTGTTGTAAGCACGATCAGGGTCGGTTGGGTAAGCATCCTGTGTATCAGGCACGCCGTCGCCGTCGGTATCAACTACAGGGTTAAGGGGAGGAATGTTGTTGTCGTCAATTGCAGAATAAGGATTGGCAGTAGCGAAGAACAGCACGTCGTTGAAATCCTGGTCGCAGTTGCTGTTCTGGCGGTTTATATCTTCGAAACCAAGCACGATACGTGAAGTTTCGTCGTCCTGGAGCTGAACAATGTGGTTACGGGTTTCAGCAGTTGTTTCAGGGTTCCATGCAGGTACGCTGTAGAAGGTACGGCTTTGGTTGTCAAGCTGCTTACGAACCTGTGTTTTAGTGCTTGAGATGTATTCGAAACCATCGGCAACAATGAACCAAACAATTGTGGTACCTGCTTTGAATTTACCAATGCTCACTTTATCGCCGGTGCGGGTATCGCCGCCTGAACCGGGGAATGAACAGTTAGGGAACAGCATGTTGCGTTTGGTATCGTTAGAAGGAAGGGTAGCAGGTACAGCGCCTTCGAAAGCGATGTAACCAAGTGCATTCCTGTAGCTTGCGCCTTCGCTAACGAAAGTCAGCCATACTTCGGCATCAGCATTCAGGTGCAGGTTGGTCTGGCGATTCTGAATAAGGTCGGCACGGCTTGATCCCGGTATTTTAACTGACTCAGGAAGACGGTCGCTGATTTTCGCTTTGAAAGCATCACTTACAACATCGCTGGCTTCAACCATAAAACCATTGGTGTTAAGCGGAGTACCGTTAGCATCCCATTTTCCGATAACAGAAGTTTTGGGAGTAACCAGGTTGTTTACCGGGCCACAGAGGTAACCGTTAAGTTCATAAGCCGGAGTTCCGCCCTGAATAATACGTTGGTTAGAAACTGCAGTAGGGTAAAGGTTTGCGCTAAGCTGTCCGCCCTGGCCAACCGGAATAGCTACTTCACCGTAAAGGCCGGCATACATTGGGTGCGCCCAAAGAGTATCTACAGTAGAAGCAAACTGAAGCGCGGTTGTAAATTTACCGTCGGCATCTGTAGCACCCATTGCAAGTGTATCAATTGAATTACCTTCGGCATACCTGCGGCTTGAAATTATTACGGTTGCACCAACTGCCTTATCGTCGCCTGTGCCGGCAGAAAGAGTAAGAGATGCGTTGCGGGTAGTGTTGTAATTGAAGCTGTCAGGAGCATTCCCGGTATTGCTTGGGTTGTCATCTGAGGGGTTACAGGCTGCAAGCCCGAGAACCGACAGTGCCAAAGCTGCTGATTTTATGCCGAAAGGGTATTTCATTTTATAGGTCTTGTATGTTGAATTAATAATCGATGGTTGAATAGTAATATGTAAAAATAGTGCCATCAGTAAAGATTAACCTTTGCCGACAGAACAGGTATTAGGAATAGCCCGGCAAAGTTGCCCGTTGTTCGCAGCTCCTTCATTCAGTTCCGGCACGGGGCTGAAGTAAGTAAAACATGAAATAAGTATATTTTTAAATTTAATAAACTGATTATAAAGCATTTATAAATTACCATTTCAAAATATAATGATTAGAAAATATGCGGTATGGTTAATTATTGCATGTACAGAAACCTGAATAATTCAATGCTTAATTTATATGAGCAGCTTAAGGCATCAATGTGCCGGTCTCAAAATGAGTTTCAAATTGGGACTCGTTTTTTTTTACGGGAGAACAAGTGAGTAAAAACAGCTAAACAGTGCGCTAAAAGCGCTAAAACAGATTGCATTTCCCCTTTCAGGGCTTCATTTTAATAAAAACAGAATATCATTCCGGACAAACAATGCCGATCGTATGTTTAAAAAACATAAATGGTATAATTTCGGGTTTATTTATTACATGCCTTACCGGGGAATAAAGTCAAAACCTGTGACAAAAAGTGCCTGCCACTTACAATTAACGTAAACTGTTTATAAATTCTACAGAAAAATCATACATTTAGTATTGAATTAAAACGCGGCCCTCAATTGTCCCGATTTGATAAAATGAATCAAGGCTTTTGACCTGTTATCTTTCAATTATCATTATCTTATTTAACCTTCATGACAAACTTCTCTACCCGAACATTATTCCCCGTCTTCCGAAGCGGTTTTTTTCTCATCGTATTTATGCTGTTAATCGGTTCACTTTCAGCATACGCCCAGCCTGCTCCGCCGCCGGGCCCGCCTACAATCGATAGTTTCAGCCCCATATCGGCAACTGTGGGCGACACAGTATATATTACAGGCACTAATTTCTCCGAATCGCTTGATATAACGGTGAATAACATTCCTGCAGGCTTTGTGTTTGCGAGCATAACATATATTAAGGTTATAGTGCCTGTGGGAGCCCACAGCGGCGCCATTTCAATTCAGAGCCCGCTGGGCACTTATGTTTCAACTTCTATATTATGCGTTCCGCCGGTTGTTACCCTAATTGCAGGCGGCCCGATAAATTTATGCCCCGGCGGAAGTGTAACGCTCACTTCTTCATACCCTGACAGCCTGCAATGGTATTATAACGATTCACCATTGCCCGGGGCAAATTCTGCTTCCATTAATGCCATGCAGGCAGGCCAATATTATGTGGTTGTGGAACTTGCCAATACCTGCCTTGCATACAGCGATACCTTATATGTTACCGCTGACCCAACAGATATAAAGAGCAATATGAAGCTTTACTCCAGGCTTAACAGTACGCCTGAAGATTATAGCGGCAATGCCAATGTTGGTACCATTTACAGCTCTGTTACACCTTCAACAGACCGATTCGAGAATGCAGGCGGGGCATATAATTTTAACCGTAACGGCAATTTAATCTTCTATCCTTCAGTTTCCGGCATAGATGTAAGGGGAACTGTAACTGTATGCGCATGGGTTAAAGCAAGCGCATTTGCCTCCGAAACCTGGCTGAACGTAATTATAGGCGCCGATCAATGGGGAGGCGTAGGTACTTCAGGATATACCCTGCGTGCCGGCGGAAACGGCAATCTTTCCTTCAACATTGCTGCACTGGGCGATTGGAAAGAAATTATTACCCCTGATAATACCATTGAAACAGATACCTGGGTATTTGTTACCGGAGTTTACGACGGCCATCAAATTAAAGCCTATAAAAATGCGGTTTTAGCCGGCGCCACACCCTATGAAGGCTCTATTGTTCCTAATACCAACGGCACAGCCATAGGTAATACCCCCATGTTCCTGACAAACCCGGGTGTAAATCGTAATTTCATGGGCGATATTGATGATGTCCGCATCTTTAACCGCGCACTTAGCGATTGTGAAATTGCGGAACTTTATAACCGCCCTGCCATGCCTGAAATTGCATCATTTAACCCATCATGCGGTGCCGCAGGCGATGCTTTTGCCGTAAGCGGTATCAACCTTCAAGATGTAATTACCCTTGAAGTAAACGGCATAAACGCCGACATAGCCGATTTGAATGAAATACTTATTTCTTCAACTGTACCTGCTGCCGCAAGCACATCCGGCAAAATCACCATTGCATCCCGCGAATATACTGATACTTCATTAAGCAGCTTTACAGCAGGCCAGGCTCCTGCACCTACTGTCACGCTTTCCGGCACAGCAGATTTCTGTGAAGGAGACAGTGTAATAATAACTTCATCTGCCTTAACCGGAAATCTTTGGAATAACGGCATGACAACAAGGAGCATTACTGCAAAAACTGCGGGCAGCTTTACAGTCAGCGTAATTGCCCAAGGCTGCACTTCATTTTCGTCTGAAGTTGTAACTGTTACAACCAAGGCCAGGCCCGCCACCCCCGTCATATCTTTTGACGGTGCTTTGCTGAACGGACCGGCCGGTGCAAGCGCTTATCACTGGTACTACAACGGAAACCTGCTTACCGGCGAAACCGAATCGTTTTTAATACCGCAGGGTGCAGGCCAGCACAGGTTAAGCATCACCGGCGCAAACGGCTGTGTTTCAGAATTGTCTGCCCCCTGGATTCGTACAGGTATAGCCGGCTCCGTTTTGCCGACTTTAAAACTGGTACCTAACCCCGCAGCTAATGAAGTGCGCTTAAGCGGCCTAACCAATAATGCCGATGTACACATATATAATAGTGTAGGTAAATTAGTATTCAGCGCCTATTCCGTTCCTGCTGACCAATACCTTAACCTGGCTTCGCTTTCACCGGGCGTTTACAGTGTTAAAGCTGCTGGGGTAAATATGATGCTTGTTAAGCAATAAGCAAATTGATATTCAGTGGTATCAACCGATACCAAACGCATAAAGGCCCGGAAATCCGGGCCTTTATGCGTTTATTAAACAAGTCTTCTAAACAAAGAAATGCTACCCTAAATCCTGCTTCAGCTTAATGGCTGCCAGTTTCTGTTCAGGAGTGCTGCCGAGTCGGCCTTTCAGGTATCCCCTGATGTACCAAACGCGTGTTACTTCCACCATCCAAAAACAGGCGAGGAGTACATCGGTTCCAAACCCGGGAAGGTGTTTAAATTGCTTCCAGGTTTTGTATGCATATTTATATGACCTGAATACAGCAGGCTGGGCAGCTATAATAATACTGAAAACAGGATTGTAATTAACCAACAGGTATGGCAGGGCCACTATGCCGACAAAGCTTGCCCAACGGTGACCGGTTTCAATTACATGGCTCAAAAAATTGCGGAAGTTAATGGCGCTTTCTCCGTCACCAAGACCGTAGCGGAAGTTCTCTTTCCCAAATCCCTTAAAGGTTTTGTGCCTCAGCCAAAATACATTTGGCTCATGAACAAACAGGTATTTAAAACCTTGCTTTTTTACGTGACGCCAGAAAATGGTATCGTCTGCAGCCAGTGTAAGCCATTCAGGATAACCGCCAATACGTTCCCAAACGCTTTTATTATAGGCAATACTGCGGCTGCTTACCGAAAAGTATTCGTCCATAATTACGGCGTAGCCTTTGCTGAGCACGAAGTCAGCCTTTGCTGCAGGCGTGTTTACTTCATCACGAATGATGGTAAAAGCCCCGCCTACAACTTCCAACTTAGGATCTGCCCCGAAGGGGCTGATTATTGATTCAAGCCAGGCCGGCAGAAAGCGGCAGCCGAAATCAGTACTGGCAATGAGATTGTGCTTTGAGGCTTTAATAGCAATATTGCGGCCCTGGGCCACATTGCAGCGATGCTTTTGCAAAACCACTACCGGCACTTTAGAATTACGGCTCCATTCCTGAAGGCGCTCAAAGGTACCGTCGGTACTGCCGGCATCGGTAATAATAATTTC
The DNA here is from genome assembly GCA_040388605.1 of Bacteroidota bacterium. GTDB lineage: Bacteria > Bacteroidota > Bacteroidia > Cytophagales > Flexibacteraceae > JAZKBN01. The sequence goes on along the minus strand of JAZKBN010000001.1, from coordinate 24,533 downwards.
GTCGGGCTGAAGCGTTTGTGCTTCAAGATCGGCAATTGTCTGGTCAAGGCGGCGCATCTCGTTAAATACGGTGCTGACCAAAGTGAAGGGCGTTTTCAGGGTATAGCTTAATCTATGTTGTAATAATCAGGCCTTTTATTTCAGCAATTTGGTATGATATTGTGCCGGGCCCAAAGCCCGCCTAACAAGCATGCTACTTTCCGGAGAATGTAGGTTTCCGTTTTTCAATAAATGCATTCATACCTTCCTTTTGATCTTCGGATGCGAAAAGCAGGTAGAAGTTTTTTCTTTCGAAATGCAGGCCTTCGTCAAGAAAGCTGTCGTAAGCGCGGTTAACACTTTCCTTGGCCAGCTGTACCGCCAATGGCGACATGCCGGCAATTTCTGAAGCCAGCTTTATTGCTTCTTCAAGGTAAAGTTCTTCGGGGACCACGCGGTTAACCAACCCGTAGCGTTCTGCTTCGGCAGCGCTTATAAATTTGCCGGTTAGCACCATTTCCATGGCTTTGGCTTTGCCAATGGCTCTTGTTAGCCGCTGGGTTCCCCCTGCGCCGGGCATAACGCCTATTTTTATTTCAGGCTGCCCGAAACGCGCGGTTTCAGAGGCTATTATCATATCGCAGGTCATGGCAAGCTCGCAGCCGCCACCCAATGCAAAACCGGACACGGCAGCAATTATTGGCTTTTTAGTTTTGCGTATGGCATCCCAGGTTGCAAACTGATCAGTAACCAGCATATCTATGGCAGTTTTACCGGCCATTTGCTTAATATCGGCACCTGCTGCAAAGGCTTTGGCATTGCCTGTTAATACTATAGCACGCACATCCGGGTCAGAATCAAGCAGGCGAAAGGTATCGCGCAGCTCACCCATTAATTGCAGGTTCAGGGCATTCAGCTCCTTAGGGCGGTTCAGGCTCACCAAGGCTACGCCCGGTGCTGCATCAGGCTTTATTAACAGTAATTCGGCTGAATAATTTTGCATTGAAATGCGGGGGTGTATTAATTATGCGCAAAACTACTCAATTCCCTGCATACCTCCGTCTATGGGATATGGGTACCGTTTATTAATCAGCAGGCCGGCAGGTCAAAGGCCTCTTTGGTCAATATAAAACAAATACCTACTTTCACGCCCTGTATAACCCATTATATTTAGTCGAATGCACATAAGCTGCTTTAAAATGCCTGTATCAGCCAAAATCCGTTCATTTTCATCTTCGGCAGCCATTTTGCTGTGCTCTGTTTTTTTGCTGGCTTCCTGCGGCAAACCCGAACAAATTAAATATGTCCCTAAAAATGCGCTGGCTGTTGCCTCGGTTAACGGAAAAAGTATTGCCTTAAAAGCAGCCGATTTCAAAAGCATCTGGAAAGGCATTTTCAATAAAAAAGAAGACAGCGATACAACAGGTATTGCACATAAGCTTGACGACAGCGGAATTGATTTCTTCAATACCGCTTATGTTTATTCAGCTAAAGCCGGAGAAAAAACGGATGTTGTTGCAGTAATCCCGCTGGCAGATGCAGGGAAGTTTGAAGCTTTGGTTGTTAAAGAAGAAAAGGGTGCTAAAATCACATCTGAAGCAGGTTTTAAACAATTAATAGGGAACACCGCAGTTTATATCTGGAACGATCACACCGCTTTAGCAGCATTTTCAAAAGGCGAAGATTCCAAAAAAGACATTTTGGCCCGGCTTATGAAAACAGTAGCTGAAAGCGACAACAATTCACTGGTCAGCTCAAATGCAGAATTCAAAAAAATAACTTCCGAGAGTTCAGATTTCTCTTATTGGGTAAACCTTAAAGATTTAAGCGGGCAATACGGGGCAAGCGCAGCGGGCAGCAAGGCTGCTATGGCAGGTGTTGAAAAGTCTTACCTGTGGGGCTCTTTAAACTTTGAATCAGGTGAGGTTAAGGCCGATGCCACCACGGAAACTGTGATGTCACAAAATGCTAAAAGTGATATTATGTTCGGTTTACCGGTAAGTAAAGATGTGGTGGGGCATATTCCTTCGGAAAAACCCGCAGCGGTACTCGCCCTTAAATTCGATGCTGATAAAGTTTACCAATACCTGGCAGCCGCAGATTTGCTCTCCGGCCTGGATGCCAACCTGGCTATGGCGGGCAGCTCTGCCAAAGAAATTTTTGAAATGCTTTCAGGCGATTTAACCATTGCAATTACTGCTGCTAATGGCGGAATGCCCCAGGGTTACTTTGAACTTGGACTCAGGAAAGAAGCCACTTTTAATAAGCTGGTAGATATTTTTGCCATGCAGGGCCTCATTGCAGAAGAAGAAGGCTACAGGTATGTTAAAATGTATCCTGAATACCACTTCATTACGCAAAAAGACCGCGTTTACGTGGTTAACACACCCGAGCTTGAAAAACTGGCTGCCGATGCCGGCCACCCTAAACCCGAATCTGCCATTGCTGACCCTATGGCATCGGGCGTTTTTGGCCTGTACTTCGACATAAATGCACTCACCGCAAAAGATTCAAGACTCAGCCTTGCCGACCGTAAATTCATCAGCAATTTAGATAAGGTTACTTTTACCGTTAAGCAGGAATCTAAAACCACCGCTAAATCTGAATTCAGCCTGAAGCTGCAAAACAAAACGCAAAACAGCCTTCAAACGCTGCTGAAGGCAGCTTCAGATTACAGCGAAGATTCTAAAAAAGCTGTTGATGAGTTTAAAGAAGCTGCCGACAGCGTAGTGGTACAATAAGCTTTTACAACAAAAAACAAGTATGCCCGGCGCAATTCCCGATAACGGTATAATAGCCGAACTGAAAGGGGTAATTCCAGAACCGCTTGCCGGTAAAATTTCTGCCGCTTCAGGTATTTGGAATACCAATATTCAATTCAGGAAAGGACGCAAATACAGGGTATCCGCAGCATCCGGTAAAGGTAAAAGTACCTTTACCGGCATACTTTACGGCCTTAGAACAGATTTCAGCGGTTCAGCAAGCTTGTTGGGGCAGGATGTAAAAGCAACCGGTCCCGGGCAATGGGCCGAAGCCAGGCAAAAAGAAGTAAGCATTATTTTCCAGGACCTCAGGCTTTTCCTGAACCGGACAGCACGCGAAAACCTGGCTGTAAAAGCTTCACTTTCCGGCAAAGACGCTGAGAGCTATATGAAGCATGCTGAAGAGCTGGCCAACCTGCTTGGCGTATTACCCCTCTTCGACAGAACATGCGGCACTTTAAGCTACGGAGAACGCCAGCGTATTGCCATTATACGTGCGCTTGTGCAGCCATTCAGCCTCTTATTGATGGATGAGCCTTTCAGCCACCTTGATGATGCCAATATTGCCATTGCCACAAAACTGGTTACCGATGAATGTATTGCCCGTAATGCAGGCTATATAGTTACAAGCCTGGGGCATGATTACTTCCCCGGCGCCGATGAAAGCCTTTATTTTTAAGCAGGAGCAGGCTATAGTTTTTAAAATCAAAACCGGGATAAGCCAATAACAAGCGAACAGAAATGAAGGGCATACTTACCAAAATACTTTGGGGAAGGCAGAATCCGCTTCAATTCCTGATGGCGGGGCTGGGCTTTTTGGCAGGCATGCTCATTGTTCTTTTATCGGTGCAGGTTTGGGCAGAGCTGAACAATATTCTTGAGCCTGTAAAAGCAGAAAGCGGCAAAGGCGAATACCTGATAATAAACAAGGAAATCACCCTTGCCAATACCATGAAGCTTAGCAGCAGCGCATTTTCCGATGCTGAAATAGCCGACCTTAAAAAGCAGGCCTTCGTTCAAAAACTTGGCTTATTTACGGCCAACCAATTTCAGTCTTTCGCATCAAGCGGCACAACCATACCATTCAGCACAGTGCTCTTCTGCGAGGCAGTGCCTGATGAATTTTTAGATAATAAGCCCGAAAACTTTGAATGGCAGCCAGGCAGCAATACTTTCCCGCTATTATTGTCCCAGGATTTCCTGAACCTCTATAATTTCGGTTTTGCATTGAGCCAGGGTCTGCCCCAATTGAGCAGGGCCAGCATACAAATGGTACCGCTGCATATAGAAATCAGCGGGGCCAGGGGCAGGTTTGAAATGAACGGTAAAATAACCGGGTTTTCAGATAGGTTCAGCACTGTGCTTGTTCCGCAAAGCTTTATGGATTGGGCTAATAAAAATATTGGCAACGGCGTGGCAGCCAAGCCATCGAGGGTTATTTTACAGGTAAGCAACCCATCGGACCCCGGCATTGCAGATTATCTTGAAAGCCATAGCTACCAAACCAATAATGATAAGCTGCGCATGGGTAAAGCAAGCGGAATTATTAAAGCAGTAATGACTCTTATAGGCCTGTTGGGCACTCTCTTTATTGCGCTCAGCTTCGTCATTTTCACCACCAATTTCAGGGCGGTAATTGCCGAAGCTAAAGATGAAATAAAGCTCCTTTTAGAGCTTGGCTATACAGCCCGCAGCCTGGCCTATAACCTGCTGGGGAGGTTTGCAATTTATGTCCTTTTCCTGGCCATAGCAGCCGGCGCTTTGCTTTATTTTGGGGTAAGCAAGCTGCACGATACCATGGAAAAAAACGGGCTTGAACACTTACACGGTATACAGAATCAAACCCTCATACTGGGTGCCGTTTTCGTAGTACTTACCCTGCTTGTTAATATTTTTTCTGTTTTAAGGCTGGTGAACAGGGTTTATAAGTAAGCTTAACTTACCTGTTCCGTCTCGCTGAGCATATATAAAACCACCCTTGAGGGCGAGGCATCCGTTTCAAGCCTGAGGGGGGAAATGCTTACCAAATAACGGCCATCAGGTATATCGGAAGATACATAAATCAGCTCGGTAATACAGGCCAAGGACCTTGGGCTGTAAGGGTAGCTCCAAAAGCTTTTATGAACAGAAAGCCTTCCTTCGTCCTGCTCCCTGTCTACGGAAGGCAAATCGGTTAAAAACTGGAGTATGCCGTTTTCAGCCAACAGTTCGCCGCAGCCGGGTTCAAAATAAGGGGGATTTGTGCCTGAATATTGGGCAGTTTGTTTTGCAGGTTCATTGGGAAACGTTCTTACAATGAGCGCTTCGGGCATGTATTCAAAATCCTGAAATGCAGCGGCTAATGCAGATATTTTTATACAAAAATCACCGTTTGGCAATTCTGCCGGGGCAATGCTGATAAGCTCGGCTGTAAAAATAAAGCGGTTAAAGCAGTTAAGCAGGTTAAACTGTGGGTCGGCAGAAATATGACCGCAGCATTCTGTATGCGTACCGTTCCCATGGGGCGTGAGCTTAAGCGTTTTATAGTTTACGCTGCCGCCCAGCGCCACGCTTCCTACAAAACTACCGGATCGTATGGTTTCAGATTCGGGTTCATCGGCATAGTAGCAGTTTACATTCCTGGCATCGGGATGCATAGGGATGCTTATATCTGAAGGCCGGGCGAGATCTGCGGTAAAGCTGCGCCCGGCAAGTTTAAAGTTTACCGGTAAGGTCATGTTTTGCCTTTTAGGGCCGGTTATATTTTCAGACCCTGGTTAACTCAGAAAGCCGAGGTATTCAATATTTGGGCTTCACCGCTTAAAGTTACTTTGCCGGTTGCCTTTTCAGAAATTTTAGTTTCAATAACAGCGCTGTGCTTTTCGCGGTCTACTGAAATAACGGTAAAAACTGCCTCGTAATCTGTTTCCACGAACATGGGGCGTTTGAATTGCATGGTTTGGCCAAGGTAAACACTGCCGGGCCCGGGAAAATCCATACCGAATACTTTTGAGAAAATACTTCCTGTTAAAAAGCCGTGCACAATGGGCTTTTTGAATATGGTTGTGGCCGCATAATCGGCATCGAGATGCAATGGGTTCGCATCGCCTGAAACTTGGGAAAATGCAATTACCTGCTCTTGGCTGTACCTTACGTCGGTTTTATATACCTCGCCTACCTGGATCATGATATTTTTAATGTTTAAGGTCCAATCTTAGTAATAATTTAACGAACAATAAAATGCTTTGACATTTTAAAAGCCATGGTTAAATTTGCAGAGCCCGCGAGACCATGAAAAAACAGGTTATTTCAAGGGCGCCAACGATATGGAATCTAAAAACAATGCAGCCGAAGCCTGGGCAGATTCAGGTAAGAAAGCTTTTGAAAATTTTACAGATACATCAGGCAAAATTGCAGAATCGCTGAAGAACGGCGACCTGCTGAAAACCGGCACCGATATTTATCGTGACTGGCTTAACACACAAAAAAACATCATAGAAAGCGCAATTTCAGGCGGAAGCAAAGCCGCAACTGAAACCACCGCAAATACTAACGGCAGCCCCGAACCTGCCGAAAATAAAACCAACACAGCTGCCAATCCTTTTCCATCAGCGGTTCCTGAAAAAGCTGCAGAAGCATTCACTGAATTGCTGAATATGCAGGCAAAGGCAGTGCAAACATGGCTTGATACCGTTAAACAGGTAAGCGCCACAGCTATTGAAGCAGTAAAACCGGCTACACCTGAAGCTACGCAAAACCCTTTCGCAGCCTGGACCGATATGTACCAGAAATGGAACACCGTATATTCAGATTTGCTGAACACAACCGGAAGCCAATTCAAAGGAACATCAGGCGGTTTTAACGCATTCCCCGGCTTTACTTTCCCCGGCGCCAAGGTACCCGCATACGACCAGTTTTTTGCAGGCTCGCAGGCTTATGCCAAGCTGGCAGAATTGTACCAGCCGGTTTTTGCCAATTGGCAGAAATATATGCAGAACACAGGCTCCACACCGGTATGGGATGCAGAAGCTTTCAGCAAAGCATTCAGTGCCGAAAAGGTGCGTGAGCTTACCGACAAACTTTTCCAATTTACTTCTCCCGATAAATTCAAAGAGCTGTATGCAGATTTCAGCAAGCAGACCGAACAGTACACTGCCGCCTGGAAGCAATACGCAACCGGCAGCAGCGAGCAGGCGACCAAATTCAGTGAAAACTGGAAAAAATTCTCTTCAGATTACCAGGAACAGTCAGCAGGCCTGAGCAGGCATTTCCCAAAAGTTGATTACAACAGCTTTAAGGAATTCAATGATTTCGGAACCAAAATAGCTGAACAGGCGAAACAGGCTTATGCCCCCTTTGCACGCCTGATTCCGGCAGGTAAGGAAAAAGATAACATGGAGGCTGCCGAGAAAATTCAGCAGAAGCTAGGCGATTATTGGAATGGTTACGTTGAGCTGCAGTCAATCATTTACGCATCGACCCGGAAGGCCATGGAAAAAGTAATTGCTGAAACCGGCGAGAAATTTAAAGCAGGCGAGGTGCCCAAGTACGACGATTTTTACAACGCATGGGTAAACAAAACCGAAGCTGACCTCATTAAAACATTCGGAGGCGATGAGTTTAGCCGGGCCCAGGGAAAACTGCTTACAATCGGCCTCGAAATAAAGCAAATGCTCGATAAGCAGGCAGAAGGCTATTTAAGCGTATTACCGGTTTTGCCCCGCTCAGAAGCCGACGAGCTTACCAGGGAAGTGCATGATTTGCGTGCCCGTGTAAGGCGATTAGAAAAAGCCCTTGAAGCAAAAGAAAATTATTCATCGGCTGCGGTTAACGGCACAGTTACGGAAACAGCTGAAGACAAAGCTTCAAAAAAATCTAAAAGCAAAGCTTAATCCAAATCCTGAAACTGTTTTAATACGCCGACAACATGGAAGATAACATTAAGAAAATGAGCGATGAAACGGCTCGTTTAGCTAAGGATGCCGCAGAAAATGCACGCAAACTGGGCGGTGCCTGGGAAACATTAAAGCAAATAGAGGAAGTGGAAATAGCCACTTCCAAAAAGGAGCTCGTTTGGAACGATGGCAAAGTACGCCTCTTTCGCTACAGCAGCGATGCGCGAACCGAGAAAACGCCCCTGCTGATTGTTTACGCACTGGTAAACAAATATGAAATGATGGACCTGCAGCCTGACCGCAGCTTCATTCGCAACCTGCTTGATCAAGGCCACGACATATACCTCATTGATTGGGGCTATGCCGACCGCAGCGACCGCTACCTCACCATGGACGATTATATTAACGGCTATGTTGACGACGCTGTAGATTTTGTTCGCAAGGCACACAAGCTTCCTGCCATTGATTTACTCGGCGTTTGCCAGGGCGGTACCTTCAGTGTAATTTACAGCGCCCTGCACCCTGAAAAAGTGCGCAGGCTAATAACCATGGTTACGCCCATAGATTTCAGCACCGAAGACGGGCTGCTTTTCCGATGGAGCCGCAATTTGGACATAGACACCATTGTGGATGGCTTTGGCGGCGTGGTACCCGGCTGGTTCCTGAATATGGGTTTCGATCAGCTAAAGCCGCTGGGCAAGGTTCGCAAATACAGCGGCTTTGTGAATATGCTTGACGATAAAGATAAGCTGCTGAACTACCTGCGCATGGAAAAATGGATTGCCGACAGCCCTGACCAGGCCGGGGAATGCTACCGCCAATTCCTGAAAGACCTTTACCAGCAAAATAAACTGATGAAAGGCGAACTCGTGGTTGGCAGCCCCGTAGATTTAAAGAATCTCACCATGCCCCTCCTGAATATTTATGCAGCAGAAGACCACCTTGTGCCGCCGTCGGCCTCAAAGCCTTTGAATGTATTGGTAGGCAGCAAGGATAAGCAGCTTTATGAATTCCCGGGCGGACATATTGGCGTTTTTGTAGGCAACAGATCTCAAAAAGAGTTGGCACCCACGGTAAGCAAATGGCTAAAGGCATAAATTTTGCAGTAAAAAACCTGTAACAAACCATTGAAGCCTTCCGAAACCGGGAGGCTTTTTTGTGGCTTGAATGCCTGATTGAAAAGACAAAACACAATTAAAACCCGGCAATGAAAGAAAACAGGAAACTGGTGATTGAATATGAGGGCAAAACATGCCCCATAAACATTAGCATCTCAGGAACCGGACCTGAATCTGTTTTTTTTGTACACGGCCTTACCAGCAGGTTGGAAGTTTGGACAGGCACTGTTGCCCTTTTGAGTAAAAATGCCCGCTGCATCTGCCTTGACTTACCCGGGCATGGCCTTTCAGGTGAATTTGAGAACTATTCCCTGGAACTGTATATTCATGTGCTTAAAGAGGTGTTCGCTGCCTACGCACCAGGACCGGCAATTTTGGCAGGGCACAGCATGGGCGGTTTGGTATCTATAGCCTTTGCGGCTGAAAACCCTGATAAGGTTAAAAAGCTTATACTCTTTGCCCCTGCCGGCATCGAAAAATTCAGGCCGGATGAAAGGCTGCTGTTACAGCAAATGGTATCGGCGTTGTATATGCGGCAATCTGTTTTTACAAACCTGTTACATGATTTCAGGAACATGCAAAGCCACCCGGAGCCGGCGTCGGCTGCATTTTTAGAAGGCCTTGCCGATAAATATGAAGGTACGGTACAGCATTACAATATGAAGCTGGTACATGATTGTGTAATTGCCATTCTAAAATTCCCGGCTTACGACAGCCTTGAGAAAATTAAGCAAGCTACCCTGCTCTTCTTCGGGGACAGCGACAGGCTTATTCCTAACAGGCTGCTCCATGGCACCAATACCACTGAAATAGCCAAAGATGGTGCTGCACAAATTATGAACTGCAAATTGGTTATTTATAAAAACTGCGGGCATTACGTTCAGCGCGAAAGAACAACTGAATCTGCCGAGGAGATTAAAAAATTCTTAGCCCCAACTCAATCTTAAATACGGGCGCCATATTTTGGGAATGCACTAATTTAAAACGAATGCCGGTCCATTAAGAAGGTCCGGCATTCGTTTTTTCTGCAATAAGGGCCAGCACTTCAGGTTCCGGATGGTCTATCCAAACTTTTTTGAACTTACTTCCCTCCCCTGCTTCTATGCTTATGCCTGATTTGGGCAAGCCCAAAAGCTTACTCAGGAAAAGTATAACCTCGGCGTTTGCCTTACCTTCAACAGGCTGAGCGCGAACACTTACCTGTAAACTGCCATCGGGCAGGCGTAGAAGCTTATTTTCGTGGCTGTTGGGTTTTACTTTAATTCTTAAGTGCATGCAATGTTTCCGAATTCTGGAAGCCCGGCTTATTCTTTTACAAGTTTGGTTCTTAGCATAAACCCGTTAACCGTGGCTTCAACGCAATAAACACCGGCAGGCCGGGCACTAAGATCAATCCCGCGGGAACTGCCGGTAAAGGTATCTGTTAAAACTACCTGGCCTATGCTGTTCAACAGCCTTAACCCGACTATATTCCCTCTTCCGGTTCCCGGGATACTTAATGTAAAGACATCTTTACCGGGGTTAGGATAAACAGAAAGGCTTAAAGCCGAATTGGCCAAAGCTGCACTGCCGTTGATTTCGCCCGGTGAAATTTTGAGCTCAAAGCGGCCGGGCCTGTAAGACGCTGAATCTGAGGCAATACCAAGACTATAAGTAAACCCTTCAGAAACCCGGTTTATTGTATGTGTATAGTTATCTATAAGCCAAACAACGGGCTCATTTTCAAATGAAGGCAAGCCTGATATATTTAGCTTATATGTTCCCTGTTGTGCCGCCTTAAGGCTGAGCCTGATCGAAATCTGTCCTGTAATTATTGGCCTGGCCTGGATGCCAAGCATTTTTCCGGCATCGTCAAGGCTTGAGATGTTGAGTACATCGCCCATACGCTTTTCAGCCGACACCTGTGGATTGTAAAGGTTGGTACCGCCGTCCATAAATTTAATGGCGCTTTCGTCGGTATAGCCGTCTTGCGCCATGGTGTTTAGCCTGAGCACATTTATATCGGGCGCAGTTCTTAAATAGGATGGACTTTGATCGGCAGCTTTTGTGCTTTCTGTAAATTGTAAAGAGGCAGAAGTACCGGTTGCAGGCACAAAAAAGCCTTGTCCGGAAGGAATGTAACGGGTAGCTCCGTTAATACCAATAACTGAACCTTGGGAATAGGAACCATATTGCGAGCTGTTCCAAACATGGTAGTGGTTTCCGGCATTCGTTTTTGTAACAAGGTGCCAGTCAATTGTACAGGCATAAGGGTTGGCTGCTAAATTCCAGCCGTTAGGCGACACATAGGTGCAACCTGTATTGCAGTAAGCAAGGGGTAAGGTTACGGCCCCGGTTTTTGGTGCACCGGTATAGCTTACCGTTTTGCCGTTCAAAACAAAATCAGCAAAGAGGCGAATCATGAAGCCGCGACCTACGGGCAGGGTATCTGAAATTGAAGAAGGTGCATAATAGCCGCTTGAGTTTCCGTTAGACGGGTCATAAAACCAAACTGAGTTCGTACCTGATTGCACCACTCCCGGGTAGCTGCCTCGTACTGATGCGAAAGGAAGTATGGACGCTATCGTTTGCCCTTTGAGCATGGTTCCCATGGTATAATACCTTATGGTGGCACCCGGTAAATAACGTTCTGCAGTAATGTTACCGGTTATACCGCTGCCTGTTTCAACCGCATCAAGCATGGCAGTACCGGTTTCGGTGCTCCTGAGTGTAAGGTGCCCGTTGGAGGTATTCAGCATGCCGTTTTGCAACTTAAGAAGGCCGAAAACATTTAATGTACCGCTGCCTGAAGATACCCCGGCAGCGTTATCAATATTTAAATTACCTATATTGAAATTTCCTGCAAATGATTGCGAGGTTGTGCCCGACATTTTTAAAGTACCGCCGTTTCCGTTAAAGGTGCCTGAATTTGAAATATTACCTGTAAGGCTCAGCGTTGCATTTGGCCCGTTTAAGCTAAGCTTAGCACCGGAACCAATACTGATTCCGTTAACCAAAACTGCTGAGCTTATTACCGGTTGATTAGCGGGAACTGCATTTATTGTTACTACCGAAAAAGCATCGGGTAAGCGACCGGGATTCCAGTTTGATGTATTAGCCCAATCTGTTGATACTGAGCCTGTCCATGTAAATTGAAACGGTGTATAAACTACAGCTTTAGAGCTCACAAGGCTTGTACAGCCGTTCACAGTGGCAGTAACGGTGTATGTTCCGGCTTTATCTGCCAGGAAGTTTGCCCTGCTGATACTTTGGCCGGTGGCGGTATAGCCATTAGGGCCTGTCCAATCATATACAGCGTTTGCTATAAAATCGGCTGTAAGGGTGAGGGTTGTATTGGGGGCAGGGTTATTTGAAGTTATGGCCGGGCTTTCAGGCCTTGTAACAATGGTAATATCGGCACCATTGTCAGGCGGGGAAATAACCGGGCTTGAACTTATTACCCGAATTCTGTAGCCGCTGCCTGTAATTGTATTGGCCGGCAATGTACAACTGATTGTTCCGCTCAGAGATGATGATACCGAACCAATATTTACTGCATTGGTAAAGCTTCCTGATGCGTTTGAAAGCTGCATGGTGAATGTGTTACCGGTAAAAAAAGAACCGGTTGCAGAATAGGCGATGCTTATGTTGCTTCCGCCGCAATAAGGTGATGTTGTATTAACAGAACCAATACTTAAGTTGGGAGTAAAGAATAATTTTACATCATCTATGCCTACGCCATCGTCTACCACAGATTCGTCTGATGAAAAGGCAAAGCGTATTTTAACCCTGCTTTTGTCGGCCATGCCTGTAATTGGGAGAGTGTGTGTGGCAGTTCGGTATGCTGATATGCCGCCATCCCAGGCTTGGGCAGTTGAATTTGTGTACCAGTTTGTGCCCCCGGAAGTGGTTGCTCCCAATTTGGTCCATGAAGAGCCGGCATCGGTGCTGTACTCTGCCCATGTGAAATCATATCCTGATTCGGTTCGGTATATATTGCTGAAGCTCAGGAAAGGATTAGATGAGTATGCCGATAAATCGAAACAGGGAGATTCAAGGTAAGAAAGCTCATTGGTATTGTAAAAGCCGCTAAGCTTAGTCATCCAGCATTTTGTGCCGGAAGCCGCGCTGCCGGTAATCATTTTATTTTGCGGACTGCCGTATTCCCAGGAACTTTTTGTACCGTATGCCAGCCAGCCGCCGTTTCCTGATTCAAAATCTTCAATATAAGGGAACGTTTTAGACGGGTAGCTCTGAACTGTAATATTAGAAAGGGTATCGTTACTATGATAACCATCTGAAGCATACGCGGCCCAAACGCTAAAGCTGTAAGCCCTGTTTGCGCTTATATCTACGGTTGAAGGAAAAGTATAGCTTACTGTTGAATTACCCGGTATTGTCGGAACATTGCCCTGTATAATGCTTCCGCCATCTACCCTGTAAAATACGGGCACGTTGGTAATGGTCAATAAAGTGTTATTGGTAATATTAATTACAACCGAGCTTGTGCTTCCGGCTCCGCAGGCTTTCGCGGGCGATACCAAAGCTGTTAAGGCAATATCGTCTCCGGGAGCGCTCAGTGTAATATTATCAAATGAGGTGCCTCCGTTGATATAGGCATTGTATGCATAATTAATTCCCTCAAATCCGAATTTCAGCTGGAAGCTGCTTGTTATGGTTTGCCCGGCAAGCAATGGCAGAATGTTCAGCTTTCGCACTGATTTTAAAGTACCTGCCGTTGCCCTGTTGGCCCAAAGGTCATAAACCTGAACCCAGGGTTGCGTATCTGAACCGCGCGCCCAAACACGTTTTCCGGCTGCATCAGAAACATCGCCGTGGAACATATAATCAAAATCCAGGGCCAATGAACCGGTGCCGCTGTAATTGGAAAGATTAGCCGTATAGGTTACATAGTTCGAAACCGCGGCACCTGATGCAATCCTGTCGAGTGTAATGGTTCTTAAGCCGCTGCCGCCGCCAAGGTCATCCAGGAAACAGCTGCGCATGCGGGCGTTTGTGCTGCTGCCGGCATAATCCCATGCTGCGGCGCCGGGAATCGCGTTAATTGCCGCAGTGCTTATGGTACATGCAACTGCTTCAAAAGTATTGCTTACAGGCAGTGTAAGTGCAGGGTTGGCAATATGCTTTACAGTAAGCCTGAGCGTATCGTTTTTAATATTATTATCACCGCTTAGCTCGGTCCAGATTTCAACCAGGTAATTCCCGGCGGCCGACATATCTGCAGGGTTAGCAAAAGTTAAGGTGCCGGTTAATGTATTTGACGCCAAAGTTCCCGTAAGCGAATAAGTTTGCGTACTTCCGCCGTTGATCCTGAGTTTTACAGGTACCCCTGCAACGCTTACGCTGTTATTACCATAGTTCCGCACTGTAAAAGAAACAGATGTAGTTGCCGAAAGCCCGGAAGAAGTAAATTGCCTGCAAACTTCGGCAGGCGAAATGAGGCTTGCCGCGCCAATATCATTTGTAATGGCACATGCCGTAGTTGCGACAGGTACAGCCGTTAATACAACAGTTCTGAGGCCAACAGCACTTGCGTTTTCAGGTCTTACTGAAATATAATAAGGTGTGCCGTCTGTGAGGTTATTGAAAGTATAAGCAAGGCCTGTAATTGTGGTTACAGAATCCATGCGGTTATTGCGGTAAATTAATACAGTATATTTTGTTGCGCCTGTTACGGCCGGCCAGCTGATGCTTACTGTTTTACTGCATACTGCGGATGTAACAGCCGGGTATCCAAAAAAAGTAACCGGGGAATCTGTAACATCACTGTAAACGCCGCCGCTGTGCACCAGCCTGATTAATACTTTGCCCCCGAGTGTGGTTGGCGGGGTCCAGTCGAAAAATTTGGCGGTAACGGCAATGGTGGTTGATATGTTCACCCATGTGGTTCCGTTATCGGTGCTGTAAGCCAATGTGTAAGTGCCTGTTGTAATACCAATTGCATCCCAGTAAAGCCTGCGGCTGCTGCCGGTATTCATTTTCTCACCGCCAAAAGGGTAAGTTAGCACAACCGAGGGGCTAAGGTATTCATAAACAATATAGTAAGATTGCGGCCCAAACGGAACCGAAGTTCCGCTTACATTAATTGTATAATTGCCGGCAGCCGGGTTGCTTAGGGTAACCTGCTCAATATTGTTTAAGTTATCAACAGCCCGAACGGCTGGCAAGGCAACAGATGCTGCAGCCGGGTTTAATACCCAAGGTAAAATGCTTGTATTTGAGGGGTCTTTCAGGCTTAAGTCCAGGTTATTTACCAAGGCCGGCGAAGCCGATGCCGATGCCTCACGATCTGTCCAGCAAATCATAACCTTCAATTGTGTAACCCCGGCAGGCAATGTAATGCTGTGCGTATTTGCAGCACCGTTTGCAACAGAACCATGAAAGTACCTTCCGCCTTCCATAGCTTCAACGGCACGGCGCAGGTTAACCCTGCCAAAACCATAAATAAAATCAACATTCGCGTTGCCTAAGTCTTCGGCAGTATTACAAACTAGGGCTTTAAGCAATGCGGATTCAGGATCTGCGTTCGCATTTAATTGGCGATAACGTTGCACTAACAATGCAAGTCCGCCGGTAATGCCGGGTGTGGCCATGCTTGTACCGCTTTTTGTTCCGTAAAACGTAACCGGAATTGTGCTTATGGTATTTACGCCCATATCGCATATTTCAGGCTTTACCCTGCCGTCTCGTGCGGGTCCGCGGCTGCTTGTACCGGCAATATTGTCTGAAACATCAAGGGAACCGACAGCAATCACATTTTTTGACGCGCCATAACCTATGCTCATGGTGCTGTAACCCTGGGGGAAGCTGCCGCATGTATTTGCGCCGTCATTTGAAGCGGCAAAGCAATGCAATAAGGTAGGATTGCTGCGAAGCTGCGCATCAATAAAGGTGCTGGTGCTGTTATAATCGCCGCTTGAGGCACAGGAAATTGAAACACCATAGCTGTTATTGGTAACAACCATGTGGTAAAGGCTCACAAGGGAAGCTGCATTATAAACTATATCTGAGGCCTGGGCAGTTACAATGCTGCATGCCGGGGCCATTCCTTTTTCTTCCGGCGCGAGCACTCCACCGCCGCCAACAGTACCTGAAACGTGGTCGCCGTGATCAGTAAATGAAGGAATTGCGCTTGGATTTGTATTAATAATCCTGCCCTGGAAATCAGGGTGCGGGCCAACATAACCGCCATCGCCCACCCCGGCCATAACCCCTGCACCATTTAAGTTGCGGGCGCCCGAAAAGTTGGCATTCAGCACATTGGCCCTGCTTTGGTTAGCAGTTGTTAAATTAAGGGGCACTGCTTCACCTTCATAAGGTTCTACCCAGCTCCAAAAAGGATAAGATGCCAGCTTTATAACATCAGCCGCTTTTATTTCAATATTAAGCTTTGGAAAGTTGTTTTTAAAGACAGTTCCGCCTGCCAGGCTAACATAATTTTGTGCTTCCTTTTCAGATATGCTGCCGTTTACAATTAATGAAACTTTTATAACTGAGTGCGCTGATGCAGATTTTGCAAAAGCATTTAAATCTGAATGCAGACGTGATTCGGCCGGCATTGCATACATATCTGAAATACCTGCAGCCCTTAGCAGATCAGGCTCTATACCGGCTTTTACGCGGGCATGATATGCCAGTTCAGGTACATATTCGAGCAGCGTTATGCCTGCTTTTTCAAGCAATTTTTGCTCAGGCTCACCCGGAATTTTGCTGAATTTCAGCAACAGGTAATAATAATTATTAAACAAAGGGGCACCTGCTTTTAAGGCCCTCGAATAAGACTCTTTAAACGACACAGGCAATTTTCCGCCCCATTTAAGCTTTGGCTCATTTTTGCCCGGAAAATCAACTCCTGCCACTTGGGCATTCAGCGTTTTTGCCTGCAAAGCCGACAAAATAATAACCAATGCAATTGCCTTAACCGAAATGGTTTTTCGGCTGAAAAACTGTTGTATAGCGTAAATCATAATATTTTGGTGTACAGAGCTGCCCAATTGGTAAAACTGAATTGAGTGTAATATTGCAGCACTCCCTATACATGTATATACCGGGAGGCTTTATTGTAACCAATTGAACAGCGTAATGCTTACAATTTAAATACTTTGGGCCGGAAAACGAAAAAAAATAACAAATGCGCTATATGCACAATCATTCAGGAATCATTTTCCCCTCGCGGGTTTCAGGGTGAGATAGAGCATTAGGGCTATTATAATGCCATTAGCAACCAATTGCATTATTAAAGGAAAAACATGTGCTCTTCTGGCAGCTTCATTGCTGCTTAAAGCATGATGACCTGCAATACGCATTAATAAAAAACTCAGAACCAAGCCGCAACCTGCAACAGTATATATAACAGTACTTAAGTCTTTACCGCTGCGATATTGGGCAAAAACAAGCATAATGCCCATGATGGGAAAAATATAAAGATAATCGAAGAGGTAAGCTGCAAAATCCTGTTCGCGGCTGATAAGCAGGCGAAGGAAAAGTATTGCCAAAAAGCCAGCTATGGCTAATAAAAGGGCTGTAACAGCATTTCTGGTTCCGCTTAGCTTGCTATCGAAGATTTTCATAAGTATTAAAATTCATCATTGGGGTGAAATTTAGGAATTACTCAAATACATAAAGCAATATTTTTTTCAGCTAAAAGGTATTCGGGGTTCAAGGCATTTGATTTATGGCAATTATTAACTTTAAAAAGCGCCAACAACAATTACCTGAAATGCTTTAGGAACAAGATAATTTAACAAAACCAATATTAAACATATTGTAAAACATGTTTCAATTTAGATTATTTTTCCCAAAATGGTACCAATTCAGGAAAAGGGCCGATTTGCAGCAATTGCACCTGCATTATTTATACCGTACAATTTAACAGGCAAATCTTACATTTAAAATTTATAGAATAAGTTAGTCCTTTACCGGTACCTTAAGGTGCTGAACGTACAATAAGCTGAAAACAAAGCTATAATGAAGTATTTGAAGCCGGCATCCACATGATTAAACAAAACAAACCGATTGAATAAGTGCCTTTTTATGTAAGAGTCTTACTTACCTTTGCCGCTCTTTAATTATGTAAATGCGTATTGCAATTCGGCATTGTTCGCTTTGCAACCTTGCCGGCACTGTTTTTCTATAAGGGCTAATACAATGCAGTCCTGAAAAAGGAAAATAAAGCCAAAACCTTCAAAACAAACCAATAGCTTATATGAATATCTACCTTAAAAAAGCCTGGGCAGCAGCAATATTACCGGCCCTGATGCTTTACAGCTGTACTCCCGAAAGCACGGGCCCCGGCAATACATCAGAAAACCTGCCTGCAGATTTTAAATACAATACCACCCGAAACATTGCGCTTAACCTGAACGCCAAAACCACCTTAGGCGTTAAAATGCAGGGCGCGAAAATTTCGATTTTCAGTTCCAAAAGCACGGATGCTAACGGCGTTGTTCACTATGGCGGGCAGCTTGCGGCCGGTGCGGTTGACGCTGATGGTATTCTGAATACAGCGTTCCAGGCTGCAACTTCTGTTGACAGCGTTTACGCGGTTACTTATTACCCGGGCCTGCTGAACGAAGTTAAAATAAGCATTAAAGCAGGCGGCGAAATTTCGGCCAACATGGTGCCTGTTTATGTACCTTCATCGGGCCGCGTAAGCTCAGATATTTGTGACGGAAACGGTTATGAAAGGCTTACATGCTGGGATAACGACGGCGTGCCAAAGAATAACCCTGCTGTTATTCAGCCAATGCAGAGCATTTCTAATACAATGCTCTCTAATATTTACTATACCCTGCCCGAAGGCAAACGTATTGGCGCAGACCCTGACCGCTCTGACCTGATTGTTGAGAATGCAGATATACTTCTGCGTGACCGTGCAACTGTTTATATTACCTGGGTATCTGAAGCAGCCGGCAACCGTAACGCCCTTGGTTTCTTTACTTATAACAGGAACAATGTTCCAACCGGGCCTAATGATGCAGCACGCATAATCACTAAAAGAACCATTATTTTCCCAAATACTTCATTGCCGGGCAGCGGCGGCAATTTGCCAAGCGGTTTCCGCATGAAGCTGGGTGTATTTGATGCCAATACAGGCATAGGCTTCTTTTGTGTAAACAACGGCTGGAACGGAAATACTGTAAACAACCCTAACGAAACTTTCTACAGCCGTTCTTCATGGAACCCTGAAAGCACAGCAGAGCTTCGTAACCACATGGTATTGCTTAACGATCCTGAAAGCCAAAAATACATTATCGGCTTTGAAGATCTTAACCGTGAAACCGGCGGTTGCGACCACGACTTCAACGACGTATTATTCTATGCAGATGCTGACCCATACACTGCCATTGACGGAAACGACCTGCCGGAAGTTATAGTACCTAAAGATACCGACGGGGACGGCGTAAACGATGACCAGGATGACTATCCTACAGACCATGACCGCGCCTTTAATAACTACACTCCTAACGCTACCGATTTCGCCAGCCTTTGCTATGAAGATTTGTGGCCATCAACCGGAGATTTTGATATGAACGACCTAGTTGTTGGTTACAACTACAATGTTGTTACAAATGCAGCTAACAAAGTGGTGGAAATGAAGGCAAAATTCAAAACCCGTGCTATTGGCGCAAGCTATAACAACGGCTTCGGTCTGCAGTTTGACCTTGCCCCTGATAAAATTACAAGTGTTACAGACAGCACCCCGGCCATGCGTGCAGGCACCGAAACAACTGCCGCTGCAAACGGCACTGAAGCCGGTGTAACCGACAAAGCAACAGTAATTGTATTCAACCAGGCAGCAAAAACTGCTGCGCCTTACAGCGGTTCATTCTATAACACGGTGCAGTCTGCAACGCACTACACATCGCCCGTGCTTAAAATGAACGTGAACTTTGTAAGGAACACCTACACCATTGCCCAGCTTGGTGCTGCACCTTACAATCCTTTTATCTTCATTCACCATATAAGGGCTAATGAAGTTCATCTTGCCGACCAACGCCCGACCATGCTGGCTAACCTGGCTAAATTGGGTACCGGTTCAGATAAGAGCGTTCCTGCAAGCAACGTATTCTACCGTGCAAGCAACAACATGCCGTTTGCCCTGCATATCCTGAATTTCGACTACCCTGTTGAAAAAGCAGATATCCGCAGCGCTTACAATAAATTCACTCCATGGGCTCAAAGCCACGGAACAACTTATGCCGACTGGTATAGCAATCCTGCTTATCGTGACGCTTCTAAAGTTTACGTTCCCTGATTTTAGTACCCCGATTTGAATAAAATCTGACCGCTAAGCTCAATGGGGCTTAGCGGTTTTTTGTTTTTTGCGGTTCATACTTAAGCTCTCAAAACATGGCAAACGAGCAACCGCATTGAATAAATTACGAGGGCTATTCAAATCTTTTAATTCAATCCTTTTCAAAATACCGGCAACAGGTTTCAGGCGCAGTTTATCTGCATTACCTTTGCAGGCCAAAATATTTACTCGTGAGCAGCACAACAAAACCTTTTATTCCCGAATTACAGTGGCGCGGCATGTTGCACAGCGTTATGCCCGGCACCGAAGAGCAGCTTGAAAAAGAGATAACCACAGCTTATATCGGTTTTGACCCCACAGCACCAAGCCTGCATATAGGCAACCTTGCCACCCTTATGATGCTGGTGCATTTTCAGCAATGCGGGCATAAGCCAATTGCCCTTGTAGGCGGCGCAACCGGCATGGTAGGCGACCCAAGCGGAAAATCAGCTGAAAGAAACCTGCTGGACGAACCTACCCTGCGTGCTAACCAGGAAGGTGTTCGCAGGCAGCTCGAAAAATTTCTTGATTTCAGCCCGGGCCCCGCGCAGGCTGAAATGGTGAATAATTATGATTGGTTTAAAGGCATTGGTTTTCTTGATTTCCTGCGCGATGCCGGCAAGCATATAACCATCAGCTATATGATGGCGAAAGACAGCGTTAAAAACCGCCTGGAGACCGGTATCAGCTTTACCGAGTTCAGCTACCAGCTTTTACAGGGCTACGATTTTTACCACCTTAATAAATTCCGTAATGCCCGCCTGCAAATGGGAGGCTCTGACCAATGGGGCAATATTACCACCGGCACCGAGCTTATCAGGCGAATGGATGGGGGCGAGGCTTTTGCCATTACCTGTCCGCTCATTACAAAAGCCGACGGCTCAAAATTCGGGAAATCAGAAGGCGGCAATATTTGGCTGGATGCCTCGCTAACATCGCCATATAAATTTTACCAGTTCTGGCTGAATGCTACCGATGAAGAGGCCCCCCGCTTAATCCGCGTTTTTACCCTGCTTAACAGGCAAACCATTGAAAACCTGGAGACCGAGCATACTGCCGCCCCACACCTGCGCCTGCTGCAAAAGCAGCTTGCTGCCGATGTAACCATACGTGTTCATGGCCAGGAAGCGTATGACCGTGCTGTTGCCGCCAGTGAAGTACTGTTTGGAAAAGCCAGCACAGAAATGCTGGCTAACCTTGATGAAGAAACCCTTCACGAAGTTTTTGAAGGCGTTCCGCAGGTTGAGGTAAGCAAAGCAGAGCTTGAAGCCGATATTGTAAGCTTCCTTGCAGTTGAAACCCGCGGAGAAATACTTCCCACAAAATCGGAATCACGCAAAATGATTTCGGCAGGGGCTATACTCATAAATGGCATAAAGGCTGAATTGCCCAAAGATGGGGCGGTTCCGAATGCCGCAAGCTTCGGGTTACTCCAGGGTAAATACATCCTGGTTAAAAAAGGCAAAAAGAACTATTACCTTGTAAGGGTTACCGCATAAGCAGGTAATAAGCAAACATGCCATTAAAAGCCGGAGATATTGCGCCGGATTTCAGCGCAAAAGACCAAAAAGGGAAAACCGTTAAGCTCAGCAGCTTCAGGGGTAAAAAAGTGTTGCTCTATTTTTACCCCACCGATGATACGCCCGCATGCACTGCCCAGGCATGCAACCTGCAGCTGAATAAGCGCAAGCTCGCACTGCGTGGTTACCAAATAATAGGCATTAGTACCGACGACGAAAAAAGTCATAAGAAGTTTGCTGAAAAGTACGGTCTTACTTTCCCTATTCTCCCCGACACTGAACGTACTGTACATGACTCGTATGATGTTTGGGGCCATAAAAAGCTGTTCGGGCATGAATATATGGGCACACTGCGAACCACTTTCCTGATTAATGAAGAAGGCATAATAACGCGGGTAATTGAGAAAGTAAAAACCGCTGACCATGCCGCACAGGTTATGGATGTATAACTATAAGCGGTTCATTTTCAGTATATATATAATTAAAAGGTATTTTTATTCTACATTTATTGGTAAAAGTATCTTTACAGGATTTGAAAAGTATAATTCATTCCCTTACCTTGGCCGCAGCGGGTAAGATGTGTTTTTGAACACCCGCATAGGGATGAACAAAAGTTACCTGTATATTCTTGTTGCCGGCGTGCTGTTAATTATGTTGGCCGGCCTGTGGTTTGGCATGCGACAGGAACATGACCGCATGTACGAAGAAGCCATTATTAAATACCGGAACGAGAAAAACGTATTCATGCTGCAAAGCAACGATTCCCCGGTACCGGACCGGAAGAATTTTAATGGCCTGAGCTATTTTTCGCCTGATAAGAAATATAAATTCGAAGTTAAAATTCGTGCTTCTGAAGACACCGGCATTTACAAAATGCGTATGACCGATAAAGAAGAAGAGAATTTTCAGCGCTACGGCCAGGCTGATTTTACAATTGAGGGTCAAAAACAAACCCTTTGTCTTTTTAAATACCTTAATACCAAAGATTCTGCAGGAGTGAAGCTGTTCCTGCCCTTTACTGATCTTACTAACGGTGCCGAAACATACGCAGGGGGCAGGTATATTGACGTTGAGCTTAAACCGGATTCAACTGCTGTTCTTGACTTTAATATGGCATATAACCCCTTCTGTGTTTACAACCATTATTATGTCTGCCCTGTTCCGCCAAAAGAAAACAGGTTAAAAATAAGGATACCTGCAGGTGAAAGGGAATTTAAACCCTAAGCGTATTCAGCTATAAATAAAAACTGTTAATTAATTGTCATCGCGGCTGAAGTTTAACGGTATTTTAATTCCTGACCGCAGGTAATAGGCTACTTTTGTGCGTCTGCCATGGTCAAGGTTTATAATTTTAAGGTACACATTTGGAGCGCTTTATGCCTGCCTGCATTTATTTTGCTTGCCGGCTTTGTGTGGGTATCTGCGAGCAATTTTGATACCGCATGTGCGCCAAAGCTTTTTAATCCCGGTTTAATTCAAAATGCCGGCTATAAGCTTCCTGCCTCGTTTTTACCGGGATTCAGCAGCCGGGTTAAGAATGCAGGCCTGTTCAGTATAGCATTTCCTGAATCAGGCAACCATATACCGGGCTGCGTTTCTGATATAAGCCGGGAAGATGCTCCCGAACATAAGCACAAAAATTTACTACACGGTACTTTAGCTTATATTACACCGGCATTAAGGACACATCTTACGAATGGTTTATTCCTGTTGGCGGAGTATAATCTCAACCCGGGGCCGACTACTATTTTTAGAAAAAAGCGTTACCTGCACAATGGCGTAATGCGCATCTGAATTCTGCTTTCATTAGCATGTCTGTTAAAGACTCCATTAAAACAATCAGCTAAACCCATTCCATTAAACTTACATTGGCTTAAAGAGGCAGGCTTTCTTCAATTGCCTGCAATTTGCCGATTCATAAAATTAATCAGGCCCGTATATCAACGGTATGACAGAAAACGCTTTCTTCCTATTGGCGGCGGGGCTTTGCCTTATACCGCTCATTTTCCTGCTTCCCTTCAATTGGAAAGCCCCGGCAGGCTTATTAATAAGCCTTGTGTTTACTGTTGGCAGCAGTATGCTGGCTTATGAAGCATTCATGCACGGAACCCAACGTTATATAGTACCTGACGTGGAACCAATAGGCAGTTTCGAACTCCGGTTCGATAAGCTGAGCGTGTTTTTCATGAGCATAGTAAACCTGAGTGTACTGGCCGCTAATGTGTATGCTTTGGGTTATACCCGGAATGTTGTACACAGGTATGTGTCGGGCCTTAGTTCAGTGTTTATGTGCCTGCTTCATGTAAGCATGCTGTTCTTATGCATGGTTGAGCAGCTGATGGTTTTCCTTATTGCCTGGGAAATTATGTCGCTGAGCAGCTTTATGCTTATTCTTTGGGATCATAAGCGTGAGGAAGTTCGCGATGCCGCCCTTGATTACCTTGTGCAAATGCACATTGGTGTTGCCCTGCTGACCACTGCTGTACTGCTGCTTCAACGCGATGCCGGCACGGCAACTTTCGACAGCCTGCATATTTATTTCGGGCAGCATAATAACCTGCTCCTGTTCTCGCTGTTTTTCCTTGGTTTCGGCTTTAAGGCAGGGTTTCTTGGTTTGCATACATGGATGCCCGGCACATACAGCAATGCCCCTGCTCATGCAGGCGCTGTTATGGCCTCGGCTATGAAAAAGCTGGCCATATACGGAATTATCCGGGTAATGCTGCATGTGCAGGACCACCAGGTTTTAATAGGGCTTTCAATTCTTATCTTATCAATAAGCACCACACTTTATGGCATAGTGAACGGCATTATGCAACGTAACCTGGCCCGTATGCTGGCTTACAGCAGCATGGAAAATGTTGGCATAATCGGCATTGGGCTCGGCATGACCATGGTGGGCATTGGCACGCACAATAACCTGCTTATAGTTTTGGGCTTTACCGGGTGCCTGTTTCATATTCTTAACCATACATTATTTAAGA